>CAZLNM010000001.1:0-32238 GCA_964561025.1 uncultured Myxococcales bacterium
AACCTAAGGGGTATCCCCTTTCCTTTCCTGACACAAACTTGGGTACATCACCGCGAACCCCCCCCCTCTTTACAGCGCGGCCCGACCGCGCTAGCCTCTCCTTGTCTTGGGGGCCGGAGGAAGGCCATGCCGCGGCTTTCGCTGGTAGCGGTCGCCTGGTGGTTCGTCGCGTTCTCCGCCTGCGATCCCGGGGAGGAGGCCTTCCTTACCGTCCTTGGGAAGGGCATCGTCGGCGGCACCGCGGACACCAGCCCCGAACACCAGGGCATCATGGTCTTCCTCTTTAACGTGCCGGGGGGCCAGGCGCTGTGCACCGGCACCCTGATCTCGCGGCGGGTGATCCTCACCGCCGGCCATTGCGTGTACGACAACCGCACCAACCCGGGCGGCTTCACGGTGGCCTTCGGCGACAGCATCACGAGCGGCAACTACGTCACCCGGCGCGTCGCCGAGGTCTGGCTACACCCGAGCTACAGCGCCGGTAGCAGCTACGATCCGCCGGTCAACGACATCGCCATGCTGCGGCTCGGGAGCGACGCCCCGGCCAGCGCCCCCGCCATCCCCTACCTCACCTCGAGCAACGGCCTGACCACCGCGGACCTCGGCGCCACGCTGGAGTTCGTGGGCTACGGCATCACCAGCGCCAGCGCGCAGGACTCGGCCGGCACGCGCCGGCACGTCTTCAACGACCTGCGCTGGCTGTGCACCGCGCAAAGCGGCTGCACCTTCTCAGGTTACATCCCTGCGGCCCGCAACACGCTGTGCGACGACCAGAACCCGGGCGGACCGTGCTCCGGCGACAGCGGCGGGCCCGACCTCATCACCCGCGACGGCCGCCAGTACATCGCGGGGGTCAACTCCTACTGCGATCAGAACTGCCAGTACTACTGCTGCAGCACCAAGGTGGACGCCTTCGCGACCGAGATCGGCGACTGGGTCGGTGGCGGCCCGGGCGACCCCTGCGCGACCAACGCGGACTGCACCTCGGGCTTCTGCGCCGACAACGTGTGCTGCGACAGCGTCTGCGACCGGGTGTGCTACTCCTGCAACCAGCCCGGGTTCGCCGGCACCTGCCGCATGGATCCCAACGGCGCGCCGTGCCCCGACGGCGATCGCTGCAACGGCGACGAGACCTGCCTGCAGGGCAACTGCGTCGCGGGTGCGACCCCGAACTGCGACGACGCCAACGTATGCACCCAGGACAGCTGCGATCCCACGGCCGGCTGCGTGCACGCGGCGCAGCCCGGCGGCACCCCGTGCGCCGACAACGGCAACCTGTGCGACGGCCCCGAGTCCTGCCAGGGCGGCGCCTGCGTCTCGGGGCCCGTCCTCTCCTGCGACGATCACGAGCCCTGCACCCAGGACGAGTGCGACCCGGGGAGCGGCTGCCGGCACACGCCGCTACCCGACGGCACCGCCTGCGGTGGCGGCCTGTGCGCCCCGGGCACCTGCCGGGACGGACGCTGCGGTACCGAACAGAACGCCTGCGATGACGGCGACACCTGCACCTTGGACGGGTGCGACCCGGCCACGGGCTGCTACCACCAGGCGCTGCCTGACGGGTTCGAGTGCGGCGACTGCAAGATGTGTCTTTCCCAACAATGCGTCGAGGTACCCGAGTGCGCCGCGGACGGTTGCGGTTGCGGCGGCGCTCCGGCGTCCGCGGGCGCTGTGTGGTGGCTCGGGCTCCTGCTAGTCTACCGCCGCCGCCGGTGCTGAAGCGTCGAATTCCTGTCTCTCGAAAGCCTTCGAGGCGTGTCATTGTACCGGGTGCCTATCCGGCTCAGGAGGAAGAAGATGTCGCGCAAAGCTCTCGTGGTTGTGATCGCAAGTCTGGGATTGGCTCCGGCGTGCGGGGTCAACGACATGAGCGAGTATCGCCACTTCGGCCAGCGCATCATCAACGGCTCGCTGGACAACACCAACAACGCGGTGGTGATCCTGTACAACACGGCGGTGGGTGCCTTGTGTACCGGCACGCTCATCACCAACGACGTGGTCCTTACCGCCGCCCACTGCGTCGAGTCCGATCCCTACATGCGCAACTGCAACCGGCCAGTATCCGCGTCATCGATGCGGGTGGGTTTCGGGGTGTACGAGAGCTCGGCCACCTGGCGCAACGTCTCCGAGCTGCGCCAGCACCCCAACTGGGATTGCGACAACCTGGTGAACGACATCACCATGCTGCGGCTCAGCAGCGCCCCGCCGTCGGGGGTGACCCCCATCCCCTACCTGCCCTCCACGCTGGCGGTGACATCAAACGACGTCGGCGCCCAGCTCGAGTTCTCGGGATACGGGCAGACCGAGACCGGCTCGACCGGCACCCGCTTGCACGTGAGCAACGCGCTGGATCTGGTGTGCACCTCGGCCAGCGGCTGCGGCGGCTACGCCAGCCAGAACACCATCTGCTACGACGAGAACCCCGGCGGCCCCTGCTCGGGCGACAGCGGCGGCCCGGCCTTCCTGCTACGAAGCGGCACCAAGTACGTGGCCGGCGTCACCTCCTACGGTGACCAGAATTGCACCCAGTTCGGCTGCTCCACGAAGGTCGACGCCTTCGAGTCCTTCATCACCGACTTCATCGGCACCAGCCTGCCGCTCGGCTCCACCTGCAGCGCGGGCACCCAGTGCCAGTCGGGATTCTGCGTCGATAGCGTGTGCTGCGAGAACTCCTGCGCCAGCGCCTGCCAGTCCTGCAACCTGGCGGCCAGCCGCGGCTACTGCCGCGCCGATCCGGACAATACGCCCTGTCCGGACAGCAACCTGTGCAACGGCACCGAGGTGTGCCGCTCCGGTTCCTGCACCGCGGGCACCGCGCTCAACTGCGACGACGGCAGCATCTGCACCACCGACGCCTGCAATCCCTCCACCGGCTGCACGCACACCCCCGCCAACAACGGCGCCTCCTGCGACGACCGCAACGTGTGCAACGGGCAGGAGACCTGCCAGAACGGCACCTGCCTCTCGCAGAACCCGCTCAACTGCGACGACGGCAACGGCTGCACCGCGGACGCCTGCGACTCCATCAGTGGCTGCCTGCACACCCAGCTTCCCGACAGCGCCTGGTGCAGCGACAACAACGCCTGCAACGGCCTGGAGACCTGCCGCGGCGGCGTGTGTCAGCCGGGCAACCCGTTGGACTGCAACGACTTCAACCCCTGCACGCTGGACACCTGCAACCCCGGCTCGGGCTGCGTGCGCCAGAACATCGCCAACGGTTCCCAGTGCGACGACGGAAACCTGTGCAACGGCGCCGACGCCTGCCTGAACGGCACCTGCCTCCCCACCGGCGCCGGCCTGGCCTGCGACGACCACAACCCGTGCACCACGGACAGCTGCGACCCGGTCCTCGGTTGCCGCAACGCGCCCGTGGCCGACGGCACCAACTGCGGCGGCGGCCTGTGCGGTACGGCGACGTGCAAGAGCGGCGCTTGCGTGCCCACCGGCTCGGTCAACTGCGACGACGACAACGCCTGCACCATCGACAGCTGCTCCACCGACGTCGGCTGCATCCACATCGCGCGGCCGGACGGCTACGAGTGCGGCGACTGCGTGATGTGCCTCGCCGGGACCTGCAGCGCCGAGGTGCCGGATTGCAAGAGCGGCGGCTGCGGCTGCGGCACCACGGACGGCGCCGGTGCGGGCGGGCTGGTCATGCTGCTCTTCGCCTCCTTCCTGCGGCGAAAGCGCTCCTGATGCGTCTCTTCTTCATTCGTTGGTCGCTGGCGCTGGCGCTGGGCGGCCCGCTGGCGGCGCCGGCCGCCAGTTCGGCCGAATTTCAACCCCGGCTGGCCAAGGTGATCCCCGAGGTCGGCACCCAGTTCGACCTCGAGCTCCTGGCGGTGGGTTCGCCGGCCGACCGCGCCCGGCGCGCCCTGGAGCTTTCAGCCACGCTGCCGGAGTTCTCGCGCATCAACGTCCTCGAGGACAGCCAGCCGCTCCTGGGCTGGGTGGCGGTGGCGGTGCTGCTGGAGCAGGCGCTGGCGGCCAGCACGGCGGAGCCGGCCGCCGAGTGGGAGGCGCGGCTGCTCGAGTGCTACCGGGCGTTTGCGGGCATGGAACGCGTGCGCAACCTGCTCCAGCCGGCGGTCGAGATGTACCGGCTTCAGGCGGGTGCCAACCACCCGCTGGTGCAGCTCCTCGACCGCCTGCGCGACCTCCCGCCCTACGCCCGCGAGGGCATCCAGTGGCTGGCGCGGCGCACCCTGCCGCGCGCCGGATTGTCCGAGGCGCACCGCGCCGCGCTTCTTTCGGCGCTGGTGGAGACGCACCGGCGCCTGGGCCGGTACGCCGACATGGAGCGCGCGGCGACGACGTTGGAGGAGATCGGGGGACCGGGCCAGGCGAGCGTTTGGCTGGCCGAGGCGCTGCTGGAGCAAGGCAAGGCCCCGGCCGCCGAGGCGGCCTTGCAGCGGGCGCAGAAGGCGGGCGCCGACATCCAACCGGCCGAGCTTCGACGCGAGCTGCTTGCGCTACGAAAGAAGATTCCGAAGAAGATCAGCCCCCCCGAGATGGCCCGGCTGGCCGAGATCTGCCTCTTGCTGGATGAGCCCTGGCGCCTTGCCTCGGCGCTGAACCCCGCCGTGGTGGCGCAGAGCAACCTCCCCCTCCTCCAACGCGACTACCTGGATGCGCTGGTGTTGAGCGGCGCTCCGGCGGAGCGGATCCGGGACTTCGCGCGCTCGGCCCGGGCCACCCCTCCCCACCCCGCGCTGCTGGGGCGGCGCATCGGGCTCGGGCTGCTCGAGTTCCTCAAGACCCTGGTCAGCCAGGGTAAGAACGTCCTCGCGGCGCGCGACGAGGAACTGTTGCGATCGGATCTTTTGGCCTTCGCCGCCATCGAGGCGCGCCTGGCCGATCTCACGCGCCTGTTCATCGACCTGGTGCGCTACTCTCGCGATCCCAGCCGCCCCGTGCCGCCGGATTCGCTGCGGCGGGACGTCGAGGCCTTCGCCCAGGCGTACCCGGACGATCCCGCCGGCCTGCAGATGGTGTACCTGCTGCGCCAGCTCGGCGATCTCAACGTCGACGTCCCGGCGGCCATCCAGCGATTCACCAAGGCCAGCCAGGGCAAGCCCTTTCCGCCCGAGCTATTGCCGGTCATGGCCGGCCAGGCCATCCGCGATGCGTTGAAAGGCAAGAGCGCCGCGGCGTTGAAACCTGTCCAGGAATGGATCGCCGCCCGCCTGGGCGAGAAGCGCACCCAGCAGTGGTTGCTGTGGCGGGCGCACCTTCTGGTCGTGGAGGCGCTGGTGGGCACCGCGGAGGAGGTCTCCCGCCGCATCCCCCAGGTGGCCGCCGCCTACCAGGAGGCCATGCAGGCCTTCGCCGCGGCCGAGGGAGACGAGCGCGATCCCGTGGTCCTGTGCGACGCCGTGACCGCCCTCTCCACCTTGCTCATGGAGGGCCAGCAATCGAAGGAAGCGCTCGAGCTCATCGAGCAGATGGCGCCGGTGTGCGGCCAGGATCCGACGCAGCTCGCGCTCAAGACCATCCTGAGCCTGCTCGGCGGCGACCCGGCCGGCGAGGCGTTGAAGAAGTCGCTCGCCGCCCAAGCCGACCGGTTCGCGGATCTGCACACCCAGCTCCAGTGCTGGCTGTGGCTGGCGCTTTCAGAGAACGATGCGGACAGGATCCGCGCGCACGCCCGCAAGGCCAAGGAGTTGCTGACCCAGGCCGGCCAGAAGGGCATCCCGGTGTTCCTGGCGCCCGACCTGCGCGCCCTGGTGGCCTTCACCGGCGCCTTCCAGATGCAGGCCGGCTACGCGCCGCAGAGCCCCTTCGGCCTCTCCGTCTCCGCCAGCGTGACCTCGCGCATGACGCTGTTTCCCCCGGCGGCGGTGGATGAAAACCGTCTTGCGGAGATGGCGTCGCAGAAATAGCTCAGCGGGTGCGGCCGCCGGGCCCGAGGAAGCCGTGCTCGGCGAGGAAGCTCTCGTCCACTCCCCGGCTCGCCGGCGTGACGAAGTGCCGGATGTACTTTCCGAGGAGGTCGGCTTCCAGGTTGACCGCCTCGCCCGGCCGCAACTCTCCCAGGCGGGTCTTCTCCAGGGTGTGGGGCACCAGCGCCACGCGGAAGGCGTCGGAGGTCGGCGTGTTCACCGTGAGGCTCACCCCGTCCAGCGCCACCGAGCCCTTCTCGATGAGGAACGGCCGCACGGCCTCCGGGGCGCGCAGGAGAAGGTCGATCCCGCTCCCCCGCTCGGCGCGCTCGAGCACCTCGCCCACGCCGTCCACGTGGCCGGTGACCAGGTGCCCGTCGAGCCGGCCACCGAAGGCGAGCGCCCGCTCCAGGTGCACCCGGCTGCCCGTGCGCGCGCGCCCCAGGGTGGTCACCCGCGCCGTCTCGTGACCGACGTCGGCCGCGAAGGCGCCTCTGGCATGGGCGCACACCGTGAGGCACACCCCGTTCACCGCCACGGAGCACCCCAGGGGCAACGACTCCAGCGGCAGGCGGGTGGTGATCTCCAGGCGCAGGCCCTCTGCCCGGCGCCGCACGCGGCTTACCTGCCCGATGTCTTCGATGATCCCGGTGAACATGCAAATCCTTTCGCGCGCAGAGCGCCCGCGCACACGCCATCCTCGCCCAGCCTGCGCCACTCGACGCGCCACAGACGCAGGGCGCGCTTTACGTTCCGCGGGCCGGTGAAGCGGGCCAGCGGCACGGCGGCGCTGCCCAGCAGCAGGGGCGCCAGGTGCAGCTCCAGCCGGTCCACCATGCCGCTCGAGAGGAATTGTCCCAGCACGTCGGCGCCGCCTTCCACCAGCAGGCGGTACACGCCGCGGGAGAGCAGGTCCGAAAGCACGCCCGAAAGCGGCAGCCGGCCGGCCCGGGCGGGCAGGCGGATCACCTGGGCCCCGGCGCGCTCCAGCGCCCGTTGTCGCGCCACACTCGCCCGGCGGGTGGCGTACACGAACACCGGCGCACCGCGGCGCAGGCGGAACACCCGCGCCCGCGGCGAGCAGGACAGCCGGCCGTCGAGGACGACCACCGCCGGGTTCCGCCCCCGCGCCCGGCGCACGTCGAGACGGGGATCGTCGCAGTGGATGGTGCCGGCGCCGACCAGGACGGCATCCACTGCGGCCCGCAGGCGGTGGACCCGCCGTTGGCAGGCGTCGCCGGTCAGGCGTTGCGCCCGCCCCCCCGCCGGCGCCAGCCGGCCATCCAGGCTGGTGGCCGCCTTGACCACCACCCACGGGCGCCGCTCCCGGATCAGGACCTCGAACACCTCGTTCAGCCGGTGGCACTCGGTTTCCAGGATTCCGCAGCGCACCTCGATGCCCAGCCGGCGCAAGGCCCGGATCCCCCGGCCGCACTCACGCGGGTTGGGATCTTGCGCGCCGACGAACACCCGGCGGATGCCGGCGGCGGCGATGGCTTGGTGGCAGGGACCGGTGCGTCCGTGGAGGTGGCAGGGCTCCAGCGTGCAGTAGAGATCGGCGCCGCGGGCGGCGCGGCCGGCGTGGCGCAGGGCCTCGATCTCCGCGTGGGGCAGCCCCGCCCGGCGGTGGAATCCCTCTCCGACCACCCGCCCCCCGCGCACCACCAGCGCGCCCACCATCGGGTTGGGCCAGGTGCGGCCGCGCGCGCGCCGGGCGAGCCCCAGCGCGCGCCGCATCAAGCGCTCATGGCGGGAAAAAGGGTTGACAGACCTGCCCATCCTCGCGCCGCCTCAGCTCTTGCCGCGTTTCTTGGCGGTCCGCCCGCGCTCCTCGATGAGCTCCTTCAGCTCGCCCATGAACTCGGACAGATCGCGGAAGGAGCGGTACACGCTGGCGAAGCGCACGTAGGCCACCTCGTCCAGGTCGTGCAAGAAGCGCATGACCTCCTCACCCAGCCAGGTGGAGGAGACCTCGCGCTCGCCCTTCTCGCTGAGCCGCCGCTCGACGTCATCCACGAAGCGCACGATCTCGTCGACGCCGACCGGCCGCTTCTCGCAGGCCCGCAGGATGCCGGATTTCAGCTTCTCGCGTTCGAACGGCTCGCGGCGGCCGTCCTTCTTCACCACCAGGGGGGTGGTGTCCTCGGCCCGCTCATAGGTAGTGAAGCGGTGGCGGCAGGCGGCGCACTCGCGGCGGCGCCGGATGGCCTTGCCGTCCTGGCTCAGGCGCGAGTCGATGACCTTGTTCTCCAGGTGTCCGCAGCCGGGGCACTTCATGTGCGAGCGACTCCGCCTACACGGCTTCGGCCTCCGCCAGCTTGCACAGCTCCAGCCCGGCGCTCTGGCCGAGTTCGAGCGCCAGCCGATCGGGATAATCTCCCAGGAAGACCACCCGGCGCAAGCCGGCGTTGATGATCATCTTGACGCAGATGACGCACGGGCTGAAGGTGCAATACAGGGTGCCCTCCCGGATGGACACGCCGTGGTAGGCCGCCTGGATGATGGCGTTCTGCTCGGCGTGCAGGCCGCGGCACAGCTCGTGCCGCTGGCCGGAGGGTACGCCCAGCTTCTGGCGCAGGCAGCCCACCTCGGCGCAGTGCGCGGTGCCCTTGGGCGCCCCGTTGTAGCCGGTGGCCATGAGCATGCGCTCCTTGACGATCACCGCGCCCACCCGGCGCCGCAGGCAGGTGGAGCGCCGCTCCGCCAGGCGGGCGAAATCCATGAAGTAGGTGTCCCAGTCCGGCCGCTCGCTCATGGTTTCGGCCGCCCGCCCGCGGTCAGGGCGGAGATCTTCCGCAGCCGGCGCGCGTGGCGTCCTCCCTCGAACGGCGTCTGCAGGAAGGCCTCCAGGATGTCCAGCGCCTCGCCCGGGCCGGTCACCCGCTCGCCCAGGCACAGCACGTTGGCGTCGTTGTGGGCCCGCGCCATGCGGGCGGTGAACGCCGAGGTGCACAGCGCCGCGCGGACCGCGGGAAAGCGGTTGGCGCTGATGCTCATGCCGATGCCGGTGCCGCACACCAGGATGCCCAGCGTGCACTTCCCATCCTCGAGGCGGCGCGCGAGGCGCGCGGCGAAGTCCGGGTAGTCCACCGACTCGTCGCCGTCGGTCCCCAGATCCTCCACGCGCTCACCGCGCTGCCGCAAATGATCCCGCAGCAGGTCCTTCAGATGGCGCCCGCCGTGATCCGCGGCCAGGGCGATGCGGCGCGCTATCGGCTTCTTGGCCATGCGCGTTCGCCCTCAGCCCTTCACCCGTGGTTTCAGGAAGGCCAGGATGTCGCCGATGGTGCCGAAACGGCTCTCCAGCTCCTCCTCGGGCACCTCGTCCAGCGTAAGCCCGAACTCGGCCTCGAGATCCATCAGGATGGTGTAGCGATCGAGCGAGGTGGCGCCCAGGTCGTCCTTGAGGCTGGCCTCGACTCGCAGCTCGGCGGGCGGGAGGTTCAACACCGCCCCGATCACCTTCTTGACTCGGCTTTCCAGGTCCATGTCCGCTCCTCGGTCAGGTGGCCCCTTGTGTACCGCTTCCGTCGCACCCGGTCAACCGGCAACGGGGATCGATCTGGCGCACCAGGCCCCGCAGCACGTCCCCCGGGCCGACCTCGACGAACTCGCGCACGCCCTGGCCGAGCGCCCAGCGCACGCACTCCTCGAAACGCACCGGCGCGGTGAGCTGCCGCAGCAGCAGCCGCCGCATCTCCTCCGGCTCGCCGTGCGGGCGGCCGGTCACGTTGGAGAGCACCGGCCAGCGCGGCCGCGAGAGCGGGATCTTCTCCAGGCACGCGCTCAGCTCCGCGGCCGCCTTCTGCATCCGCGGCGAGTGGCAGGCCACCGACACCTTCAGGCGGATGACGCCGCGGGCCCCCGCCTGGCGCAGCAGCGGGGTGATGCGCTGAAGCTCCGCCGCCGGGCCCGAGAGCACCACCTGATGCGGGGCGTTGAAGTTGGAGATCACCACCCCGCTCGCCGGGATCTCGGCGAGCCGCGCCTCGACCGCCTGCGCCGGAAGGCCGAGCACCGCCACCATGCCCCCCTCGGAATCCGCGCCCGCCATGACCTGCCCGCGCCGCTGGACCAGGCGCAGGCCGTCCTCGAAGGAGATGCCTTCGGCCGCCGCCAGCGCGGTGATCTCGCCCAGCGAGTGTCCCAACAGGGCGCGAGGTTCGAAGGGCGGGCGCGCCCGCAACACATGCCAGGCCGCCAGACAGCACACGAACAGAGCCGGTTGCGCGTTCTCCGTGCGGTGCAGCGCTCCGCCGTCCGGCTGTTCTTCCCACCGGCTGAGCGGGAATCCGAGGATGTGTTCGGCTTGCTCGAGCAGGCGGCCGACCGCGGGGCCGGCCTCATGCAGGGGGTGAAACATGCCCGGGCGCTGGGAGCCCTGCCCCGGGAACATCACCGCCCGAACCTCGGTCGCCGGTACGGACGGTCCACCCTCCGGCGGCTTCATCGGCGAGCGGGGCCCTCAGTCGGCGACCGTGACGACCTGGCGACCCTTGTAGTACCCGCAGTGGGCGCACACCCGGTGCGGCAGCATGGGCTCGGTGCACTGGGGGCAGTCGATGGGGCCGGGCGCGCTGAGCTTCCAGTTGGCCCGCCGTTTGTCGCGCTTGCTCTTACTCTTTCTCCTCTTGGGGACTGCCATCGCTCCGTCTCCTGGGCCATCGGGCCCGGTTCATTTCTCCAGCATGCCGCGAAGCACGCGAAACGCCGATTCTTCCTTCGGCCGGGCGCAGCGGCAAGTTTCCTGGTTCAAGTCCACGCCGCAGCCCGGACACAGGCCACGGCAATCCTCCCGGCAGCGGGCCACCATCGGCAACGAGAGCAGGATCTGCTGGCGCACCAGGTCCTCCAGCGGCAAGAACTCACCGGTGTAGAACTCGCGCTCCAGATCCTCGCGGCTGAGCTCCACCTCCTCGGGAGGCGGGGCCACCGCCTCGGGTTGCGGCACCAGGGTCATGTCGAACCGCACCGGAACCTCGAGATCGAAGCGCCGAAGGCACAGGGCGCACTCCGCCCGCAAACGCAGGCCGAAGTCCATGCGCAGGACGAGGTCGAGGCCCGAGCGCCACACGCTGCCGGCCGCCCGTTGCTCCTCCTCGGAGGAGGAGAACCCCGTCGGGTTCTGCCCGCTCAACACCTCTTCCAGCCAGGCGCGGGTGAGCGGCTCGCTGATGGCCAGCGGTTCCGACGTGATGTCGGCGATGCGAATTTGAAACGACATGCCCGTTCTCCAAAGACGGCGCCGCCCGTCCCAAAGGTCACGTAAGTATATGGAAGGAGGTCGCCTTGTCAATGAGAAAGGCTGTGGCGAGGCCCGCGGGTGGAGCCCTCCGCCAGGGAGCGCAGCACCTCGGCCACCGCCTGGTAGAGCGCACTCGGGATCTCCTCGCCGATCGGAACGCGGACCAGCGCGCGCGCCAGGGGCACGTTCTCGACGACCGGGACGGAGAGCCGCGCCGCCTCTCGCCGGATGCGCAGGGCGGCCTCGTCTCTTCCTGAGCAGGCCACCACCGGGGCCTCGTCCTCGCCCGGCAGGTAGCGCAGCGCCACGGCCAGGTGGGTGGGATTGGCCACCACCACCGCCGCGTTCTTGAGCGAGGCCAGGCCTCCGCTGAGCAGCGCGCGGTGCCGCCGGCGCCGTTCGGCGCGAAGCTGGGGATCCCCTTCTTCCTCCCGGTGCTCCTGCCGGACCTCCTGGCGGGTCATGCGCTGGCGCCGCTGGAAACGCCGGCGCTGGAGCCACAGGTCGATCCCCGCCCAGCCGAGCGTGAGGGCGACCATGATGGCCAGCGGCGCAAAGAGCGATCTCGCGAAGGCGGCGAAGACCGGCATGGGATCGGTCTGGCCGGCGGCGGGGCAGAGTTCGAGCGCCGCGGGCAGGCCGAGCACAGCCCCGGCCGCGACGAGCGTGGCCACCTTTAGGGTAAGCAGGCCCAGGTCGGCCAGCCGCTCGCGGGAGACGAGCCGCGCCAACCCTCGCAACGGGTTCAGAGTCTCGGGTCGAAATCGCAGACGCAGACGAAAGCCCGCCTGCCACGCCCCGGCCAGCAACCCACCCGCGGCGGCGCCCCCGCCGATCGCGAGCACGGCCCCGAGCACCAGCGAGAACCCCGCCCCGGCCGGATCGGGGATGTCCTGCGCGAGGCAACCTCGCAGGTATGCAAGGAGCTCCCGGCCGGCCCCGGGCAACCACACCGCCGCGCCGGCCAGCGCGCCGAGGAGCGCCGCTGCCGAAGTGATCTCCTTCGAGTAGGCAATCTCTCCGCGCTCGCGAGCGCGCCGGAGCTTTCGCTGGCTTGGCGGCTCCGTCCCTTGGTTCTTTTCCATCGCACCGACCCCCTGTCGCCGCCTTTTCTCATGCAATTTGCGCACCACGGCGGTCCCGGAACCACCCGCCCGAACGTCCCCGAATAACGCTCGTAAATACAACATGTTGAGAGGTGTAGTTTTTTCACCATTCGCTCCCGGCGTGTGGAGAACAGCTCCGCCGTCCGGATTTTTGCAAAGCGTCCGGATTTCGGACAGGGCACCATATTTGACCGTATCGCGCATGGTCTGCTAGATTGCCCGGCGGAGGAATTCAAAGATCATGGCCGGCAACCAGGAACAACTGCCGCGGGAGTTCGGCAAGTACCACCTCATCGAGCGTATCGCCACCGGTGGAATGGCCGAGCTGTACCGCGCCAAGCTCTACGGCGCCGGCGGGTTCGAGAAGGACCTGGCCATCAAGAAAGTGTTGCCGCACCTGGCGGGCGAGCGCGACTTCATCCAGATGTTCATGGACGAGGCCATGATCACCGTGACCCTGAACCACGGCAACATCGTCTCGGTGCTGGACTTCGGCGAGATCGAGGGCGCGCACTTTCTGGTCATGGAGTTCATCGACGGGGTGGACCTGCAGAGCCTGATCCGCCGCTCGACGGAGCTGTTCGAGCCCTTCCCCCCGGCCATCGCCTGCCACATCGCCCACGAGATCTGCCGCGGCCTCGACTACGCCCATCGCAAGGTCGGCCCCGACGGCAAGCCGCTCAAGATCGTCCACCGCGACGTGAGCCCCCAGAACATCCTCATCACCTTCGAGGGCGAGGTGAAGATCGTCGACTTCGGCATCGCCCGGGCCGCCTCCCGCCTCACCTCGACCCAGCACGGGGTGCTCAAGGGCAAGGTGGCCTACATGAGCCCCGAGCAGATCATGGGCAGCGAGGTGGACAACCGCAGCGACATCTTCGCCACGGCCATCATCCTGTACGAGATGCTCACCAACCACCGGCCGTTCGAGGGCGCCACCCCGCAGGAGACCATGGCGCTGATCACCCGCGGGGTCTTCGAAAAACCGCAGCGCCTCAACAGCAAGATCCCCAAGCGGCTCGCCGAGATATTGAAGAAGGGCCTGGAGAAGAACCCCCGCAAGCGCTACGCCACCGCCGGCGAGATGGCCGCGGATCTGTCGGACGTGCTGCACCGCGAGGGCCTGCGGCCCGATCCCTCCACCGTGGCCGCCTTCATCATCCAGCGGCTCCCCGAGGCCAAGCCCCGCACCATGCCGCCCACGCCCATCCGGGCCATCCGCCGGGACGCCGCGCGGGCCGCCCATCTCACTCCGGCCTCCCAACAACCCGTGGCGGCGCAAAAACCTGAGCGCTCTTCGGCATTCCCCCCGGCCGCCGCGCCGGCGCCGGCGCCGGCCGCGGTCGAGCCAGCGGCGGATTCTCCGGAGGCGGTGGCGGTGGTGGGCGAGGCGGTGTCCTTCGACGTGCTCAACCTGCCGGGGTACTCCGAGGCGGCCGACTCCCGCCGGCCGACCGATCCCATGGGCTCGGCGGTTCAGGTACCGACCCCTTCCGCCACGCCGGCCAAGACGCTCCCCGAGATGCCCGCCGCGAGCCCGCCGGACCCGGGCGCCGCTCCCGTGGCAGCGCCGCCGCCCGATCTGCTATCGGCCCCCACCCGGCTCTTCAACGCGCCGAGCCCCACCGAGCCGCCGGCCCAGGGACAGGTATTGGGGAAGGTGCCGGACGCGCAGCTGCTCTCGGCCAAGACCATGCTGCTGAGCAAGCCCGACGAGCCCGCGCCGGCCTCGGCCGCGAAAGCCGCCGCGAGCGCGCAGCCTTCCCCCACCGTCATGGTCGAGGGCATGCCGGCCGCGGCGGGTTCCGCGGACGCGAACCTCGAGGAGCGCTGGCTCCAGAAAGCCCCGCCGCCCAAGGGCACCTCCTTCGAGGACGAAGAGCCCCAGATCATGATCCGGCCCAAGCAGAGCCGGGGAAAGCTCCTGGCCGTGATCGGCGTCGGGCTCGCGGTGGTCCTCGTCGGTTCCTACTTCATCCTCAAGAGCGGCGGCAGCGCCGATACCAGCGGGGCGGTCGCCCCACCGACTCCCATCCCGCCGCCCAGGCCCGCAGAAGTCGACGCCGGCGCCCCGGCGGCCGTCCCCGCCAATCCGCCGGAGCCCGCTCCGGACGCGGCCGCCTCTTCCAGCGAGGAACCCGCCGGCGCCAACGTGGCGGCGGCGGAGAACCCGGCAGCGCCGGACGCCGGCGAAACGGACGCGGGCGGCAAGACCTCCGTCGCGGCCGGTCCTCCCGACGCGGGGCCACCTGCCGGCGCGGACGAGCCGCCGAAGATGGCGAAGGTCCAACCACCTGTCGATACGCCCAAACCTCCGGCGCCGAAACCGCCTCCGCCGAAGCCCCCCACGCCCAAGCCGCCGCCGCCCGACAAGGTGGCGGTGGCCCCCAAGCCGCCCCCGGCCGGCGGCGCCACCGGCACGCTGCGCATCAACTCGGAGCCCTTCGCGGTGGTGTACCTGGGCGCGCAGAAGATCGGCCCCACGCCGCAGATGGACGTGAAACTCCCCGTGGGCAGCCACACCCTGACGCTCAAGAACGACGCGCTGGGCATCACCAAGAAGGTGCGGGTCGTCATCGAGAAAGACAAGGTCCACACCGTCTTCGTGGACCTCAACCAGAAGTAACCCCCTACCTACGGCGCCTGGCCGCGGGTTCCGCTTGTCACAGGGGCCTGGCGAATCAAACCGCCGGGCGCCTCTGGTCCCATGCACCCCAGCCGGCGCGGCCGGACCAGAGCTTTTTTCTCTCGCGTGAAGGCCGAGATCACCACGCCCGCGCTTTCGTGCGTGAAGATGGGTTCTGCAAAGGAAGGCGCTTTTCGGCTACAATGACGGCATGAAAAACGGTTCCGGCGTAGCACGGTTCTCGCTGCTGTTGACGCTTCTCCTGTCGGCACCGGCCCGGGGGGCCGAGTGGCACGTGGCGCCGGACGGCACGGACGGCGCCGCAGGGACCGAGCAGGAGCCGCTGGCCACGTTCGAGCACGCCCTCTCGCGCGCCCGCTCTGGCGACACCATCTTGCTCGAGCGCGGCGGGACCTTCCGCGTCGGCGCGGTCAGCGCAGACGGCCTCACCATCGCCGCCTACGGCACGGGCGAGCCGCCCACGCTGACCGGGAGTGTGCTCGTCACGCTGGGCGGGACCTGGGCGCGGAACCCCGCCGTCCGCACCGGCGCGCTGGCGGAAAGGGCGCTCGGCTGCTACGTGAACGGGCGCTTTGTGCGCCTCGCGCGCTACCCCGACACGGGCTTTTTGCGGATCGACAACGACGACGACCCCGACCGGATCGTCGACGCGGAGCTGCTCGAGCGCCCCGGGGTCGCGGCCGGCCGTTGGAGCGGCGCCCAGGTGCGCTGGCGGCGCTGGAGCTGGTGGTGGGAGACGCGACCGATCACCACCCACGGCCCCGCCGACACGCTGGTGCTCGGCCCGGAGGGCCGTTTCCAGGATCCGTTCTCGGACCCCGGGTCCGGCTACTTCATCGACAATGACCTCGACGAGCTCGACGCCCCGGGCGAGTGGATGTGGGAGGGCGGCACGCTGTACCTGTATCCGCCGGCCGGCGCGAGCCCGGACTCAATGGTGGTCGAGGCCGTCACCCGCGAGGATGCCGCCCTGGCGGTCCGCAATGCCACCGTGCGCGGGGTGCGCTTTGCGCGCTACTTCGGCCCGGCGCTGAAGATCGACGGCCCGAGCACGGTCGAGGACTGCATCTTCGAGGAGATCGAGACCGACGCCGTGGTCTTCACCTGGAACTCCCAGCCCTTCGCCATCCGCCGCTCGATCTTTCGCGACGTGCGCAACGTGGCCGTCCAGGGCTGGGCCGACGCCGGTGGCCCGGCCGGGACGGTCATCGAGCGCAACCTGTTTTTGCGCATCGGCGCCGAGCGTGGCTACGGCGGCAGCGGTTCCTGGCACGCGGCCGGCATCATCCTGGGCCAGACCCGCAACGCCGTCTTCCGGCTCAACCGGGTAATCGACACCGGCTACGCGGGGATCATCCTCGGCTCCGACGGCCAGACGGTCGAACGCAACGTGTTCGTGCGGACCATGGGGACGCTGAACGACGGCGCGGCCGTCTACACCAACTGCAACGCTTCGTTCATCCGCGAAAACATCATCCTGGACACGCTGGGGGATCTCGAGACCTCGCACCCCTGGTGGCCGCTCGGGCACGGCATCTGGCCCGAGTTCCTCTCGGACTTTCGCGACTCGGTCATCACCGACAACTCCATCTACGGCAGCAACGGCCAGGGCATCATGCTGCCGAACAACTTCTCCTGCGAGGTGGCGGGCAACCGCGCCGTCGACAACCGCGTGGCCGGGCTCGGCCTCTCCGGGGACGCCGGCGACCGTCAGGACCACACCATCTCGGGGAACGTGCTGGCGGCGGTATTTCCCACCCGGCGCTTGCAGCGCCCCGAGAACCTCAACCAGTGGTGGAAGCCGCCATACCAGGAGCCCTCCCCGGCGGCGCTCCAGTACGACCCCGCCGTCCACTACGGGCGCATGAGCGAGACCACCTTCATCGCTTCTCCGAGCGGCGCCGCCGTGATCCGCCCCGAGGGCGGAGACGACCTCGACTCGCTCGCCGCCTGGGCCGCGGCCGCGCCCTGGGCCGACGCGACCGGCAGCCGCGTCGTGCGCGCGAACGCCTTTCTGGCCTTCAACGACACGGAGTGCGAGGCCGAGGTCGCGCTCCCACCCGGCACCTGGTCGCAAGCCGACGGGACACCGGCGGGCGGCAGCGTCTTACTTTCGCCGTTCCGCAGCGAGGTCCTGGTGTCCAGCGCTCCCGTGCAGACCCATCCACCCTACCTCGCCGCCTCCGGCATCGACTGGCGGGCCGCCGTACCGACGAACGAGGTGCTCTTGCCCGACACCTGCCCGGACGGCGGCGCCGACGGTGCGGACGGCGGCTCCGATGGCAACCAGGACGCGGGAGGCGATGCCGGAAGCGACGCTGGCGCCGACGCAAGCCCTGACGCCGGCCCCGACGGCGGCCTCGATGCGGGTTCCGACCCCGGCGGCGGCGAGGGCGGCGTCGCCATCAGCGGAAGTTGCGGCTGCGGGCCCCAAGACGTGGGCGGCGTCGGGTGGTCGCTGGTGACCCTGGTGGCGCTCCTCCCCTGGAGGCGGCGCGCCCGAAGACAAACGAAAACCGGGTGTTCATCCTCCTCCCTCGCCCTCCCCGCCGGCACCGGCGCCCTGGAATCGCGCAAAAGATTCTGCTAGTTTGGCCCTTGGAGGGGAGCACTGGAGGTCGGACGTGCATCGCCATCTGCTCGCGGCGGCAATCCTGGCGCTCTTCGGCGCGGCCTGCAGCTCGACGGAGACGCAGGAATACCTGGAGCGCTTCTTCCCCATCATCAACGGCGAGCCCGACACCAACCCCGCCCACGCCGCGGTCGTCGGCATGGAAGCCGGCGACGGCGGCGCCAACGGGTGGATGTGCTCAGGAACATTGATCGCCCGCCGCGTGGTCATGGTGGCCGCCCACTGCGTCAACCCCGAGGCCGGCATCACCGCCCCGCCGGAGCACATCATCATCAAGTTCGGTAACAGCATGTTCGAGGGCATGGTGGCCCGCAAGGTGAGCGCGGTGTCGGTCCACCCCGAGTGGGACAGCGCCAACATCATCAACGACATCGCCCTGCTCCGGCTCGAGAGCGATCCTCCCGCGGGGATCGAGCCCATCCCCTACCTCCCTGCCAGCGAAAAGCTCACCAGCAGCGACGTGGGCCTGGCCATCGAGTACGTGGGTTTCGGCAGCACCATCCCGGGCGGCGGCGGCGAGGGGACCAAGATGCACGTCACCAACAACCTGAGCGTGATCTGCCCCGGGCCGAGCCGCTGCCGCCAGGCCAACCCGCGCACGATCTGCACCGACATGGATCCGGGCGGCACCTGCAGCGGCGACAGCGGCGGGCCGGGGCTGGTGCTGCGCGCAGGAAAGGAGTACGTGGCCGGCGTCACCTCCTACGGTGACGGCTATTGTACCTACATGGCCTGCTCCACCAAGGTGGACGAGTTCGAGGATTTCATTCTTTCCTTCCTGGGCCGGCGCCAGGGCGAGGCCTGCGCCCTGGACGAGGACTGCGAGACCGGGGTGTGCAGCGACGGGGTGTGCTGCGAATCTCGCTGCCCGCTATGCCACACCTGCAACCAGGCGGGGAGCCTGGGGGTGTGCCAGCCGCTCGCGGACGGGGAGAGCTGCGACGACAACACCGTGTGCAACGGCCGGGAAGTATGCCAGGGCGGAACGTGCCAACCCGGCACCCCGCTCTCCTGCCAGGACAACGTCGCCTGCACCAAGGACCGTTGCGACCCGGTAGAGGGCTGCGTGTTCGCCCCCGTCGCCCTGGAGTGCTGGGACGACGACGCCTGCACCGAGGACGTGTGCGACCCGGACCAGGGTTGTCTGCACCCGCCAGCGCCGGACGGCACCTCCTGCGGGCCCGGCAAGTCTTGCCGCAAGGGCAAGTGCTCCGGCGGAGGCTCCGGCTGCGCCACCGCCCCGGGCGCCGGTCTCTGCCTGCTGCCGCTGCTTCTCGCCGCCTACCGGCGTCGGCGCCGCTCCTGAAGGGTGCCCGCCCCTTCTCGCAACGATTTCGCATCCACCGGAAAATCGTCCAGGTCGCGACGGAAGGCCGCGTGCAGGAAGAGGTCCAGCCACCAGAAGATGTCGTGGCGCCGGATCGAGCGGCGCATCGGCCGCATACGCCGGTGGCGCTCCGCCCAGTCCATCCGGCAGGCGCGGGCGATGGCGTCGGCCACCCCCTTGACGTCGTAGGGGTTCACCGTCAGCGCCCAGTGATGAAGCTGCGCCGCGGCCCCGGCGAACTCGCTCAGGATGAGCACGCAGTCCTCTTCCAGGCTGCAGGCGCAATACTCCTTGGCCACCAGGTTCATGCCGTCCTTGAGCGGCGTCACCAGGGCGATGCCGGCGGCCCGATAAAAGGCCGCCAGCTCGGTGGGGGAGAGGTTGCGGTACAGGTAATGGATGGGGACCCAACTGCCGGGCCGGGTGTACTGGCCGTTGATGCGGCTCACCGTCTGCTCGATGCGCAGGCGTAGCTCGTGGTAACGGGGGATGTCGCCCCGGCTCGGCACCACCACCTGCACCAGTGTCACCCGGTCCTGCAGCGATGGGTTGTGCTCCAGGGCGTACTGGAAGGCCTGCAAGCGGTACAGGATGCCCTTGGTGTAGTCCAGGCGATCCAGGCCCAGGATGAGCTGCCGGTGGTGCAACGCCTCCTGGAGCCGCTCGACCTCCCACAACACCGACTCCTGCCCGGCGGCGTGCTCGAGGGCGGCGAAGTCGACGCTGATGGGGAAGTGCCCCAGCCGCACCGTCCGGCCGCCGAGGCGGATCGACATCACCTGCGACCGTCCCGAAAACGCGGCCTGCGGCGCCAGCACCTCGAGGCACTGGAGGAAGTTGTGGCGATCGCGCCAGGTCTGAAAACCGACGAGATCGAACTCGAGCAGGGCATAGACCAGCTCCTGGCGCCACGGCAACTTGAAGAAGATGTCCGGCGGCGGGAACGGGATGTGCAGGAAGAAGGCCATGCGGTTCCGCAGCCGCAGGCGCCGCAGCTCGCGCCCGAGCAACATCAGATGGTAGTCATGCACCCACACGAAGTCCGCCGGCCGGGCGGCGCCGCGAACCGCGGCGGCGTACTTGCGGTTGACCGCCACGTACGATTGCCAGTAACCGGGGTCGAAATTGCACATCGACTGCAGATCGTGAAACAACGGCCAGATGATCTCGTTGGAGAACCCGAGGTAGAACTTCTCGATGTCGTCGGCCGACAGCATCACCGGCACCAGCCGGTACCCCGACTGGCCTTGCGAGCGGCTCAGCACGCGCCGCGCGGCGGCCTCTTCCTGAACGGCACCGGGCCAGCCGATCCAAACCCCGCCCCGGTCCTTCAAGGTGGGGAGCAACGCCGACACCAGCCCGCCGGAACCCGGCACCAAGCGCCACCCCTGCCGCTCGTCCTTCTCCACCACGAAGGGGAGACGGTTCGAGACCACCACCATCCTGCCGGCCGGCCGGTTCAGCGGGTTCATCCGAACCCCCTTTTACCACACCCACGTCCCGAGGTAGGCGAGCAATTCCGCCGGTGGCCGGAGCGTCCTCTCCGCGGCGGTCGGGGCACGTCGCGCTGCCACCCGGATCGCCTCTCCGCGCCGGCGCATTCGCCGGAAGGCCTCCTCGTCGGCGACGTCGTCTCCCAGGTAGGCCACCCGCTCGCCGGGGAGCGCCCGTGCCAGGAGCTCGTCCACCACCACGCCCTTTCCTCGCCCGCGAGCGATGATCTCGATCCCCGCGGCAAACTCCAAAAGCTCGAGCCTTCCGGCGCGACACACCGTTCGCCAGCGCCGCCGGCCTTCGGCAAGGATAGCCGCGGCGCGCGCCGCCGGCAACCCTCGCACATGCAACGCCAGCGAGGCGGGTTTCACCTCTAGACGGGCGCCGCGCGCCAGCAGATCCGCCGCCGCCTCGAGCGCGCGACGCAGACTCGTGCCACATCCGGCGGGGAGAGGCAGGCGGGTATAGCAGCCGTGGGCGAAGTGCTCCCAACCGTGGCACGCCCACACCTCGACCGGCGCCGGGGGAGTGAACACCCGGAGCAGGTCCTCGACACTCCTCCCCGTCACCACCACCACGCGGGTTCGCGGATTGGCCGAGATGCGCGTCAGCAATCGGTGCACCCCGGGCCAGGGCCGGGCCCGGGCCGGATCCCGCCGGAAAGACGCCAGCGTGCCATCGTAATCCAGCATCAGCAAACCGGCGCCAACACAGCCCTCATCCATGGGGGTACGGCGGCGCCGGCCGCGCCCCAGCTTCTTCGCCTCCTTGGGCCCGCCGGGCGGACGGGCGACTCTTGTGCTGCTCATGTCTCGCCTCGCGGCACTAGGCGCAGGAAGAGCGCGTGGCGAGTAGCAAGACCAACAGCACGAATGGCAGCCCCCAGAACAGCAGAGCGAATTTCCCGGCGCCCATCCTCTTGGTGGCGGGAGCCGCGGCCCCCTGCGATTTTCCCAGTTCCGAACCGATCGTCAAACCGCGCGCAGTATTCTTGGTATCCATGATTTTCCTCCCGCGCGAGAGGCGGCTCTGCCTCTCGACGCCACGTGCACTTGCGTCGTTTGAGAAAATCCACTCAGCGCGAGCGTCGGGGAGGACGAAAGATATCGAGAGGGAACGGCGGGCGCAGCCGTCCCGGGAGGTCACCGGGAACGCTGGTGAACAACTCGAGCCCCGGCCCGTCCAGGGCCATCTCGCTGGAGAACGCCGGGGCGTCGAGCAGCGGGGCCGAGACGGGCTTTTCCAGGGGCGAGGCGGGGACCTGGGACACCGGCCGGATCACGTCCGCGTGCGCTTGAAAATCGAGGGGCGCCGGGCTTTCGATAGCCGGCAAGAAGAGCAACGCCAGGATGGCCGCCCACTTCCTCATGTGTCCAATATAACACGCCGCGAGAAGATGCCAAGCGGAATCGGCGACTTGCCTATGATTTTCTTTCGCGAACATTTTCGTTCGTGGCCAGCGGCGGCGCCTCGGCGAGGTGCGGCGCCTCGGCGAGGTGCGGCGCCTCGTAGTCGGGTGGCGGCGTGTGCAGCAGCAGCCCTGGCAGAAGGGTGTTCACCACGGTGTAGAGCCCCAGCCCGCCCACCAGCCAGCCGGGGGCGTCGAAGCGCTCCCGCAGGATCTGAGCCAACACCAGCGTGAACACCAGCGATGGCAACAACGTGACGCCGACCCGCATCCCCTGCCACAGGTTTTCCTTGAGCACCAGGCGCCGGTGCAGCGCGACCAGGGCGACTCGCAGCGGCAGAAACAGCACGGCGAATCCGACCGCGGCAAGGAGCGCCATCGGCCCGAAGTCCGCGGCGCGGAACATGAACCCCGCCTTGAAGAAGTAAAAGGGCGTGAACACCGAGGCGAAGGCCTCCACCGCGTGCAGCATTCGCTCGGAGGACATGGCCGGGAGCTTTTCGCGGAAGCGCTGCGTCGCCAGACCCACAATGAAGGCGCCCACCAGATAGTACACCCCGAGGTGCTTGGTGGCGTAAGCGCACACCACGGCCAGCATGATGAGGAAGGCGAACTCCGAACGCGGAGCGAACGGGGCGATGCGCTGTGCAAAAAGGCGAAACAGCACGGGCACCACGAGGAGCAACAACACCAGCGCTCCGCCAGCCAGGACGAATTGCGGGATCGAGCTCGAGTGCATCACCACGAAGAGGGCGAGCAGGGCGAGCATCTCCGCGGCGATGGCCTTGGACTTGACCCAGAAACGCCCTTGCTCTGCCAGACCGAACGAGCTCAACGAATCCAGGATGAACCCGGCCGACGGAGTGAGCAGGGCGAGTCCCGCCAGGGCCGCCACCCGCCACTCCAGATCAAAGGCGGCCGAAAGCAGCCAGGAGACCAGCGAGAACACCGCCGCCTGGATTCCCAGGTGCTGGGCCAGCACGCCCGCGTTCTGGCGCAGCTCGCCGAAGCGGACCTCCATTCCGGCGATGAGGAACAGGGCCACGATGCCGAAGGTGCCGAGCAGCGAGACCACCGCGTCGTCCGGGAACAGCCCCGCCAGCGAGGCGATGATGCCCAGGAGCAGGCTGGTGATGGCGCCGGGCAGCCGGAAGCGTTGCAGCGCCTTGGGGACGACGAACAGGCCGAGCACCAGCACGATGTACAGCGCGTCGTGTCCCACGTCCCTCCTCCATCGAGCCATGAAAGCACGCCGCGGCGCGCCGTCCCATCATCCGCCACCGGGCAGGCGGAAATCCACCAGCCGAAGCTGCACCCCCAGATTTCCCTCCCAGGCGTTGACCTCCGGCCGGTAGGCCACGTCCATCCGTTCGAGCACCTGGGGCAGGCGGTCGCCCAGCCGAAAGCCGATGGCGTCGAACGTCCGCTCTCCATCTTGCAGCAGGAGTTTGAGGTGGTACGGCGGTTCGCGTCCCACCACTCGCGCGGATTTCACCCCGAGGTTGGCGCCCAAAAACAGCGGCTCGGGGTTGCCCGGCCCATGGGGCTCCAGGGCGGAAAGCTCCCCGACGGTCTCGAGCGACCACGCACCGGGCGGCACCTCGCCGTCCAGGCGCAGCGTCCGGCCACCCTTCGCGCCGGCGCGCTGGGCCTCGAGGACGCGCAGGAAGGCGCGGCGGAAGACCTCCAGGCTCTCGCGCCGAACCGTCAGGCCGGCCGCGGCCCGGTGCCCCCCGAAGGCCACCAGGTGCTCCGCGCAACCCTGCAGGGCCTCGAACAGGTGGACGTCCTCGGTGCCACGCGCCGAGCCGCGCCCCTCGTCGCCTTGCATGGCGATCATGGCCACCGGACATCCAAACCGCTCCACGAGCCGCGAGGCCACGATGCCCACCACGCCCACGTGCCACCCCTCCCCCGCCAGCACCAGGCCCCCCCTTTCGCCGCGCTCGAGCTCGGCCTGGGCGAGCCGCAGCGCCTCCTCGAAGATGCCCTGTTCGATGGCCTGCCGCTCGCTGTTCGCCTGGTCCAGCTCCCGGGCCAGGGTCAGCGCGCGGGAGTAGGAGGAGGTGGTGAGCAGCTCCACCGCCAGATCGGCCTTGCCCAACCGGCCGATGGCGTTGAGCCGCGGGGCCAGGCGAAAGACTACCTGGGCCGCGCTCACCGTGCCGCCCCGCAGCCCGGCGACTTCCTTCAGCGCGGCCAGCCCGGGCCGGCGCCCGGCGGCCAGCTCCCGCAGGCCGAACTGGGCCACCACCCGGTTCTCGTCCGAAAGCGGCACCACGTCGGCCAGGGTGCCCAGGGCCACCAGGTCCAGGTACTCGCGCAGGTTGGGCTCCTCGCAGTCGGCGAAAAGCCCGGTCTGGCGCAAGCGGGTCCGCAGCGCCATCACCAGGTTGAAGGTGACGCCCACCGCGGCCAGGTCCTTGGCGGGAAAAGCGCAGCCGGGCTGGTGGGGGTTGAGCAGCGCCAGCGCCTCCGGCAACTCCTCCGAGACTTGGTGGTGGTCGATCACCACCACGTCGAGGCCCAGGGAGCGCGCCAGGGCGATCTCGGCCCGGTCGCTGCTGCCACAATCCACGGTGATGAGCAGCTTCGTGCCGGAGGCCGCGATTTGCCGGAGCCCCTCCGGGTTCAGCCCGTATCCCTCCTCCACACGCGATGGGATGTGGAAGGCGCACAAAAGACCGATCCGCTGCAAGAAGAGCTTGAGCAAGGAGGTCGACGTCACCCCGTCCACGTCGTAGTCGCCCCAGATGGCGACGCTCTCCTGCCGGCGCAGGGCAGTCACCAGCCTCTCCACCGCGGCCTCCATGCCACGCAGGAGACCGGGCTCGTGCAGATCCTTGAGCGACGGGGAGAGAAAGCGCCGCGCCGCCTCGGCCGTTTTCACGCCGCGAGCGAGCAGCAGCGCGCCCAACATCTGGCTCACCCCCGCCTCCCGGGACAGCGCCGCTGCCGCCGCCGCGTCGGGCGTTTGGATCTCCCAGCGGCGCGCCATGAGGAAACCCGGGCCGTCCGGCTCAGGCGGGTTTCATCTTCTTGGATAGGCTTTCGAACTGGAGCGTGAGCGCGGAGGCGATGTAGATGGAGGAGTAGGTCCCGACCACGATGCCGATGGTCATGGCGATGGCGAAGTCGCGGATCTCGCCGAAGCCCATGAACAAGAGGCCCAGCAGCGCGAGCTCGGTGGTCAGCGAGGTGAGGATGGTGCGGTTGAGCACCTCGTTGAGCGCGGTGTTCATGATCTGGTCGAGCGGCAGCGAGCGCAGCCGCCCCATGGTCTCGCGGATGCGGTCGTACACCACGATGGTGTCGTTGATGGAGTAGCCGATGACGGTGAGCACCGCCGCCAGGAAGGTGAGGTTCATCTCCAGGCCGAACGCCGCGAACAGCCCGATCACGATGAAGGCGTCGTGGACGAGCGCGATCACCGCGCCCGGGGCGAACATCATGTTGAAGCGGAAGGCGATGTACACCAGGATGCCCACGAAGGCGTACAGCATGGCCAGCAAGGCGTCCAGCCGCAGCTTCTCGCCGACCTCGGGGCCCACGAACTCCACCTTGCGCACCTCGGGCTTGGCCTCCGGGAACGACTTGGCCGCCGCCTGCTCGATCTGGGCCGCCACGCCGGTCATGAGGACCTGGTAGCGGAACTCCCCCTCCCGGGTCGGGGCGCGGATGCTGACGGTGGCCAGATCGGGCTTCTTGAGCTTCTCGGCCAGACCGACCAGGGTGTCCTTCAGCTCCTGGGCCGAGCGGAGCGAGGTGAAGGTGACCCCGAACTGGTCGCCGCCATCTCGATCGTACTCGAAGCGCGCGATCCCCTCCGTGTACGCCTCGCGCAGGGCGGCCTCGAGGGCGGCGGCGTCCTCCGGCGACAGGATGGCGATACGCTCGATGCGGATGATGAAGGCGGCCTTGCCCTCCTGGCCCAGGCCGCTGTTCTGGATGGTGGCCTTCTTGTAGCCGAGGTCCGCCACCAGCTTTCGCACCGCGCCGATGTCCACGTTCTTGTCGAACTCGAGGTCGATGACCGTGCCGCCGGCGAAGTCGATGCCCCAGTTGATGGAGTCGTTGAGGTAGCGCACCACGAACACGCCGAGGCAGCTCAGCCACACCACCAGCGAGACGATCAGGAAGGTCTTGCGCTTTCCCATGAAGTCGATGTGCATCGAACCAGGCTTGAAGAATTCCATGGCTTGTCCTCCGATCCCCTGCCGGCCGCTACACGCTGAGGCCGGCGGCCTTGCGGCGCGCCACCAGCCAGTCCACCAGGATGCGGGTCACGAAGATGGCGGTGAACATGGAGACCACCAACCCGATGGCCAACGTCACCGCGAAGCCCTGCACCGGGCCGGAGCCGTAGGACATGAGCACGAAGGCGGTGATCAGGGTGGTGAGGTTGGCGTCGAAGATGGTCCAGAAGGCACGGCTGTAGCCGGCCTCCACCGCCGCCCGCGGGGTCTTGCCCGCGCGTAGTTCCTCGCGGATGCGTTCGTTGATGATCACGTTGGCGTCCACCGCCATGCCCAGGGTGAGCACGATGCCGGCGATGCCCGGCAGGGTGAGCGTGGCCCCGAAGGCCACCATGCACACCAGGATGAGAGCCGCGTTGAGGATGAGCGCCACGTCGGCGATGAGCCCGAAGACCCCGTAGTACACCACCATGAACAGGACCACCAGCAGCGTGCCGATGGCCAGCGCCAGCGAACCCTGGCGCCGGGCGTCCTCGCCCATGGTCGGCCCCACGGTGCGCTCCTCCAGGATGCGCACCGGCGCCGGCAGGGCCCCGGCCCGCAGCACTGCCGCCAGGTCGTTGGCCTCGGTGAGGGCGGTGTTGTAGTCGCGGGTGGAACCCAGGGTGATGCGGGCCCGCCCGCCGGCGATGCGCTGCTGGATGACCGGGGCCGAGCTGACCTCGCCCTCCAGCACGATGGCCATGCGCTCGCGCACGTGGGCCCCGGTGAGTTTCTCGAACATCACCGCCCCGGTGCGGTCGAAGGTCAGCGACACCTCGGGGTGCCCGGTCTCGGGATCCATCTGCACCCGGGCGTCGGTGATGTAGTCGCCGGGCATGGCGACCTCGCGGTGCAGGTAGTAGGTGCGGTACTCCACCTCGAGCTGCTGCTCGGTGCGCGAGTAGCCGATCTCGCGATCGTCGGGCACCTTGCCACGCAGCAGCCGCTCGAACTCGACGTAGTCCGCGGGGAGCGCCGCCGTGGCGGTGGCCGGGGCCGGCTCGGCTTTCTTCTCGTCCGCGGGCACGGCCGCCGCGCCAGCCGGGGCGGGCGCCGCCTTGGCATCGGCCGGGCTCGCCGCCGCCGCCTCCGTTTTCTTCTCGTCCGGGGGGTTCGCTCCGGCCGTAGCCGCCACCTCCACCCCGAAGGCCTGCCGGGCCAGCGTCTGGATCTCCCGGCGCTCGCTGTCGGTGACGCCCTCGCGCAAGAGCTCCACGATGCGCCCGGCGATCTTGGGATCGACGTTCTTGGACTTCAAGAAGGCGTCGATCTCGGAGACGTTGTTGAAGAAGTCGAGCAGGCGGTTCTTGCCCTCGTTGCCCTTGCCGCGCGACACCAGGAAGAACTCGGTGACGACCTCCTCGTTCGGGCCGGAGTAGTTGTAGCTCTCCATGCGCACGCCCTGCGGCAGCCGGTCCTTGTAGCGCTTGATGAAGTCGCTCTTGTCGTCGACCACCTTGAACACCAGCTGGGCGGTGCGGCCGAGGAGTTTCTTGGCGCGCTCGGGGTCGAACTCGCCCGGGAGCTGCACCAGGATGCCCACGTCGCCGTGCGGGGCGATGGTGGGCTGGGCCACGCCGATCTCGTCCACCCGGTTGCGCACCGTCATGCGGCACTGGTCACGGGCGTTCTTGCGCAGCTCCTCGACGAACTTCTCGTCGAAGGTCACCCGCAGATTGGCGCCTTCCTCGGAGACCTTCTTCAGGTTGAAGTAGGTGTTCAGCACGCGCTTCTCGAGCTTCTTGAGGTCGTCTGTGTTTTCGAGCTCGAAGAGCAGGTCGAAGGTCCCCGGCAGGCGGGAGATGCGCTTGAAGGGGATGCGCTTTTCCTTCAGCGCGTCCTTGAAGTCGTTCGCGTACTGGTCGGCCTTGTCCTCCAGGGCCTTGTCCACCTCCACGCCCAGCACCAGGTGGATGCCGCCCTGGAGGTCGAGCCCCAGGTTGACCTTGCGCGAGAAGATGTCCTTGTACCAGGCCGGAAGCGACCCCGGCACGAAGCTCGGCAGCAAAAAGGCCACCGAGAACAACGTGAGCAGCAAAACGAACCCCAGTTTCCAGTACCAGCCTTTATCCATGGTCGATCTCTCCGATGGGGACTGCGAGTGCGCTTACTTGCCCTCGGTGGCGGCTTCCTCGCCCGCCTTCTCCAGGGCGCCGGACTGCAGGCCGGCCACCTGGGCTCGCAACACGCGCAGGTGGACGTTCTTGGCCACCTCCAGGGTGACCACGTTGTCGTTGAGGTTTACGATGGTGCCGAAGATGCCCGAGGCGGTGATGACCTTGTCGCCCTTCTTGAGCGCCTTCAGCATCTCCTGGAGCTGGCGCTGCTGCTTCTGCTGGGGGCGAATGATCAAAAAGTAGATGATGACGAACATGAGCAGGATGGGGAACAGCATCCCCATCATGCCCTGGCAGCCGGCGGCCCCCGGCGCGCCCTGGCCGCCCTGCTCCTGCGCCAGCAATGAAAACAGTATCGAATCCAAGGGTGTAGCCTCCTCGCCCGCCGCCGGCACAACCCGGCTCCGCGGCAGGCTAGCCTCCATAACAAAAACGGCTTGGGAGATCAAACAATTTATGCACTTTTCGAAAAGGTCCCGGGCGGCTAGGCCTCGCACCGATTCGACCCGGCGGGCTCGAAATTGGAGAGAAACTCCGCGGCGAAGGCGGCCAGGCGGTCTTCGCGAATGGCGCGCCGGATATCGCGCATGAACTCGGCGAAGAAGTGCAGGTTGTGCAGGGTGTTCAGGCGGTGGCCCAGGATCTCGTTGGAGAGGTACAGGTGGCGCAGGTAGGCGCGGGAGAAACGCCGGCAGGCGGGGCAGGCGCAGTTCTCCTCGATGGGCCGATCGGCGCGGGCGTGGGCGCTGTTTCGGATCTGGATGCGCCCGCGGCGGGTGAACAGCGAACCGTTGCGCGCGTTGCGGGTGGGCAGCACGCAGTCGAACATGTCGATGCCCGCGCTCACCGCCATCAGGATGTCGCGCGGCTCGCCCACGCCCATGAGGTAGCGCGGCCGCTCGGCGGGCATGCGCGGAGCGACGTCGGCGACCACCTCGGCCATGCGCTGCGGCCCCTCCCCTACCGATAGCCCGCCCAGGGCCAGGCCGTCGAAGGGCATCGCGGCCAGCTCGCCGAGGTGCGCGCGGCGCAGCGGAAGATCCAGGCCGCCCTGCACGATGCCGAACAGCGCTCCGCCGTGCTGGCCGCGGGCCGAAAGGCAGCGGGCCGCCCAGCGGGTGGTGCGCTGGCAAGAGGCGGCGTGGTAGGCGGCGTCGGCGTCGTGCGGCGGGCACTCGTCGAGCGCCATCATGATGTCGGCCCCGAGCAGGCGCTGGATCTCGACCGCCCGCTCCGGCGAGAGGAAATGCGCGCTGCCGTCGATGTGGCTGCGGAACTCGACGCCGTCCTCGTGGATGCGCCGGATCTTCTGCAGGCTGAAGACCTGGTAGCCGCCGCTGTCGGTGAGGATGGCGCCGTCCCAACCCATGAAGCGGTGCAGGCCTCCGAGCGCGGCCACCAGCTCGGCGCCCGGGCGCAGCATCAGGTGGTAGGTGTTTCCCAAAACCAGCGAATAACCGAGCGCGCGCACCTCGTCCGGATGGAGGGTCTTCACCGCCCCGGCCGTCCCCACCGGCATGAAGACCGGCGTTTCCACCGGACCGTGAGGGGTGTGCAGCACCCCGCAGCGGGCAGGGCCGCCGCCGGGGCACGCGGCGATCTCGAACGAAAGAGCCTTCTCGGGTCCGCTCACGGCGCGGCCCTCCCTGCGATGAACACGGCGTCGCCGTAGGAATAGAAGCGATACCCGAGCCGCACCGCCTCGGCATAGGCCGCCAGGATCCTCTCCCGCCCGGCGAAGGCGCACACCAGGAGCAACAGGGTGGAGCGCGGCAGGTGGAAGTTGGTGACGAGCGCGTCCACCGCCGCGAAGCGGTGCCCGGGCCGGATGAAGAGATCGGTCTCGCCCTCCCCGGCCCTCACCTCGCCGTCCCGGGCGGCGCTCTCCAGCGCACGCACCACGGTGGTCCCCACGGCCACCACCCTCCCGCCGCGGTCGCGGCACGCCCGGATGGCGGCGGCGGTGTCGGCAGGCACCTGGAAGCGCTCGGCCAACATGCGGTGGCGCTCCACCTCTTCGGTGCGCACAGGCAAGAACGTCCCCGGGCCGACGTGCAGGGTGATGCGGGCCGTCCTCACCCCTTTTCTTTCGATTCGCTCCAGCAACCGCGGAGTGAAATGCAAACCGGCCGTGGGCGCGGCCACCGCCCCCGCCTGGCGCGCGAACACCGTCTGGTAGCGCTCGCGGTCGACCGAGAAGCGGGGATCGGCCGGGTCGCGCCGGATGTAGGCCGGGAGCGGCACCTCGCCGCAGCTCTCCAGGTAGTCCGGCCAGGGGCGCGGCAGATCGAGTTCTACCCGGCACAGCCCGCCCGCGGTCCGCTCGATGACTCGCAACCGCCCCGTCTGGGGGAGTTCCGCCGCCCCGCCCGCTCGCAGCGGCCGGGCGGCCTGCATCAGGCAGCGCCAGCGGGAGAGAAAGCGCCCGTTGTGCGCCGTCTCGCTCTCCTCCGGACGGTCGAGCAGGACCTCCAGCGCGCCGCCGCTCGGCTTGCGGCCCCGCAGCCGCGCCGGGATCACCCGGGTGTCGTTGAGCACCACCAGATCCCGCTCCTCGAGAAACTCCGGCAGGTCCGCGAAGCGCCGGTGCAGGAGCGCGCCATCGCGGTCGAGGACCATGAGCCGCGACCCGTCGCGCTCGGAGGCCGGCTCCTGCGCGATGCGCTCGGGGGGGAGATCATAGTCAAAGTCGGAAAGGCGCATCAGTACATCTTTCGCAGTTCCGCGCCGGGATAGTAGCGGCGCAGGATCTCGCGGTAGTCCGACCCCTGCTCGGCCATCCCGCGCGCGCCCCACTGGCACATGCCCACCCCGTGGCCACGGCCGCGGCCGGCCAGCACCAGCCCCGTCTTCTCCACCTTGATCGAAAAGCGCGCCGCCGGAACCAGCGCCGGGCCGAGCAGCCGCCGCAGCTCGGCGGGCCGGAGTTCGAGGCGCGCGTCGCCGGCGCGGCACACGAGAGTCCCGGCATCCGTCTCGCAACGCGCGACCTTGCCGCGGATGCGGCCCGCGCGCACCAGGGCCTTCTCCAGCTCGGCCCGGGCCACATTCCGTTGCCACTCGCCCCCGGGGCAGCCGGCGCAGTACGGGTCGGGGTTCGAGCGCAGATAGGGGACCTTCTCGCCGAAGACCTCCTCGGCCGATCCCGTCCGGCCGCCGCAGCAGGCCGAGTAGGTGGCCTCGGCGGGAAAGCCCTCGAAGGCCAGCACCTCTCCGAAGGTCTCTTGCACCGCCTGCCGCACCCGGCCCTCGGCGATGGAGCCGCGCGCGAAGGCCTGGTCCGAGGTCGAGGCCACAAGATCGTAGGCCTCCTCCTGGCGCTGCAGGCAGCGGCGCAGGGCGAACGAGCGCGCCGCCACCGCCTGGGCCTTGAGCGCCTCGAGTGGCCACCCTCCGCCCATCTCGGCCTCCACCACCCGGGCCACGTACTCCTCCAGCGGCAGGCGATCCACCAGCCACAGCCCGCCGCGCCCGCCGCGGATCTCCAGCACCCCCAGCGGCCGGTGCCCGTCCACGACCACGTCTTCGCCGGCGATGCGGATGGCCGGCTGCGGATCGAACACGCCCTTGGCCGCGACGCCCTCCCCCTCCCGGCAAACCACCAGTCGTTGGCCCGCCGGGGCCAGGGTCTGCTCGCCCTCGTCGTCGAGCACGCGAAGCTCTCGGCCGGTCAGCGTGACGCGGGCGGCACCGGAGGCGAGCAGCAGGCGGATCTCGTGCTGGGCCGCGGCCGGAGGCGCCGACAGCCACAGGACGGTGATCCAGGAGAGACAAAACGGCAGCCGAACGCACGCGCGACCGCACCGCTTGCGTGGGCCGAGCAGCCAGGCGTCAAGGGGCTCGCGTTGGCGTCCGACCGCGCTTGCCCCGGCGGCATCGCGGCCCGACGCATCAGGGAACAAAGGGTTCCTCCTGTCAGCGGGTTTTGCCGCGGTCCCGGGAGCTACTTCAGGCTGCGGACCAGGGCCTCGATACGCTGGGGGTTGTAGCCCAGCACCAGCTCATCACCGATGCGCACCACCGGCACCCCCCGCAGCTCGATGCCCTTTCCCCGGGCGAACTCCACCAGCTCCTGCATGGCGCGCGGGTTGTCCTCGATGTCCTTCTCCTTGAACTCGACCTTGAGGCTCTTGAGGAGGTCC
>CAZLNM010000001.1:32248-143580 GCA_964561025.1 uncultured Myxococcales bacterium
CGCGCCTTGGCGCAGTAGCGGCACCAGCGGGTCATGTACAGGACGACCTCCGAGCGCCGCTCGGGGGGCAGCTCGACCTCGCCCGCCGGGAGCTTGGCGGCCTGGGCCTTGGCCCGCGCCATCATGGCCTCGAGCTCCTTGGTCATGGACAGCGAGGACTTCAGCTCCTCCTGGTGGCCCTTGGCCTCGTCGAGGAGCTTCCACGCCTCCTGCACCGCGGGCGAGTTCTGCTCCCGGCCGCTGCGCGCGGCCCGCGTGAGCCACTCCACCGCCACCTCGTACCTTCCCTGCTCTAGCGCCACCTTGCCGCGCAGGAGCTGGTTCTCCTGCTCGGTGCCGTCCACCGCCACGAGCTGCTCGGCGAGCTCCTCCGCGCCGCCTACCAGCTGCATCTCCGGCGAGAGGTAGTTGCGGATCTGGAAGCGCAGGAGCTCGACGTGGCGCGGGTCGAGCAGGAGCCCCCGCTCGCAGAACAGCGAGGAGAAGGCGATGTCCTTGAACTTTTCGCGCAGCCGCCGCGCCGCCTCCACGTAGATGCCGAGGAGTTCCTTCTTCTTGTCGGGGGGCAGGGCCTGCGCCTGGTCAGGCTCGAAGACGCCCAGCAGATCCTCGAAGCGGTTGGCCTCCAGGAGCTTCTTGGCGGTCGCAAACGATCCCGAACCCGCGCCCTCGCCGGTGGCCTCGGCGCCGGGGCGGGCCACCGGTTCGGCCGGAGCCTGGGCGGCCGCAGGCGCCGGGGACGGCGCCTTGGACGCAGGTTTGGCCGCCGGGGCGGCATCGTCATCGGCCGACTCGTCCAGGGTGTCGGGTTCGGGAGGCGCGTGGGCGCAGGAACTCAATCCGGCACACGCCAGCAGCGCGAGCAGCCACCACACGTGTTTCAATGCGTTTCCAATCATGGCCAGAGTGCAGCACACCGCTCCCCGGCTGTCAACAGGAGGGAAGAATTCCGAGCGGTTGGAAGCCCCCGGTGCCTTCCCGGGAATACTGGATGCCCCCCCGAGGGTGTGCTAAGGTCGGCCGGCCATGCGGAGCCTGGGGTTTGCGACGGTCCTGCTCTCCCTCATTCCGTGCGCGGCCGGATGCGGCGCCTTCGCCGATGCCGCCAGCGAGCCGGACGCTGGGCCGGGGCTGCACTTCTCGCCGAACGAGTTCATCCGCCAGGGAGAACGCAAGCAGATCCGCATCGAGATCACCCGCCCGCCGCCTTGGGGAACCAGTCCTCAGGCCATCCTCACCCAGCTCGACTTCGGCCCCGGGCTGGGGTTCGCGCGGGCGGACTTCTCCGGCGCCGACAACTCGCTGGAGGTGGTGCTGCAGGCCCAGCCGGACGCCGAGATCGATCGGCACACGGTGCGGCTCTCGGTGGCCTTGCGACGGCAGACGCACTCGGTGTGGGGGTGGTTCTGGGTGTTCCCCAGCACCTCGCCGCAGGACGGAGGCGACGGCGGCCCGGACGCCGACGCGGCGCCGGACGCGGGCCCGGACGGCGACACAGGAGGCGACGGACTTGCGGATTGAGAGGCGCATCTTCGGGCTGGTGCTGCTCGGCCTCGCCGCCGGCCCGGCTCGCGCGGGCGAGGCCTTCCCCGGCCAGGCGGATCTGGCCGCCGGGCTTGCTTGCCTTTCCAACCTGGACAGCGACTGCGCCCGCTCGCGCCTGGAGCAGGCATTGAGCCGCTTCTCGCCGGAGGCCGATCCGGACTTCATCGCCCACGTGATCGAGGCCCGGCAGCGCCTGGCGGTCCTGGCGGTGGCCCGGGACGATCTGGCCGAGGCCGAGGCGCAGTTCGTGGCCATCCTGGCCATCGACGACGGCTTCTCCCTGCCGGACGCCGATCCGCCGCCCAAGGTTCGCTACGTCTTCGAACAGGCCCAGAAGAGGCGCGCGGCCAGGAAAGCCCGCGCCACGCGGCCGCCGCTGACCCCGACCGTGCCGGTGCCCGACGGTGTCACCGCCGCGACGATACCTGCCGGGGGGAGCGCGGTCCAGACGCAGGCTCCGCCGGCCGTGCCGATCCCGGTCGTCGAAAAGAAGCCCGCATCCCCCGCGCCCCCCCAGCCCCGGGCGAGGTCCTGGCGGATCCTCGCCGGCGCGGAGGGCGGCGGGGTCTTTCTCTTTGGCCGCGACGCCGAGGCGCTCGCCGCCGGGCCCGGCGCGTCGCTGTCGCTCGGCTGCGCCCTGCCGTCCGACCTTGAGCTCCGCATCCACCTGGCCTGGGGCCGCCACGAGGCCTCCGCCGGAGACGGCACCTTGCAACACCTCTCGGCCGTGGCGGGCGGCGCCTACCTGCCACGGCTCGGCTCCGTGCGGCTGAGGCTCGGCGCAGGAGCGGGGGCGCTGGCCGCCGGGACCCGCGACCGCTACGACCACTGGGGGGCCTTGCTGCAGGCCGAGACCGGGCTGTCGTGGCCGGCGAGCGGAGCGTTGGCGCTCTCGCTCTCCTTGCGCCCCTCGCTGTTTCTCACCACAGATGGCGCGTCGTTCTTCTTGTCGGCCTCGGCCGGCCTGGAGTTCTCATGGCCGATACCGTGATGCATGAACTGGTGTGCCTGCGGGTGCAGGACGGCGCGGGTGGCGAAGAGGTCGAGCGCATCCTGGGGCCGGTCGTGTCCGTGGGGCGAGGCGTGGGAAACGACGTCGCGTTGCGGGACGCCCGCGTCTCGGCGCTGCACGGTCGGCTGGTGGTGGAGGGCGGCCGGGTGTTCTTCCAGGACCTCGGCAGCACCAACGGCTCGGCCCTCATCCGCGATGGCGCCCGGCGGGCGTTGCCACGAGGGGGGGACGAGCGCACCGAACTCCTGCCAGGCGATGAGATCCTCCTGGGCGACGCCGGCCAGCCCTCGCGCCTGCGCCTCGTGCGGCTCTCGGCGGGCACGGCCGCCCGCCCCTGCTCCGAAACCGTCCTGGCCCGCCGCGCCCTGGGCGACGGCGCAGGCGCGGGCGCGCGGGAGCGTTTCAGCGAGCTGCTCCAGCTCCTATCTTCGCTACGCGCCGAAGAGGACGTCGCCACGGCGGCCGGGCGGGTGGTGGGGTACCTGGAACGCGTCCTGGGCCGGCCGGAGGTCGCCGAGTGCCTGCTGTGGGAGGAAGGCGACGTTCCCGTTCGCCTGTTCCCGCCGGGGGAGCCCGTCTTGCGGGGAAGCCCGCTCGAGGCGACGCTGCGCTCGTTGCGGGATCGGCCCGAGGCGTTGCTGCTCGAGGAGGCCGCCAGTGAATCACGGCGCCGCTTCGTCATCCTGGCCCCGCTCGTGTGCGGCGAGCAATTCGCCGGCGCCATCCGCCTGAGCCGCGAGGGAGCGGCCTTCTCGGCCACCGACCTCGAGCTCTCGGCGGTGCTGGCCCAGCAGCTATCCGCCGTGCTGTCCGCTCACCGGCTCATCGGGCGCCTGCGCGAGGCCGAGGCCCGGCTCCAGGGCGAGCGGGACTACCTGCGCCGCCGCCTCATGCCCCGCCCCGCGCTGGAGAACATGCTGGGTGCGAGCCCGGCGCTCTCGGAGGTGAAGCGGCAGATCGAGGCGGCCGCCCCCGCGCGCACCACCGTGCTGATCCAGGGCGAGACCGGCACCGGCAAGGAGCTGTGCGCCCGGGCCATCCACGAGCTCAGCCCGCGCCGGAGCGCGGCCTTCGCGGCGGTGAACTGCGCCTCGCTGTCCCGAGGCGTGCTGGAGAGCGAGCTGTTCGGCCACGTGAAGGGGGCCTTCACCGGGGCGCACCGGGAGCGCGAGGGGCTGTTCGCGGTGGCGGACGGGGGCACCCTGTTTCTGGACGAGGTGGGCGAGATGCCGCTCGATCTCCAGCCCAAGCTGCTCCGCGCCATCGAAGAGGGCGAGGTGTGGCCGGTGGGGGCGACCAGGCCCCGGCGGGTGGACATGCGCCTGGTGGCGGCCACCAACCGCGACCTGGAGGCCGAGGTGCGCGCCGGCCGCTTCCGGCGCGACCTGTGGTACCGGCTGAACGTCTTTCTGCTGCGCCTGCCGCCCCTGCGCGAGCGGCGCGAGGACATCCTGGCGCTGGCGCGGCACTTCCTCGAGGAGGCAGCCGCCGAGCAGGGCCGGCCCCACCCCGGCCTGAGCGAACCGGCCGCGGAGGCCCTGCGGGCCTGGGACTGGCCCGGCAACGTGCGCGAGCTCAAGAACGAGATGGAGCGCGCCTCGCTCATGGCGCCGCCCGGCGCGCCGGTGGAGCCGTGCCACCTCTCCCCCCACCTGACTCCGGCCCCCGCGAGCGCCGCCGCCGGCGAGGAGACGCTGGAGGCGGCCATGGCCCGGCTCGAGGTCGAGGTGCTACGCCAGGCGCTGCGGCGTCACGGCTTCAACCGCACCCACTGCGCCCGCGCGCTGGGGATCAGCCGCCAGGCGCTCATCGCCAAGATCGCTCGTTTCCGCATCCGCGAGGAGTAGCCCCTCACCCCGGCACGGCCAGCAGGCCGGTGCCGTGCCGGCCGTCCAGCTCGGCCACCAGGCCGTCGGCAAGACGCACCAGGCGCAGGTGCTCGGTCTCGGCGCACGCCGGCGCGGCGTCCAGCCACTCCCAGTCCACGTACTCCTCGTCGCGCCCCGCCCGCGCCCCCGGCGGGATGGTCAGGTAGCCCAGCCGCATGGAGGTGAGGTTGTGGAAGAAGTGCGTGCCCTGCGAGGGATCGATGTTGTAGCCCTCGGGCGAGGCCTCCACGATGATCTGGGCGCCGCTGATGTCGGCCCACTGCACCGGGATGCCCAGCCAGGGGTCCGAGGAGCCCCAGCGCCCGGGCCCGATCAGCACGTAGGCGCGCTTCTCGGCCAGCAGGCGCTCGTTGAGCTGCGCCACCTCGCGGGCGATGCGCGGGCTGTGCGCCGGCTGGAAGGCCGCCGGTTTCACGTACACCACGTCGCCGAGCTGGCGCCGCCCGTACCCCAAGGCGCGCCGCGAGCGGCACACCACCCGGGCCACCGAAAGCGGCCGGCCGGAGAGCTCCTTCACCATCTCGCGGGCCATGAAGGGCCGCACCTGCAAGGCGTACAGGACCGGCTCGCGCCGCGGCGCGTCCGGCAACAGGCGCCGCCCCAGGTCGCCGAGGTCGCAAGCGAACTCCAGCTCCACCGGCGTGCCCAGGCCTCGCGCGGTGAGCTCGATGAGCCGGGTCAGCGCCGGCGCCAGCGGCACCGAGCCGTGCTTGAGCAGGTTGTGGAAGGTGAGCACCCACGGCCCGTCGCCGCCCAGGCCCTCCTGGATGACGTCGTTCTCGGCGTCGTAGCGGCTGGCCACCAGCGGCAGGGTGCCGTCCTCCAGGGCGGCGTCGAGATCGTAGCGCACCACCGCGTCCTTGAGCTCCAGGGCGGGCTCCACCCGGCTGCGCCCGAGGTCCAGCGCGTAGAAGCTCTGCTGGGCGTGCTCCAGGGTCTGCTGCGGCGTGGCGAACTGCGGCAGCATGGCCGGGTAGCGCGGGCAGAAGCGCAGGCAATCGCCGCCCTCGACCACGGTGCGCCCCAGCCCCAGGGCCAGCAGCACCACCCCGTCCTCGGACTTGAGCGGCGGCAGCGGGTAGTAGTTGTAGCTCTGGGCCACCCCCGACAGGTGCGGGTAGAAGCGCCCGCCGAAGCGCTGCCCCACCAGGCTCTGCACGATGACCGCCATCTTCTCTTCTTCGGGGCGGCCGCCGAACTGGGCCAGGTAGGCGCGCGAGTTGCGCAGGAAGGTGGAGGCGAACACCTGGCGCACGGCGCGCTCCAGGTCCAACCGCCGCGCCCCGGGATCGGGGTCGTTGTTGGGGATCATCACCGTCTCGTAGATCCCCGCCAGCGGGTGGAGCATGTCGTCCTCCAGCAGCGAGGAGGAGCGCACCGCCAGCGGCCCGCTCAGGTTCTCGAGCATGACCTCCAGGCTGCGGCGCACCGCGCTGTTCAGGGCCGCCCGCTCGAAGCGCGCCAGGATCTCCGTGTCCGAAAGTTCGAGCAGCTCCGCCGGTATCAGCCGGTTCTCCTGCAGGAAGGCGTCGAAGATGTCGGTGGTGAGCACGAAGGTCTGGGGCAGGCACACCCGCATCCCGGCCAGGCGCCCGTCCTCGGCCTGCACCGTGAGCAGGTGGTTGAGGAAGGCCAGCCCGCGGGCCTTGCCCCCCAGCGAGCCCTCGCCGACGCGCTGGAACAGGCTCTCGCGATCGAAGGCGCGCGCCGAGAAGTCGGTGATGGTCCCGGCGTTCTCGGTGCGGCGCAGGTGCGACAGCTCCTCGATCAGGTAGCGGCGCACCTCCTCGATGGAGGCGAAGTCGCTGACCTTGCGCGGGCGCAGCTTCGCCGCCAGATCGAACTCGCTGCGGGCCAGCAGCCAGTTGGAGACGTGGTTGCGGCTGGTGTGAAAGCGCAGCGACTCCGCGGGCACGCGGGCGATGCATTGTTCCAGCTCGCGCAGGTCCGCCGCCCGGGCCACCTCCTCGCCGCTGGGCAGGCGGAACACGAAGGCCCCGAATCCCAGGTAGTCGGTGAGGAACTGCCGCACCTCCGAAAGCAGCGAGGGCGAGTTCTTGTGCACGAACAGCCCCAGGGCCCGCGCCGGCCCGGCGAAACGCTCCTCGGCCGACTGCAACACGATGGGCAGATCGGGGATCTCGGCGCGAATGCGCCGCGCCAGCTCCAGCCCGGCCTCGACGTCCAGCGCGCCGCCGTGGGGGAAACCCACGTCGCTGATGAGCGCCAGCAGGTTGTCGCGGTACTTCTCGTAGAGGGCGGTGGCCTCCTCGAAGGTGGTGGCGTGGAGCACCTTGGGCCGGGTGCGCATGCGCAGCAGGCGGTCCAGCCGGTTGGAGCCCTCGGAGAACAGCGACTGCGACTGCTTCATCAGCTCGGGGAAGAGCACCGACAGGAAGGCCGAGTAGTAGCGGATGGAGTCCTCCACCACCAGGATCACCCGCAGATCGGCCACGGCGATGTCCCGGTCGGCGTTCAGCCGGTCCTCCAGCTCCTTGATGATGACGAGCAGGATCTTGGCGTCCCCGCTCCACAGGTAGATCTTGTCCACCGCCTCGCGGCTCACCAGCTCGCGCAGCCGGGTCATCTCGGCGTGGTCGAAGCCCAGCACCACCACCGGCAGATCCGGCTGCCGCTCCTTCACCCGCCGCCCGAACTCGGCCAGGTCGGTGTCGGCCATCCGGGCCACCCGCAGCACCAGGTCGAAGCGCTCCTGCGAGAGGCGCTCGAGCGCCTCCTCCTCGGTGGGACAGTGGGTCACGTGCGGGGCGCTGGAGAGGCTGAGGGCCTTGTACTCCAAGAAGATCTGCTCGGTGAGGTTGCCCTCCTCCTGGATGACGAAGGCGTCGTAGGGGGTGGACACGAGCAGCACGCTGCGGATGCGCCGCTGCATGAGCTGGTTGAACTTCTGGATGCGCAAGGCCGAGGTCATGGGCGGATTCTCCCGGATCGCCGCGCGGACATAAATAAAAAAAAGGGCGCCGCGGGGCGCCCCTTGCACCATGCGATGGCGACCGTCAGATCACGCCCTGGTCGCACATGGCGTCGGCCACCTTGATGAAGCCGCCGATGTTGGCGCCGTTGACGTAGTTGACGAAGTTGCCGTCCTTGCCGTAGCGCACGCACACGCTGTGGATGGACTTCATGATGCCCTGCAGGCGCTGGTCCACCTCCTCGCGGCTCCAGGAGAGGCGCATGCTGTTCTGGCTCATCTCCAGGCCCGAGGTGGCCACGCCGCCGGCGTTGGCCGCCTTGCCCGGGCCGTAGAGGATCTTGTGCTCGATGAAGGTGTCGATGGCGCCCGGCTCGGACGGCATGTTGGCGCCCTCGCTGACGCAGAAGCAGCCGTTCTTGACCAGGGTCTTGGCGTCATCGGTGCTGATCTCATTCTGGGTGGCGCAGGGCAGGGCCACCTCGCACTTCACGCCCCAGGGCCGCTGGCCCTCCAGGTACTCGGTGCCCTTGAACTTCTCGCAGTACTCCTTGATGCGGCCGCGCTTCTTGTTCTTGAGCTCGAGCACGAACTGGAGCTTGGCGAGATCGATGCCGTTCTTGTCCACGATGGTGCCGTTGGAGTCGGAGAGCGTCACCACCTTGCCGCCGAGCTGGTTGACCTTCTCCACCGCGTACTGGGCCACGTTGCCCGAGCCGGAGATGGCCACGGTCTTGCCCTTGAAGGACTCGTTGCGGGTCTTCAGCATCTCCTCGGCGAAGTAGGTGCAGCCGTAGCCGGTGGCCTCGGGCCGGATCAGCGAGCCGCCCCAGTTGAGGCCCTTGCCGGTGAGCACGCCGGTGAACTCGTTGCGCAGCTTCTTGTACATGCCGAACATGAAGCCGATCTCGCGCCCGCCCACGCCGATGTCGCCGGCCGGCACGTCGGTGTCCGGGCCGATGTGGCGCCACAGCTCCAGCATGAAGCTCTGGCAGAAGCGCATCACCTCGCCGTCGCTCTTGCCCTTGGGATCGAAGTCGCTGCCGCCCTTGCCGCCACCCATGGGCAGGGTGGTGAGCGAGTTCTTGAACACCTGCTCGAAGGCCAGGAACTTGAGGATGCCCAGGTTGACGCTGGGGTGGAAGCGCAGCCCGCCCTTGTAGGGGCCGATGGCGCTGTTCATCTCGATGCGATAGCCCTTGTTCACGCGGATGTTCCCCTGGTCGTCCACCCAGGGCACCCGGAACAGGATCACCCGCTCGGGCTCCACGATGCGCTCCAGGATGTTGTTGGCCTGGTACTTCGGGTTCTGCTCGATCACCGGCCAGATGGACTGGATGACCTCCTGGACCGCCTGGTGGAACTCGGGCTCGTTGGGGTTCTTGGTCTTGACGTAGGATACGAAATCATTGACCGACTTGTACATGCACCAACCTCCTGTAATAGGGAAAGAACAATGGCACTGGCCCGCTTTGAACCGGGCAGACGGTATGCAAAGGTCACCATGAAGTCAAGCAATCCCGCAGCGGAGAAGCGGCCTGGTGTCGCGGCGCGTCAATCGACGGTGAGGGATACGAGCTGGTAGGCCCGGCTCCCCAGGCCCAGGCCCTCGGCGATCTCGAGGTACGGAGCGGGGGGGCCCTTGCGGCCCACCTCGGGATTGGCGAGCAGGATCTCGTCGCGCAGGTCGACGCCCCGGCTGTCCGCCGCCACCGGGTCGAACGACAGCAGGATGCGCTCCGGCTTGCAGTCGGGCGGGCCGTCGGTGTCCATGGTGCTCACCCCGATGAGCGCGTCGATGACGCACAGGCGGGAGACGCTGGTTATCACGGGCAGGGTGTTCAGCTCGGGGATGGCGCGCAGCGCGTCGCGGTGAAAGTCGCCCGGGCGGATGAAGCTGCCGTAGTGGTTTTTGAGCACCCCGGTGAAGCCGGAGACGGTGTGGTTCTTCAGCACCGCCACGTTGAGGAGGTGCTGCACGCCGCGCGTCAGGATCTTCGACCAGTACATCTTGCGCCCGACCAGGCAGGCGGGCTCCTCCTCGTATCCGGGCGAGCCCTCGCTTCCCTCGGTGGCCCGCACCGGGCAACCCACCGCGTCCGGGGTGAGGCTGGTGGCAGTGACCTCGAACTCGTCCTGCCGGCGATCCCACACCAGCAGATCCTCGGGGGGCATGAGCGCCGAAGCAGTCAGCGAGGAGACCAGGCCGGCGATGACCGGGATGGAGGTGGGTACGCCCTTCTTGTTGAGGCAGTTGACCTTGAGGCCCACCACCTCGTTCGTCTGGTAGGCGCCGAGGATGCGCGACCAGGCGGCCGCGAGGTCCGCCTCGCCAGTGAGCGAGAGCAACCCGCGCTCGATGGCCCGGGCCACCCGCGCCCGGTCGGGGATCTTGTAGCCCGCCTCGACCACGCCCGGCAGGTGGACCTCGACCACCCGGGCGGACGCCGGGCTGGGCGGCGCGCCTCCGTCGACAGGCTCGCAGCTGCTCCAGTCGCCGCCGGTGTGCGGCAGGCAGGCCGAGAGCCCGGCCGCCGCCACCCCGGCGCCCGTGAGCCGCAAAAAGTCCCGTCTGCCGATGTCACGGCGCTTTCGCTTTCGGTCCATGGGATGACCTTCCTCCTGGCGCCCTCCCGCAACCCGGAATCTAGCACGTCGCCCCCCTTGCCGCCAGTCCCAAAAGAGTCACGTTGTCCACAAATAGGTCGGCCCGGCTGGACCTCGCCACACGTTGGATCGTATCTTTCAACAGCTGGTCCTGAAAGGAGTCTCCTGATGAAACCGATTCTTGGCTCGATCCTACTGGCGATCTGGGCGGGAGCGTTGCCCGCGGTGCTCGCGGATACGCCCGCGACGCCAGCCGAGGCACCGCCGCCGCCGCCCGCGAAGGTGAGCGTGGAGCTCTACGTGATGTCCAAGTGCCCCTACTGCGCCCAGCTCATGGAGGAGCTGGGGCCGCTCCTGGAGGAGCTGAAGGAGCACGTCGACTTCCGGGTCGGCTTCGTGGGAAGCGAGGTCGAGGGGAAACTGTCGGCCATGCACGGCGAGACCGAGGTGGCCGGCAACCTCCTGGAGATCTGTGTGCAGCGGCTGCACGGCCACGCCTTGCCCGGCTTCCTGCGCTGCATGGGCCGGCACCTGCGGGCCATCCCCGAAGGCTGGGAGAGTTGCGCGACGGCGGTCGGGGCGGACGTGAAAGCGGTGCGCGACTGCGCGGGCGGCAACGAGGGGTGGCGGCTGCTGCGCGACTCCTACCGGGAAGCGTCGGCGCGCATGGTGCGCGGCTCCCCGACCTTGTTCATCGGGGGCATTCAGTATCAGGGCAACCGCAGCCGGAACAGCCTGCTCCGCAAGATCTGCGAGGCCGGCGCCTCCCGGGCCCCGCAGTGCCAGGATCTGGCGCCCATCCCCCGCGTACGCGCGGTGATCCTCTCGGACAGGCGCTGCGCCGACTGCCGGGCTGGGCACTGGCGGTCCTTGCTGGAGCGCACCTTCGAGAACCTGGACCTGACGGAGGTGGACTACGGCGACCCGGACGGCCAGGCGCTGCACGAGGCGGCTGGCAAGCCGCTGCTCCCGGCGGTGGTGCTGGATGCGTCCGTGGACGCGCTGGCCAGGGAGTCGAGCTTCCCCTTCAAGGACCGGCTCCAGGCGCAGGGGGATTACCGGGTGCTGGCGGTCGGCGCGAAGTTCGATCCCACCGCCGAGATCTGCGACAACGGCATCGACGACAACGGAGACCGAAAAGCGGACTGCCGGGATCCTACCTGTAGGAATTCGATATCCTGCCGGCCCGAGAAGCCCGGCGAGCTGTCGCTGTTCCTCATGTCCCAGTGCCCCTTCGCCGCCAGGGCGGTCGAGGCCCTGCCGGAGGTGATGAAGGCCACCGGAGTCAGAGAGGTCAGGTTCCACTTCGTGGTCAGCGTGGAGAACGGGCAGTTGGCATCGCTCCACGGCACCGAGGAACTCGCCGAGGACCGCCGCATGGCCTGCGTACAGAAGAACGCCCCGGCCAAATCGCTGGCCTACGCGAGCTGCCGGATGCGCAATCCCCGCGACCCGGCATGGGAGCTTTGCACCACGGAAGCGGGCCTGAATCCGGTCACGGTGGGGTCCTGCGCCGACGGGGCCGAGGGGGAGCGCCTGCTCCGCGAGGACGCCAAGCTCGGTTCTCAGCTGGGCATCCAGGCCAGCCCCACCTGGTTCGCCAACAACCGTTACCCCTTCAACGGCATCCAGGCGCAGGACGTCATCACCAAGTATTGCGCGCACAACCAAAAGCGGGCGGCCTGCCGGGCGTTCGTGCCCAAAGTGGAGAGAGAGAGCCCCTGAGCCACGGCGGAACCGGGGTCGCCAGCGACGTTCGGTTCTTGCGGGCCGGGCTCTGCGAGTGCGGGCTGCAGGGGCCAGGCCCTGGCCGTTCACCCCTGCAACTTCGCGAGCAGCCAGGCCATGTTTTCGCCCAGGGTGCGCATGGTATCCATCCCCTCGGCGTCTTTGCGCACCTCGCCCTCGTCCCGCCCCACACCGATATTCCAGTAGCTGGAGCCCGGGATGATCATCTGGGAGATGGTGAAGAAGTGGTTGATGGAGTCGAAGGCGTGGACCGCCCCGGCGCGGCGCACCGCCACCACCGCCGCCCCGACCTTGCGCCTGAGCAGGTCACCGTTGGCGCGGCTCACGTAGCCGGCGCGGTCGATCAGCGCTTTCAGCTCCGGCGTCAGGTCGGAGAAGTAGGTCGGCGAGCCCAGCAGCACGCCGTCGGCCGAGAACATCTTCTCCAGCCAACCGTTGAGCCCATCGCGATCGTTGCTGCAGCGCCGGTTGTGCGCCTTGCGGCAGGCCATGCAGGCCCGGCAGCCCCAGACCTGCTGGCCGCCGACTTGCACGAGCTCGGTCTCGACGCCGCGGCCGGAGAGCACCTCGAGCACCGTGCGAAGCAAAAGCGAGGTATTCCCCTCGGGCCGCGGGCTGCCATTGAACGCGACGACCTTCATGAGAGTCTCCTTGTCGAATCGACCGTGAGCCCAGCCTAACGCATGAGCGTCCCGATGCAAACAAGGTCGGCAAAAAATGGCGCGAAAGAGGCGGCTTGTTCGCTTACTCCCGGGAGCCCGCCAGAAAAAACCGCTGATCATGGAGGAAATCTGGCGAAGGCGAAGAGGAGGCAAAGAAAAGAAGCATCGCTGAATAAATCCCTGAAAAGGCGCTGCCAGTAGAAAGACCATCACCAAGAATCAAGGCCAGACATCATCGTCGGCGAGCAACGTCTCCTGGTTTTTCTGTCAGCCGTTCTCTGCGCCTTTCCTTGGCAGCAGTCTTCTTCTGGTTTTTTTTCGAGCCCGTCCTTGTTGGCAGGACAGCCCGCCGTCTTTTTGCTCTTCGAAAGACGAGCGCAGCCAGCGGGCCAGGCGCAGGACGGCGAGTTCTTTCGCCTTGGCTTCGACGTCGACCGTCATGCGCCGGCCCACCCAGCTCGCGGGCACGTCGCACGGTCGGATGAAATCCGCGTGCCGCCGTGAGTCGGGACCGCGCCAGCCGCCCAAGGGCGACGAGATGTGGGCCCAGGGCTCGCGCCCGCGCCAGGTACGGGCGCAGGCCTCGGTGGCCTCCTCGACAGACAGGCCGTCCGGGTGACAGCGGTGATGGTGCACGTCATACACCAGGGGAATTCCCTCCGCGAGGCAGAGGGGGAGAAGGTCATGGACGGTGTAGACGCGGTCGTCGTTTTCGAGCGCGATCCTGCCACGGGCGCGCGGGCTGAGAAGAGCCAGGTTGCGTCGCAGCCGCTCGAGCGCCGCCATCTTTCCCCCTTGGGCGCCGCCGCCGTGCAAGGTGATCACCTCGGCGCCGACGAGTTCGGCAAGAGAAGCCTGGTGCTCCAGCTCCGCGAGCGAGGAATGCACGACGCCATCATGCAACGACCCCGGGACGACGAACTGGTCGGGGTGGAAAGAAAGCCGCATGCCGGCCGCGCGCGCCTTTTTCCCGGCGTCGACGAAAGTCCGCCGGATCTCACCCGAGCGTTCGAGATCATCGAGCCGGTAGCCCACCCGGGGATGGGTCGCCAAGGGAAGGATTTCGCTGTTGATGCGAAAAGCCCCGACGCGGTGGGCGATGCACCATTCGATCGCTCGAAAAAGAGCCCGGGCGTTGTCCGCGGCGATCTCTCGCAAAAACTCGCGCCGCGCAGGCAAGGCCAGGCCGGCCACGCGGCGGGCCGTCGTCCGGCGAAAATGAACCGGCTCTTTTGCGAAGGTGCAGCACAACCCCAACCGCGGCCACACGCCGCTCGAACGATCGTGCTGGCATCTTACGCGTCGCCTCAAACCTCGCCTCCTCTCCGGAACAGTCCGGCTGCGACCTCCGGAATATCCGGAATATAATGATGTCGCGCCACCCGACAACGCTTTTGCTGAATTCTCTGCTTTGTCTCGGAGGTTTTCTCGAAGATTTTTGCTGGCAGAGGTCATTCTGATTGTATTTCAATCAGTTATCTGGTGCCAGGCACCCCGGTTTCCGCCAGTTCCGCCGGTTTCGGGAACCCCGGTTTCGGCACTCAGTTTCAACTTGCACAGGATCCACCGCATGGGTAGCCTGGATTCTGGACATGCTCTACAGGTTTTCGATGGTTCTGGTTCTTCTACTCTCCGGGCCGCCGCCTGGCGCGGCCCAGACGAGCGCTGCAAAACCGCCGGAGTGGCGAGTCCTCCAACCCGGCCTCGAATACACCCGCCTGAAACTCGATGCTCCGACCAAGGGTGCCACCTTCGACCTGCACGTGGTGCGCATCGACCCTCGAGTGGCGCGGCTGCGGGCCGTGCTGGCCTCGGAGCTCGACGGCCAGAAACGCACGGCCGTCCGCTGGGCCAAGGAGCATGACCTCGCGGTGACTACCAACCTGGGGATGTTCAACCTCGAGAACCATGCAGAGCACACGGGCTTCCTGCGCCACGGCGAGCACACCAACAGCGCGCGCTGGGTGAAGGACTACCAGTCGGTGCTGGCCTTCGATCCGCGGGACGAAAAGCAACCGCCGGCGGTGGTGCTCGACCTCGATGCGCCGGGGGCCAGGGAGCGGCTGGACGGGTACCGGACCGTGGTGCAGAACCTGCGCCTCATCAAGGGACCGGGCCGGAGCGTGTGGAGGGACAACCGGCGCAAGTGGAGCGAGGTGCTGCTCGCCGACGACGAGGCGGGCCGCATCCTGCTCGTGTTCTCGCGCACGCCGGTCTCCATGCCGGAGCTGAACCGGATGCTGCTGGCATCATCGCTCGGGATCCAGCGCGCCATGCACCTGGAAGGCGGGCCCGAGGCCAGCCTGTCGATACACGCCGGCGGCCTAGAGCTCGATCTTTGCGGAAGCTACGAGTCCGGCTTCTTCGAGAACGACAGCAACGCAAGGCAGTGGCCCATCCCCAACGTGCTCGGGGTCGAGCGCGTCCGGCCCGCGGAAAACCCTTCGGCTCCCGCTCCCTCGTCCCAATAATCCCCGCCCGAACACTGACAACCCCTGACCGCTGAAAGGTGGCGAGAAACACAATCCCAAAATCCCCCCGCCAGGATATTCGCACTCTAACGGTTTGATAAAAAATAAATTTATTGGGGACAGGCCCCTGGTTTCCCTTCTGGAAATTCAGGGGGCTTGCCCTCTTGCCGAGATCTTTTTCGGGGGTAGGTTTTTCAGGTCCTTTCACCTTGTCGGCCAGTGATTGCACCCAGGGCCTGGGTCTGGTACACACCGTTCGTGCCGGAATCCGCCCCGAGCCCGACCGTTCGCCGCGCGCGCTGGCCGCTTCCGCTCCGGGCGGCGCGAAGCATCGTCATCGCCCTGGTGCTCTTCATGGGACTTCTTTACCTCCTCCAGAACAAGCTCATCTTCCACCCCGAATCCGAGCTGCTGGAGCCGGCGTACTTCGGGATGGCGGGCGTCGAGGAGGTGTCCTATCCCGCCGAGGACGGGGTGCGCCTTACAAGCTGGTTCTCGCCTCCCCGGCCCAACGGACCAACCATCATCTTCTTCCACGGCAACGCCGGCAACCTCTCCCATCGCGGCGGCCGCATGAAGGAGGCGCAGGAAGCGGGGCTGGGGATGTTGCTCGCCGGCTACCGCGGGTACGGCAAGAGCGAGGGCTCGCCGGACGAGGAAGGGTTGTACCGGGACGCCCGGGCGGCGCTTTCTCACCTTCGCGCGCGGCCCGAGGTGGACATGAACAAGCTCGTCTACTTCGGCGAGTCGCTGGGATGCGCGATCGCGCTGGATCTCGCCGTCACGGATCCATCCGCGGCGATGATCCTGGAGGCGCCGTTTTCCAGCATGCGCGAGGAGGCCGCGGCGGTGTTCCCCTGGCTGCCCACCTCGCTCCTATTGCGCTCGCGCTTCGAGAACGAAAAAAAGGCAGCCCGGGTCCGCTCCCCGGCGCTGGTAATTCACGGGCGGCGCGACGAGGTGGTGCCCTTCGAACTGGGCAAGAAGGTCTTCGCCGCCCTGGCCGGCGACAAGCGCTTTTATGAGCTCGACTGTCACCACAACGACATCCTGGAAGCGGGCGGTGACGATTACCGGGATGCCTGGACAAGATTCGTGCGCGAGGCGGCGAATGACGGGCGATTCTGAAAACCCGATCCGGCAAATGTTCTGCGAGGTGGCGCCCACCTACGACCGGCTGAACCGGCTGCTCACGCTCGGGATCGATCGCCGCTGGCGCAGGCTGCTGGCCCGCAAGATCCTGGCCGGCTCCCCGGGACGCGTCCTCGATCTTTGCACCGGGACCGGGGATCTGGCCCTGGAGCTCGCGCGCCTCGCCGGACCCGAGGTGGAGATCGTGGCCGCCGACTTCTGCCCGGACATGTTGGAGCGCGCCCGAAAGAAGGCCTGGCGGCGCAAGCTCGGCGACCGAATCACCTTCATCCAGGCCGACGCGGCTGCTCTCCCCTTCCCCGACGGGCACTTCGATGCGGTGGGCCTGGCGTTCGGTTTTCGCAACCTTGTCTATCAGAACCCATCCTCGGCCCAGCACCTCTCGGAGATCCGCCGAGTCTGCGCTCATGGCGGGCGCCTCGGGGTCGTCGAGACCAGCCAGCCCCGCTCCCGCGCCTGGCGATTTTTTGTTCACGCGTATTTGCGCCTGTGGGCCACGCCCCTGGGGAGCGCCGTAAGCAAGACCCCCGCCTCCTACGACTACCTGGGCCGCTCGGCGCGCGAGTTCCTCGATCCTGAAACCGCCGCCAGATCGCTGGAGGCCGCCGGCTTTTGCGCGGTCGAGATCCGGCCGCTGCTCGGGGGAGTGGCCTGTATCCACCTGGCCCGCTGAGACGAGCTCCATCCCAGCCCGCCAGCTTGTCAAATGCTGACGGTGGCAAAAACCCTGATTGTCATATTTTGTTATTATTTGTTATTTTTTTCTTGAATTCCCCTAAGGCACCTGGCACCTATATATCTGTGGCGGACAAGCCGACATACCTCACGGCCGCCGAGGCGGCCCGTCTCCTGCGTATCAACCCCAAAAAGATCTATGTCCTAGCTAGTAAGGGCGAGGTCCCCGCCACCCGCCTGGGTGGGAAATGGCTCTTTCGCCGGGAGTTGCTCGAGGAGTGTCTGGACGGCCACACCCGCCGTCCCGCGAACATGCGGCTGTTAGATTTACTCGACTCGGTGATCATCATCCAGGGCAGCGACGACTGGCTCCTGGATCGGGCCTTGCAGGCCCTGCGGACAGACCTGCCCGTCGATTGGGTCGCCGCCCGCGTCGGCAGCCGCGCCGGGTTGGAGGCGCTGAACCGGAGCCGTGCCCACCTGGCCTGTTTCCACCTTCCCGACCCGCAGCCGCTTCTCGCAGCGCTCCAGCCGGTACAGCGGATAGAGCTCTTTTCCCGGGAGCAGGGGCTGCTGATACCGAAAGATCGAAGAAGGCGAATACGCTCTCTGAGAGACGCTGTGCGGCACCGGCTACGTGTCGCCATGCGCCAACCCGGGTCCGGAACCCACGCGCTCCTCGAACGTCGGGTCCGCGCCGAGGGGCTCCAGATGACCGACCTCCGTCCCGTCGGCCCGTTCCATTCCCACCTGGAAACGGCGCTGGCGGTGGCCCAAGGTCGAGCCGACTGCGGCATCGGCATCCGAGTCGCCGCCGAGCTCTGCAACCTGTCGTTCGAACCCCTCGAGCGGGAGCGCTTCTGCCTGGCCGTACCTGGCGCTCATTTCTCCCATCCTCATCTGGCAACTTTTCTGGAGCAGCTGCTGGATTGGTTCACGAGTCAGCACGGTGCGACACCGGGGTACTCCTTTACCGATACGGGCAAGTTGGTCGCCTGAGGCAATTTAGAACGGAGGTCAATCATGCCAAAGACTCGTCTTTCAATCCTTGCGTTCTACCTGGGTCCCCTGATCGCGCTGATCGGCTGCGGCGGGGGTTCGGAGAACGTCGTTTCCTCACGAGCCTATAAAGGCCACGAGAACGACCTCGACATGAACGCCTTCGTCAACGCCTTCAAGAAGACGCTGGGAACTCGCCTGGACGACTGCCAGACCTGCCACACCGGCTTCGTTTTCACCGCCGGCAGCGGCACCAGCCAGAAGACGGTCAACAAGAATGCCTGCGACTACTGCCACCTCATCCAGCACCCGGACGCCAACGGCTTCAACGAGCCTCAACCTACCCATTACGCCGACACCCTGAACCCCTTCGGCAAGGACTACGCAGCGGCAGGCCGTAGCCAGGATGCGTTCAGCAGCATCAAGAGCAAAGACAGCGACGGCGACGGCTTCGACAACCAGACCGAGATCGCCGACCTCAAATACCCGGGCGACGCCTCTTCCAAGCCGGGCCAGAAGAACCCCACCGTCCGGACCTTCTCCATGGAACAAATCAAGGCCCTGCCAGCGCACGAGGAATTCTTGCTGGCCAACGCCAGCAAGCAGCAGTACGACTTCTACGCCAGCTACCGGGGCGTAAGGATCAAGGACCTGCTGGATGCCGCCGGCGTCGACTCGACCGACCCCAACCTGACCGGCATCACGGTCATCGCTCCCGACGGATTCATGAAGGACTTTCTGATCGAAAAGATCAACGCTCCCTACCCGGCCGGCATCTTCTACGACGGTCTGGATACCGGCACCTTGCCCGATCCGTGCGGCTTCGTACAGTATCCAAACCAGCTACCGGCTGGAGTGGTGGACGGCCAGCCCATTCCGGGCGAACCATGGCTGATGCTAGCCTACCTGCGAGATGGCCTTCCCCTCGATCCGTCGACCCTCGATCCCACCTCCGGCAAGATCAACGGGGAAGGCCCGTATCGCATCATCGTGCCCCAGAGCAATCCGGGCGCTCCGGATCGCGGTTCGCAGTATCCCCAGCCCACTTGCGGCGACAGCTATGACTACGATCAGAGCAAGGACCATAACGCCGGCGACATGGTGCGTGGGGTCATCGCCATCCGCATCAACCCGCTGCCAGCCGGCGTGGAGGACTTCGACTCCAAGAACGGTGGCTGGGCATACATCACCAATTCCACTGTGCTTCTATATGGATACGGCATCGAGGAACCGTGATGTGAACCGCCCCCTCCTCGTCATCGCCACCATTTGGCTGTCGCTCTTTGCAGTCTTCCGTCCGGCCGCCTACGAGGTCAGCCCGGAGCTTGAAGTCTTTGGTTACTTCCAGAGCTGGCTGACGGTATTCGAACAAATGGAGGACGCCCAGGGCCAGATCCAGCAGCCCAGCGGCGACGAAGCTGTCGATACCACCACCGGCTTTCGCATCCACCGCATACGGGTAGGCCTGCGCTACGATCTCTTCGACCGGCTTCTGGGAATCGATTTCCAGCTCAAGCTGGAAGAACCCATGCAGGTGCTCGATCTGTTCCTGTCGGTCCGACCCTGGCCCTTTTTAGAGATCAGGGTCGGGCAGTTCAAGATTCCTTCCTCATGGGAGGTGCTGGAGAAGGATAGCCGGCTGGACTTCCTGGCCCGCAGCGACCTTTCTTCGGCTCTGGCCGACTACGGCTTGTCACGGACCACCTACGCCTCCTCGCTCTTCTACGGCAACCGCTCGCAGCTTCGCGACCTGGGCCTGGGATTGAAGTTCGAGGCACATCCTTTCGGACGTCCGCTGCGTCTGTTCGCCATGATGGGCAACGGCCTGGGAGCCAACCTGTTCGTAGGCGGAGTGAGCGCCAAGGAGTTCATCCTCACCAACGGCGCGCAGTTCTTCTACGGCGCGCGGCTCGAGGTGGAGCCCTGGCCGGGGGTGATCTCCCTGGGGGCCCACGCCAGCTACAACCGCCACGATAATCTGCTGTTTAAGAGTGGCCGAGCGGTGATGGACCTCGACCGGCTCACCGGCTCGGCCGATCTGGCATTTCGCCTCGAAGCGCTCGGTTTGCGCCTGCACCTGGTGTACGGGGCGGGGGCCATCCTGGAAGACTGGGACGACAACGCAAAGGACGACTATGTGTTCGACGGCTGGGAGGCGCGGCTGATGTGGCGGTTCGAGCGGCTCTTGGAGCAGCTGCTCGCCCGAGACTGTTTCGGCCGGCATGGCTTGGAGCTGGGCGTGCGCTTCGAGCAGTACAACGCGCGCTCCGACGAGGTAGGCCCCTTTTCCCACCTGGAGACTTGGACTTTCGGCCTGACCTACTCGTTTGACAAATTCCTCCGGCTCCAGCTCAACGGCATCCTACGCCGGAGAGCCAAGATCTACTTTCCCGACCTGGATGACAACGGCGTGCTCCTGGGAATCCAGGTAGAACTCTGACCCGCCGTCGAAATCTGGCGCGAACGAGGGCCCGCAGAATTGCTCCCGACGTAGACCACCGCGCAGTTGCATCGGCGGCGGGCGCGGGATACATTTGACACGGCTTGTCATGAAAGGGAGGCACGCATGCGCGCATTCGTCTTTCTTTTCGCCGCGCTGATACCCGCAGCCGTCTTGGCCCAAGCCGCTCCACCCGCCCCACCCGCCGAGCCGGCGCCCCCGCCCGCGCAGCCTGCGGCCGCGCCCGCCGAACCTCCCGCCCCGGAGACATCCGAGGCCAAGGTGGCCCGGCTCATCAGCGAGGGCGACGCGCTCTACCGCGAGCGCTTCCGCACCACCACGTGGCACGAGTGCCTGGCCCGCTACCAGGAGGCCCAGCGCCTCGATCCGAAGAACTTCGAGGCCCTGTGGCGTCTTGCGCGCCAGTACTTCTTCCTGGCCGAGCGGTCGAACGACGACGATCGCAAGCAGGAGCTCGGCATGCGTGGCTACGAGTGGGGCCAGAAGGCCATCGCCGCCTCGCCGCTGCGGATCGAGGGGCACTACTTCTCCGGCATCGCGCTGGGCCAGTACGCGCTCGGCATCTCGGTGGTGAAGGCCCTGGTGAAGGGCATCGACGGGGACTACACCCGGGCCATCGGCGCGGCGCTCAAGATCGATCGCGCCTACGACCTGGGCGGGCCGCTCATCGCCATGGGCCGCTACTACTTCAACCTTCCCTGGCCCAAGTACGACGGCGAGAAGTCCATCCAGTTTCTCAAGGAGGCCATCCAGAAGGGCGACAAGCTGCGCGCGCACTTCTACCTGGCCGAGACCTACCTGGAAGAGGAGCAATACGCCGACGCGCTGCGCGAGGTGGAGGTGGTGCTCTCGCGCAAGCTCTCGCCCGGCCAGGGGGACTACGCCGACGACCTGTGGTTCCAGCAGCAGGCCCCGGCGCTCAAGAAGAAGATCCAGGAGGAGATGGACTGACGGGGGGCGCGGAGGAGATCATCCATGCCCCGGCCCGGCTTCGACTCTCTCCTGCGGCAGCGCGCGGAGCGCACCCCGGAGCTTCCGGCCCTGATCCACAACGATAGCGGCTTGTGGCACACGCTGAGTTGGCGCGAGGTCAACGAGCTGGTCTCCCAGGTGGCCGACGCCTTGCTGGCGCGGGACGTGGCCCCGGGAGAGCGGGTGGCGCTGGTGTCCCGGAGCTGCCTGGAGTGGGCGCTCCTCGACTTCGCCGCGCTGCGCGTGGGCGCGGTCAGCGTGCCCGTCCCGCCCGACCTCGGAGCGGACGGGATGCGCCATGTGCTACAGGAGAGCGGCGCCACGCTGGCCATCGTGGAGGACGAGCGCCTGCTCGAGCGCTTTCGCCCCTTGCTCCCCGGCAGCGCCATCCGCCGCGTGATCGCCATGCGCGGGCCGGTCCACCAGCACAACGAGATCGCCTGGGAAGCCTTTCTCCAGGCGGGGCGCACTCACCGGGCCGAGTTCCCCGGCCAGCGCGAGGCGCGCATCGAGGCGGTCTCGGACCAGACGCCGGCCACGCTGGTGTTCACCTCCGGCACCACCGGCCGCCCCAAGGGGGTGATGCTCACCCACGACAACCTGGCCTTCGAGGCCGAGGCGCTGCGCGAGGTGATGCAGGATTTCATCGAGGAGGGCGACGTCCACTACCTGTGCCTGCCGCTCTCCCACATCCTGCCGCGTTGTTTGCTGCACGCCGCGGTCACGCGCGGGTACGCCACCGCCTTCGCCTCGGCTCCGGATGCGCTGGAGCGCGATCTCGGAGACATCCGCCCCCACTTCATCACCGTGGTGCCCGCCATCCTGGAGCGGCTGCACGCGGCCATCTCGCGCAACCTCGCCCGCCAGGGGGCGCTGGCGCGCCGGCTCACCGACTGGTACCGGGCCCTGACCTCCCGGGTGGCCGCGCGCCGCGAGAACCGGGAACCGCTGGAGCTCGGCCTGTGGCTGCGCCACCGCCTGGCCGACCGCCTGGTTCGAGACGCGGTGGAAGAGCGCTTCGGCGGCCGGCTCAAGTTCTTCGTGTGCGGCGGCGCGGCGCTCTCGCCGGACGTCGCCGAGTTCTTCCGTTCGCTGGGGCTTCTGGTGCTCGAGGGGTACGGGCTCACCGAGAACACCGGCGCCGCCAACGTCAACCGCCCCGATCGTTTCCGGGCCGGGACGGTGGGCACGGCGCTGCCGGGGATGGAGCAGCGCATCGCGCCGGACGGCGAGATCTTGCTGCGCGGCCGCAACGTGATGGGCGGCTACTACAAGGATCCCGCCGCCACCGCCGAGGCGCTGGACGAGGACGGCTGGCTGCACACCGGCGACATCGGCCGCCTCTCGCCGGAGGGTTTCCTCACCGTCACCGACCGGAAGAAAGACATCCTGGCCACCGCCTCCGGGCGAAAGATCGCCCCGCAGCACATCGAGACCCTGCTGCGCTCGAGCCCGTACATCGAGCAGGCGGTGGTGATCGGCGAGGGCCGCGACTTCCTCACCGCTCTCATTACCCTCGACGCGGAGCACATCCAACGCTTCGCCGAGGAGAGGGGGCTCGCCTTCGACAAGATCTCGGAGCTCGCCGTCCACCCCGAGGTGCGCGCGCTCATCGCCACCGAGATCGAGGAGCGCAACCGCCGGCTGGCCGGATTCGAGGCCGTGCGCCGCTTCTCCATCCTGCCCGAGCCGCTCACGCTGTCCCAGGGCGAGCTGACCCCCACCCTCAAGGTGCGGCGCCACGAGGTGGAGGAGCGCCACCGGGATTGCATCGAGACCATGTACGCGGCCGGCCCTTCTGGCCCCGAGCCGGAGTGATACCATGCGCCAGCGACCCTCTGCGCCGTTGCTCGCCTGCCTCACCGTTGCGCTGGCCGCCCCGGTCCGCGCCGAGGAAACCTCGGGCACCGAGCACCTCTTCGAGTTCGTAAAAAGCGGGCACGCCGTGATCTCCGAGCGCGAGTTCCGGCTCCCCGGCGCAAGCGAGCCGCACCTCGTGGTGGTGGAGCGCTCGGACGACGGCATCGGGCTCTCGCTGTGGCAGAGCTGGGCGCCGGGGCGCTACCGCCTGCGCTGGCGCAGCCAAAAATCATCCGGCGACGAGGCGCTGCCACTGGCCGAGATCGCCCTCGGCGCTCAGCGCGCCCTGCGCCTCGACGTCTACGAAGACAGCCCCGACGAGGAGCTGCACCGGGTGCGCCTGTTCCTGATCGAAGCGACCGGGCTCCGGGAGATCTTCGCCGGCGAGTACCGCGTGGCGCATTCCGAGGAGGACGCCGGCCGGGCCCCCAGACCCGAACTCCGCCTGGGGCCGTCGCGGCCCGGCCTCAGCCTGTCGGAAGGCGCGGAGGGCATGCCCTCGCTCACCCTGCGGACCGAAGAAAAACGCGTCCTGCTCCTCGGCCAAGCGGGGCCGAGCTCGGCCATCACCGGCACCCGCGAGGCCTCCTACCAATACCACGAACAAACCTACCGTCTGGCCTCTGCCAGGGAAGTGAGTTTCCTGTACCCCGTGGCTACGACTTCCCAGGGCCCGCCGGAGACGGCCGCCGCCAGCGACGGCGACACCGGCACCGGCTGGACCTTCGTGCCACCCTCGGCGAAAGAAAAGCCGACCCTCTCGCTCCGGCTGCCGGAGGGCCGCGCGCTGCGCGCCCTGCGCATCGTCCCCGGCTGCGCCGCCGATGAGGCGCGGTGGAGAAAATTCGGCCGGGTGACCCGGTTCTCGCTCCGGCTCGATGACAAGACAACCCTGGCCATCGACCGGCGCGATCGCCCCGGAGACGAGGTGTTCGGGATCGCGGACTTCGCACTCCCCGACCGGGGCTTCGCCCTGCAAACCCTGGTGGTTTTCTCGCGGCGCATACCCGCCGAGCGGCTCACCCTCGCCGTGGAGGCGATCGAGCCGGGCGCGGATCCCGCCGCGGGGGGGTGCCTGGCCGAGGTGACGGTGCTGGACGCGCCGCTCTCCCCGGACGAGGCCAGGTAGGGTTACATCCCCAGGATGCTGCCGAGCTTGAGGGCCAGGCTCATGTCGCCCTTGATCTTGAGCTTGCCGGTCATGAAGGCCATCTGGCCGTTCAGCTTGCCCGTCACCATGTCCACGAAATCGTTGTCGTTCATGGTGATGGTGCACTTGGCGCCGTCCTTGTCGCCGGTGCCGACCTCGCCGCCCGCCTTGGTGGCGTCCACCCACCACTTGCCGCCGTTCGCGCCGTTGATCACGAACTGGTAGATGGCGTTGACCTTGGTCACGGCGTCGCCCTTGGCCTTGAGCTGGCCGGGGAGCTTCTCTTCGAAAATCTCTTTCGGGGTTGGCATTTTTTCCTCCTTGGATGAAAATGGGTATCGGACGAGATTGACTCCCGAATCAAGGCGGCACGGTAACATGGCGCACCCGAGGTGTCAATTGACTTTTGTCGCGGCCCTGTGGCTCGCCTGGGAGGCTGGGCCCGCCCTGGCCGAGCGGGTCGAGCACGGGGCGATCTGGGTCGAACCCCTGGGCAGCGTTTTCCTCGGCGCGGCGGGTCTCGGGTACGCCTCGGCCGGGCTGGACGTGGTGCTCCAGAGCGGCGCCATCCTGGTCATCGAGGGCATGTACACCCGGGGCGGCTGGTACGGCTGCGAGAGCCGCTCGGCGGGAGGGAGCGTCGCGGTCGGGGTGCGGTTTTTCCCCGTCGGCGGTAGCCGGGGCTGGTTCCTCCAGCCGAAGCTCCGCGCCCGGCGTCTGGCGACCTGGGGCGCGAAGGGAGCCTCCCCTCCCACGGAAGGCTGCGCCGCCGCCGAAGCCCAGGGAGTGAATGGCCAGGACGGCGAGATCGGGCTGGGCCTCGACTTCGGCTATCGCTTCCGGCTCGGGCCGGTGGTGCTGGAGCCGGTGATCGGGGTGTACGCCGGGGTGTGCCTGGACTGCCTCGAGGGATCGTTCTTCCATGCCGACTTCGACCTGTTCGATTCGGCGCGCGCGCGGCGCACGGCGCTCGCCGGTGGGCTCAACCTCAACCTGCTACGGGTCGGCCTCGCCTTCTGAAATTCGTCGGATTCCTTTGACAATGTGCGGGCCTTCCGAGAGAATCCCCGCCCGGAGGCAGCCGCATGTTGCCGGTGTACCGCGACATTCTGGGCCACGAGGCGGTCATCGCCCGCCTGGAGAACGCCCGGCGCGGCGGCCGGGTGGCGCACGCCTACCTCTTCTCGGGCCCGCGTGGCGTGGGCAAGGAGCGGGTGGCCTGGGCCTTCGCCGCGGCGCTCGCCTGTCCGGCGCCCGAGCCGTGCGGCGTGTGCGAGTCCTGCACCCGGGTCGCGCGCGGGACCCATCCCGACGTGCGGCTGCTCGCCAGCGAGGAGGAGCTCGCCACCCGCGGCCTGCGCGAGGACGAGGGGCAGAAGGACAAGGGCAAGGAGAGGAAGGCCCCCTCGGATCAGATCCGCGTATCCGATCTGGACGAGGCGGCCAACCTCTTTCGGCACCGTCCCGGCCTGGGACGGGCCAAGGTGCTGGTGGTGGTGGACGCCGAGCGGATGAACTTGAACACCCAGAACCGCTTCCTCAAGACCCTCGAGGAACCGACCCCGGACTCGGTGATCATCCTGTGCACATCCAACCCGGAGGCCCTGCTCCCAACGGTTCGCTCGCGCTGCCAGACGGTCAGCTTCGGGCCGGTGCCGCAGGCGTCCGTGATCCGGCTTCTCTCGGAGAAGGCCGGGCTGGCCGCCGCGCCGGCGCGGGCGCTCGCCGCCCTGGCGCAGGGCAGCCCGGGCCGGGCCCTGGAGCTCGCCGAGGGCGAGGAACTGGCGGCGCGCGCCGCGACCGTGGAGGCGCTGCGCCGCGCTTCCCAGGGCGATCTGGAGGACGCGCTCTCGTTCGCGGAGGAGCAGAGCGCGGGCGGAGAGGGCCGCGAGCAGGCGCAGTTCGTCCTGGACCGGATCGAGGCCTGGCTGCGCGACGCGCTGTTGCTCTCCCTGGGCGCCAAGGAGGCGCAGCTCCTCGACCCGGAGCTCGAGGCGCAGGCGCGGGCCATCGCGGATAGCGCAGGGCACGAGCGGCTGTTCTCCTGGATCGACAGCCTCCAGGCCGCCCGCTCGGCGTTGCAGGGCAACGCCAACCCGCGCCTGACCATGGAATCCTTTTTACTCTCGGTGAGAGAACCGTGAACCCGACCGACGAAAAGCCACCGATCCTTCCTCCCGCCGAAGACGTGGACGACGAGGAGGCCGCCTCGCCCCTGGATGACACGCCCGAGGAAACCCTGGCCTGCGTCGAGGCCGGCCCCGAGGACGAGGAGCACCCGGTAGAGGAGACGGCCCGCGCGGTGTGCATCCAGCGCGGTCCGGGCGAGCTGACCCAGCCCCGGCCGCCGCCTCCCAGCGCCACCCCGGCGACCGCCGTGGTCGGCGTGCTCATGCCCGACGGCCAGGTGACGGCCTTCGACGCGCGCTCGCTCACCCTCAAAACGGGCGACCGGGTGGTGGTGGACAACGAGAAGGATCTCAACCTGGGCTCGGTGGTGTTCGTCACCCCCAACCCCAAAGGCCTCTCGCTGCGCCCGGTGCTGCGCAAGGTAGGCACCGAGGATCTGATGCTGCTGCGCCGCAACCAGAAGCGGGAGGAGGAAGCCTTCGAGCTGGCCCAGAAGAAGATCGCCGAGCAGCGCCTTCCCATGAAGCTCATCCGCGTGGTGTACTTGCACGGGGGGAACAAGGCGGTGTTCTTCTTCTCGGCCGATGGCCGGGTGGACTTTCGCACGCTGGTGCGGGAGCTGGCCCGCGATCTCCACGTGCGCATCGAGATGCGCCAGATCGGCGTGCGCGACGAGTCCAAGATGCTGGGCGGCATCGGCATCTGCGGCCAGCCGCTGTGCTGCTCCCGCTACCTGCGGCGCTTCGTGCCGGTCTCCATCAAGATGGCCAAGACCCAGGGCCTGGCGCTCAACCCCCAGAAGGTCTCCGGCCTGTGCGGCCGCTTGATGTGTTGCCTGGTGTTCGAGGACGAGACCTACCGCGCCCTGCGCAAGGACTTCCCCAAGGTGGGAAAGACGGTGGAGACCCACCTGGGCTCCGCCCGGGTGCTCGACGTGGACGTGTTGGGGGGCCGTTTGCGGCTTCAGCTTCCGGACCAGATCGTCGTCATGACGCTCGAGGAGTGGAAGACCGGGAAGAAGCCGGCGCCTCCCCCGGCGCCGGAAGAACCCGTGCCACCTTCCCCGGCCAGGCCCGAGCGCCCCGTTCCGGCACCTCCCCAACACCCGGAGAAGCAACACCCGCCTGCCAAGGCTGAAGGGTCCGGCGCCAGGACGCCCGCGCCCACCGCGGCGGGCGCACCCACCCCGAGCGCTGGAGGCAGCGCCGAGAACCGCCCGTCGGAAGGCCGCAAGCGCCGGCGCCGCAGGCATCGTTCGGGCAAAGGCCGCTCGCCGGGGCCCGGCAATGCAAGTCCCGGCGGAGGACCGGCGCCCACCGGCGGCCCCGCGCCCGGCGGCGCGGCTCCGACCTCGTAGGATTCGAAAGGCAAACCCCCGATGAACCAGACCTTCTACGTCACCACCCCCATCTACTACGTCAACGACGTGCCCCACATCGGCCACGCCTACACCACCATCGCCGCCGACGTGATGGCGCGCTACCATCGCTCGGCCGGACGTGAGGTGCGCTTCCTCACCGGAACCGACGAGCACGGGCTGAAGATCGACAAGGCCGCCCGGGCCCAGGGCATGCGGCCCATCCAGCTGGCCGACCAGGTGGTGGAGCGATTCCGCGCCCTGTGGAAACGCCTGGACATCCGCTTCGACGACTTCATCCGCACCACCGAGGAACGCCACCAGCGGGTGGTGCAGCGGCTGTTCTCGCGCGTGCGGGAGCGCGGCGACATCTACCTAGGCGAGTACGAGGGGCTGTACTGCACCGGCTGCGAGGAGTACTTCACCGAGACCCAGGTCCCGGACGGCCGCTGCCCCCTGCACCAGCGCCCGCTGGAGCGCATGAAGGAGAAGAGCTACTTCTTCCGCATGTCGCGCTACCAGGAGGCGCTGCTGCGACACATCGAGGAGCACCCCGACTTCGTGCAGCCGGAGATCCGGCGCAACGAGATTACGAGCTTCATCCGCGAGGGCCTGCGTGACCTGTCGGTCTCGCGCACCTCGTTCTCCTGGGGCGTTCCGGTGCCGGACGATCCGGCCCATGTGATCTATGTCTGGATCGACGCGCTGGCCAACTACATCTCGGCCCTGGGTTGGGACGGGAGCGACTCGGGCGGCGAGCTCTTTTCGCGCTTCTGGCCGGCGGACGTGCACCTCATCGGCAAGGACATCCTGCGTTTCCACGCGGTGTACTGGCCGACCTTCCTGCTCTCGGCCGGGCTGCCCTTGCCGCGCCGGGTGTTCGCCCATGGCTTCTGGACCATCAACGGCGAGAAGATGTCCAAGTCGCTGCGCAACGTGGTCGAGCCGCACGCGCTGATCGACGCCTACGGCGCGGACGCGGTGCGCTTCTTCTTGCTGCGCGAGGTGCCCTTCGGGCTGGACGGCGACTTCTCGCACCCGGCGCTGATCGGGCGCATCAACGCCGAGCTGGCCAACGACCTGGGCAACCTGCTGCGGCGGGTGGTCACGGTGGCCGAGAAGTACACCCGCGGCGAGGTGCCGACCCCGGGCGCGCGCGAGGGGCTGGAGCAGCACCTGCTCGAGGTCGGCCTGCGCGCGGTGAAGGAATCCGCCGAGCACCTGGAAAGTTTCCAGTTCCATCGCGCGCTGCTCTCCGTGTGGGAGCTGGTGCGGGAAGCCAACCGCTTCATGGACGAGGCCGGTCCCTGGACGTTGCACAAAGAGGGCCGTCTGGAGCGCTTGCACACGGTGGTGTACGACGCGCTGGAGAGCCTGCGGGTGATCGGCGTGCTGCTGCACCCGTTCATGCCCAGCACCGCCGAGGCCATGCTCTCGCAACTCGGGCTGCGCCCCGAGCAGGCCGAGCTGTCCCGGGAGCGCGTGGCCCGCTGGGGCGGGCTGGCGCCAGGGACCCTCCTGCAGAAGGGCGCGCCCCTGTTCCCGCGCATCGAGCCCGAACGGGCGCAGAGCCTTCTCGGCCAGTTCGCGCCCGCCGCCCAGGAGGCCAAGCCCTCGCAACCGCCGCCGGAGAAGCCTCAGATCGCCATCGAGGACTTCCAGAAGGTGGACCTCCGCGTGGGCCTGGTCCGCTCCGCGGAGCGGGTCAAGAAGAGCGACAAGCTGCTGCGCCTGATGGTGGACGTGGGTGAAGCGGAACCGCGGCAGGTGGTGGCCGGCATCGGGAAGGCCTATTCCCCGGAGAGCCTGGTCGGCCGCCGCATCCTCCTGTTGTGCAACCTCAAGCCGGCCAAGCTCATGGGGGTGGAGTCGCGGGGCATGTTGCTGGCGGCCGGTCCGGGCGGCGAGCGGGTGGTCATCGCCGAGTTCGCCGGGGATCTCCCAGCGGGCGAGTCGGTGCACTGACGCGCGGTCATGAAGATCGATCCCCCCCTCGACAGCGCCGATTCTCTCGCCCGGGCCCGGGCGGCGCTCGGCTCCAAGGACTCGGTCGAGCGTGCCGACGCCGCCGAGGCGCTGGCCGAGGCCCACGACGCGCCGTCGGCGCCGGCCATTCGCGCCCTGCTCTCGGATCCGGATCCCATCACCGCGTTTCGGGCCGCCGCGGCCCTGTCCGTGCTCGGGGACGACGCGGGAGTCGAGGTGCTGGTCTGGGCCCTGGACAAGCGCGACCTGTGTTTCGAGGCGCTGCGCGCGCTCACCCGGCTGGCCGCGCCCGCCGCCCGGGAACCGGTGCAGCGGTTCTTCGCCCGCCGCTGGCTACACCCGCTGGAACGCCTGCAGGCCGCCGCCGCGCTGCACGCCATGGGCGACGCCAGCGGCACCGCGCACCTGGAGCGCTGCCAGACCTCGACGCGCGCCGAGGAGCGCGGGTTCGCCCTGGAGTTGGCCGGCGCCCTGCGCCTGCCGGGAGCCCTCGAGCTGCTGCGCGGGGTGCTCGAGGACGAACGAGACATCCACCGGCTCGACGCGGCGCGGGGGCTTTCGCTGCTCGGCGACGCGCGCGCCGTGCCGGTGCTGGAGCGCGCCGCCCGTGACCCGTCCGATCCGGAGCTGGCGGCGCTGGCAACGCAAGCGCTACAAGATCTCCTCGCCAAAAAACCGTCGGACTGACGATCATGTTCTTCGACTCGCATGCCCACCTCGACTTTTCCGACTTCGCCGCCGATCGCGGCGACGTGCTCTCCCGCGCCTGGGACGCCGGGCTGGAAGGCATCGTGCTGGTGGGCTCCGGCGATGGCGAGACGAGCATCGGCGAGGCGCTGCGCCTGGCCGCCGCGGACGAGCGCCTGTGGGCCACCGTCGGCGTTCACCCTCACGATGCCTCGCTGGGGCTGAAGTTCGAGAGCGCTCCCACCGCGCCGGTCGACGAAACGCAGCGAGCGGCCTGGGAAATCCGCCGCCGCCGGGTGCTGGGGCGGCTTTCCATGCAGGCCCTCCACCCCAAGGTGGTGGCCATCGGCGAGGTGGGACTCGACTTCCACTACGATCTCTCGCCCCGCGAGTTGCAGCGGATCTTGTTTCGAGACTTCGTGCGTCTGGCCCGCCGCCTGCGCTTGCCGCTGGTCATCCACGCCCGCGACGACTGCGGCGAGGTGGCCCGCATCCTCGAGGAGGAGTCGGCGGGTCTTGTGGGAGGCATCATCCACTGTTTCACCGGCGATGAGGGTCTGCTACGGGCGGGCCTGAACCTGGGGTTCGCCTTCGGCATCAACGGGATTCTCACCTTCCCGAACGCCGCCGATCTGCGCCGCTCGGCCCGCGACATCCCCATGGAGCGGCTGGTGCTGGAGACCGACGCGCCCTACCTGGCCCCGGTGCCCTTCCGTGGCCGGCGCAACGAGCCGGCGCGCGTGGTCGAGGTCGCGCGGGCGCTGAGCAAGCTCCGGGACCTACCCGTGGAGGAGATCGGCCACATCACCAGCGCCAACGTGCGCCGGGTGCTTCGCCTCGACGCGCGGGAAGCGGCGCCGCCCGGGCGGATCGCCTACCAGGTCAAGGACGCGCTGTATCTCAACGTGACCAACCGCTGCACCCTGGCTTGCCGTTTCTGCCTGAAACGAGGGGGGCACTCGCTGGGCGACATCCCGCTCGCGCTACGGCGCGAACCCACGCCGGCGGAGGTGCTGGCGGCGTACCGGGAGGCTGCGGGCGAACGCTACGCCGAGGCGGTCTTCTGTGGCGTGGGCGAGCCGCTGCTTCGAGCGGAAGTGGTGATCGAGGTGGGACGGAAGCTGCGCGACGAGGGACAGCGGGTGCGGGTGAATACCGACGGCCTGGCCAGCCTGGTCCTCGGGCGGGACATCGTATCGGAGCTACGCGGCGCGGTGGACACTCTCTCGGTGAGCCTCAACGCGCCAGACGTACAAACCTACGCCCGCCTGTGTCAGCCCCCGGACCCGCAGCAGGCCTTCTCTGCGCTGTGCGATTTCATCCGGCGCGCCGCCCAAAAGATCCCCACCGTCGTGGCTACGGCGGTGGCCTTGCCCGGCGTGGACCTTGCCGCCTGCGAGCAGTTGGCGCGCTCGCTGGGAGCCCGGTTCCGCGCGCGTCCCTTCGGCGAGTACCGGGGGTTCCGCCCCCAGCCCAACGCGGGCGGCTCGGCTGAAAAGGAAGAGGAATGAAGTACCAAGACGGAGGCTGGTTTCAGGGGCTTCCCGCCGGGGAGGGGTTCTCGCAGCGGCGGCAGGTGGTGAGGCCCAGCAGGGTGTACAGCGGGCAGCTCCCGACGAACGCCGTGGCGAGCGGGACCAGGCCGATCAGGCCCCACCAGGTTTGCGGACCCCAGAAGATCAGGCTGAGCAAGAAAGATCCCAGCAAGAACCGAACGACCCGCTCCAGCGGATGAATATTCTTCGGCATCAGGTTTGACATGGCGCACCTCCTTATGCGGATAAGTTATGTCCTGATAGATCTTTGTCAAGCAAGATGCGGGCGGTTTTTCTTGCCAGCGTGGTGGCATTTTGCTATTTTCCCTTTCAATCGACGATCCTACATGTCCTGGCGTTACCGACCCAACCTTCGTCCCGCCGCGTTCATTGCCCTCGTGGGAGTGGGATACCCGGGCAGCGCGGCCCGCGTTCAAGGAGAACCGGTCGATGCCTACATTGCTTGAGACCTATCGCGAGGCCGAAACCGAGCTTCTGCAGGGCCGCCACGAGTCCGCCCTGGCCAAGTTGGCCCAGGTGATCCGGACCGATCCGGCTCACCTCTGGTCGCGTTTCCTCGCCGCCCGCGCCCTGGAGGGGCTCAAGGAGTACAACCGCGCCTTCGAGATCTACAAGGCCATCGCCGAGCACTGCCTGCGGGCGGGCTACCCGCTGCTGGGGCTCGACGCCACCAAACGCGCGGCGCGCTTGCAGACCGGCTTCGAATCCACCCTGCGCCTGCTGGCCGACATGTACGGGCTGGAGTCGGACCGCATCGAACAGGAGTTGGAGCTGCCGGTTCCGCCCGAGCTGCGGGGGGATCTGGAGGTCAGCACTCCGCCGCCGCCTGCAGACAAGCTGGTGAGCATGGCATCCAGTCTGGCGCGGTCCTTCGAGAACGCCCGTTACCCGCGGAGCGTTCCGGCCGCGCCCTTCTTCTCGCTGCTCTCCGCCGAGGCCATCTACCCCATCCTGGAACTCATGGAGCTGCGAACCTTCCCGGCCGGGCAGGCCGTGGTGCGCGAGGGCGATCCGGGGACCTCGGTGTTCTTGCTGGCCTTCGGCGAGGTCGAGGCCCGCGAGAGCCGGGGCGGCGAGTCCCGGGCGCTGGCCCGGTTCCACACCAATTCGGTGTTCGGCGAGATGGCGCTCATCACCGACGCCCCGCGCGTCGCCTCGGCGGTGGCGGTGCGCGAGAGCGACGTGCTCGAGCTACGCCGTGAGGATCTCGAGGCGGCCGCCTCCGACATCGACGACCTCACCCTGGCCCTGGCTCGCTTCGTGCGCCAGCGTTTCTTGCACTTTTTGCTCGCCACCAACCCGATGTTCGCGCCGTTCTCCCGGGAGAAGAAACGCGCCTTGCTGGAGATGTTCACCTCCATCGGCATTCCCACCGATGAGGTCATCATCCGCGAAGGGACGCCCGGCCCCGGCCTGTACATGATCCTGGGCGGCGAGGTGGAAGTCACCAAGTTCGAGGGCAGCTCGCGCATCCAGCTGGCCACCCTGCGCGAGGGCTCGGTGTTCGGCGAGATCTCCCTGATCCACGACACGCCCACCACCGCCACGGTGCGGGCCGTCCGCGGCGGCGAGTTCTTGTTCTTGTCCCGCGCCGACTTCTTGCAGCTCGCCCGCCAGGAGCCCCAGATCCTGGAGTCGCTGAAGTCTCTGTCCGCCGAGCGGCTGGAAGCCCAACGCAAGATGATGGCCCAGGCCACCACCCCGGCGCCCGAGGCCACCATCCTTTTCTAAAGCGGCTTCGGTCTCCGGCCCCACAAGTCGTACGGCAACGAACCTCGCGGCCGGCGGCTAGATCAGCGAGCGGCGCACGCAAGCGAAGGCCCCGGTGCCCCCAGGCACTCTGGCCAAGGAGCTACACTGGCGACGCGATCATTCGCACGGGCGTGGGGGCCCCGCGACCGGCCGCGAATAATATTCCGTACACGAACAGCCGCGTTTTTACGGGATTGGCTAGGACACAACGAAAGAACGTCTCATCGCTGAGCGGGGTCACTTGACGGTGAACGGGAAAGGCACGGTCATGGGGCCGCCACCCGCCTTGGGGAAGCGGATGCCGTTGATCACCCGGCCGATGCAGTCCGAGACGAAGGTCCCCTTGAACTCGGGCGTGTCGGTGGCCAGCTTGGTCACCGCCCCCTCGGGGGTGATGACGAACTTGATCACCATCCGGCCCTGCACCGAGGCGTCCACTTCCTTCTGCTTGCGGGAGCAGGCCTGGAACTCGGCCAGGTGCTGCTTCATCACCTCGAGCACGTCGGCGTTGGTGCGCGGAGGCAGCTCCTTCTTCTCCTCCGGTTTGGGCGCGGGGGCGGCCTCGGCTCGCTTCACGCCCATCTCCTTTTGAAGCGCCTTGTCGTCCTCGTCGTCATCGCGGAAGTTCAGGATGTCGTTCTTGTCGACCTTCTTCTTGGGCTTGGCTTCTTCCGGGGGTGGCGTCTCACGCTCTTTACGGCCACGGTCGGCCTTGTCCTCGCGCTGCAAGCGCGCCAGGGTGTCGTCCCGCTCCTGAGGTGGTTTCGCTGGCTGTGCGACCTTCTTCGGTTCTCTGGGAGGTGGCGGCGTGACTTTCTTCCCAGGCGTTCCCGGTTTTTCCTCCGGCGGGGGCGGCGCTGGGGGCGGCGTGACGGCGCCGGAAGACGGCGGAGCGCTCTCGGCGCCGGCAGCCGGCGCCGACGGGCCACCGGACCCCTCCGCGGGGGACGGGGAAGGTGGCGCTGGCGGCGGGACCACTTTGGCCGAGGCCGGAGGCGCCGCCGGCGCGGTTCCAACCGCGGCGGGAGGCCCGAGGGGGACACCCTGGCCGGGCTCCGGCGGAACCTGGCTGCGCAACAGGATGTACGCGATGAACCCCAAAAGCACCAGGATGAGCAGGCCGCCGCCCGCGAGCACCCCGATCAGCCAGCGCGGAACGGCGGCGTGCGGAGCCACGGAAACCTCGGGAGGGGGCACCACCCGCTCTTTCTTCTCCTGGTACTGCTCCCGGCGCGCCGCCTCCTGCGCGGCCAGGGCCTCCTCCTCCTGCTTGCGACGGGCCGCGGCCGCCTCGGCCGCCAGGCGTTCCTCCTCCTGGCGCTTGCGCTCCGCCTCGCGAGCGGCCGCCTCCTCCTCGGCGCGGATCTGGCCGTTGATGGAGCTGTCGCCGTCGTCCATGGGCGCGGTGTCCGGCGCGGCCTTCTCGCCCATCAGCGGAGGGATCACGTCGGACGGCTCGGGCAGCGGCTCGGGCTCGGGCGGCCTCAGGGACGCCAATTCCTCCTCGGCCAGCGAGCTCAGGGACGAAACCGCGGACGGTTTCCAGTCCACGTCCGCTGCGAACGCCGCCCCGGTGACCGAGGTATCGGAATATTCCTGCCCACCGGCGTGCGTCTCTTCGGATTCCGTGGCAGCGTTGTCCGTGGAGCCATACGCCGGCTCCTCGTCCTCCTCCCGTGAATACTCCCGCGCCGCCGGGGCGGCCGGCTCCTCGGCAGCAGCCTCGGCGCCCGCGGCAGATTGCGCCAGGAACCGCAGCTCGGCCACCTCCAGCAGCGGAGCCCAGTCCCCCAGCCCGGATTTCCACGCCAGGGTGTCCGGATGGATCTCGCCACGGTGAAACCGCTCGGCCACGTCATTCAGAGAGAGCGGCCCCATCTGTTGATCGTCCACCGCCAGGTACCACTCCAGCCGGTCCTCGCCCGCCTGCGCGGGCCCAGGGGACGAATCGCCAGGGCTGGCCGGCGTGGCGACCGGTTCTTCACCTCGCGCCAACCGGTACAGGTCCCCGATCTGGCGACTCTCCTCGTCTCGCCGGGTGGCCTTCTCCTTCTCGGCTTGCACCTTCTGCATCTCCTCGACGCTGAACAGCCGGGTGGATTGGCGATCCAGATCCCCCTCTCCGGCGTCCCCGCCTCCATCAGCTGCGGCGCCATCGTCGGGCAGCCCGCTCTCGCCCAGGATGTTGTCGAAGGCGTTGCCCAGATCCTCGTCGCCGATCTTGGGCCCACCCTCGTCCGTCGCCGCCGGGGGCGCGGAAACGTCGGTGTTCTCTCGGTGATTGGCCTCGGCGGGAACGTCCGCACCCTCGGCCGGGCCGGGAGCCGGCGCCCCACCCTCCGCAGCCGGCGCTTCCTCGGCTCCCGCGGCGGCCTGCTCCTGGGCCGGCCGCACGGTGATCACGTTGGCGCACTTCTTACACTTCACCCGTACGCCCTTCTTCCCCACCTTCTCGTCGGCGATGGCGTACTGCGCATTGCACTTGTCGCACCTGAATTTCATGGTCGTCCTCGAGATCGCTTTCGCAGCCGAGCAACCTTCGCCGCGCCTGCCGGCGCTACCGGTACAGACGTGCCAGGCTCCGTGCTGGATCTATACCATACTTCAAATCCGGCGCACGGGCGGCTTGTTCCGCGATTGTGAATTATTGCACCGGCTACGAACCTTGGCAAGTAATCGCTAGACCCACGCCCCCAAAGGTGAATAGAATGCCGGCATGGCCCGAAAGCCCCGCTCGCGAACGAAGAAAAAGCCTTCTCAGAACACCGCCCAACTGACTCAGAAGATCATCGAGGAACACGCCCGCCATCCCCATCCGAACCTGGAGGGACAGGCCCTCAGGGTGCACCTGCTGCTTCACCACATCGTCGAAAAGCAGCTCCACGAGCACCAGCCGCCCGAGGCCAGCGCGGCCCTGGAGATACTGCTGAAAGAAGGGTTGGAACGCCACCAGGCCATCCACTTCCTGGCCCGGGCGGTGGCTCGCTTCGCCATCGGCCAGATGCGAGCTGCCCAGGCGCCGGACCTCGAAAAATACCGGAGCGAGCTGGCCGAGATCATCAAACATCCCCCCAGAAAAGCGCCGGACGAGTCGGCCTGACCTCACCGCCGCCGCAGCGTTCGCCAGTGGCGCAGCAGGCGCACCGTCGCCCACACGCCCATCCCCGCCCCCAGCAGGATCATGCCTCCTACCAACACATCGAACCACCACGGCACGCCCCAGAACCCCTTGAGCCCTCCCAGGATCAGGAAGGCCAGGCGCGCCGCGAAGGCCAGCACGATGAGCGCGCCGCCCAGGCCGCATACGATCCAGGCCTCCCGTTTCTGCTCCGGGCTGAGCAAGCCTGCCAGATCGAACCGGATGTCAGCGCTGGAGTCGTAATGCTCGTAGCGCAAGACCGGCGCGGTGGCCGGTTCCAGGGAGCCGCCGCAACTCGGGCACACCGTGCGCCCGTGGGCCCAATGGGACGCAGCGAACACGGTCTGGCAGCGCCGGCAGCGCTTGGGTTCGTCGGCCATGGTACCTTATACCTCCTGCGCCGATTTTGCCGCGCCAGCTGCCTTGGCGCAAACGGAAAATCCGTTGAGCGCCGGCGGCGGATATGCTCTGCTTCGCCTCGATGGCCGACGCGCGTCATGCCAACCCCGCCCGGCTGCTGCTATTCCAGCTCCTGCCCATTCTGGCGTTCTTGCTGGTGGACGCGCTGGTCGAGGATCCGGCCTGGGCCATCGGCGCCGCGCTGCTCTTGGTGGTCGCCCAGGCGGCGCTGGACATCCGGCGCACCCGCCGGCTGGATCCGCTGGTGCTGGTGGACGTGTTGTTGATCGGTGGCCTGGCCGCCGGCTCGCTCTTCACCAACGACGAGCGCTTCTTCAAGCTCAAACCGGCCATCCTGGAGGGCCTGATGGTGCCGTACCTGGCCTTTCTGGCTCTGGCTCCGGCCCGCATCATCGAGGGGTACTTTCGCCGGGCCCTCGGCGGCATGGAGTTCCCGGCCGCCGCCCTGCCCCTGTTGCGCCGTTTGCTCCTGTGGATGGCCGCGCTCGTCCTGGTCCACGCCGGCCTGGTGGTGGTCGCGGCGCTTCATGCCTCACGCGCCGCCTGGGGTTGGATCTCCGGGCCGGGGTTTTACGCCCTGCTGCTTCCCCTCGCGGTCTGGGTGCTCATCCAGCGCCGGAGGCTTCGGCGAGTTGCTCGGCCGACACGGCTCCGGGCCGGGTCACCGCCACCCGCCCGTCCTTGACGTCCACCACGGTGGACACCGGCGCCGCGGGGAGATCGCCCGCGTCCACGAAGATCTCCACCTTGCCGAAGAAGTTCTTGCGCACCTGGGCCGGAGAGGAGGCCCCCCGCCGGGACTCGGGGTTGGCCGAGGAACACAAGAGTGGCTTTCCGAACCGCCGCAGCAAGCGCTGCACCTCCGGGTGCTCCGGCTGGCGCACCCCCACCTGGCCCGAGCGGCCGGTCAGGGAGCGCCGCAGGTTCGCCGGCAATTCGGGGTGTGGCGGGAACAGGATGGTCAGCGGCCCCGGCCAGAACTTGCGCACCAACCGTTCCCGCACCGGGCAGATCTCTGCGGCCACCCGAGATAGCATGCGGGGATCCCCCACCAAGAGCAACGAGGGAGAGCGGGAGGTGCGCCGTTTCGAAACCAGCAACCGCTCGACCGCCTTCTCCGAGAGCCCGTCGGCCAACAGCCGGTAGTTGCCTCCGACCGGAAAGCACACCAGGCCACCGCGCGAGAGCGTCTCGCAGATGGCCGCGAGCACCGCATCGTCCGACTCCAGGTTCTTGAAGGGAAGGATCTTCATCTCGCTCCTCCGGACGGCGACTAGAACCAGATCCCGCGCAGTCTGTCAAATGGGCCCTGCGGGTGGACATCCGGGGCCGGGCGGCTATACTCGGGCCATGGTGGCCCGTTTGCTTTCGAGAACCCGCCTGTCCGGGGTCCTGGTGGCGACCGTTTTTTTCGGGTTGGCGCTGGCCGCCTGGGGCGTCGGGAGCTGGCTCGCCCCGGCGGTTGACACCAGCTACCTTGCGCTGCAGCAGCGTTCGGACGATCTCCACCGGTGGAGCCTCGTGCTGTTCTCGGCCGCGGCGGCGGGCCTTCTGGTTGGGTTTTTGGGAGCGCTACTGCTGCGAAGGCGTCGCTGGCTGGGGATGTCCTTTCGGGTCGTGCTGCTGGCCTCGCCGCTTCTCGCGGCCGGGACCCTGGCGAGCGTGACCGCCTTCGATGGCCTCATCGAGCGTCGCGGCACCGAGGGCCAATGGCTCCTTCATGAATCTTCGCTGGCGGGGGCGGTGGGCCCGTACCTGGGCCGCTGGTCGGAGAGCGAGCCTGGAGTGGCCAGCGACGCGCTCCCGGACGGGGACTTCATCACGCTGGATCGATTCACTCTGGCGCGCAAAAGGCCCGACGGCACCTTCCGCTGGGTGCGGGAGCGCCCGGCGCGGATTCCGGCGCACCTCCTGGTCGCCGGCGACGAGGTGCTGGTGACCGGTCCGGGGCCCGACTACCCCGATGATCTGGTCGTGGCCGGCTTCGCCCTGGAGGACGGCCGGGAACGCTTCGCCTATCACTGGCTCGGCGATCGATTACTCTCGCCAGCCTTGGAGAGGGACGGTCTGCTGCTGTGCTCGGTGCGTCCCTCGTCCGCGACCTTGCGGCTCCTGCGCTGGCCGCTCCCCGAGCCCGCCTGGATCCTTTCGCTGCCGGCCCCGCCAGACATCCCGCCGCGCCTCGACGCCGGGGAGGCGGTGCTGGCGATGCGCGGTGAGGTGTGGCGCCTGGAGCGCGCGACGGGCCGGATCCGGGAGCGGCGCAACGCCTGCCGGCCGCCGACCGGAGAAGTGGCCTGCGACGGCGACCGCGTCGGGGCCTGGCACCCTGGAGACAAGCCATGAGCGAGATGCGCCAGCAGGAGATGTTCGACGACGTGTTGAGCAAGGCGCGCGAGCTGGTCCGCGCCGAACGCAGCGCGGAGGCGCGCCGGCTCATGGAGCAGGCGTTGCGGAAGACGCCCGAGAACCGGCGGCTCATGGCGGCGCTGGCCGACCTCCATTACCGGGAGCAGCGGTTCCGCGAGGCGGCGGCGCTGGCCGGGGCCATCCTGCGCCGGGATCCCAACGACCCCCGCGCCCTGGTGTTGATGGGCAACGTTCTTTGCGAGCGCCGCAAGCCACGGGAGGCGCTGTCCTATTTCGAGCTGGCGCTCAAGGTGGCGGAGACCGACTACCTGTGGCTGCGCCTGGCCCGCTGCCACCTGGACCTGCGCGAACCGGCCCAGGCCCTGGCCGCGCTGGGCCGGGCCGAGACCCTGGGCGGCGCAAGCCGGGATTCACTGCGGTTGCAGGCCGAGGCGGCGCGCCAGAGCAACGACAGCGCGCTGGAGCAGGACACCTTCCGGCGCGCTCTGGAGTTGGCGCCGTCCGATCCGCGTGACTTCGCCGAGTTCTGGCTCCCGCTGCTCCAGGATCTGCCGCCCCGGCGAGCCCTGATCCTGTCCGAGCGGCTGCGGGAGAGACCCGGGCAGGAAACCAACCCGGAGCTCATCCGGCTGGAGGCGCGCCTGCTGCGCCGGCTGCGAGACCATCAGGCCGCGGCGGCCCGCGAGCGCCTCTTGCCGCCGCCCGTTTCGGAGGGAGCCCGAGATGCCTGAGAGCCTCACGGAACGCTTCAGCCGTCAGGAGCTCTTCGCCCCCATCGGGCCGGAGGGACAGCGGCGCATCGCCTCGGCGCGGGTGGTGCTGATCGGATGCGGCGCGCTGGGCAGCACGCTGGCCAACACCCTGGTGCGCGCGGGCGTGGGCGAGCTGGACATCGTGGACGACGATCGGCTCGAGTGGTCCAACCTCCAGCGCCAGACCCTGTTCGAGGAGGACCACGTGCGCCAGGGCCTGCTCAAGGCCGAGGCCGCCCGAAAAGTCCTCGCGCGCATCAATCCAGCGGTGCGCATGGTGGCCCACCTGGAGCGGCTGAAGGCGGACAACGTTCAGAACCTCATCGGCAGGCCTCAGGTGGTTTTGGACGCCACCGACAACTTCCAGACCCGGTACCTGATCAACGACTATTGCGTTCGCGAGAACTTGCCGTGGATCTACGGCGGCTGCGCCGCGGCCTACGGCACCTCGCTCAGCGTGATCCCTGGACGCACCCCCTGCTTACGCTGCCTGTTCCCGGAACCTCCCACCGGTGGCACCGAGCTGACCTGCCACCAGGTGGGCATCATCGGGCCCATCGCCCACCTGGTGGCGTCGATCCAGGGGGCCGAGGCCCTCAAGATCCTGAGCGGCCATCCCGAAGCGATCCGGCCCCGCCTGGTCACGGTCGATCTATGGAACGACCAGTTCCTGTCCCTTCCGCTCGCCGAGCGGGATCCGGAGTGTCCTTGTTGCGGGCGGCGAAACTTCGTCTTCCTGGAGACGGCATGAAGGCGGTCCACCTGTCCGGCGCGCAGCAGCGGCTGCTGGGTCTGGCGCAGCGGCAGGGGTTCGTGACCCTGGACGACCTGGCGAAACAGCTCCCCGGCGATGGTACGGTGGAGGATACACTGGCGCTCCTGGACGCGCTGGAGCGGCAGCACCTACCTGTCCGCTCGCAGGCCCCCACCCCGGCTTCTCCGGCGCAGGGTCTCAACAAGCCCCTGGGACGAGAAGAGGAGGCGGAGCTGGCACGGCGGATCCAGCGGGGACGCCACCGCAGCCTGCGCGCGGCGGCCCGGGCGCCGGCCACCATCCGGCGCCTGCTGCGCGCCGCCGATCAGGTGCGTGCCGGAAGCTGCTCGGCGTGGGCCCTGCTGCATGACTTCGAGTCCGCCGAGCCGGAGCAGGACGAGGAAAAAGCCGTGGAGAAGATTCGTATGCTGGCCGATCAGCTCCGGGCCCTGCAGGCGCGGCGCCGGGCGTTGTGGCCGGATCGCCGCACCCGGCTGCTCACCCGCGAGCGGTTCGAAGATCTGGCCGGCATCGAGGAAGAGATCGCCCGCGAGTTGCTGCGCCTCGATCTGCGGGACACATTCCTGGAGCGGCTGCTGCGGCCGCTCCGGGCGGACGCGGCGCGCCTCGAGATGGCGCGCGAGCGGCTGCGCCGCATCGAGCGCGAGGCGGAGCTTTCAGCGGGAGATCTGGGCGACTTCGCGGAAACGCCCGAGCGGATGGTGCGGCGGCGCCTGAAGGCCACCCGAAGCCCGGCGGGGAGCCGGCGGACTTGGCTGGCGCAGTTCAAGCGCGCGCGGCGGGATATCGGTTGCGCCAGCCGGCGCGCCGGCCTGCCACCCCGGGATCTCGCGGCCGTGGGCGCGGAGATTCGCGCGGGAGGCGAGGAGGCCACCGCGGCCCGCAACCGCCTGCTCACCGCCCACCAGAAACTGGTGATGACCATCGCCCGCCGCTACCCCGCGCGCGGCCTCGACTTCTTCGACCTGGTCCAGGAAGGCAACCTGGGCCTGGTTCGGGCCGCCGATCGCTTCGATCCCGAACGAGGCTTCCGGTTCGCCACCTATGCATCCTGGTGGGTGCGCCAGAGCATCGGGCGCCTGCTGGCGGAGCAAGGCGGGCCGGTCCGCATCCCCCCCCACGTGCAGGAGGCGCTGCACAAGCTCAACCGCCTGTCGCGCCGGGTGGTGCTCCAGACCGGCCGTGAACCGGGCGTGGAGGAGCTGGCCCGGCGCCTGAACAAGTCGCCGGAGCGCATCCGGGAGATCCTGGGCGCCGGGATCCGCCCGGTCTCGGTGGACGCGCCGCAGGGAGACGACCCCGATGGCGCCAGCCTGCTCGATTTCCTGCCGGACCCCCACGCCGGGCCCGACGAGGAGGCCGATCACACGGTGCGCCTGGAGGCGCTGAGCGGCGCGCTCTCGGCGCTCAACCTGCGCGAACGCGAGATCCTGCTGCTGCGCTTTCGCGACGGTCTGACGTTGCAGGAGGTGGGGGAACAGTTCGGGCTCACCCGAGAGCGAACCCGCCAACTCCAGGAGCAGGCCATCCGCCGGCTCCGCCAGCGCATCCGCGCCGACCTGCTGCGGCGCCTGGTCCACGACGGCCGGCGCGAGTCGAAAGGAAAGCGATGACCCCGGAGACGCTGGCCGCAGACCAGCGGCGCCGGACGACGTTGGGCGCCCTCCTGGCGCTCGTGGTGACCACGGTCTTCCTGAGCGGGATCGGCGGCGTCTTCCTCTTCGACGACCGCCTCGCCATCGTCCAGAACACGGGGTTGCGCTCGCTGTGGCCACCCGGCCCGGCGGCGTTCCCCAGCGTCGATTGCACCGCGGCCAACCGGCCGGTGCTGGCGTACACCCTGGCCGTGAACTACGCCATCTCCGGCCTGGCGCCCTGGAGCTACCACCTCGGCAACATCCTCATCCACGCGCTGTCGACCCTGCTGCTCTTCGGGCTGTTGCGCCGGACGTTGGGTCGCCCCCCCCTGGCCGCGACCTTCGGTTCGCACGCCGACGGGCTGGCCTTCGCCGTGGCGCTGTTGTTCGGGCTTCACCCGCTGCAGACCGAATCGGTCACCTACGTCATGGGTCGGGCCGAGTCCTTGATGGGGCTGTTCTTCCTCCTGGCCTTCTACGCCGCCGCGCGCTCGCTCGATCACCCGCGGCCCCGGCGCTGGCAGGCGCTCTCGGTGATCGCCTGCCTGCTGGCGCTGGGCGCCAAGGAGGCGGCCGCCACGGCGCCGCTGCTGATCGTGCTGTACGAGCTGACCTTCGGCGATGCGCAACCTCGCCAGCTATGGCGCCGGCGGCGCTGGTTCTACCTGGCCCTGGCCGCGACCTGGGTGCCCGCCGCCCTGCTAGTGCTCGGTCATCCCCACCAGGCGTCGATCGGGTTTCATCTGGGGGTCTCGCCAACCGACTATGCCCTCACCCAGGCCGGCGTGTTGCTGTATTACCTGCGGCGCGTGTTCTGGCCCTGGCCGCTCGTGCTCGATCTCGACTGGCCCCTGGCCCGCGGTCCCGCCGACTTCATGCCAGCGGCCCTGGTGGTGCTGCCGCTGCTCCTCGCGACGCTGTGGGGCCTGGCCCGCCGCTCGCCCCTTGGGTTTCTCGGCGCCTGGTTCTTCGGGATTCTGGCCCCCTCTTCGAGCTTCGTTCCCATCGTCACCGAGGTGGCGGCCGAGCACCGCATGTACCTGCCACTAATCGCACCCCTCACCGTGGTGGTGCTTTGCGCTTTCCGGGTCGGCTCGCTCCTCTCATCTTGGATGAGCACGGCCACGATCCGCCGGCTGGGCCTGGCGGCTCTCTTTGTTGGCGCCACGCTGCTTTCGGTGCTCAGCGTCCGGCGCAACCTGGAATACCGCGACGAGGTGCGCCTGTGGCAGAAAAACGCGGAGCACGCTCCGCACAGCGCCCGGGTGCTGCTCTCACTGGGTTTTGCCCAGGAACGCGCTGGCAAACCAGGCGATGCGGAACAGACCTACCGCCGCGCGCTCGTCCTGGATCCACGCTCGGCGTCGCTGCGCAACAACCTGGCCCTCCTGTTGTGGGAGCGCGGGGAACGCGATGACGCCGCGCGGCTGCTGCGGGAAGCGCTGGACATCGAGCCGGAACACTTCGAGAGCCTGAACTCCCTCGGCCTGCTCCTGGCCGAGCTGGGACAGCTGGACGCCGCGGTGGAGCACCTGGAGCGCTCGCTGGCCTCTCCGCTGCACTCCGCCCGCAGCTACACCCTGCTCAACCTGGGCCGCCTGCTGCTTCGCCGAGCGCGGGATACGGACCTCGAGCGCGCCGAGAGGGTGCTGCGGCAGGCCATCCGAGAGGAAGCGGAGTTCGACGCCGGGGCGCGCTTCTGGCTGGCCCGGACGCTGGAGGAACAAGACCGAAGGGGAGAGGCGCTGCAGCAATTGGAGGAGCTGACGCGCCGTCTGCCACGCGAAAGCACGCTGCACTTCGCGCGGTCCCGAGTGTTGCTGCGCCTCGGGATGCCCGGGGAGGCGTTGCAGGCGTGGCGCCTGGGATTCGCTCTCCTACCCGACCCGTTCGGTCCGTGGCGAGATCCGAGCTAGCCCTTATCGCCCGTTAGCGAGCCTGCCATGCGCAGCGCCGGTTGCCCCCCCGAGTACCACCCGTGGGCTGGATCGATCACCCGGAACCCGTGCCGCGCGAAGAAGGCCAGGGCGGCGTGGTTGGTCCGGGCGCAGGTGAGCTGAAGCTCTCGGATGACCCGCTCGCGGCCGAGATCCCGGGCCAGTTCGCGGGCGCGCTCCATGAGCCGGGTGCCGATCCCCTGGCGCCGGGCCTCGGGCACCACCGCCAACGCCAGCACATCCCCGACCCAGGAATCGGACCGCGAGTCCTTGCCGGACCACGGGATGAAGCCAATCATCACGAAGCCCAGCACGCGCTCCTCGCCATGAGCAAGGTAGGTCTGTACACCCGGAGAGGCGAAGAAGCGCGGCAGGATGCGGGCGTAGTCGCCGTACTGCGAGAAAACCTCGGCCGCGATGCGGCGCACCGCGGAGACGTCGGCCGGCTTCGCCGCTTCGATGTGGATCATGCACGTGCCTCCCGATTCCCAGGCCGGGGAGATCCGCCTATAGCCGCCGGACCAGCACCTCGGCCAGGAACAAGGCCAGTGCCAACCAGACGAACAACGCCCAACGATCGTGCTGCGTGCGCCGGTCCAAGCGACCGGGCGCGAACACCACCCGCGCCTCGGGATCGACCTGGCCGCCGCCGGCGCGGGCCGCTTCTTCCATGAGCTTCTGGTTGCCGGGGCCCGAAATGTACTCCTCACCAAATGTGCGGCTCAGAAAGGCATAGGCGCTTTCCCGACCGCCGCGGCGGGCCGGGCGCTCGGCCTGGAAGGCGTAGGGCCCGCCACCGTTCTCCAGGGGCACTTCCCCGCGGAAGAACCCCGGCCCCCGCCGCTCCAGGGGCACCGGACGGGCCGCGCCGAGCATCCCCAGGCACACCACCCGCGGTTCGGCGCCCGGTGTCTCGATGTCCTCGCTGGTGCGCACCGTCACCACCGCGCGATCCCCTTCCCGGGCCACGCGCAGGCGCAGGTCACCGGGCGGACTGCGCCGCAGGGTGTCCTCGGCCATCTGGGACCACAGCCGGCCGAACCCGTCCCAACCGGTCCAGGCGCCGCTCCAGGTGCCCTGGGCGTCGCTGGTAAAGAGCGCCACCCGGCCCAGCCCGAATCGCCAGCGCGCCAGCAGCGGCTCCTTGCGATCGCTGGTGCGCAGGAGCACCTCGGCCGTGGGCCGCGCCTCGGACGCCAGCGAACCGCCCAGCGCCGGGGCGCCATCGAAGGCGATACCGGCCAGCGCCTGCACCATCTTGGCCGGCTCCGCCCGCAGCGGCTGCTCCACCACGTTGCTCTGGGTGAAGTTCTCGGTCTCGGCGGTGAAGATGTGCGGCACGTTGCGGATGGAATCCGTGTGATAGAAGCGGCCGCCGGTGGCTCCGCTGATACGGCGCAGCTCATCCTGATCCGCGTCCTGTCCCAGGGCCACCACCGAGACGGTGATGCGATCCTTGGCCATGGCCTCCACGATGTAGCCGAACTGATCGTACAGGGTGATGCTCTGGCCGTCGGAGAGCAGGATCACGTGCCGCAGCTTCGCGGCGGAGCGCTTGAGCTCCCGGTGCGCCGCCTCCAGGCCCGGGAACATCGAGGTGCCGCCCCCCACTCGCTGCGCCATCAGCATCTTCTTGATGGTGTCGCGGTTGCGCGCCTCGGTGAGCGAGACCACCACCTCGGGGTAGTCGTCGAACATCACCAGGCTCACCTGGGCGGTATCGCGCAGCCGGTCCAGGGTATCGGACACGGCCCGCAGCAGGATCACGAACTTCTCGCCGCGGGCCATGCTCGACGAGCGGTCCATCACGAAGGCCAGCGCCGCCGGGATCTCCTCGCGCTTCTTCACCTGCCGGAAGGTGACCGGTAGCAGGGCCTCGATGGGCGCGTCCTCGGGACCGGCCAGCTCCGAGCTGGCGGGCCCGGTGGTCACCAGCAGCCCGGCGCCGAGCTCCTCCACCACGGCGCGCAGGTTCTCCACCATGGTCTTGGAGAGCTTGGGCAGCGGGAGATCGTCCAGGATGATGAGATCGCTCTCGGCCAGCAGCGCGCGGTCCTCCAGCGCCTCGATCGTCTTGGCCGTCAGGCGCACCCGCAGGCCCTGGAGCACCTGGTGCAACGGGGTCTGCTCGGGTCCGGTGCGCACCAGCAGCACCCGCGGGAAGCCCGAGACGAACACCCGGGCCGCGCCGGTGTTGTTCTGGGCGAAACGATCGCGCCGCGACAGCAGGCGCAGCGACACGGTGTGCCAACCCTCGGCGTCGAAGGTGAGCTTCAGCGGTAGCAGGTTCTGCCCCGCCCCGAGTGTCACCACGCGCCGCTCGACCTCCTCGCCGTCCCGGGTCCAGCGCACCTCCACGCTCCGCGCGGCGCTGGAGATCACCACGGCCTCCGCCACCCAGGGGTCCTGCAGCCGCACCTGCGCCGGGGCCCGGATCTCCTCCACTCGCGCGTCGTAGGCCGCGGCGGGCAGGATGGGCGCCGTCGAGAGCTCCAACCCCAGGTCCCGCGCGCGCAAGGCTTCGGCCACCAGGTCGCCTTGGGTCTGCTCACCGTCCGAAAAGATGAGCACGCGCCGGTCGTAACCGGGCGGGAACAAGCCGTACGTCAGGCGTAGCGCGGCGGCGATGTCACTCCCGTCCCCCGGCACCGGCGCTCCGTTCAAGGACACCCGTCGCTCGCGTGGGCCCGCCAGGAGCATCGGGAACCGCCCGAAGCCTACCAAGAAGGTGGGCGCCGCGCCCCGGGCTTCCCACAGCTCTCGCACGCGCTCTTCCATGCGCGCTCTCGCGGGCGCATCCAGGCTATCGGAGAGATCGGCCAGCAAGGCCACCGCCGGGGCATTCTCGCGCTCGATCTGGACCGGGTGCGCCCAGGCGATGGCCAGCGCCGCCACCGCCACCGAGCGCAAGAGCGAGATCAGCAGCCGCCGGTACCAGCGCAGGTCGCGCCCCATCCACAGGCCGACGATCCACAACGCGGGGACCAGCAACAGCAGCCACAACCCGGAGGGGTTCAACAGGGTCAGCTGGTGCTGGCCCAGGGTGAACAGGATGGCATCGCCGAGGGGCTCGAACATGATGTCCTCAGAACAGGATGCGGAAGCAGAAGAAGAGCCAGTCGAACAGGAGCAACCACACCACCGCCAGCAGCACCCGCGGCCAGGGCGGCTGCGCATCGTGCGTCTCGGTGGGATCGAAACCCGCCACGATCTCCGGAGGCGCCGGCCCGTCCTCCCAACGCAGCCGCGCCTCTCCCGGCGAGCGATCCCCGATCAGATCGGACTCCTTCGCCAGAAAGAAGTTGACCGGCAGGATTTCCTCTGCCCGGCCCTCCCCCACCCGGTAGAACCCCGGGCCGCGCGGCACGAAGCGTAGCCTCCCGCCGAGCGAGAACGGTAAAAAAACCTGCCCCCGCGGATCATGGATGCGGCGGGGCCCGGCGCCGGCGATCTCAACCAACTGACCGCTGACGTGCGGGCCGACCTGGGCCTCGTCGGCCTCGCCGAGGAACCAGCGCAGGGTGTTGTGCACCAACATGGGGAAGGCCACCCGCAGCGGCAGATCGCTACGGGCCAGGTCGAATCCCACCGCCAGCAGCTTGTTCCCGCCATCCTCCCGCGCCAGGATCAACGGGCCGGCGGCGTCGGTGAGCAGCTCTCGGTCCGTGGCACCGGGTTGGATGCGGCGAGCGCCGGTCGCCTGCAGGTCCACCAGGTTGAGATCCCGGCTCACCGGGTGATCGCCCCGGAGCGGCTGCAAGGCGCGCAGCGGTTCTTCGGCTCCGACCTGAAACTCGCAGTCGGGGCCTGGCACCGGCGCGAAGTACAGGGCCGGAACCGGGCTGCGCGGGCAGATGCCGTCGAACACCGCGGCCTGAACGTCCTCGAAGGCCGCCGGCGAGAAAGCCGCCGGGCTCAAACGGCGCACCTGGATCCCCGGATACAGCTCGAGCACTTTTTCCAAAAACAGGTTGCCCGAGGTGACCAGCAGGACCTTGCGGGGCCGCGCCTCGGGCACCAGCCCGTACGCCCGATCGTCGAGGGCGAACCCGTCGGCCGGACCCACCATGCCCGGGGCGGACAGCGTGGCCATCAGGCGCCGCTCGGCCAGCCCGCGCAGCACCCAGGCCCGGGAGAAGCGGCCGCCCGCCGGCACGTTGATCTCCTCGCCGCCGAGGAGGTTGTCGGGCGTGTGCAACGAAAGGCGCGCGGCGCGCGGCGCGCGACCCCGGTTGGCCACCTCCAGGTACACCTCGGCCCCGGGAGCGCCCGACCGGAGCGGCCTGAGTTCCAGCGCGGTGATGGCCAGGTTCTCGGTGACCGTCCCCACCGCCACCTGCCTGATCTCGATGCCGTCCGGCTCCTCCGGGATGGCATGGAATCGATCCGAGAGCACCACCACCCGCCGCCGGGTGCCAGGGGCGAGATCGGCGGTCTGCAGGATGGAGCGGGCGAAGCGCACCGCTTCCGGCATGTCGTCGGAGAGCGGCGCCGGCTCGATTCCCGCAAGCAGCGAGCGCAGGCGTCCCTTGTCGGAGGTGAACTCCGAAAGCGGCCGCGGCGCGTCCTCCAGCAGCAAAAGCATCATCCGATCGCGCGGTCCCAGCGCCTCGATCACCTGACGAGAGAGGTCGATCACCCGTTCGAAGCGGGTGCGACTGCCTTCCCGGGCCTCCATGCCGGCCGAGGCGTCCAGCACCATCACCTGGGCCACGGCGGGCCGGGCGCCCGCCGCCGGGAACCGCGGATCGCCGAGGGTCAGCGCGAAGAAGAGCGCGATCAGGATCTGCAGCAGCAACGCCAGGAGTTTCCGGAAGGGTGTCCGCCGCCGGCCCACCACCCGCCGCCACAGAGGATCGGTGGCCATGACCGCCGTGCGCCGCCGGAACGAGAGCAGGTAGGCCAGCAACAACAGCACCACCGCCCCGGAGAAGACCAGGGTAAACTCGGTCACGCTCAGGCCGGTCAGATGCATGTCGCCCTATCCCAGCAGGTGCCCGGCCCGCAATTCGCGCAGGATGAGCTCCTCGAGCGGAGTGTCGCTGGATACCCGCACATAGGCGCCGCGCCGCGATACCAGGTGCCGCCGCAGCCGCGCCGAGTGTTCCATAAATGCCTGCCGGTAGCGGGCCAGCAGGCGCCGGGTCAGGTGGACCGTGTGCGGCCGGCCGCCCTCGGGATCGGCCAGCCGCCACTCTCCGAGCTGCGATGGGTTGGCCTCGGCGGGAGTGACCACATGCAGCATCAGCACCTCGAAGCCGGCACGGAACAGCACGTCCAGCGCGGGGGGCGTCCCGTCCAGGTCCAGCCCGTCGGAGAAGATCAGCACCATGCCCTCCAACGCGCCGAAGCGGCCCACGAAGTCCCGGGCCGTGCGCCGCATGTCGGTCTTGCCGCCCGCGCGCAAGGAGGCCAGGGTGTGCAGGGCCTCCATCACCGCGCGCCGCCCGCGCAGCGCCCGCCGGCTCATGACCAGGCCCTCGGCGAAGGCGCACAGGTACACCCGATCCATCTCGTACAGGCCGATGTAGGCCAGCGCCGCGGCCAGGCGGCGGGCGCAATCCCATTTCTGTTTCTCGGCGGCCATGGAAGCGCTGCTGTCCACCAGGAAGAACAGGTTGTGGTCTTCCTCCTGGCGGAAGAGCTTGGTGTACAGGCGTTCGCCGCGGGCGTAGAGGTTCCAGTCCAGCAGGCGCAGATCGTCGCCCGGGGCATAGGGGCGGTGGTCGGCGAACTCGAGGCCGGTGCCGAGCCGGCGGGAGACGTGCAGGGCGTGCAACCTGCCGGAGAAGATGCGCCGCGAGGCCAGGTGCAGCCGCTCCAGCCGGGAGAGGAACTCGGCGTCGAAGGGTTCGGCGAAGTCGCTGGCGGGAACCTGGGACATGGGCGGGTGGGCCCTCAGGGTTTGGCGGGGCCTTCCTCGGCACCCGGGCGAATCGAGCGAAAGTAGTCGCGGATGAACTCCCGCATGTACCAGGGGACCCCCTCGCCGTTCAGATCCGCCTCGGCGCTGTGGGCGTACTCGCGGAACACGTCGTCGAACCCCACCCCGCTCTCCGTCCGGGTCGCGGCCAGGTTGTGCCGGCCCCGGTCCTGGATGAGCTGGATCACCGACTCCCCCTCCCCCAGGCGCCCTTGCAGGCGGAGATACTCGCCGCCCTCGGCCCGCGGCAGGATGGCCGGCGCCGCCATGCTGTGGTCGGAGGCCCCGCTGCCGGCGCCGCTGCCGCCCACCTCGGTGCCGCCCCGCTGGCCGCCCTTGTTCGGCCCGGAGCCGGGCTGGGAGGGAAGTCGCGCCGCCAGCTCCCGCATGGCCTGTTCGCTGGGCTGGAGGATGGGCATGTCCGGGCGCTGATCGGTGACGCCCTGGAGCGAGAAACGCCCGTCCTTGGGCGGCGGGGCCGCGACGTTGAACACCTCGCGGGAGTCCGCCGCCTTGCTGCTGGCCTCCCAGTGTGCCTTTCCGGTGGCCTTGTCCGAGAGGTGCGCGGCGTAGCGTTTGAGGAATTCCGAGAAGGCCTTGTACTGCAACGGCGCCAGGGCCTGCTCGAAGGAGTTGTCGGGCATCGAGCCCGAGCGGGGTCCGCGCCGGGCACCCTCGGCACCGCAGCTCTCGGCGTCGTTGATGAAGGCATAGTTGTTGATCTTCCCGGCCACGCTGTCCACGTGCTCGGCCAGGTTCTGCATCTCGCGGGCGTCCAGCGGCGCGTCCAGCACCACCCCGTCCAGCTCGGCGAACACCTCGGCGTAGGCCTCCTCCGGGAAGGCGTCGAACTTCCCTACCGCCTGGTAGGTGGCGCGGCTGGCCACTCGCACACCGTCTCGGGGCTCGCCGGACCGCGCCAGGGCAGCCGGGTCGTTGCGCGCCGGTTCCCCGGTGTCCTGCCGGCCCGTGCCGCGGCTCCCGTCCTCACTGGGCGGCTGGGGCGGCACCGGCGCCGGCTCTTCCCGCGGCGCGAGTTCCAGGCGCCGGCGTACCGCCCGCTCGGCTTCGGCGATGACGTCGGCCAGGCGCCGCAGGTTGCGCACCTCGGCCTCCTTTTGCAAATTTCTCAGATCCGCCAGCAGTTCGTGACCGCGCTCGCGCCGCGCCTGCTCGCGATCTTTGCGATCGCGAGTCTCGACCGACTGCCGATCGGCATGGGGCAGTAACGCGATGAGCAGCAGCGCCACGAATACGGCGAAGATGCGCGGGGTGTTCCCGGGTTGGGTGGGGAGGTAGGCGGAGGCGTGCGCCTCCAGAAAGGCGGCGGTCTCCTCCATGTGGGCCTGCATGAACGGGCTGCGGCGCGGCGCCTTGAGGAACTCGAGCGCGCTGGACACACGGTCGAAGAATCCCAGCGACCGATCCATCCGGGCGGCCACCGCCGAAAGCGACGTCCCTCGCAGCACGCCGATGGCGGCCACCATGATGGCGAGCAGCCCCACCCCGACCCCGGCCGCGAGCCACCCGCCGGAATCTTCCGGGCCGCCTCCCCGCAGCACGCCGAACAGCAGCATGCCGAAGATCCACACCATCAAGGCCTGAAGAATCCCCTCCCCCATGCGGGAGCGCCACAGGCGCCGGCGGCTGCGCCGTACCGTGGCGAGGAGCTTCGCTTCGATCTCGGCGTCGCTTCGGGCCATCTGCTCTCCGCTGCCCCCGGCGCCAAGATTCTAGGCCCCGGGAGATACGAAAATCAACCGGCAAGATCAGAAACGGCGGGTCCGCAGGTGGCAGGTCGGAGAGGCGCCTTGCTTTTCGAAATAATCCTGGTGGTAGTCCTCGGCCGGCCAGAAGGTCGCCGCCGGCTCCAGCCGGGTGGCCACCTTCAGGCCCTGCTGCTCGAGGATACGGATGAGCTTCTTCGCGACCGCCTCTTGCTCCGGCTCCACGAGGAAGATCGCCGACCGATACTGATCGCCGACGTCGGGACCCTGGCGGTCCACCTGGGTGGGATCGTGGATCTCGAAGAACAGGCGCGAAAGCGTCTCGAACGAGGTCTTGCGCCGGTCGAACAACACCTCCACCGCCTCCGCGTGCCCGGTGGTGTGGGAGCACACCTCGCGATAGCTCGGCCGCTCGGTATGGCCCCCGATGTAGCCCGAGGTGGCCAGCAGCACCCCCGGCTCGCGGGAGAAGTGGTATTCCACGCCCCAGAAGCAACCGCCGGCGAAGACGGCCCGGCCGACGTGCTCCTGCGGCACGAAGTCCAAAGACAGCGAGTTCACGCAGTGCCGGGTGTCCTTCGGGGTGAGCTTTTCACCGGTGAAAACGTGTCCCAGGTGTCCGCCGCAACGGGCGCACACGATCTCGGTGCGCCGACCGTCCGGATCGGGACGGCGCTCCACCGCGCCGCGGATCTCCTCGTCGAAGGCTGGCCAGCCGCAGCCGGAGTTGAACTTGCTCTCGGAGCGGTACAGGGCGGCGCCGCAGCGCTTGCACAGGTACAGGCCACCCTCGAAGTGCTTGTCGTATTTTCCTGAGAACGGCGGCTCGGTGCCGCGGTGCAGGATGATCCTCTCCTCCTCGGGCGTGAGGGGATTCGTGGTCATGGGTTTTCCTCCTTTGTCGCCGGACGCGGCCCAGGCCAGCACGGCCACCGCCGACACCAGAGAGACAAAAAACACGGCGCGGCGCATGGAACCTCGCCATTCTACCCCCAGGGCGAATGTAGTCACGTCCCAACTTCTGGCAAGCCAGTTGAAAGGCGGGCTCCGTATTGGTAGCGTTCTGGCCCAAGAAAAACCTCATGAACTATTCCATCCGCATCGATCCCTCTCTGGACCCCTCGCCAACGACGCTGGCACTGATCTGGGGAGAGGGCCTTCCCTCTTGCGAGAGCGCTCCGGAGCTCCCGGCGTGGGCGCGGGAGGCGGCCGAGCGGGCGCGGGCGGCGGGCGAGACGTTTTGGCCGGCCGGGCTCAAAGAGCGGGTGCGCGCCATGCTGCGGCACGGCAAGTACCGGCCGGCGGGGCGCGGCAAGCCGGCCAGCGAGTTCTTGCTCCAGGCGGCGCTCGCCGGGGAGTTCCCCAACCTCCCGCCGCCGGTGCTGGCCAACAACGTGGTGAGCCTCGAGTCGGGCTACCCCGGTAGCCTCTTCGACGCGGCGCGCTCCGGCCCGGAGCTTCTGCTGCGGCGAGGGCGCGCGGGGGAGAGCTACGTCTTCAATGCCTCCGGCCAGGCCATCGATTTGACCGACCTCTTGCTGGTGTGCCGGCGCGCGGGAGATGCCTGGGTGCCGTGCGGCAACCCGGTCAAGGACTCCCAGGAGACCAAGGTGCACCCCGGCACGAGGGATGTGTTGGCGGTGCTGTTCGTGCCCGCCGGCGAGAGCCGCGAGCGTCTCGATCGCCACGCCGCACGTTTCGCCGAGCTGCTCTCCAGCCGCTGCGGCGCTACCCGGGCGGGGTACGCGCTGGTTTTCCAAGGAGGCACGCCATGACCTCGGCCCATCCTCCGGTTTCCGCCACCTCGGACGCAGGAAGCGGCGCGCCGGCCGGATCCGATCTGGCGATCGGCGAGCGGCTGCGGCTGGCGGTCTCGGCCATGGAGTACAACCAGTCCTTCGTGACCTTCGCCGACGGCAAGGCCAACGCTCTACTCCTGGTGAACTCGATCTTCCTGGCCACCGCCGCCGGCCGGCTGGGCCAGTCGATCGCCGCCGCGCTGGTGGCCGCCTCCGCCGGGCTGGCCATCCTGTTGTCGCTGTCCGTGATCTACGCGCGCTTGCCGGGCCAGATGAAGCGCGATCGGGCCAAGATCTTCTTCTGGGGCCACGTCTGCCAGCGGCGCAGCAAGGCGGACTATGCCGCCGATCTCGCCTCGGTGGCCCCGCAGGAGATCCTGGAGAGCCTGGCGCGGCAGACCTTCGATCTGTGCCAGGTGGTGCAGCGCAAGTTCAAGGCCTACCAGGCGGCCCAGTTCATGACCTTCCTGTCGGCCGCCTCGTGGGTGCTCTATCTGATCGGCCCCCCGCTGGGGCTCTGGAACTGAAGCTCTTCCTGCGGCAGCGGCCGAATCAGCTCGGCGCCCTCGGCCCGGGCCGGGTTGACCGCCGCCGAGACGGCATGGCCGGCCATCTCTTCCGATGGGAAGGGCTGAAGAAGGCGCAGCAACTCCGCGACCCGCTCCTCCGCCGAAAGCCACGCTTGCCGCGCCCCGTCGCCGAGCAACACCGGCATGCGGTCATGCACGACAGCGAGCAAAGAATTGGGGGCGCAGGTCACGATGGCCACCGTCCCGACCTCCTCCCCTCCTCCGGCGCCGGGTACGTACAGACCGGCGAAGGCGAAGGGACGCCGGTCGCGCCGGTAGAAGTACCACGGCTGGCGGCGGTTCCCCCGGCGCTGCCACTCGTAGAAGCCGTCGGCCGGCACCACACAACGGTAGCGGCGCAGCGGCTCCCGGAAGGCCGCTCGCTGGTCGAGCGACTCGGCGCGCGCGTTGATGATTGCGCGAGCGACGCGCCCGGCCTTGGGTTTCCAGGCCGGAACGAGCCCCCAGCGCATGCGCACGAGCCGGTGGGGTTCCTGGGCGGTCACTACCGGCACGGGCTGCGAGGGAGCGATGTTGTAGCGCGCCCGGGTGTGGACCGTCACGTCGGCAAGACCCAGCGCCGCCGCCAGCTCATCGCCGACCGTGATCAGAGCGTAGCGGCCGCACATGGTCCCTCCCCGCCCGGCGCGCACGTCCCCGGCGGCGGTCGAAAACGCAAGAAGGGCAGGCGCCGGCTCACGAAGCGCAGCGGCCCGTGCCGGTCCATCCATTCGGCGTAGGCACGGTAGACCGGGTCGCGCCCCAGGTGGCGCTCCTCGGTCCGCGCCCGCAGGAGGTAGATTCCGTTGACCAGCAGCAGGAGCAGCGAGCGGCGCAGCGCGTCCCCCACCCCGGCGCTCGAAAGAAATGGCATCGAGATCAGCCACCAGGACAGGTTCTTCGAGAGGTAGGCGGGATGGCGCGCCAGGCGGTACGGCCCGTTGGTGAGGATGCCGCGGTGGGTGAGGTTCGAAAAGCGCAGCCCGAAGGTGAGCGTGCTCCAGGCGTACACGAAGAGGCAGGCGCAGATGGCTCCGCACCAGATCCAGCCGAGCGCGCCCTGCCCGACCCAGGCCTCCCAGTTGTCGCCGTGGTACGCGAAGTAGGGCCGCTCCAGGCCGTCCCAGATCGGCCGGTAGCACACCAGGGTCACCAGCCAGCCCAGCAGGGTGGCGTCGACCGAGCGCAGGTGGGTGTCGAGGATGCGCGCTGAGAACAGGTACCCCGCCACGGTGAAGAGCAGGTCCACCCCCAGCGTGAGCAGGGCGGCCGCGCGCACCACCTCGCCCGGCGTCCAGCCCGCGATCGCGAACCCCCGCAGATCTTCGAGCACGTTACACAGGTAGACGAACATGATGGGCGTGAAGAACCCTTTCACCGCCCAGCCGAGCGCGTGCTGGCGCAGCGCCTCCCGGTCGACGAGACGGAGCCGGCCCAGCAGCACCAGGCCCACCTGGAAGAAGCCGTCCTCCGGCTGCCGCAACCGCCCGTCGAGAAAGAAGATGCCGCCGGCGACGAGCACCAGGACGGGGAGCCCGACGAGCCGCAGCGCCATGGCGGCGGAATGGTAGAACCCGCTGTGGTACTCCGGGATGAGCCAGTACCACAGCCCCAGCACCCCCAGGGTCCCCGCCAGGCCCAACAGCTTCACCGCCACCCGCCGCAGGTCCGGCGGCCGCGCCTGGGCGAGGTCGAGCCCGCTGGAGGCGCGGCGGTGCGTCTTGCATCGCAGCAGGTCGAGTGCGCCAACGCTGAAGAGAAGCACCGAGAGCAGGAGCAGCTCGAGGTGCAAGGTGGGCTGCCCGGACTTCGCAAGCCACACGAACACGAGCCCGGCCACGGCCAGCCCCAGCCAGTTGTGCAGGCCGCGCGTGGCCGACGGGGGCGGCGCGAGTGACTGGACGGGCGGCATGTCGACAGGACTCATTCGGCACAAGCCAGGATGGCGCGGACCTTCTCGAGGAGCTGCTCCGGAAAGCGCTCGTCCTTGGCGACGAAACCGCGAAAGTTTCGTCGGATGAGCTCTTCGGCTTCGGCGAGAGACTTCAGCTCTTCCAGCGACTCCTGCACCGAACGGGGATCGCGCGCCGAGTACAGCAAGAAGGGCACCGCGCGCAGTTCGGGGAAGGCCAGCCCCAGGCTCACGCCGAGCTGGCTGCCGGTCATGGCCATGCCGGTGTGGGTGCCGCTCTTGTCCTCGCGACTGCGACCGAGGGATTCGTAAAGCTCGATGTCCAGGATGAGCAGCGAAAGCCCGCGCAGGAAATCGGGCTCGGCCCGGACCCTTCGTTCCAGGTCCTCGGCGCCCGCGGCCACCCGCACCTCGAAGCCGGCATCCGCCAGTAGCTGCGCGGTGGTGGTCCGAGAGAACCGATCGTCTTCCACCAAGAGCACCGTTGGCCGCGACATGCCCGTCTCGCTCCTCGACTCCCCTCCGGACGCATGCTTACCACGTCCCGGCGAACCCTGGCAACCCAGCGGGCCCGCCCACAAACCTTTGGCTTCCCAAAGTGCAGCGTTCGCACCCAGAAGCTAACCGCGCCCGCGGCGACGGGGGTGCTTTGTCTTCCCTCCGCTCCGCCCCAGGAACCGGTACAGCGTGGCCCGGCCCACCCCCAGCAGGAGCGCGGCCCGCTTGCGGTTGCCTTTGCTATGGCGCAGCGCCTCTTCCACCCGCTCGCGGGAGAGCCCGGCGCGGCCCCGGCCAGCGCCGCCACGGTGGCGCAGCGGCAAGGGCAGGTGCTCCGGCCCCACGACGCCCTGGACCGCGCGGATGGAGGCGTACTGCAGCGCGTTGATGAGCTCGCGCACGTTGCCGGGCCACGGGTAGCCGAGCACCGCCTCCAGCGCCGAGTCGGACAGGCGCAAGGATTCCTTGCCGGACTCCTTGCGGATTTCGGCGAGGATCTGCTCGACCAGCATCGGCAGATCCTCCCGGCGCTCGCGCAGGGGTGGCAGGTGGATGGGCACCACCGCCAGGCGGTAATAGAGATCCTCACGGAACTTCCCTTCGCGCACCAGCGCGGCCAGATCCCGGTTGGTGGCGGCGATGACCCGCACGTCCGCGGTCCGCTCCTCCTCGCCGCCCACCGGCTCGAAGCGCTTCTCTTGCAGCACGCGCAGCAGCTTCACCTGGAAGGCCGGGCTCAGATCCCCCACCTCGTCGAGAAATAGAGTGCCGCCGCTCGCCAGCTCGAAGCGCCCCTTCTTGTCGCGCACCGCCCCGGTGAAGGCGCCGCGCACGTGCCCGAACAGCTCGGATTCCAGGATGGTCTCGGGCAGGGCGCCGCAGTTGATGGGCACGAATGGCCCGCCCTTGCGCCGGCTCTCCTGGTGGATGGCGCGCGCCACCAGCTCCTTGCCGGTGCCGCTCTCGCCGGTGATCAGCACCGGGTAGTCGGAGGTGGTGACCTGGCGGATGGTCTGGAAGATCTCGCGCATGGCGGCCGAGCGCCCCACCATGCCGTGGAAGCTGTATTTCTCCGAGAGGCGGAAGCGCAGCTCCATGACCTCGGTGACGTCGCGCATGACCGCCAGCACCGCCGGCGGGTGGTCCTTGTCGCCGGGGAGCGGGGCCATGCGGAGGTGCAGCCGCCGGTCCTCGCCCGCGCGCGTGCTGAAGGCCACCACGTCGTCCCGGCGCAGCGAGCCTTCCTCCCCGGTCTTGAAGGGGCACTGCGAGGAGCAGATGCCATCCGGGGCAAAGATCGAGTGACAGTTGCGCCCCAGCACCTCCTCGCGCGGATAGCCGGTGATCCGCTCGGCGGCGCGGTTGAACAAGAAGATGTGCCGCTCGTGATCGTGGACGATGAGACCTTCCTCCAACGCATCCAGAACGTGCATGAGCAACCGCCGTTCGGAAAGCAAGGCCTCGAACATCCCCAGGTTCAAAAAGGCATTCGCCATCTCGACGTAGCCACCGGCATCGCCCGCGCGCGAATCCCAGTGCAGCAGCACCGGGTTGCCGATCCAGAGGGCCAACGGTGTCTCTGGCGCCGCGCCGGGTTGGCACTCGCGCGCCGCCCGGGCCAGCTCGCGCGCCTCCCGCCCCAGCGTGATCACCAGATCGAACGGCCGGCGGGGCAGGTCGTGCACACGGGGGAGCGCCAACTCGCCGGTCTTGTCCGCCGGCCCCGCTCCGGCCGTCCTGGCCAGGCGGGTGACGGCGGCCAGCGCCTCGATGGGCGCGCCGCGCTCCGTAAAAACCCGCGCCACCGCCCGGCTCGCCCCGCTCTCGGGGTCTGACACCAGAAGCACCCGGACCGAATCCATCCCGCCTCCCGACGCGACACCGGTCACGACCGGCCACAATCTATTAGCGCTCATGGGATGCAAACACAAGCGCGATGCTTTCGCTGGATCTGGAGGTTCTGCTCGCATACCATCCGGCTGATCGTATTTTTCGGGAGGTCGCGATGCTGACACCGGTGGAGTTCGCAGGCGCCCGGATCCGCATCCTGGATCAGCGGCGCCTGCCGCAGGACGAGGTGTGGCTGGAGATCGGCTCGGTGGAGGAGCTCGCACGCGCCATCGAGACGCTCGCGGTGCGCGGGGCGCCAGCCATCGGCATCGCCGCGGCCTACGGCTGCGCCCTGGCGGCGAGACGGGCGGGGGCCGCGGAGCCTGCGCGTGCGCTCCATGCGGTGCTCTCCGCCGCCGAACGCCTGGCCCGGACCCGGCCGACCGCCGTCAACCTGTTCTGGGCGCTCGCGCGCATGCGAACGCGCGCCGAGGAGATCGCGGCCGCCGGCGGCGAGTTGGCGGAGGAGCTTCAGCGCGAGGCGGAGAAGATCCACGCCGAGGACCGCGCCGCCTGCGAAAAGATCGGCCGCTGGGGAGCCGAGCTGCTTCCGCAACAGGGCGGCGTGCTCACCCACTGCAACGCCGGGGCGCTGGCCACCGGCGGGTTCGGCACCGCCCTGGGGGTCATCCGGGCGGCGGTGGCGGCCGGAAAACGCATCCACGTCTACGCCGACGAGACCCGGCCGCTGCTCCAGGGCGCGCGGCTCACCGCCTGGGAGCTTCAGCGAGACGGCATCCCGGTCACGCTCATCTGCGACAACATGGCCGCGCACCTCATGCGCCAGGGCCACATCCAGGCTTGCGTGGTGGGCGCCGACCGTATCGCCCGCAACGGAGACACAGCCAACAAGATCGGCACCTACGGCGTCGCGGTGCTGGCCCGGCACCACAACATCCCCTTCTACGTGGCGGCGCCGTGGTCCACGGTGGACCTCGCGCTCCCCGACGGCTCGCGCATCCCCATCGAGGAGCGGGACGGCCAAGAGGTCCGCACCTTCCAGGGAGCGACCTCTGCGCCGGCCGGCGTGCCGGTGGCCAACCCGGCCTTCGACGTGACCCCCGCCTCGCTCCTCCAGGCCATCGTCACCGAGCGCGGCGTGGCCCGCGCCCCCGACCTGGCCGGGGATCTGCAACGGCTCGCCGCGAAAAACCTTGACAATCCGGGCGGGATTTCATAGCTTCTGGCTCCCCGGAAAGGTCCGGGTAGTGTTGTATTGCAAGGAGCGGTTCCATGTATGCCGTGATTCGCACCGGAGGCAAGCAGTACCGGGTCGAGAAGGGCACCCGTGTCCGGGTCGAGAAGCTCTCCGGCTCGGTGGGCGACGAGATCAAGCTCGACGACGTGCTGCTCATCGGTGGCACCACCGACATCAAGGTCGGCACCCCGCGGGTGAGCGGCGCCTCGGTCACCGCCAAGATCCTGGAGCAGGACCGCGCGGCCAAGGTGCTGGTGTACAAGGTCAAGAAGCGCAAGAAGTACCGCAAGACCATCGGGCACCGCCAGCCGTTCACCTGCATCGAGATCACCGGCATTTCGACCGGGGCCTGAGAGGAGGATGCCATGGCGCACAAGAAAGGACAGGGCGCTTGCCGCAACGGGCGTGACAGCCACGGCCAGCGGCGCGGTGTCAAGATCTACGCCGGCCAGAAGGTTCGCGCGGGCAACATCCTGACCCGGCAGCTCGGGACCCTCATCTACCCGGGAAAGAATGTCGGCATGGGCCGCGACTTCACCTTGTTCGCCAAGTGCGACGGGGTGGTGCGCTACCGGCGCCAGGGTCGCCACCGGCACCTGGCCTGGGTCGAGCCCGCGCCGAGCGCCGCGAACTGATCCTGCACCCGGGTCCTCCGCATGACCGGCCACGGATTTCCGTGGCCTTTTTTTTACGGGCGGCGGCGGCCGGGATCGCTCGAGGTGTGGATTGGATCGAACATGAACTTCGTCGACGAGGCCATCATCGAGGTCCGTTCGGGCAAGGGCGGCGACGGCTGCGTCTCGTTCCGCCGTGAAAAATACGTCCCGCGCGGCGGGCCCAACGGCGGCGACGGCGGCCGCGGTGGCAGCGTCATCCTGCGGGCCGATCCCGAGCTCACCACCCTGATGGACCACCGCTACAAGCGGCACTACCGGGCCAAGAACGGCCAGCCCGGCCGGGGCAGCGACTGCAACGGCGCCGCGGCCGAGGACCTGGTGGTGCGGGTCCCGCCGGGCACCCGGGTGTTCGACGACGAGAGCGGCGAGCGGCTGGGCGACCTGGACGAGGCCGGCGCCGAGCTGGTGGTGGCCCGTGGCGGCCGCGGCGGCCGGGGGAACATGCACTTCGCCACCCCCACCTGCCAGGCGCCGCGCAAGGCCGAGACCGGCGGTCCCGCCGAGGAGCGCCGCCTGCGCCTGGAGCTGCGGCTGCTGGCCGACGTTGGCGTGGTGGGGTTCCCCAACGCCGGAAAGTCCACGCTGGTGGCGCGGGTGTCGCGGGCCCGGCCCAAGATCGCCGACTACCCGTTCACCACCCTCGTGCCCACCCTCGGGGTGGTGCCTGTCGGCGAGGGCGATTCCTTCGTGATCGCCGACGTTCCCGGGTTGATCGAGGGCGCCCACCAGGGGGCCGGCCTCGGCGACCGGTTTTTGAAACACGTCGAGCGTTGCGCGCTGCTGGTCCACCTGGTCACCTGGCACCCCGGTGACCCGCCCGAGCCCGAGCACCTGCTGCGGCGCTTCGACGCCATCGAGCGCGAGATGGCATTGTTCAGCCCGGAGCTTTCGCGCAAGCCACGGCTGGTGGCGATCTCCAAGCTGGACCTCGCCGAGGTGCGTGATCTGCTCCCCGGGGCCCGCAAGTTGTTCACCCGGCGCAAGAAGAGGTTGTTTGCCTTCTCGGCCGCCACCGGCGAGGGCCTGGACCGTCTGCTCGCCGAGGTGGCCCGGCGCCTCCAGCGCCTGCGAAAGCATCACGGCCACCGCCCGCGAACCTGACCATCACATCTCAGAGCTGCATATTGTTCTTTGGCGGCGGGAGGCACGCCCCAAAAAAAGCCCGGCTCTACACATGAGACCGAGAACTCGACCGCTGGACAAATGCGCCGGCTCAAGCTCACGTTGCCGCCTGACGGCTCGCGCCGCCCTTCTCCTCGGCAAAATGCCTGCCGTACGCAGAGGTTTCGACCGAACACACCGCTCTCACCACAAACCATCCAGTCGAGGTTCTGTCTCGGTGGCTCAGCGGGTGCGGGTGACCTTGGACAGGCCCCGCGGCGCGTCCAGGGGACAGCCCCGGGCCGCGGCCAGGTGCCGCGCCAGGAGCTGGCCCGGCATCACGGTCAAGATCGGGCTCAACCACTCCGGCACGCGCCCCGGTAAAACCATCTGTACCCGGGCCAGGCGCAACGCGCGCCGTTCTCCGGAGATCACCAGAAGCTCCGCCCCCCGCCGGCGCAGCTCGTGCGCCAGGCCGAACGTGTCGGGGAACACCCGGCCCGCGGGCATGACCAGCAGCACCGGAAAATCTCGCTCCACCATGGCGATGGGGCCGTGGCGGAAGTCGGCGCTGGAGTAGGGATCGGCGGTGAGGTAGGCGAGCTCCTTGAGCTTGAGGGCGATCTCGAAGGCCGTGGCGTAGTTGTATCCCCGGCCGATGACCGACAGGCGCTGCGCGTAGCGGTAGCGCGCCGCGGCCACATCAAGGCCCGCGCCGGCCGAGAGGACCCGCCCCGCCATCTCGGGGATCCGCGAAAGCTCCCGGCGCTCGGCGGCGGTTCCCTCCAACGCCAGGCTGAGCATGGCCAGGGCCGCAAGCTCGGCGGTGTAGCTCTTGGTGGCGGCCACGCTGCGCTCGGCACCGGCGCAGAGCCGGATCACGTCGTCGGACTCGCGCTCGAGCGGGCCCGACTGGTTCACCAGCGCCACGCAATAGGCGCCCTGGCGGCGGGCCTGGCGCGCCACCGCGCACAGGTCCTCCGAGGCGCCCGACTGCGAGATGGCCAGCACCGCGTAGCCCGCGAGGTCTGGCGGGCGGCGGTAGCGGGTGAACATGGAGGGCGCGGCCAGCGCCACCACCATCCGGTTGCGCACGCCGAAGAGGTACTTGGCGTACAGCGCGGCGTTGTCGGAGGAGCCCCGCGCCACCAGCAGCAGCCCGCGCGGGGAGGCCGCTCGCAGGCGCCGGGCCACATCTGCCACCGCGCGCGACTGGGACGAGAGCAGCCGCTCCAGCACCGCAGGCTGCGAGGCGATCTCCCGGTCGAGGTGGGTCATGGACGGGGCGCGCTACCAGATGCTCTCGGGGACGTACACGATGTCGCCCGGGCGCAGGAAGAAGTTGCGCGTCTTGCCCTCGGCGATGGCCTCCACCGGGACGAAGAATTTCCTCTCCTCGCCGTTCTCCAGGCGGGTGACGTTGGTCTGGTTCTTGCTCGCCATCTTGGTGAAGCCGCCGGCCATGCTCACCGCCTGGATGATGGTCATGTTGTCCTCGTAGCGGAAGGTGCCGGGCTTGTTGACCTCGCCGAACACCGAGACCTTCTTGGAGTTGTACTCGCGGATGATGATGCTCACCTGGGGGTTGCGCAGGAACTTCTCGCCCAGCTTCTTCTGCAGCGTCTCGGCCAGATCGGAGCTGGTCATGCCCTCCACCGCCAGCCTTCCGATGAGCGGGTAGTTGACGGTGCCGCCCGAGCCCACCGCGAAGATGCCGCTGAGCTCGGCCTCGTCGTACACCTTGATCTCCACCACGTCGCCCGGCCCCAGGGTCGAGGCCGCCACCACCACACCCTCGGAAACCACGGGTGTCTCGGGGACCTTCTTCCACGAGCAGGCCCCCACCGCGAAATACAGCACGAACCAGACCAAGAGCCGTTTCATGATCCCGCACCTCACGGCATCATCCTACTCGGGGTGCGCTCAGTAGTCTATCCCGACGTGGAGATCGATCATGTGCTTCTGGTAGCCGGCGGCGCCGCCGTTGAGCGGCTGGGTGTAGTCGGTGAACACGCCCTGGAAGGTGTACCCCAGGCCGAAATTCAGCCACTCCAGGGCGTAATAGTCGGCCGTCACGCGCGCGGTCAGGAAGTAGTCCGTCCGGTCGGACGGGCTGGTGGTCTGGATGGAGGTGCCGTAGGAGAGGAAGTCGAACCCGACGTCGGCCGAGAGGGCGAACTTCCCCGCGATCTGCTGCCGGAAGCGGCCGTAGATCCGGTCCTGGCCGAAATACACGAACAACACCACCGGCTGGAAATTGCGGCTGTAGCCGAACTGCAGGAAGGTCGTTCCGGCGGTGTAGCTGAGCTCCGCCTGGCCGATGACCGAGCGGTAGCCGGAGCCGGTGTAGCCGGTGCGCGACGGCAGCAACGAGTCTCCGTAGCCGGCCTTCACCACCAGCGAGATGGTCGGAGTGATCTGGCCGATGAGGCCCACCGTGGCCCGGATGGCGTTGACGTCCATGTTCTGGCTGCCGTCCTGGTAGGCATTGGGGTAGCGGCGCAGGTCGGCGTCGAAATCGACGGCGACGGCGGTCTTGGGCAGGAACTTCCACTTCCCCGAGAAGTACGCCCGGTGGGCGTAACTCGAGAGGGCGGAGGCGTTCACCCCGCTGTCGTCGAACCAGTCGAGGAAGAAGCCGTAGGCCAGGTCGAACATCATGGCCCCACCGCCGGGCTTGATCTGGAAGTGGACCTTGGCCTCGTTGTCGGTGCGGTTGAACTTGCCGGCGAAGGAGGTGTAGCGCGGGTCGCCGCTGCGCGAGAAGACGTCTTCCAGGAAGAAACTCACCGCGCCGTTGGGGTTGATCCCCAGCTTGAGATCGGCCTCGCCGGCCACGGCGGAGAGGTCCCGCGTGGCGGCCTTCTGCACGCCCAGGTAGCGGTCGTACCCGACCTTGGCGTTCATGTCGAAGGAGACCGACTCGGAGGGGAAGTTGAGCGCGAACCCGGGCCGGATCTTGAGCAGCAGATCACCGGTGGCGTCCTCGGGGAAATACCCCGGGTTGGTGTCGTACACCAGGTCCAGGCTGAACAACAGGTGCAGCCGACCCTCCCCGGCCTTGATGCCCTTCCCCCGGGCAGAACTCTGCGGGCTCGCGGCCAGAACAACGATCGCGCACAGGGCCATCCACGTCGTCTTCCCAGTTGCTCTCATCTCTGCCCGTCTCGAATGTCGACCGGCCCCACTTTATCCGGCTCGCGTGTTTTCAGCAACAATTCCTTGGCCCCGCGCTCCGCTCGTCACGGGCCACACCGCTCACTGGTACGGGCTGGCGGCGGGCGGGCGCACCACCGGAGTATCCGGCAGCGGGATCATGGTCGGATCCTCTTGAGGGACCACATCCCGATCCACTTCGATCTCGACGTTGGTCTTGCCCACCGCGAACGCCAGCTCGCCGACGCATTGCTCGGCCTCGGTCTTCAGGATCTTGATCTTCTGGTGCGAGATGACCAGCTTGTGGAACTCGTGGGCGCTGGTGTCGCTCTCGCCCTTGGCAACCGCCTCCTGGAGGGCCACGTCCGCCTGCTCCGAGATTCGGATGAGACCCTTGATGCTGGTGAGCTTCTCGTTGACGCAGTTGACCTTGATGACGTCCTTCTCGTCACGGGCTTCCTTGAGGAGTTTCAGCACCGTGCCCAGGATCTGCTTCATCTCGGCGAGGTACTGGGCCGAGCGCTCGAGCTTCTCTGCGTCCGGGAGCGCCGCCGCGCGTTCGAACTCGGAGGTGATTCCGCCTCTGGCCTCGGGGTTCGGTTGCCCCTCGCCAATCGCTGGCCAGATGAGAGAAAGCACAAGCAAAAACGCCGTCTTTCGCATCATGTCACACCTCCTGGCCATCGCAACATACCGGAATAACTACATAAAATCCGACGGCGCGCGTTTATTATAGACCAACACTGTGGCATGTCAACGCTTTTCTCGAAAAGGCGCAGTGACGGGGATCACAACGCAGGCCCCACCACGACGTCGAGGCTCTCCGAAGGTTTCGACTCCAATTTTCCGTCACTGGCCACCACCGAACACTGCCAGATGTCTTTTTCCTTGAGCAGCCGCGCCGGCACGGTGTCGGTCTCGGGCGCGAACGGCTGCACCACCCCGTCCTTGGTCCAACGGAACCGGTAGCTCACCGCATCTCCATCGGGGTCCCGGCCCGGCTCTGTCACGACGCACCGCAGGGTATCGGTTTTCGACGGGGAGGACGGTTGGATCTCGACTTGCGGCGCCGACGGAGCGGAATTGCCGATCTCCACCGCCAGCGAACCATCCGGGCCGGTATCCTCGCCATCCAGCGCGTGCGCCACGCACACCCATCGCTCAGCGCGGTTGGTCTCGCTCTCCTTGAGCAGCGGGCCAGACACCGTCCGGGAAGCGGCTCCTCCCTGCCGTTCGAGGATCCAGCGGAACTCGTGCCGCAGGGTGTCGCCATCGGCGTCCCGGGTGGGAGCTGCCAGGCTGCACCGGAGATCGTCCTGCGACCGCGGAGCAGCGGGCTCGATGGTCAGGCTGGGTGCGGCGGGTGGCGAGTTGGCCACCTCGACCTCCGCCTCCACCGGCCCGCTGGGAAGCCATCCATCGGAGGCCTCCACCCGCACCTTCACTCGCTGGTGTTTGCGTAGCAATCCGGCCGGGATCCGCGCCCCGTCCCCCACCGGAAGCGGCTCTCCATCGACCGACCAACGCACGTCCAGGGACACCGGATCGCCATCCGGGTCCGACGGTTGTGCCTCAAGCTTGAAAGACAGCTCGTCCGCCACCGTCGGGCGCGCCGGTTGAATGGAGACAGGTGAAAGCCGCGGCGGGCTGTTCTGAACAGTGACGGAATCTTCGCAGGCGGGGCCTTCGGCCTCACCGTCATGGGGTACGCCGATCACCGTCCAAACCTGGCCTCTCTTCACCAAGTTGCCGGCCACGGCCTCCGCCTGAGCGCCGGGCTCGACCGCCACGCCATCGCGGAACCAGCGGTAGCGCATGGAAATTTTATCGCCGTCCGCGTCGGCCACCGGCCCTGTCAGGCGAGCCAGGAGCGGGCTGCCGTGGACCGGAGCGGGCGGCTCGATCTTCACCCCGCACGCGCCGGGAGGAGTGTTTTGAACCTCGAAGCCCACCTCCACTGCCGGCGCCGACGCGGATCCATCGGAGGCCGTCAGGCGCGCCAGGTAGCGGCCGTGCTTTCGGGTTCGGGCCGCCGGCAGGCGCAGCAGTTCTCGCCCCCGCTGGATCTCGCGTCCGTCCTCCAGCCAGATCACATCCAGGGTCAGCGCGTCGCCGTCGGGATCGCGCGCCGGCTCGACGATCTGGACCACCAGATCCTCGCCAGTGCCGGGCCGCGGGTTCAGGGGCTTCAGCCGTGGCGGCTGCGGGGCAGAATTTCCGATCAAGACCTCGGCCGTCGCCGGGGTCCCCTCGCGCTCGCCGTCTCGGGGCGAAACCTGTACCACCCAGGTCTCTCCCTTGCGGATTTCTCCCCCGGGTAGAACGGACCCGCTGCTCGCCTGGGCTGGACCACCCTTCTTCTGCCAGCGATAGGCGTAGCCGACCGCATCGCCATCCACGTCCAGCGAAGGCTTCTCGACCAGCACCCGCAGATCGTCCCCCCGGCGCGGGGCCACCGGATGGACGCGGACCAGGGGAGCGGTGGGCGGCGTGTTCTGCACCTCGGCGCTGGCGTCGATGGACCCGCCGTCCTCCTCTCCGTCGCTGGCGGTGACCTTGACCCGGACGGTCTGGCGCTTGCGGACGAAACCCGCCGGCAACGTCGATCCGCCCTCGGGGACCATGAGGCGCTCGCCGGCCACATCCCAGGCGAACCGGTACCGGACCGGGTCTCCGTCGGGGTCCACGGCCTGCCGCTCGAAGACCACCGAGAGCGGCTGGGTCACGGTGGGCCGGGCGGGCTCCAGGCGAACGCGGGGCGCGCCAGGAGCGGTGTTGGAGATGATCCGGCTGTCCCGGCCCGGCGGGCCGGCGGCCTCGCCGTCGTGCGGGGTCACGACCACCGTGAAACGCTGCCCCTTGCGAAGTTGCGCCGATGGCACCGTGGGCTTGTCGAACCCCTTGAGCGGAGCGCGATCGCGCAACCAAACGATGCTGTAGCGGATGCGATCGCCATCGGGGTCGGCGGATTCTTCTTCGACCTTCATGGTGAGGTCGTCCGCGCGCCGCGCCAATTCGGGCAGGATGCGCACCCGCGGCGGACCCGGCGGCGTGTTGCGGATCTCCACCTCGGGGCTCTCAAAGGCGACGGCGTCCTTCTCCGCCTGAAGCGTGAACTTGAAACGATCGTGTTTTCGGGTGGCCGCGGCGGGGACCTCCCGCGCCCCGTCCAGCTCGGGCAGGCGCTTGCCGTTCTTCCACCACTGGATGACGGTGGCCGGTTCCGGGTCGCCGTCGAGATCGTGAAAGCGGTACTCGAGCCGCAAGGCGTCTCGGGTGCTCGGCGCCTCGGGGGTGAGGCGCAGCCCGGTGTAGCGCGGCGGGTTCGGCCGGGTCACCGCGCTGCGCCGGGCGTCCCGACCGTCCATGGGCCAGACTGGTCCGGGGGCGAGCTTGCCCTTCTTGAGCAACTTGACGGCAAAGACGCTGCCGGAGCGGGAGACGGCCACGGCCTCCACCAGGCCATCGCCGTTGATGTCGCCGATGAGCGGCGTCACCCAGCAACCCTCGGGGAGCGACAACGGGAACCCCGGATACGCCGAGCCGTCGGCGCGCAGCACCACCAACCCCTGGCGATCGCTCCCGAGCGCGATCTCCGGTTTGCCGTCCGCGTCCAGATCGCCCAGCACCACGCCGCTGCGGACGCGCTGGCCGACGGCGACCGGAAACCCTCTGACCGGTTGGCCACTCCCCTTGAGCGCGTAGAGCTTTCCGTCGCCGGAGGCCGCCAGCACGTCGCTGATGCCGTCCCCGTCCAGGTCGCCGAGCGCCACCGTACCGTACACGCGATATCCGGTCGCGAACGGGAACCCGGCGAGCTCGCTGCCATCGGCCCGCAGCGCGTACACCTTGTAGTCACGCGAGCCGAAGACGATCTCGAAGCGGCCGTCGTCGTCGAGATCCCCCAGCGCCGGCTGCGAGGAGAGCAAAAAGCGCGCCTCGGTGGGAAACCCCGGCGCCTCCTGGTTGGGTTTGTGCCAGGCGTGGAGCCGTCCCGCCTCGTCGCCGAACAGCAGCACGACCGCTTCCTTGGGCGCGAAGCGGCCGACGGTGACCGGCGTGGCCAGCGGCGAGGAGAGGCGCGCCGGAAAGCCGGCGGCCTCGGTCCCGCGAGAGGTGCGCGCGTGCAGCTCCCCGTCTTGCGTGCCGAACACGAGCTCGTCCTGGCCATCGCCGTCCACGTCTCCGAGCACCGGCGCTGCACTGAGCGGCCGCGAAAGTTTCAGCGGGAACTGCGGCAGCGGCTTGCCGGAGCCGTCCACGGCCCACAGGGCGCCGTCCTCGGTCCCGAAGAAGATCACCTCGCGGTTCCCCACGCCGAACGGCCCGGCGCAGAGGGGCGTCACCACGCCGGCGCCACGGGCCAGCACCAGCGGGAAGCCGGGGAGCGAGGTGCCGTCCGGGCGCAGCGCCGCGATGCGATAGCTGGCCGCGGCCACGATCTCGGGCCGGCCGTCGCCGTCGAGATCCGCGAGCACGGGCGGGGCGATCTCCGCGGCGCTCTCCAACCGGACGGGGAAGTTGCGCAGCCCTGTCGCTGCCTGCGCCGTGGCGGCGCCGATCGAGAGCGCCAGAACCATCCCGATGCCGAGCATTCTTGCCATCGTCCAAACCCCCGTGCCCCCGGGGCCAAGAGCCGTAATTCTCATCGGATCGACCGGGCGCGGCCTGAGGCTACATCTTGTTGGCCAGCTTCTCGTTGGTCTCCCGCAGCCGGCCGCTCAGCACGCGGGCGATGTTGATCACCAGCAGGGTAAAGCCGTTCCGGTACACCCGGTGGAAGCTGTGCAGGTTCTCGGTGGTGAGGCACAGCATCACCGTGTCCTCGACCGCCCGGATGGTCGCCGAGCGGTACTCCTTGTCGATGAGCGACATCTCGCCGAAGAAATCCGGCGCCTTCAAGGTGGCGATGACGTGGGCGGAGCCGTCGGCGCGCTTGCGAACCACCTCCACCGACCCGCTGACGATCAGGTACAGGCTGTCCCCCACCTCCCCCTGCTCGAAGACCACGCCGCCGGCCGGGAAGCTCTTCTGCTGGGTGAGCTCGGCCAGCATCTCGATCTCCTCGGGGAGCAAGCCTTCGAACAACCGGGACTTCTGCAGGACCTCGGCCTTGTTCATACCACCCACCTCGTAAAAAGCGCGCCCGTCAAGGTAGCAGAGGCTCCACCCGGAAGCAAGCCGCGCAAGCCAGGGGCATCCTAGCGCTTTCGCCCAAGCGTAAAGAAGTCGTCCAGTCGCTGGTCCGCTTCCTCGGACAGGCCGGCACCCTGGACCAGCGGTTCGATGAACTGGACCCCCCGCTGCCGCCCGACCTGGTAGATGGTGCGGGCGCGCAGCTCGATGTTGTACCCGGTGGCGTGATCGGAGATGGGCACGCAGAAGGCGCGCTGGTTGTCGTCCCGGCGCGGCCAGTACAAGAACTCCTCCCCGACCAGACACCCCATGATCTGGCGGGCTTGCCGGCGCAGCTCCTCCAGAGCGTGGGCGATCTCCTCGCGCCGCTTGGCGTTCTCCTCCAGCTCGCGGCGCAGGGCCTCGACGCGGGCCTTGTTCTCCTCGGCCTCGCGGAAGAGCTGCTCGGCGCGCTGGCGCGAGCGCCGGCTGCGCAGCCGCTTCTCCGCCACGGCCAGCGACAGGTCCAACGAGCGGGACCACATCTGCTCCACTTCCTCCCACAGGCGCAGCTTGCGGCTGTTCTCGCGTTCGTAGCTGGCTGCCGACTCGCGCCGCTCATGCTCGGCCCGCTGCACCTCGGCCTGCTTGCGCCGCAGCGCCCGGGTGAGCTCCTCACGGCGGGCCGGATCGTTCGCGCCGGCCAGCGAAACCTCGAGGGTCTTCACCTCGGCCTGCAGCGTGAGCAAGGAGTGCTCACAGGCGCCCATGCGCGAGAACAGGTCGGAGGCCATGATGCGCTGGGCCTCGAACTGGGCCACCGCCTCGTAGGAGCGGTTCTCGATCTCCGCCGCCTCGCGCTCGATGCGCGCGGCGGTATCCTCGTACTCGCCGGCCTGGTACAGCGCGTCGGCGGCGTTCTTCTGCGTCTGCTCGGCACGAAATTCCGTCAGGCGCACCTGCTGCTCCAGCTCCTCGCAGCGGGCCTTCATGGCCTCGAGGCGCGAAAGCCCCTTGGACATGGCGTCCCACCACTGGACGACCTCGCTGCGAGCCAAGATCGCCTGCACGTCCCGCAGCCACATGGCTCTCATCGGATGTTCCTCGAACGCTTCGGCAATTCAGACCCTCCCGCCGTGCGGCTCACGAGCCGGGCACCAGGATGATGGGATAGGTCACGGTGGTCTCGGATCCCTCCGCCGGTGGGAAACGGATCACGCGCACGCTCTGGGCGATGCAGGCGGCCAGATCGGAGTCGCCGGTGGTGTTCTCCACCACCTCGGCCTCGATCACCGAGCCGCCCGCGGCGATCACGAAACGCACCACCACCTTGCCCTTGAGCTCCGGGTTGCGCTTGAGCCGCTTTTCGTAGCAGGCCTTCACCCCGCCCATGCGCCGCCGCAGGGTGTCCATGATGTCCTTCTGGTTGCGCGAATCGGAGTCGAACTCCTGCAGGCTGGTGGCGGTGACCTTGGCCACCACCTGGGCCTCGACCTTGCGCTTGCCGCTGCCGTCGCCGACGCCCTTCTCCACGCCGCGGGTGCCCAGGTCCTCGATGGAGGCCGCGCTCCCGGCGCCGTCGCCGCCACGGGTGCCGCGCTGGCCGGCGGCCGTGGCCACGTCCAACCCACCGATGCCCTCGAAGGTGCCCTCGCCGCTGCCACCGATCGAGCCCTCGTTGAACACGTCGGCCACCGCCCCGCTGGCCATGCCTCCGGGGCCTTTGGCCCCCAAGAGCTTCAGCAGGCCGCGCCCGGCGACCTTCTTTTCGACCTTCTCGCGGTGGATGGCGGCCCGGGCGGCGCGCGCCTCCTCGCTGTCGCCCGCAGGGCCTTCCTCCGGCTGGGTGTCGACCTTCTTCTTGTCGTCCTTCTTGGGCTGGGGCTTCTCGTCCTCGGCCGGGCCGGCCCCGTCATCCGACTTGGTGTCCGACGGCTTGTCGGGCATGACCAACTTGGCGAAACGGTCCGGGATGTCCTCGATGCCCATCTCTTTGGGCAACGGGGTGTTGTTGGCCCACACCACCACCACGATCATGGCCAGCAGGCAGGAACCGAAGGTCGAGGAGTACGGCCAGTCCATGTTGTGCAGCCAGTACCCGCGAGCCACCGAGGGGAGCTGCGGCCGCACCGGTTCCGGCTGCGGAGTCACGAACTGGAACAGGATGATGCACTCCCCCACCGACACCCGCCCGCGCGAGCTCTCGTTCAGCTTGAAGCTGTAGCCTGAGCTCGTGCGCCGCACCAGGTTCTGCGCCTTGAGCGACTGGAGGTCGGCCGCCTGCTCGCCCACCGACACCCGGCCATCCATGCCGTCGGTGAAGGAGAGGTGATACTCGCCGGACTGAAGCTCGAACAGGGCGATGCTCTTGGGGGCGGAGGCGCTGGGCAGCACGATGGTATTGCGGGTGCCGCTGCCGACGGTGACGGTGGTCCGCTCGCGGATGAGCTTCTCCTCGATGATCTTGCCGCCCTGGATGACGCCGATGCGCAGGATCGGACTCTTGTCTGACTTCACCATGATCCGCCTCCCGGCTCAACCCGCGTCAGGTGCCCTGCTTGATCACCGCGAACTTGTACGAGCCGAACTCCGCCTGCCCCGCGGTGTACAGCACCTCGGTCAGCAGTCGAAAGGGGATGCGCCGGTCGGCGATCACCGTGAGCAGCCCCTTGAACTGCTGGCTCTTGTTGTAGTCGGCGAACATCTTCTGCTTGGCGTTCTCGGACTTGAGCGCCTCGTACAGCGGCAGGATGTACATGGAGGACGGGTTGTTGTCCTTCTTGAACTCGGGCGCCACCCGGCCGTCCTTCACGGCGGCCACCTTCTTGTCGTTGACCAGGATGACCCGAGAGGAGATGGCCACCTGGACCGCCTCCTGGGGCGAGAGCTGGGTGGTCGACTGGGGCAACAGGGTGTCGGGCGAGGGGGTGATCTGCACCGGGTCCGAGGCGTAGCTCTTGAGCAGGTACACCAGCACGATGGTCATCATGTCCATCATGGCCACGATGTTCAGCTCCACCGGCTCCACGTGCCGCCGGTGCTTTCGCTCCTCCGCCTTGAACGCCTTGCGCTGCCGGAAGCGCTCCAACTCCTCCGGCGAGAGGGTGATCGGCGGCGGCTCGGGAGCCTGCGGGGGAGCGCCGGGAGGAAGGTTGCCATCGACCATGTCTCGCCTCCGCTCGACCGCCCTAGGCGATCTCCGGGCTCAGGATCACGTCGTAGAACAGCGGGCGCTCGCCGTCCTCTCGGCTCGCGTCCATGACCTTGACCAGCACCTCGTACGGCACGTCCGGCTGCGCGTAGATGATGATCTTGGTCTCGTTGGGAAAGACGTTCTTCACCTTGATAAGTTCTCGGGTGAGCCGGGGATAGTCGTAACAGCTGGGAGGGGGTGGCACCTTTCGCGACAGCGCCTCCTGGCACACCTTGTCGTTTTGCAGCAGCGGGATGGTGGGCCCCTGGGAGGCGTCGGCGCTGGGCTGGCCTTCGCCGCCGATCACCCCTCCTACCCCGGCCACGAAGATCCCCTGGTAGGTGATGCCCACCGTCAGGTTGAGCTGCTTCTCTTTCTCCTGGTTCGGATCATCCTGCGTGGCCCCGCCGCCCGAGTCCTCGGCGTAGCGGGGGGCGTTCACGTTGATGGCGCCGATCTGAAGAAGCCCCGTGGAGGTGAACAGCATGAACATGATGATGTTGATCACGATGTCCAGGTAGGGCACCAGGTTGAGGTCCACCGCCCTCTGAGCCGACTTGGAGCGCAGCGAAGGTTTTCTGGCCATGGTTCACCTGCCCCTGGGGCACCCGGGTCTGGACACCGGGTGCCGCCAGCGGGTTCCCGCCGACATCAGGGCTGATCGCCGATCCCGCCAACCGCGCCTTTCTGGCGCGAGATCAACAAGTTGACCAGCTTCACCGAGTATTGATCGATCTCGTCGATGATCTTCTTGGTCATGTTGGTGAGGAACAGGTGGCCGATCATGCACAGGATGGCGATGGAGAGCCCGAAGGCCGTGTTGTACATGGCTTCCGAGATGCCCTGGGACAGCACCTTGGCCTTGAGCTCGGGGCTCACCGCGCCCACCGCGCGGAAGGCGGTGATGAGGCCGGTGATGGTGCCGAGCAGTCCGATCAGGGTGGCCAGGTTGGCGATCTGGGCCAGGTTGGGGGTGCGCTTCTGGAGGATGGGCACGATCTCCAGCGTGGCCTCCTCGACGGCGTTCTGGATCTCCACCTCGCCGCGGTTCGAGCGGGTGAGGCCGGCCTTGACCACCTTGGGCAGGGCCGCCGCCGGGGCCGCGTTGCACAGCTTGATGGCCCGCTCGATGTTGTTGGCCAGCACCAGCTTCTGCACCTGGGCCATGAAGGCCTCGGCGTTCACGTTGTAGCGGAAGAAGATGAAGATGATGCGCTCGATGATGGTGGCCACACCCCAGCACAGCATCACGCAGTTGACGTACAAAAACGGCCCGCCGGCCTGGAAGAACTCGGCGATCTGCCCCATGAAGCCCGAGTCCTCCCCGCCTGCGGCCAGGGCGACGCCCGGCACTCCCATGGCGGCGAGCGTGATCCAAAGCGAAACCGGTGTCCGTTTCATCGTCGTTCCTCCGGTAGAGTACCGCACGAACAGCTCGAGCGCTCAGAAAGGCGCCTTTTTGATCTCTTCCTCGATCCGCGGCGAGAGCTTGCGTTGCACGTTCAGGCTTTCGAAGTTCAAGTTGGAGCGAGGCAGGAGGTACCACACCTCCGGTTTGTGCACCTTGCCCTCGACCCGCGTGGCTTCCTGGATCACCACTTGGCGCAGCTCTTTCTTCTTCGCCGGAACCCCTCCCGGGAAGAACCAAACCGTCAAAAGAAGCAAGACCCAGGCGATTCTCATAACGCACCTTCTTATAAGAAAAAAAACCAGTCCGGTCAAGCCATCCGATGCGGACCGGGTCACTTCTCCTCGCCGCCAACTTTGCCGCCGGCGCCCGCAGGTTCGTCGTCATCCTTGCCGCCACCGAGCTTGCCCCCCGGCACAGGCAGGGGTTTCTTCTTCGCTTCCGCCTCGGCCTTCTTGCGGGCCTCCTCCTCGGCCTTGGCCTTGGCCTTCGCTTCCGCCTCGGCCTTCTTGCGGGCCTCCTCCTCGGCCTTGGCCTTGGCCTTCGCTTCCGCCTCGGCCTTCTTGCGGGCCTCCTCCTCCGCCTTGGCCTTGGCCTTCGCTTCCGCCTCGGCCTTCTTGCGGGCCTCTTCCTCCGCCTTGGCCTTGGCCGCGGCCTCGGCTTTCACGCGGGCCTCCTCCTCGGCCTTGGCCTTGGCCTCGGCCTCGGCTTTCATCCGGGCCTCTTCCTCGGCTTTCTTGCGCGCCTCTTCCTCTGCCTTGCGCTTCTTTTCTTCTTCCTGCTGCTTCTTGCGCTGCTCGTCCTTGAGCGCGCGCTCTCGTTTCTTGCCGGCCTCCTCCAGATAGGCGGCGAGTTTCGGATGGCTGCCTCCGGCGGACCGGAAACTCTCCAGCTCCTCCACCGCCATCTGGAAGCGGCGGGACTTCTCGTACCCCGGCACCTCGTCGTCGAGGTACAAGAGGCCCAGGTTGAGGTGGGCCCGGATCTCGCGCTTGTCGAGCGTGAGCACCGTCCGGTAGGACTGCTCGGCCTCCGCGTACTGGCGATCGCCGCGTAAAGCGTTGCCCAGGTTGAGGTAGGCCTCCACGAAGTCCGGCGCGAGCGCGATGGCCTTGCGGAACTCCTCCGCCGCCGCGGCGTAGTCGTGCGCGCGCAGGAACAACACACCCAGGTTGTTGTGCGCCTCGATCAGGTTCGGGTCCAGCTCCACCGCCTTGCGGAAGGCGGCGATGGCCGACACCTGGTTGTCGCTCTCGAGGTGGACGAACCCCAGCCGGTTGGCCACCACCGCGTTCGCGGGATCGATCTCCTGGGCCTTCTGCAGGATGCGCTCGGCGAGCTCGAACTTGCCCTGGGCGAAGTAGGCCTGGGAGAGCAGGATCATGGCGGCGACGTTCTTCTCGTCCACCATGAGCACGCCCTTGACCTGCTCGGCGGCCTCCGAGATCTTGCGCTGAGCGAGCAGCACCACCGCCAACTGGTTGCGCAGCCCGGTGTCCTTGGGCGCGGCGCGCGCCGCGGCCGAGACCACGTTTTGCGCCTCCGCGTAGAGCTTCTGGCGCAGCAGCAGGTTGGAGAGGTTCACCACCGAAGGCAGGTGGGTGGGGTGGATGGCCAGGGCCTTCTGGTAGGCGGCGCGGGCCTCGCTGAACCTCCGCTGGCGCTCCTCGAGTACGCCCAGGTTGTAGGCGCACTGGAAGCAGCGGCTGTTCTGCGAAAGCGCCTGGTTGATGCGCTCCCGCGCCCCGGCCGGATCGCTATCGACCCGGGCGGCCGCCTCGGAGAGCAGGCGCGCGGCGTCCTCCGACATGAGTTCGGGAGGCGGCGCGGCGGCCGGTGTCTCGGCGGGGCTCTCCGCCCCGGCGCCCACGGCCGGCGGTGGCGTCCCGGCGGCGGTCTTCTCCCGGTCCTCTTCTCCCAATGGCTTTACATCCTCGGCCGCGGCGGGCTGCGCCTCGGGCGTCGGCTCCGCCGGTTTCGGCTCAGGCGCGGACTTGCACCCCGCCACCAGCCAGCCGGCGGCCGCAAGACCGAGCGCGAGACACCGCACGTGCCGAGACAAGTTTTTCACCGCCTGCTTCATCGGCTACTTTCCCGAGGGCTTGATGCCCGTCTCCACCTGCAACACCATCGGCTGGGGCGAGTACCGCTCCATGATCAGCGCCGAGTCCGCCTCCTTCTGCAACGGGAAGTTCAGCGGATCGAAGCGGTTCAGGCTCTCCAGCGTCTTCTGGATCCAGGAGTTGACCACCTTGAACTCCCGGGACTTGTCCATGCACTCCTTGTAAGCGGTCACCGCCTTCTTGATGGGTGCCTCGGCCTGCTCCTCCAACTTGCCCTTGTACACGTCGCACTCTTCCTGGTTGAACCCCTTGGGGCAGGGCGCGTTGATGAGGGCGTCGGCGAAGTTCTCGTACAGGTAGCCCAGCCGGAAGTAGGCCGCCAAAGTCCACTGCACCCGCTTGAGCGCGAACACCGACTTGTACTTCTCTTCCATGGCCTTCAGAGACGTGGCCTTGGCGGTCAGGGTCTTTGCCAGCATGCGTTCGGGCACGTCGAAGGTGATGGCCTCGTAGCGCTTGAGCTCGTCCTCGGCGATGAGGAAGCGCGCCTTGGCGGCCGCCTCGGCGCCCCTGCCCCCGGCGGGGAGCTTGCTCTTCACGAACAGGTCGTACACCTCCTGGTATCCCTGGCGGGCGCGCCGGGCGTCGCCCTGGGCCTGGTAGGCCTCGGCGATCTTCATGCGGGCCTCCACCAGCCGCTCGCGTTGCAGAAGATCGCGGTTGAAGGCCTTGGTGAAGCGCTCGAACAGGGCGATGGCCGCGCGGTAGTCCTTGGCCCGCTCCAGCATCACGCCGGCGCGGAAGAAGTTCTCGGCGGCGTCCGGCCGGTCCCGGAACTCCTGGGCGTAGCGCTCGTAGGCGCGGGCGGCGCGCTCGTACTGCTGGTCGCCCTCCAGGTTGACCGCGGCGTTGTACAGGGCGTCGGCGCGGAATTTCGAGTTCTTGTAGTTGTCCACCAGTTTCAGGTAGCTATCGATGGCCCGGTCGTACTGGTAGCTGGCCTCGGCGCTCGTCGCCATCAAAAAGAGCGCCTGGTCGGCGAACTCGCTCTTCGGGTACTCCTTGATGATGCGCTCGTAGATCTTGCCGGCGGAGACCGGGCGGTTGGACCAGGTGAAGCACAGCGCGGCGTTGTTGAGCGCCTTGTCGGAGTTCTTGCCCGCCGGGTCGTCGTCCACCAGCCGCACGAACTCGGCGGCGGCCTCCTCGTAGTGCCGCGAGGCCTGCGCCGAATCCCCCTGGGCCTTGGCCTTGTTGCCGGCCTCCATCATCTCGCCCGCCCGCTTGAAGCGCGCGCCCAGCTCGAAGGCCTTGAGGCTCTGCTTCATCTGCGGATCGCGGGTCAGCGCGGCCAATTTTTTGGACCACACCTCCACCTGGGCCCAGTCCTGGGTCATCAGGTAGCTCTCGATGATGAGGTTGGTGGCGCTGCTGGCCACCGCGTCGTTCTTGCTCTCGGACACGATGCGGGCGAACCGCTCGCGCGCCTCGTCGAAGTGCAGGTAGGCGTACAGCACCTTGGCCGCGGTGAAGGAGAGGTTCTCGCTCTGCTCGTCGGCGGGGAGCTTCTGCACGTAGACGTCGCAGGCGGCGACCAGCCGCTGATACAGCTCCGGGAGGGGCCGGGGCGACAGATCCTCGGGGTGCTCCTTGCTGGTGGGGATGGTCAGCGCGGCCAGCTTGCCCGCCGCCTCTTCGGCCTTGATCAACTCCTGGAGCGACTGGATCACCGAGTTGGCCGCCTCGGCCGTGTGCTCGCTTCCGGCGGGGTCGTCCCGCACCGCGGTGTAGGCCAGGGCGGCCTGCTCGAACTGCTGCGAGTAGTACAGGCACTCGGCCAGGTACCAGCGCAGGTTGTAGGCGTCCTTGGAGTCCGGGAACTGCTTGAGGTAGGCCTGGTAGGCGCTGGCCGCCTTGAGGTACTCCTGGCGAGCCTCCTCGGCGCGGTTGTCCTTCTTGAAACGCTGGGCCAGGATGTGGTGCTTGTAGGCGGAGCTGGCCAGCGCGCGCTCGGCCAGGCGGTCGGCGGTGAGGATCGCCTCCAGGTTGTCGCGGTTGGCCTCGCGCCAGGGGCTCCCCGGGCCGAAGCTGCGGGTCATCTCCTCCTCGACCAGCGAGGCCTCGTCATACTTCTGCAGGCGGCCCAGCGCGTCGATGATGGTGGAGAGCAGCTCCGGGTTCTTGGGGTCCAGCGGGTAGCGCCGGATCACCTCGCGGTAAGCGGCCACCGCCTTGTCGTACTTGGCCTCGAGGAAGTACACCTCGCCGAGCTTCTTGAAGAACTCGCCGTCGTACTTGCGGCCCCCCGAGCGGGACAGGAAGGCGGCGGCGTTCTCCACGCCCCCACCCTCCCAGCCGTCCTCGGCGAAGCAGATGGCCAGGTACTGCATGGCCTCCTTGCGCAGGTCGGAGCGGGACAGCTCGCCCTCGCCGCCCTCGCCCGCGGCCTGGTCGCTCCACACGATGAGCTGGTCGAAGCGCGCCACCGCCTCGGCGAAACGGTCCACCCGGTAGTAGGTCCAGGCCAGCTTGTACAGCGCCTTGTCGTACATGGGGCTGTCCGGGAAGTCCAGCACCCGCAGGTAGGCGTCGATGGCCCGGTCGAGCTTGTCCGGGTCCCAGAAGTACGACTCGCCCAGCCGGGTCCAGGTCTCGGGCAGGAGCTTGCTCTTGGGATAGCGCTGCAAGAGCGCCATCCACGAGGCCTGGGCCTCGGCCTCCTCTCCCTGTTCCTTGAGACAATAACCGAGGAGGTACAGGGCGCCGTCGTTGAGCGGATAGTCGGGGAACTCGTGCACCAGCCGCTGCAGCAGCGCAATCGAACGCTCGTAGTGAGGGGCGGGCTCCACGGGCTCGACCTTCAGCCGGCCGGCCTGGAAGTCCGCCAGCTGCTGCTGGAAGGCGTCCTGGAGCTGGTTGTATTCCATCTCCGACTTCTCGTAGTGCAGCTCGGCCAGCCGCCACAGGGTGCGGGGGGTGTAGGTGGGCTCGGAGGGATACTTCTTCAAGAAGCGCTCGAACACCTCGATGGCCTCGAGCCTGAGCTGGTCCTTCTCCCGCTCCAGATCGGCCAGCACCCGCTCGTAGGACCGGCCCACCCCGTCCTGCTTCTCGTTGTAGCGCCGTTCGATGACCCGCTGCACTTCCTCCTTGTACTCGCGCACCTGCTCCTCGAAGGCCTTCTCCAGCGCCAGCATCTCCTCGATCTCGCGCTCGCGTGGGGTGAGCTCGCGCGGGGCGGCCTGGGCCTCGGCCGGTTTGGCGTCCGGCGCGGGCGTGGGCGGCGCCGGCATGGCCGGGCTGGGCTCGGACCCCTGGGCCTTCTTGGGCGGCTCGCTCGACTGGGCATGCGCCGGCGCAGCGGCCGGCAGCAAGCACAGCACGAGCCAGAGGCTACTGGACCTCTTCCAGCACACTCTTGTACTCCTTCTGCAGCTGCCGCGCCTCGGCGTTCTTCTTTCGCGTGAGCTCGTTGATCAGGCGGTTCTTCTCCTGCATCCGCCCCCAGGCCACGTCCAGGATGCCCACGTCGGACTCCAGCACCAGATCGTAGAACTTCTTGCGCACCTCCTCCAGGGCGCGGTAGGCCACCTCGCCGGCCAGGTTCTGGCTCTCCGTCTCCAGCTTTTGCAGCGCCGCCTCGTAGTCGGCCAGGTTGGCCGCCTCCTGCTGCGACTGGCGCTTGAGCTTCTCGACCTCCTGCTCGAGGCGGGCGTTGAGCTCGCGCCGCACGCCGGCGGTGTCCTGGCTGACCTTCTCCAGGCGCTGGCGCAGCCCGTTGATGCGGGTCACCTGGGCGCTGCCCTCCGGCGAGAGCCGCGAGTGGATGCGCGAGGCCAGCTCGCGCTCGCGCTCCAGCGCCTTGTGGTACCGCTCGCGCAGGGCCTCCTCGCCGGCCATCACGTCCCCGGCGATGCCGATGCGGGCCTTCTCGGTGGCCAGCAGGTTGGCCAGGTCCTCCATCTCCTTCTCGAGCTGGTTGGCGGTGGCCCAGCCGCGCCGGACCTCCTCGCGGAACTCCCGCACCCCCTCCTCGCGCCCGACCAGGCGGGCCTCGTTCTGCTTGACCCATTCCTCCATGGCGGAGAGCTGGGCCTTCATGCCCTTGACCGTGATGGAGGACTGGAACACCGACTGCTCGAGGGCCTCCACCCGGGCCTTCACCCGGCTTTCGCGTCCGTCGAAGTCCTTCTTCGTGACCGGCAGCCGCTCGAGGTCGCCCTCCAGTTGCTCGCGCTCGCTGCGGGCCGTCTGGAGTTCCCGCCGCTCCGCCGGCGAGACGTGCTCCTCGATCACCCGCTCCTCCAGCATGGCCAGCAGCCGCTCCACCACCACCCGGGCGTTCTCGATCTCCAGACAGCGCTTGGTGCCCTCGGCCAACACCGGAAACAGCGCCAGGCGGTCCTGCGGGCTGGCGATGAGCTCATCGAGCTTGGCGAGCAGCGCGCGCGACTCGCGCACGAAGCGTTTGCCGGTGTCGATCTCCTTGACGATGGCGATGGCCGAGTTCATCTCGTCCTGGCCGCTCATCCACTTGACCGCCACCGCCGGCAGGTAGGCGGACAGGTCGAAGGAGTCGAGGTTCTTGCCGGCCACCTCGTTGAAGTAGCTGACCGGATCCGAATGGCGGGTGACGAGATCGTCGAGCTGCTGCTTCACCTGGTTGTAGGTCTGGCCCACCTTGAGGAAGGCCTGCGCCGCGTCCTCGAAGCGGCCCATCTTCTCCAGGATGGCCCCCTGCAGCAGGTAGGCCCGCGGCAGCAGCGTGCTGTCGGGGGTGGACACCTCGAGGATCTCCACGGTGCGCGCCGCCTCCTGCAGCCACTTGGTGCGGGCCTCCGGATCCTCGGCCCGGTCCGAGCGCTGCAGGTAGGTCATGCAGATCTCGAACAGGGTGCGGTCGAAGTTCTTGGAGTTGTGCGGTACCGCCTGGTAGGCGTCCAGCGCCTGGTCCTCGCGTCCCAGATCGTACAGGATGCGCCCGCGGGCCATGTGGGCCAGCTCGGCCACGTTCTTCTCGGCGTCGTTCTTGGGGGTGAGCCGCGACAGCGCGGTGAACTGCTCCAGCGCCTGCTCCAATTTATCCTGGCGGATGAGCAGCACCGCCAGCATGTAGCGCGCCTGGAAGTAGTAGGCCTGCCCGGCCGGGATGGCGCTGAAGACCTGCAAGGCCTCCTCCAGCCGGCCCCGCTCGAACAAGGTCTTGCCGAAGAGGTACTGCGCCTCGCTGGAGACCCCGCCGCCCTCGCGCTGGAGGGTGCGCATGCTCTCGTCCACCTGGTCGTAGTTGCGGATGTTCAGCGCGATCTGCATCATGCGCGTGAGCGCGCGGGCGCGGAAGGGCCGGCCGCGGGGGTGATCCATGACCTTCTGGTAGTAGGCGCGGGCGTCCACGAAGTTGCGATTGAAGAACAGCGCTTCGGCCAGGTTGAACATGGCGTCGGCGTAGCCGGGCTGGTCGCGGAAACGCTCGTTCTCCACCAGCTCGAAGAAGATGATGGCCGCCCGGGCGTAGTCCGAGAGCAGCATGAGCGCCTGGCCGTCGTTCAGCCGCGACTCGAAGCGCTCGAGGTTGAACTCGCGGTCCTCGTACATGAGGTATTCGTGGCGGGTGAGGGCGGCCTTGTCCTCGATCAGCTTCACCTGCCGCTCGGCCCCGTCGATGTCCTCGGAAACGTCGCCCCGCGCGGCCGGGATCGGCCACAGCAAGACGAGCGCCAGGGCCAGCGGGCAGGAGCGCCCGAGCCGCCGCGCGATGGGGCGATGCCGGCTCACACCTTTTCCCCGGCCTTCTCCTGAAGCGTCTTGGCCTTCTCCGGGGTGAGCTTCTCGATCTGGATGTCGTAGCGCACCGCGGGGCGCTCCTCGAGCTTGGTGGTGATGCCGCCCTTCTCGAAGCCCACGATCTTGATGGTGATGACCTTGCCCTCCTCGGCGGTGAAGGTGTAGCTGGAGTTGATCTTGAACTTGTAGCCCTTCACGTACGAGAAGAAGCCGTAGCCCTGCCCCTGGTACACCATCTGCACCGCGATGTTGTGGTTGCCGGGGACGATGTTGCCCGAGAAGATCTCCTTCTCCGGCATGCTATCCAGGTCGCCGTCCACGTCCACCTTCTTGAACACCGGCTGGGTGTCCAGGGCGTACTGCACCGACAGCAGCTTGAACGAGCCGCCCATCTCGTTGCGGTGCATGAGCACCACCCGCGCGCCCACCCCGATGGACTCGCGCACCACCGTCTCCTGGAGTTGCAGGATGCGGGCCTTGGTGCGGAAGATCTTCTCCTTGAGCTCGTTGACCCTTTCTTCCAGGCCGCGCAGCTTGAGCTCGTAGGTGGCGTCCCCCGTGGCCGCCGCGGCGGGCGCCGCCTGACCCGCAGGGGCCACCTCGCCCGAAGCGGGCTGCGGCGCCGCTTCGTCCTGGGCAAACAGAACGAGCGGGGCCAGGAGCACGGCCATCCCTACGCAGCACGTCATCTTACCGATCGTCATGTTCTTCCTCCCCGCCGGAAGGTTGGCATCGGGCCAACCCTGCGGATCGGCCATGAACCGGAGTCGCTGGAAATAAAACCCATCCCGCCTCCAGGTGTCAACGGTTTTCTACCCCTCTCTCCCTTCCTCGAGTGTGATCGGCGTCACGGGATTCGCGCTCGCCCGCGCCGGCCGGATGGGCCCCGCGGCCGGTCGCGTGCGAACCGGCATCACCAGAATTGAAAGTGCTGCGAACGGCATGGGCGAACCCCGCTCTCCCCCATCACAAAAGAAGTTCGGCACTCACCAGAAATGACCCGAGCGCACGGGAAGAACTTCCGCCTAGCGGCCCTTGCGCAGCTCCTGCAGCACCAGCTTGGCGATGGCCTTGAGGGTGTCGAACACCCCCCAGCCGGTGGCGGCGATGGCCTGGAACTCGGGCACGTTGTCCGGGTTCAGCAGGCGGTGCAGCTCCTCGATGGGAGCGGCGTTGGGCAGGTCGCGCTTGTTGTACTGGATGACGTAGGGCACGGTCTTGAGGTCGTAGCCCTGCTCGGCCAGGTTGACGCGCAGGTTCTCCATGCTCTCCAGGTTGGCCTCCATGCGCTCGACCTGGGAGTCGGCCACGAACACCACCCCGTCCACGCCCTTCAGGATGAGCTTGCGGCTGGCGTCGTAGAACACCTGCCCGGGCACGGTGTACAGGTGGAAGCGGGTGCGGAAGCCGCGGATCTCGCCCAGCGACAGCGGCAGGAAGTCGAAGAACAGGGTGCGCTCGGTCTCGGTGGCCAGCGAGATCATCTTGCCCTTGGCCTCGGGGTTGGTCTTGGCGTAGATGTATTGCAGGTTGGTGGTCTTTCCGCACAGGCCGGGCCCGTAGTAGACGATCTTGCAGTTGATCTCGCGGGACGAGTAATTGATGAAGGACATGGATAGCCCTCGGCTGCCTCAGTCGTTGAAGAGGTTGTCGATGTCCTCGTCGGTGATCTCGGCGAACGGGGAGCCGGCGCCCGGCTCCTCGATCTTGCGCATCAACGCGTCGAAGATGGTGGAGAGCTCCACCGACGCCTTCTTCACCCGCAGGCGCACCAGGCCCTGCGACGAGCGATTGTCGAAGATCACCACCAGGATCACCCGGCCGCCCACGATCGACTTGTGGATGTGGTCGTGTTCACCCTCCAAAAACAGGGAGGAGAACTCCTTCTCGCCGATCAGCTTGGCCAGGCCGCCGATGGCCGCCACGTTGCCGGCGGTGAGCGAGGCCAGCGAGGTGGTGTCCATGTTCTCGGAGGCGCCGGCGCTGGCGATGAGCTGGCCGTTCTTGTCCACCAAAAAGACGACCTTGGCGTTGGACTCGCGGCACAAACGATCACACACGGCGGTGATCTGATTGAACTCCCGCTCGTACATGACCATCTGAGGACTGACCATGCAAGCCTCCGGGCGTCCCTGGGCGGCGGCGCAACCGGGCCGACCGCATCACGATGTCAACCGTCGAAGGCCGGACGCTCCGACAGTCGGTGAGGCAAACCGCGGGCCGCACTATATCGCCCACGAAAAAGACGTGTCAAGGAGTTTTCCACGCGGGGTGCAGACCCTCTGAGCACGGCCGCCAGACCCGGCGTTTGGAGCCGGAAAAACAAACTTGCGAGGGAAAAGCTCAAAATCCAGGTGACGTTCCCTGACAGCGGGTTTTTTCGTTCTCATCTTTTCTTCGCCTCTGCCTTATCCCCTCTTTTATTAGCGCTTTTCTCGGAAGTGTTTTCTCTCGGGGTACAAGAGGACAGGGCCCCTGGATGCGATAATTCACGCCTTGCAAGGGTCGCTTCGAACTTTCTTCGGGGGGAGGGGTGACAACAAACGCCACTTGCGCGTTAAGCAGAATAGATGATGGATATAACCGAGGAGACGATCATGACGCGCCTGCTCGCCATCGCCTTGCTGTTGCTCCCGGCCGGATTCGCCCCGGCCGCGCCCGAATCCCCGCCCGCATCGCCGCTCAAACTCGCGCTCCTGGTGGGGAGCAACCGGCCCGGGCCGGGCCAGGAGGAGCTGCGCTACGCCTTCGCCGACGCCCTGCGGGTCGCCGAGGTGCTCCAGGAACTCGGCGGGTTTGCGGCGAACGAGGTGCAAACGCTGCACAACCCCGACCGCGCCAAGCTGCTCGAGGCCCTTTCGGACGTGGCCCGGCGGCTTTCGCAGGAGCGGGCGCGGGGCAACCCGGCGGTGTTCGTGTTCTACTACTCCGGCCACGCCCGCGCCGGGAGCCTCAACCTGGGCCCGGAGGAGCTCCCCCTCGACGAGCTCAGGCGCGAGCTTCTCGCCCTACCGGCCGAGGTGACCCTGGTGGTGCTCGACGCCTGCCAGTCGGGGGCGGTGTCGCGCTTGAAGGGGGCCTCGCCCGCGGCCGACTTCTCCTTCAACTCGGTCCAGGGCCTGGGCTCGAGCGGCGTGGCCATCATGGCCAGCAGCACCGGCAGCGAGCTCAGCCAGGAGTCGGAGGCGCTGGGGGCGTCGTTCTTCACCCACCACCTCACGGTGGGGCTGCGCGGCGCGGCCGACGTGGACCGCGACGGGCGGGTCACGCTCTCCGAGGCCTACCGCTACGCCTACCACCGCACCCTGGCCCGGACCGCGGAAACCGCGGTGGGCCGCCAGCACGTCACGCTGGAGAACGACATCAAGGGCCGGGGCGAGCTGGTCCTCACCGAGCCCGAGCGCTCCGGCTCGCAAATCCGTTTTCCCGAAAGTCTGGCCGGCGACATCCTGATCGAGCGCCAGCCGGCCGGAGTGATCGTGGCGGAGATCTCCAAGGCCGCCGGCCAGGAGTTCACGCTGGCCCTGCCGGCCGGCGACTTCAGCCTGCTGCTGCGCCGGGGCGGGGAGCTCGGCCGCTGCGAGCTCTCTCTGCGCCCCGATAGCACCCTGACCTTCGACGGCAGCGGCTGCCGGGCCGTGCCCGTCGAGGAGGTCACGGCCAAGGGCGCGGCCGACGAGGCGGTACACGTCTTCGGCCTCGAGCTGGGGGCCGGGGCGCTGTTCGGCCGCTCGGACGGGTACAACCAGCGCCTGACCGACTTCGGTTTCGACGAGGGCATGTTCTTGTTCAGCCCGACCGTGCAGGCCAGCCTCACCTGGGACTGGAGCCGCTACTGGGGCGTGGGCCTGCGCTTTTCGCTCCTCGAGCAGAACACCTACCAGCGCGACGTCTCCACCGGCGGCGACTCCCGGCAGCAGGAGTTCTCCTGGGAGAGCTATGGCCTGATGGTGTTCGCGCGCGGGCAGCTCCCGCTGTTCTCGGGGTGGCTGGTGCCGTACCTGGAGGCGGGAGGGGGGCTGGCGCTGGGCTTCACCCACTACCGCGACGAGGGGGCCGGGGTGGACGACGACGAGTCCTACGCCGGCTTTCAGCTCGGCTGCGCCGCCGGGCTGCTCATCATGCCCTGGCGTCACTTCGGCTTCTACGGCCAGGCGTCCTTCACCTACGCCCGGGCCATCGAGAACCGCCTCGGCGACGGGCACGACAGCGGCGGCTTCGCGTTCGCGCTCGGAATCCGCGGCGCGCTGTAGCCGCCACCGAATACAATGAGAGGAGAATGGCCATGAAAACGAATCGCTCGCCGAGAAAGAACCCGTCCCCGCGCCCGTCCGTCGTCGCCACGGCCTTGATGGCCTGCGGGCTGGTCGCCGGCGGCTGGGGGAGCTGCGAGCCGTCGCTCAACCAGGATCCCAGTTTCGACCTGTGGTGCGGCGAGTCCCTGTGCGCCTGGCGCACCGACGCCGGGGCGGTCCGGCGCGTGCCCACCTGGCACGAGCACGACTACGGGGTGGAGCTTGTGGGCGACCCGGCCGGCATCTCGCAGCTCATCAGCGAGCGCGTGCGCTGCTTCCGCTTCGAGACCCTGGCCGAGGTCGAGGGCAACGCCTCGGTGGTGCTGGGCATGGACTTCGAGGACGACGGCACCGAGGAGTACTTCGCGCCGGTGCCGGGCAACGACTGGGCCGCGGTGATGTACACGGTCCGGGCGCCGACCTGGTACACCAAGGTCCGCTTCTCGCTGCGAAAGACCGGCCCGGGGCAGGCCCGCCTGGCCCACCTGCGCATCAGCGACCCCGGCGATTGCTCCGGCGCGCCGCTGCCCCTCGACCAGCGGCCGCTGGGCGCCACCTGCGAGCACGACGGCCAGTGCGCCTCCGGGGTGTGCGGCCCGAGCGGCTTTCCCTACCGCAACGCCGACGATCTGTACCTGACGTGCGGAGAGTGCCAGCAGGAGGCGGACTGCGCCGGCGATACCTGCGGCCTTGTGCCCGACGAATTCGGCCTGCACGCCGCCTGCGTCCCGGAGGGTTCGCGCCACTTGGGCGAACGCTGCCTACAGGACCGCGAGTGCGCAAGCGGGGTGTGCTGTAGCGAGGTGTGCTCGAGCTGCTGCGATTTAGTTGCCTGCCCGGACGGCCTACTCTGCACCCTGGCCGAATGGCCCGCCGAACAAAATCGACTGTGGCAGCCCCGGCCGTGGCAGTGCGCCCCCGGCCAGGGGCGTGCCGAGAGCGGCGCCGTCTGCCTGCGTGACGAGGACTGCCAGAGCCGGCGCTGCGAAGGGTCCGGCGCGCTCGCCCTGTGCTGGTACGACGGGCGCCCCTGCCAGAGCGACGGCGACTGCCCGCCCGACCACGCCAGCGGCGACTGCGTCGCGCTCGGCGTGTCCGACGGGCGCTGCCAGTAGCCGGAGGGGGCGTGGAGATCTACCACCGATACGCCCCGGCGCTGCTGCGGAAAGGGCAGCGCATCCTGGGCAACCGTCAGGACGCGGAGGACGTCGTGCACGGGATATTCGTCGAGCTCTTGTCGCGCGGCGTGACCGAAGCGGACCTGCCGTACCTGTACCGCGCGGTGACCAACCGCTGCGTGAGCCTGCTGCGCGATCGGGGAACCCGGGCGCGCCTGCGCGAGCGGTACGACGAGAGCCTGCGCGGCCCGGCGCGCACCCGCTGCGACGAGATGGTGATCGGGCTGGACCTTCTGGAGAGGCTCGCCGAGCGCCTGGGTCAGCGGGACCTGGAGGTCCTGGTGTGCCGCTACTTCGACGATCTGACGCAGGAGGAGATCGCGCACACCCTCGCGCTCAGCCGCAAGACCGTGACCAAGCGCCTGGCCCGCATCCAGGAGACGGTGCGGGCGTTGGCCGCCACGAGCGGGGTGAGGCCATGAAACTCGAATGTGTCGGCGAACCCGTGTCCTGGCTCCGCCTGGAGCGTTTCGCCCTCGGCGAGCTACCGGCCGAGGAGCGCTCTCTGGTGCGCGATCACCTGGAGCGCTGCCCCGCCTGCCAGGCCTGCCTGGAGGTCATCCGGGCCGAGCCCGCGCCCGTTCTGCGCCCGCTCCCCTCCCCCACCCCGGCGCCCGCGCGGCGCGGCTTCGTGTGGCTCGGGGCCGCGGCGGCAGCGCTGGCCTCGGCGCTACTGGTCATGCTGCTGTGGCCGGCCGCGCCGACAGAGCGGGGCGCGCTGCCTGCGCGGATGACGGTCAAGGGCGGAGAGCTGGCGGTGGTCCTTGTGCGGGAACGCGGCGGCGCCGTTCAGCGGGACCCGGGGGTCTTCGCGCCCGGCGATCGCTTCAAGGCGCTGCTCACCTGCCCGCCGCCCGGCGAGCCCGCGGTCGAACTCGTGGTCATCCAGGGAGGCGAGGTGTTCTTTCCCCTTCCGCTCCAGCGGCTCGCCTGCGGCAACGAGGTGGCCCTGCCGGGCGCGTTCTCCCTCGACGGCGACGAGGAGGCCCTGGTGTGCCTGGTGGTCGGCGATCCTCTACCGCGCCGGAGCCTCGCCCGCGATGCGCTGCCCGCCTCGCGGACGGTGTGCGCCCGCCTTCGCCCCGCGGCCGCAGACTGAATCAACCCACGAAATACCCGACCGCCAGCAACAGGTCGGTGCCCAGCACCACGATCACATTGGCAGCGAGCCCCGGCACCATGGCCGCGACGTCCTTGCCGAAGAACAGCGCCTGGCGCACCGCGATGGCCGCGATGGGCATGGTGAGCAGGCTGATGGCCACCATCCCCGGGAAGAACCCCGCGATCACCCCGGCGGCGATCCACAGGTACATGACGGCCAGGGCGGCGGTGTACAGGCGAGCCGCCTTGCCGTGGCCGAGCACGATGACCAGGTGCCGGCGCCCGGCGCTGCGGTCGGCCTCCGCGTCGGGAAACTCGTTGAGGAACAAGAGCAACGCGGTGAGGATCCCGGGCGGCACCGACAGCAACACCGCCTCATAGGTGAACCGGCCCGCCATGGCGAAGTAGGCGCCCAGTACCACGAAGCTCCCCAGGCAGATCCCCGCCGTGAGTTCCCCGAGCATGAAACGGGCCAGGTGGGTGGTGTAGAACACCGTGGCCAGCCCGCCGATGACGATGAGCACGAAGAGCTCCGGCCCCGAGGTCAGCGCCAGGTAGACGCCGATGGCGAGGGCGGCGAGCAACGTCCCGACCGCCGCGGCGTACACGGCCCGGGGCGTGTTCAGGCCGGCCTGCAGGGTGCCGCTGCCGCCGGAGAACGGCGTGCGCTGAGTACGAAAGTCGATGCCGGTGCGGTGGTCGGAGTGCTCGTTGAAGAGGTTCACCGCCACGTGCGCGAGCAGCGTGCCCAACATGCACAAGAGCAAACGCGGCACGTCCAGCACCCCGTCGCGCCAGGCCAGAGCGCCGCCCACCAGGCACAACAGCACGGGCAAAACGAGAAACGGCGCGCGGACCTGGTTGAGCCACACCTTCAAGCGAGACGGCGCCTGGTTCATGAAGGCCTCCTGAAAAGACCGGCTGCATTCTAATCAACCCGGGCGGTCGGTCAAGCAGCCGCGCCTCCGGCCACCCGTTCGCGGCGCGCAAACCCCTTTGACATCCCCGCCACCGAAGGTACACTCCCCCCATGGAGCCGTTCCGCTCGCAACGATCGCGCCGCGTGCTGGGAAAGAAGTTCAAGCCCGGCTGGCCGCTGCTGGTCGGCATCCTGCTGCTCGTCAACGGCTACCTGTTCTTCATCCGCGGGCTGCCCGGCGGCGAGAAATCCGGCGGAGAGAAGCTCGATGGTGGAACGCCGGTCCCGCCCCCGGCCGCGGCCATGCGGCCTGCGGAGCCGGCCGGCGCGTCCGCCCCGAACGAGAGGTTCCAAAGCGCCCTGGGAGAGATGCGGGGCGTGGCCGGGATACGCCTCCCGGCGAACGATCCGGCCCCGAAGGCTTCCCGCTCGACAGAGCGCTTCGACCTCGAGGCCGCCGCCGGCGTGGCCGGTCTGCGCGCGCTCTCGGACTGGTGCCAGAAGCTCGAGGGCCGCCTGGAACAGAACGAGAGCCTGTCGTTTGCCATGCAGCGCGAGGGCGTGGAGCCGGCCATCCGCGACGCCGTGGTGGCCGGGCTGCGCTCGGTGCTGGACTTTCGCCGCTGCCGGGAGGGCGACGGTTTCACCCTGTGGAAGACCCCGCGCGGAAAGCTCTTGCGCTTCGCCTACCAGCCGGCGCGCCAGCCCGAGGTGAGCTTCCTCTTGGAGCGACGGGGGGGAAAACTCTCCAGCCGGCGCGAGGTGGAGCGGCTGGAGGTCTCGATCGAGCCCATCGCCATCCAGGTCGAGGGCTCCCTGTACCAGTCGCTCGAGGCGGCCGGCGAGCGGCCGGCGCTGGTGATGCTGATCGTGGACATCTTCGCCTGGGACATCGACTTCTACACCGACACCCGGCGCGGCGACGTCATCCGCCTGCTGGTGGAGAAGCACCGCCTGGACGGGAAGTTCCTGCGCTACGGCCGCATCCTGGCCGCCGAGTACCGCGGCTTCGTGGGGGTGCACCGGGCCTTCCGCTTCGCAGTAAAAGACGGCGAGGACGGCTACTTCGACGAAGACGGCGGCTCGCTGCGCAAGGCCTTCCTCAAGTCGCCGCTCAAGTTCGTGCGCATCACCTCGGGGTACGGCCAGCGCGTGCACCCCATCCTGGGCTACTCGGCCATGCACGCCGGCATCGACTTCGGCGCGCCGGTGGGCACCCCGATCTGGGCCCCCGCGGACGGCACGGTGCTGTTCGCCGGTTACAAGGGGGCCAACGGCAACCTGGTCACGCTGCGCCACGCCAACGGCTACGAGACCGCCTTCGCTCACCTGCAGGCCATCGCCCGCGAGGTGCGCCCCGGCGGGCGGGTGCGCCAGAAGCAGGTCATCGGCTGGGTGGGCAACACCGGCATGTCCACCGGCCCGCACCTGCACTACGCCATGCGCAAGAACGGCGCGCTCATCAATCCGCTGACGCAGAAGTTCCCGCCGGCCGATCCGGTCCCCCCCGCGCGCCTGGCCGAGTACCGCAAGACCATCGCGCCGATCCTCGATCGCCTCAAGTCCATCCCGCTGCCGCTCGACGCAGGCGCCGAGCGCGCGGCCCAGCCAGACAAGGCCTCGGGATGATCTTCTTTTTGCTGTGGCTGCTGCTGGGCGCGCCCCCGCAGGCCGCGCTCGAGCAGGACCTGGACCGGGCCGCCCGGGTGGAGGAGCTCATCGAGTCGCTGGATCTTCCGCAGCAGGTGGGCCAGTTGCTCATCGTCGGCTTCGGCGGGACCGAGATGGGGCCCGAGATCGAGCGCTTGCTGCGCTCGCTGCACCCCGGCGGGGTGCTGCTCTTCGACCGCAACGTGCGCAACAACCGCCAGCTGTGCGCGCTCATCCGCGGGGTGCGCGAGGCCATGGCGGACGAGGTGCAGCCCTTCGTGGCCATCGATCAGGAGGGCGGCAACGTGGTGCGGGTGCGCGAGAAGGTGCTGGTGGTGCCGGGGGCCATGAGCCTGGGGGCCACCCGCGACCCGGTGCTAGCGTACCTGGCCGGCCAGGGGAGCGCCATCGACCTCGGCCTGATCGGCATCGACATGAACCTGGCCCCGGTGCTGGACATCAACCGCTCGGCCGAGAACCCGGTGATCAACGTGCGCGCCTTCGGCGACCGGGCCGAGAACGTCTCCCGCCTGGGGCTGCCCTACCTGCTCGGGCAGCAACACGGGGGCGCCATCACCGTGGCCAAGCACTTCCCCGGCCACGGCACGACCCGCTCGGACTCGCACTTCGACCTGCCGCGCATCGAGCTTTCGCTGGAGGAGCTGCGCAAGGTCGAGCTCGAGCCCTTCCGCCTGGCGTTCGCCTCCCAGCTCGACGCGGTGATGCTGGCCCACGTCCAGGTGCCGGCGCTCGACCCCGACGGGCTGCCGGCCTCGCTGTCGCCGCGGGTGATCGACGGATTGTTGCGCCGCGAGATGGGGTTTGAGGGCCTGGCGGTGACCGACGACCTCGAGATGCGGGCCATCACCGACCGGGGCGGGGTGGGCGCGGCCGCGGTGCAGGCCATCCGCGCCGGCGCTGACCAGGTCATGGTGCTGTGGACCCAGCGCAAGAAGGAGGAGGCCTTCCAGGCCTTGCTGACGGCGGTTCAGGACGGCACCCTCCCCGCGGAGCGGCTGCGCCAGGCCCTGCGCCGCATCCTGTCGCTGAAGCTTCGGCGCGGCACCCTGGCCGCGCTCTCGCGGCCGGCGTGCACGGAGCTCTCATTGCTGCCCAACCCCTTTCACCAGCGCCTGGCCATGGCAGCGGCCGCGCGCGGGCTGACCCTGGTGAGAAACGAAGGCCTGCTGCCGCTGTGCCCGGAGCGCAAGGTGGTGGCGGCGGCGCCCTACCCGGCGTTCCTGACGGCGCTGCGGAAGCGGCTGCCGAACAGCCGCACCCTGACCCTCACGCGCAACCCCTCCGCCGCCCAGCGCCAGCGAGAGCTCGAGGCCCTGCTGCAGCTCGCCGGCGAGAGCGAGGTGGTGGTGATCGGCGTGGCCAACGCCTACCAGGCGCGGCTTGCGCAGGAGTTCTACCAGAAGAGCCAGCGCCCGCTGCTGGTGGTGTCCTTCGGCTCGCCCTACTGGCTGAAGAGCTTCCCCCGGGTGGCCGGCTACCTGTGCACCTACTCCTACCAGCTCGAGGCCCAGCAGGCCGCCGCCGAGGCCATCGCCGGCGAACGCTCGCTCACCGGGCGGCTGCCGGTGACGCTGTCCGAGGCATACCCCAACGGCTTCGGCGTGATGCTCCAGGCCGGCGGCTGCCGCAAGAAGGCCGCAGCGCCGTAGGGCGCCGGTCCGCTTGCCACGCTCCGGCTTTATAGATACACTGCCAACGTCATGAAGTCCGCCTTCCTTCCGGAATTCAAGCTCGAGGGCTCGCTGGAGGAGTTCCCGCTGCCCATGCTGTTCGCCCTGGCGCTCGAGCGCAAGTTCGACGGCATTTTGTACCTTGCGACCGAGGCCGGCGAGCCGTGGGTGTGGTTCGTCGAGGGCTTCCCCTGCGGGGTGTTCATGCCCAAGGCCCAGGAATTTTTGGGCCAGATCATGCGCGAGCTGGGGATGATCGACGACGCGGCCTTCAACCAGTCGCTCATGGAGATGGCCAAGACCAAGAAACTCCAGGGCCAGGTGCTGCTGGCCATGGGGAAGATCAACGAAGAACAGCTCGAGCGCGCCCTGTCGGTGCAGATGGCCCGCAAGCTGTCCAAGTTCTTCGCCATCCGCCAGGGGACGTTCCGCTTCGCCGAGGACGAGGACCCGGCCACCCCGATGGATCCCATCCGGGTCAATCCCTACGCGCTCATCTACGCCGCCATCCACACCCACTACAAAGAGGACGACCTCAAGCGCGCCCTGACGTCGCTGGTGGGCAAGTCGTGCAAGGCCACCGGCCTGTTCATCGAGCGCAAGGAGCTGTTCGAGTTTCCCAAGGAGGACATGCAGGACGCCGAGCTGCTGCGGGAGTTCCGCCTGCCGCAGGAGTTCGTGCGCGCCGCTCGCTGCGGCCCGCTGAACTCGATGATGATGCTGCTTTCGCTGTTCTGGTGCGGCATGTTGGAGATCGAGGAACCAGAAATGGCCCAGCCCCTGGGTGTCTCCCGACCGGCCGCCGCCCCTTCGGGCCCGGCGGCCACCCCGGCGCGCCCGGTCGCGAGAAGCGCCACCTCGCCGCCGACCGCCCGCCGCATGACCCCGGCGGCGGGGACCCGCCAGGCCCCGTCGAGTGTGCCCGATGAACTTCGCCGCAAGATCAACCAGAAGTTCGAGGAGATGAAGACCGCGGACTTCTTCCGCGTGCTGGAGGTGGAAAAGGACGCCAGCACCGAGACCATCAAGAAGTCCTTCCTGACGCTCACCAAGGTCTACCACCCCGACCGCATCGCCAAGTCCGACGAGCCCGAGCTGCGCAGCCGCATGGAGGCCATCTCCTCCAAGATCAACGAGGCCGCCCAGGTGCTGATGGACCCCAACGCCCGCGCCCAGTACGAGAACAAGCAGGGCAAGCAGACCCAGGGCGCCCCGCGGCCGGAGGAGGCCAAGATCCAGTTCGCCAAGGGGCAGGTGTTCTTCAAGAAGCGGGACTTCCTCAAGGCCAGCGAGTGTTTCAAATGGGCCGCCGACCTCGATCCCAAGAACGGCGACTACATGGCCCACTACTGGTGGTCCGAGTCCATGCGTCTCGAGGGCAAAGAGTCGGAGCGGATGGAGAAGTGCAAGGCCGGGCTCCTGGAAGTCGCCAAGAGCTGCCCCGACTCCTTCTGGGCGATGCGCTTTCTGTCGCTGATCTATCAGAAGGCGAAAGACCAGGCCAACTACGAGCAGTACCTCAGGAAGGCGTTCAAAATAAACAGCAAGGACCTCGAGGTGTCCCGCGAGGTGCGCCTGCTCACCTCCCGCAAGGAGAAGGCAGAGCGCGAGGGACGGTTCTTCGGCATCAAGATCAAGTGACGGCGGGCGACTTGAGCGGGTCTCTTCGACAATCCGTGAAAAGCGTGACCGGGAGTGGGGCCTTGCGAAGCTGGCGGGCTCGGGCAAGGTGGGCAATCCTGGCGCTCGTCTGGAGCGCCTTCGCCTGCGAGCCCTCCGACACCCCCGGGGGGAAACTCACCTCCATCGAGCTCTCCCTCGCCGGCAGCAACCCGGGCGGCGACGGCCGTTACCGGCTGAACCCGGGGCAGCGGGCCTGGGTGCGGGCCGAGGGGCGCTACGACTCGGGGCGGAGCCAGGATGTCTCGCTGGCGCTGTTCTTCGCGCTGGAGCCTGCGGGCGTCGCGCGCCTCGATTGCCAGAGCGATCCGCTGGCAGGCAACCAGGTGATCCTGGAGGGCCTCGCCCCGGGCGAGGGGACGCTCTCGGCATCGACCCGCGAGGTGACGGGCTCTCTCATTCCTTGCGTGCCCACCCCGGACGGCGGCTTCTACTTCCCCGACGGCGGCACCGACTGGCCGCTCTCGGCCTCACCGCTTTTGTTCCGCGTGGCCGAATAAGACGCTGGACGACCTGCTACCAAGCGATTTACTGAGCTTCCGAGGCGCGCACCTCACCCTTGTCATTTGCCACTGATTTTCTAGTTCCCCTATCTACAGTAACGGTCCTTTTATCTTTTTTTCCGCGATAGCCTTCGCTCGGCCTATGCAGTCAAGGGCCTTCGGTCGCACGCGATTCGCTTCGCTCACCCTTGACTGCGGCCGAGCTACGGCTGGAATCGCAGCTATGGGGAGCATGCAGGCATGCTCCTCTCTTTGAAAGAGGAATTCCCTTTCTTGAAAGTTATTTCCGAGGTCTCACCTTGCCGGCAGGTTTCTTCAGGGGGTCCAGGGGGCTCACCCCCCTGGCGACATCACTCGAGGGCGGCGCGCAGCGCCTCGCGCTCGGCCTCCGAGAGGTCGAGGAACTGCACACCCATGCCGGGCGGATCGTCGGGGCGGCTCTGGGAATCGCGGTTGACCCAGGTGACCCGCCCCCGGGTGCGCAGCGCCACCTCGGCCCCGGGCAGCACGAAGGTGAGGAAGAAGGTCTCCCCCACCTCGAGCAGCAAGTCGGAGCGCAAAAACACGCCCCCCTCGCTCACGTCGCGGCTGTCGAAGCACAGCTCGCCGCCGGCGGAGCCGTCCCCGACCTGGATCTCCACCTTGAGCTTGCGCCGCTCGTGCCGGCGCTGGTCGAGGATGGGCTTCGTCATCCGGCCTTTCCGGGCTCCTGGGGCTTGATGCGGACTTTGTTCTGGGCGATCTCGCGCAGCGCGATGATGGCCGGCTTGTTCTTGGCCTTGACCAGGGGTTTGGCGCCTTCGAGGAGCTGGCGGGTGCGCCGCGTCGCGAGCAGCACCAGCGCGAAGCGGTTGGGGACCTGACGCAGGCAGTCTTCGACGGTTACACGGGCCATGGACACCTCCGGACCGGGGCGGTCTTATTACGCCAACATCGGCGGCAAGGCAAGTTCTTTTTTCCGCCGGGCAAGCCGGACCGCCGGCGGATCAGGGGCCGGCGGGGGGGGGATTCTGCGTGGGCAGAGAATCCGCAAGGTCCGCCGCCGTCTTGGGGAACTGCCCGATCTTCTGCGCCTCCACCAGGCACACCTGGGGCCGGGCGCTGCCCATGACGAAGGTGCCTTCGGCCGTGGTCTTGCCCACGTACAGCACGCCGATCTCCTTGTCCTCCTTGTCGAGCAGGGTGATGGTGCGCTCGGGCTTGTCGAGGCCGAACTCCGCCAGGTTGGCGCCCTGCTTGGGCCCGGCGAAACGGCTGGCCTTGAGCGAGGAGAGCGCGCTGAGAAATGAGGTCACCTTGTACAGCCGCGCCGGCGCGGACATGGGCGACAGGATGGCCCAGTTGTCCTGGGTCCGGGCCGGCTCCTTGTCCTGGGCCGGGACCTCGACCACCTTCTTCTCGAGCACGATGAGCTCGGACGCCGAGGCCAGCTTGATCTTGAACACCGATTTGCTATCGAAGCGAACCGGCGAGCGCGCCTGGAGATCGAAGGCCGTCTTCTGTGCGTTCTTGAGCTGGTATTCGCGGATCTCCGCCAGCGGCCCCGGGGGAGCGCTGCGGCGCGCGAAGAACTTGCCCTTCTGGCTGTCCGCGCCGACCAGGAGCTCGACGGCCTGGCTCTGGTCCCCCAGCTCGAGATTGGCCGTCACCGCCGGCGCGTCGAGGCCGAAGGCCTTGGCCGGCTCCGCCGACGGGGGGAACGAGGCGGCGCGCAGGTTGCGCAGGGCGTTGAGGAGGTTTACGACCTCGGCCTCGTCGGCCTCGTCCTGGAGCGGCGCCACCAGCCGCCAGGCGCCGCCCTGGCGCTCGAGCTCGACCCGGTTGCGGCCATGAGCGAGCGAGAGTTTGGTCACCTTGTCGTTCTCGAAACGCAAGATCTCCTTGCGCCGCAGATCGAAGCTCTTCTTCAGCAGGGCCGACTCGTTGAACGAGGCCGTGACCAGCACGTCGGGATCACCCTCGCGCTGGATGTAGAGCTGGTTGGAGAAGACGTTCACCTTGCCGATCTTGAGCCCCAGGGTCTTGCCGTCCACGAGCTCGACGCGGATCTCGCCGCGCGGCGGCTCCAGGCCGTAGCGGGCGAGATCCTTGGCGTCCTCACCGCTGATGCGCGAGGCGAAGTCCAGCCGATCCAGCGCGCCCACCAGGCCGTTCACCGCCATGTCGTCGGCCTCGTCCTGGACCGGCTCCACCATCCTCCAGGTGGCGAGCTGCTTCTCGTCCGTGCCGGTCTTCTCCAGGCGGGTGGTCGCCCCCTCGCTCGTGACCCGGAGGGCCTTCAGCGCGGCGGCGTCCATGTCCAGCACCAATTTGGCGGCCAGCTCGGCCTTCTGCTTCTCCAGCCGCGGGCGGTGGACGCCGAAGACGGCCACCAGCACGACGCCGGCCAGGACCAGCAACGAGACGCCGCCTTTGAGCAGGGTGCGGGTGCGGTAGGTCATGCGGCACCTCCCGAAGGACTCAGTTTCCAGAACGCATCTCGCGCACTGTGCGCCCCACCGCCAGGATGAGCAGCGGCAGCAGCACGGTGGAGAACGACGAGATGAACTTCATCTGCCCCTCGTCGAGGCGCAGCAGCGAGGCGGCCCGGAATCGCGGCCGGATGGTGATCTTCTTCTCCTCGGCCGCCAGCCAGGCCAGGGTGTTCATCACCAGGTTGCGGTTGAAGGGGAAGATGCGGTAGGCGGCGTCCACCGGCACCAACGAGGACCCGAACACGGCGATGCGCGTCCCGACCGTCCCCTCGCCGGCCGCGGCGGGGTTCTTCTTCTCGGCCACCGCCGCCATGGGCACCGGCCCGGGCAGGTCCTTGCCGGCGTCGAAGGCCACCGCCTCCACCTTCTCCAGGTTGTCGCTCTCGCCCCAGCTCTGCGGCCCGGTGGCGACCAGCTCGACGGTCTCGATCCCCGGCAGGTTCCCGCCGGCCCGTTTCACCGAGTGGGCCATGGGGAACACCGCCTGGAGCTGGTTGAGCACCACCACCCCGCCGCGGAAGAAGCGCGAGAAGATGGCGTGGTCCTGCGGGTAGCGCATGGGGTCGGTCACCGCCTCCAGCGGCGAGCGCGCGCGCGGGTTCATCACCACGTCGGAGCCCACCAGGATGCCGTAGGACAGGGCCAGCGGGTTGAGCGAATTCGCGTCCTGGTAGCCGCTGAAGATCATCACCCGGCCGCCGCCGTCGAGGTACTTCTGGATGCTGGCGATCTCGCTTTCGATGATCGGTTGGCGCGGGCCGACCACCACCAGCGCCTTGCACTCGGCGGGCACCTCCGGGGATTCCAGCAGCGACAGCGTCTCCGGTTGGAAGCCCTCGGTGCGCATGTCCTCCGCCCACAGGGTCATGGCGCTCTGGGCGTCCTGGCCCTGCAGCGAGCGTTCGCCGTGCCCGGTGAGGAAGCAGATCTTGTGGCTTGCGCCCGCGGCGGTGAGCTTGAGCAGCGCGGCGGTGATGGTCTCCTCGGGGCCGGAGGAGGACTCGTCGTCGATCTTCACCCGCTCTTCCTTCCCCTTGTAGCTGAGCACGATGCGCGGGCCGTCGGCCGAGACGCGGTACTTCTCCACCAGGTCCTCGCGCACCACCGGGTCCACGAACTCGTAGGAGAAGCGGTTGCTGCCGTAGCGGTAGCGCTCCAGGAAGTTCTTGACCACGTCGTAGGCCGGCTCCTTGGTGCTGTAGAAGGCGATGGCCTTGACGTCGTCATCCAGCGAGGCCAGCACGTTCTGGCTCTGGTCCGAGAGCGAATACACCCCCTCGCTGGTGAAGTCCGCCTGGGCCGGGTGGGCCCAGGCCAGGTAGTTGAGCAGGAAGGCCAGCGCCAGCGCCGCCACCGCGTACACCGCGGTGAAACTCCAGTAGAAGGCCGAGCGGCCCCAAAAGCGCTGGCGCACGCCCGCGAGGTTGGTGAACAACCACACCCCGACGCCGATCAGGCCCAAGAAGAGCTGCAAGGCGACGAGGGTGTTGAACTCCCAGTCCCACAGGAACATGGTCGGGAAGGGCACGGTCACCACGGCCGCGCCGCCCACCACGCCCAGGATGCGTCCCAGTCTGGTCATGGTCGTCTCCTCCCTTCTCTAGCGCCAGCGCAGCGTCTCGATGGAGCGGTGGGTGAAGAACAAACCCAATCCGATCAGCGAGGCGTAGTAGGCCAGGTCCTTGAGATCGATGACGCCTTTGGCGAAACCGCGGATGTGTTCGATGGCCGAGAGCCCGGTCAGGATCTCGCGCGCCAGCCCGGCGTTGTCCGCCCCGGCCCAGCCCACCACCCACAGGAGCAGCAGCACCAGGAAGGTGAGGAAGGCCGCCACCACCTGCGACTGGGTGAGCGAGGACACGAACATGCCGATGGCGGTGAACGACGCTCCCAGCAGGAAGATGCCGAGCAGACCGGTGAACACGGTGCTCCAGGCCACCGCCCCCACCTCGGCGTAGGCCGAGACCAGCAGCGGGTACACCAGGGTGAGCAGCACCATCACCAGGAGCACCACCAGCGAGGCCAGGTACTTGCCGAGCGCGATCTGGAACGGGGTCACCGGGTTGGTGAGCAAGAGGTCGAAGGTGCGGGCGCGGCGCTCCTCGGCGATGAGGCGCATGGTGAGGAAGGGCGCCACGAAGATGAGGATCACCGCGGCGTTGTAGAACAACGGCGCCAGCACCTGGTCGGTGAAGTTCATGTACTGCAGCATCTGGGGGCGCATCTGGCTGTTCAGCATGATGCTGCGCTGGAAGAAGGTGAGGATGCGGATGAAGAAGAAGCTGGTCACCAGCGAGAACACCGCGAACACCCAGTAGGCGACCGAGGTGGTGAAGTACTGCAGGAGTTCCTTGCGCACGATGGCGAAGACGTTTCGCATGGCGGCCTCCTATTGCTGGGTGAGGTCGTAGAAGGTCTGCTCCAGCGAGCGGCCCCCGGCGGTGAGGTTCTCCAGGGTGTCGTTGGCCGCGATGCGGCCCCGGTGCACGATCACCACCCGGCGGCACAGTTGGATGACCTCGGGCAGGTAGTGGGTGGAGAGGATCACCGTGTGCTTCTCGGCCAGCTTCTGGATCAGCGTGCGCACCTCCACGATCTGGTTGGGGTCGAGGCCGATGGTGGGCTCGTCCAGGATGAGCACCTCGGGCTCGCCCAGCAGCGCCTGGGCCAGGCCCACCCGCTGGCGGAAACCCTTGGACAGCTCGCCCAGGCGCCGCTTCCGGACGCTCTCCAGGTTGCAGGCGGCAATCACCCGCTCGATCTCGTTTTTCTGCTTTTCGCCGCGCAGGCCCTTGATGCGGGACACGAACAGGAGGTACGAGCGGGTGTCGAGGTCGTCGTACAGCGGCGGCTGCTCGGGCAGGTAGCCCACCCGGCGCTTCACCTCCAGCGGTTGCTCGAACACGTCGAACCCCGCCACCACCGCCTTGCCCGAGGTGGCCGGCGAGGCCCCGGTGAGGATGCGCATGGTGGTGGTCTTGCCGGCGCCGTTCGGGCCCAGGAAGCCCAGCACCTCGCCCTTCTCCACCTTGAAGCTGATGCCGTCCACGGCGACCAGGTCACGGTAGCGCTTGACCAGGTTGGTGACTTCGATCATGGCTCTCCCTCGCGGTTGTTTTACGCGACTCGAAACCGCGGCAAGCGATATTCTATTCCCACACGAATTGTCAAGGCTGCCCCGGCCGTTAGTTCTCGGGCGCCGGATCGGCGACCACCAGGTCCGAAAGAGTTGCCGGCAGGTTCCTCGACCAGGCGGGGGCGCGCGCCGGCGAGAGCGGCACGATCTCGGAATCGCGCAGGACCTCCCGGCCGCGCGCCGACAGCAGCAGGCGCACGAACCGCTCGGCCGGTTCGGGGTGCGTCGAGCGCCGGGAGATGGTGAGGCCAAAGGTGATGGGGTGTCCCCGCATGGACACGCTCTGCCCGCGGTAGTCCGGCACCTCCAGGGCCACCCGGCCGTACTCGCCCGCCAGCTCCGCGCGCCCCAGGTTCACCGCATCGGCCAGGCGCACGTAGGGCAGGCGGTGATCGGCCGCGTGGCAGCGGTACACGAAGGCATAGTCGATGGCCCGCGCCTGGAGGAGGGCCAGCACCGTGAGCGCATCGGGGCGCTGGTACTGGGCGGAGGATTTCTCCGCCAACCGCTCCGCGAGGCGCGCGGGGGGTTCGGGGGCACCGCCCGCCGCAAGCTCCGCGAGCTTCCAGCTCAAGCGGGCGAAGTAGCCGCAGGGATCGATGGCCGGATCGGCGTGCCCCACGATCACCTCGGGCCGCAGCAGGATCTCGGGCCAGTTCTCGGTGGTGATCTCACCGGCGAAGCGGCTGGCCGGGGTGTAGGCGATGACCATCTCGGTATTGGCGAAGCGCACCAGCCAGTCGGCGTCCTCCGGCCGCAAGCCGGTCTCGATCAGGCGCTCGTCCGCGAGCAGCACCACGTCGGCCGGGTGCAGCTGCTGCCGGCGCAGGAGCATGACGCTGCCGTCCACGATCACGCGCACGTCGACATCGGGGTTCTCGCGCTCGAAGATCTCCTCGAGCTGCCCGACCGCCACGGCCAGGGCGTCGGCCGCCAGCACCCGCACCACCTGGCGCCCGCTGCCGCAGGACTTGCCGAGCAGCCAGGCCACCCCCACCAGGGCCAGCACGGATCCAAAGATCCCCAGCAGGTGTCGCGGCCCCGGCTTCACTCAGCCTCCCCCGCCGGCATCTTTGCGCCAGGCGACTCCGGGATCAGCATGAGGTGTTCCGGGGGAAAGCCCACCACCAGCGGGGCGCCCTCTCCATAGCGGTTCGCCTCGGCGGATTCCGCCAGGACCGCCTCCACCGTCCGTTCCGGGCAGGAGTCGAGACGAGCCGAGAGCATCCAGCGGCCCGCCCGCCGCTCGACGCGCCGGACCCGCGCCGGGATGCCTCCCCCATCCACCTCGCCGACACGGACATGCTGCGCGCGGATGCCCAGCCACAACCGCTCCATACGGATCGTCTCGTCCGGCGCCGGCCCTTCGACCGAGAGCTGCCCCAGCCGGAACCGGTGTCTCTCGGCGCTCCCTCCCGGGTCCACGCCGTCCACCGGGAACAGGTTCTCGACCAGGAGCAACCGCGCCGCCGCCACCGTGGCCGGCCGCCGCCACACCTCCTCGGGGGTGCCCACCTGGTGGATCCGCCCCTCCATGAGCAACGCCACCCGGTCTCCCAGCGCGAACATCTCATCGGGATCGTGCGTGACCAGCACCGTGGTGAGCCCGATGCGCCGGCGCAGCTCAGAGAGCTCGCGCACCAGCTCCCGGCGCAGCGCGGCGTCCAGGGAGTTGAACGGCTCGTCCAGAAACAGCACGCGCGGCTCGGCCACCAGCGCCCGGGCCAGGGCCACGCGTTGCTTCTCGCCCCCGCTGAGGCTCATGATGCCGCGGCGCTCCAATAGATGTCCGATGCCCAGCCAGCCCGCCGCCTGGCGCACCGCCCGCTCCGCCTCCTCCCGCGCGCCGCGGCCGCGCCGCGAGAAGGCCACGTTGTCGTACACGCTCAAGTGAGGGAACAGCGCCAGGTCCTGCGGCACGTAGGCGAAGCCGCGCCGCTCCGGCGGCCGGCGGGTGAGGTCCTCGCCGCCGACGACGATCTCGCCCGCCTCCGGCTCGTGGATGCCGAGCAGCGTCTCGAGCAGGAGGGTCTTGCCCGCGCCCGAGGGGCCGATGAGCACCAGGCACTCCCCGGGATCGATCCGCAGGTCGATGTTCCGGAGGCGGAACTTCCCGCGCCCAAGCGCAAGATGACGGACCTCGATCATGTCGACCTCGGCCGCAGCACCAGGTACACGGCCAGATACCCCACCAGGCTCACCAGGGTGAGCACGACGCTCAGGGCCACCGCCCGGTCGAGGCTCACCGAGGCCAGGCTCAGGTAGATGCTGATGGGCATGGTCTCGGTCTTGCCCTTGACCGCGCCGGCGATGGTGGAGGTGGCGCCGAAGTCGCCGATGGCCCGCGCCCAGCCCAGGATGAGCGCCGCCAGCACGCCGTTGCGAGCGAGCGGCAGCGATACGCGCCAGAAGGCCTGCCAGGGCGTGCACCCCAGGAGCCGCGCCACGTGCTCCAGGCGGATGTTCTGGGCGGAGAAGGTGGCGCGCAGCACCAGCACCTCGAGCGCGAAGGCCACGAAGAACTGGGCCAGGATCATGCCCGGCACCTCGAACACGAAGCGCAGCAGGTGGTCCTCCACCCACTGGCCGGGGCCGGTGCGGAACATGAGCACCAGGGCCACCCCGAGCGCCATGGGCGACATGATGGTGGGGATCACCAGCAGGCACTCCAGCGCCGAGCGGCCCGGAAAGCGCCAGCGCGCCAGGGCGTAGCCGGTGGGCAGGGCCAACAGGAGCGCGAGCAGCGCCGCCACCGTGGCGGTGATCGCGCTGAGATGCATGGCGTCGAGCACCTCGGGCCGGGCCAGCATGGCAAACGGCGCCGCGGCCCCGGTGTAGCCAAGCTGCGCGGCCAGCAGCGCCAGCATCAGGGTGACGCTCACCCCCACCGCGGTGAGCAGCAGGCCCTCGAACCAGTTCCGCATCTACCAGCCCTCCGGGAGCTTCCACTCGCCGCCGGCCGGGGTGTCCGGCCGGGTGAAGGCGCGCGCCTCCTCCAGGGAGGTGAGGTAGTGCCACTTGCGAAACACCGCCTGGCCCTCCTCCCCCACCAAGAAGTCGATGAAGCTCTGCGCCCGGGCGCGATCCTTCGAAAACACCGCCACCGCGATGGGGATGTAACCGATGCGGGGGACCTGCTCCGGGGAGAGCAGCACGGTCTCGATCTTGTCCGGCTGCCAGTAGTGGAACACCCGCCAGCCCAGCACCGCGTCCACCGAACCCAGCGCGGCGAGCTGGGCGGTCTTCTCGCACGACTCGGCGTGCGTCACGATGTTGGGACGGATCTTGTCTTTGAGCCCGGACTTCTCCAGCACCTCGGCGGCGTACAGGCCCACGCACACCGCGTCGGGCCGGGCGATGCCGACGCGCACCCCGGGGCGCGCCAGGTCCTCCAGGGTGCGGATGTTCTTGGGGTTGCCGGCGGGCACGTTGATGGCGGGGATGAGGTAGGCCACCCGCCGCTCGGTCTCGGGCAGCACCAGCCCTTCCCGTTTCGCCAGGTCCATGAAATCGGACGAGCCCGGGAAGTAGAGATCGCCGCGCTGAGCGAGCTTCATCTCGGAGAGCATCTTGCCTGAGCCGCCGAAGTGCAGGAGCACCCGCACGGCGTGCTTCTTTTCGTACAGGGCGGCCGCCTCCTCGATGGCCGGCTTGGTGGCCGAGCCCACGAACAGCTCGAGCGACGGCGGGGTCTTCTGGGCGCAGCCGTCCGATACGAACATCATGACCACGGTAAAAGTGAAAAATAACGGGCACACACTGTCGCGCAACAGCGGTTTCACCTCGTCACCTCCGCATCGGACCATCGCTCCCACCACCCCGCCGGCCTAGAACGTCGCGTCCAGTTGCACTCGCAAGAGGCGCACCGGCTCGGCCTGGCCGACCCGCGCGCTGAAATCCGCCTGGAGCTTCAACAGGTGGCCGTTGAGGTAGAGGCTGAGACCCCCGCCGATCTCGTCGCCCTGCTCGCGGGCCAGCTTGACCAGGGCGGGATCGGTCTGGCCCAGCGCGCGCAGCCGATCCCAGCGCACCGCGACCTCGAAGCGGCTCCCGAGCATCATCCCCGCCTGGGCCATGAACCCCCACCCCGAGCGCGACACCTCACGCACCGCCTCTCCGTTGACCGTTCCCTCCAGAAAGTCCTTCGAGGCCCCGCGGTAGATCACCTCGCCCAGGAAGGAAAAACCGCTCAGCTTGAACACCACGTCGGCCGCGGCGTGGGCGTAGTCGAAACCGCCCAGGGTCAGGGTGTTGCCAAAGGTGCTCTTCTGCCGGCGCGTGTTCTGGTTGTAGGCGCCCGCCAGGCCGATGGCCAGCCGCGGGCGGGGCAGGCGCTCGAGGTCTCCTTCGGTGTCCTCGTCGAAGGCGCCGAAGGGGCGGTAGGAGAGACGGGCCACGAACAAAAAGCCGATCGGCTCGCCGCCGAGCCGGTTCTTGCCGCCGCCTGCGAAGACGCCGACGGCGTAGCCCAGCCGCCCGCCCAGGCCGAAGAGATCCGGCGACATCAGGGTGAGCCCGACGTCCCGGTCCAGGTTGAACTCGGAGACGAGCTGCGGCCGGTCCACGAACTGGAGGGCGAACTCGCGGATGGTGCGGGCGCGATCGAACGGAACGAAATACTGGCCGGCGCGGATCTGCAGGTCGCGGTGGAGCGCCCACTCCAGGTAGGCGTCGTAGATCGGCGAGGAGGAGCCCGCCTCGAAATCTCCGGGGCCGAAGGCGAGCTGGAGATAGTAGCGCAGCTCGCTCGAAAGCAGGTGCCCCTGCACCACCAGCCGGGCCGTCTTCACGCCGAGCTCGTTGGTGGTGTCGCCGTTCATGCTGACGGTGTCGCGAAGTTGCATCCGGGCGCGCAGCGTCATGGAGGCGGAACCGTCCGGCGCGCGCACGGTGACACCACGGCCCGGGGCGATCGACGCCACCGCCTCGGCAGGGTCGTCGGCCTCGGACCTGGAAGCGGCGAAGCACAAGACCACGAGAAACAAGAAAAAGAGATGTCTCTTCATGAGGGGCGGCTCCGCATTTGGGGAGGTCTTGGGTTGCGACTTTTTCGGCCTGCTCTTTTCGTCCTGCGCGCGCAGGCCGGGCACCAGCCGAACACCACGAACTGCTTTCCCTGGATCCGGTACCCCGGGCCCGCCTCCACTCGCGGCAGCACCTGCTCCAGAAGGCACAGCGTGCGCCGGCAGGCGAGGCACTGGAAGTGGGCGTGCCCTCCCGGACAACCCGTCCCCCGGGGATTGGCGCAGAACACGGCCGTCCCGTCCGCGGCGCGCACCACGTGGATCAGCCGCGCCGCCTCCAGCGCGGAGAGGGTCCGGTACAGCGTCACCCGGTCGAGCGCCTTCAGGCCGCCGGTCTCGGCCAGTTGCGCGTGGGTCAGGGGTTGTTTGGCGCGCATGAGCGCGGCGAGCACCGCCCGGCGCGCGCGAGTGCTTCGCAGCCGGGCCGAGCGTAGCCGAAGCGCGGGATCGTCGTTCTTGCAACTTTGTTGCATGTGCAGCTGATACGATCACGTGGCGGCGGCTGTCAAGCGGCCCAGATCGATGTTTGCCGGAACCGCCAAAAGCCGCTACAGTCCGTCAGAGCCACGGGAGGGCCACATGCGGATCTGGGCCTGGTTGTGCGCCGTCGTCCCGGCGGGCGTTCTCCTCGCCTGCGAAAATGGATCGGACCGGTTGCCGCTGCCCGGCGGATACTCCGTGCGGGTCGAGGAGCGGCCGATGCACCTCGCCTTCTTCCGGCCCGACGGCTCCCTCATCGTCGAGAGCGCCGCGAGCGGCCCGGCGCCTTACTCCGCGCGCACGGCCTCTGCCTCCTACGAGATGAGCTTCGGCGCCTTCCGCATCCGGGAGACGGACGCCGGACCCTGGCAGTGGGCCGACGGACTCGCCGTCCGAGAAAAGCGCGCCGGCGCCATCGAGTTCGATCTTTTCGACGGGAGCGGCGGGCTCCTCGCACGCGGGCGGATCGAGAGCGAAGAGCCCGGCGAGATCGCGCTCGTCATCGAGGATACGGATCCGGCGCGCAACCGCGCCGCCTTCTCGCTCGTTGCCGCGCCCGGTGAGCACTTTTTGGGGTTGGGGGGGCAGAGCTTCGACGTGGATCACCGCGGCCAGCGCATCCCCTTGTGGGTCGAGGAGGACGGGATCGGAAAGCGATGCGACGACGAGTACGACGACACCTGGTTCGTCACCGGCCGGCGCCATAGCACCCACACCCCGATGCCGCTCATCCTTTCGAGCCGCGGCTACGCGCTGCTGCTCGATACCTTCCAGCGCTCGATCTTCGACGTGGCCGCGGCCGATCCTGATGCGGTGCGCGTCGAGGCCTGGGAGGGGACGCTGCGGCTACGCCTCTTCGACGGGCCACGGCCGGCGCAAGCCATCGAGCGGCTCACCGGGCACCTGGGCCGTCCCCGCCTGCCACCGGCCTTCGCCTTCGCGCCCTGGCTGGACGCCATGTTCGGCTCGGAGAACGTGCGGCGCATCGCGCACAAGCTCCGCCAGCGCGACATCCCGTGCGCGGCGATCTGGACCGAGGACTGGCGCGGCGGGACGCGCTCCGGCGACAACTACACGCTCGACGAGGACTGGGAGATCGATCGCGCCCTGTACCCGGATTTCGAGGCGCTGGCCGCCGAGCTGCACGGCCTGGGCTTTGCCTTCCTCACCTACCACAACACCTTCCTGGACTCGGAGACCGACACTTACCGTCAGGCGCTGGCGGCGAACGCCCCCATCCGGGACTCCGCCGGCCAGCCGTACCTCTTCACCTCGGCCAAGTTCACGCCCACCTCGATGGTGGACCTCACCCGTCCGGCGGCCTGGCAGTGGACGAAGGACAAGTACCGCGAGGGCATCACCGCCGGGGTGGACGGCTGGATGGCGGACTTCGCCGAGTGGCTGCCCGTCGACGCCGCGCTGGCCTCGGGCGAGGATCCGGCGGCGGCGCACAACCGCTACCCGGTGGACTTCCAGCGGCTCAACCGCGAGGTGCTGGACGGGGCCGGGGACGGGGTGGAGCGGCTGTTCTTCGTGCGCTCGGCCTACCTCGGCTCGCAGCCGCTGGTGTCGGTGGTGTGGGCGGGCGACCAGCTCACCGACTGGAGCGCCGGCGACGGCCTGCCCTCGGTCATCCCCATGGGCATCGGCCTGGGGATCGCGGGCTTTCCCTACTTCGGCCACGACATCGGCGGCTACACCGGCTCGATCGCCCCGCCCACCACCCGCGAGCTGTGGTTCCGCTGGGTGGAGCTGGGCGCCTTCTCGCCGGTCATGCGCACCCACCACGGGCGGGCGGCGTTCGCCAACTGGAACTGGGAGAGCGACGAGGCCTCCACCGAGCATTTTCGCCGCTATGCCATCCTGCACGCGCGGCTCTTTCCTTACCTCTACGCCATGGCCCGGGAGAGCGCCGAGCGCGGGCTCCCCATGCTGCGGCCGCTGGCCCTGGCCTACCCTGATCTCGAGCCGGGCTGGACGGCCACCGACCAGTTCATGCTGGGCGACCGTTTGATCGTGGCGCCGGTGGTGGAACCCGGCGCGACCCGGCGAGCGGTTTCGCTCCCCGCCGGGACATTCTATCCGCTCCTCGCAGGAGAGGCCGTCACGTTGCAGCAGCCAGGAACCATCGAGCGGTCCACGCCGCTCGAGGAGATTCTGGTGCTGGTCCCCGCGGGGACGCTGCTGCCGCTGCTCCCCGAGGGCGTGGACACCTTCGTCCCGGCGGCGCCCGGCTCGGGGATCGTCACGCTCGCCGACGTCGGCGAGGATCGCGAGGTCTGGCTGTGGCCGGGCGGCCGCAGCGAGCTTCGCGAGGTCTCGGGGCTCGGCTACCTCTGGGCGGCGGAGGGCCTGCAAGGGCCGGTCAGCTCCGCCACCTGGAACGGCGCGCCCGTGACCGTCGCGGGCGGCGCGCTCGAACTCACCGGGCCGGGGACCCTCGACATCGGCGGCCAGGCCACGCTCACCCTCTCCGGCGGCGCGGCGAGCCGCAAGACCCGGGTCGTCTTCCGCTAGCTCGTTCGCGACCTTTCCTGCGGCAAGGACGCACGGGTACGCCCGGCCACACCTGCTCTTCGTCACCACGGCCTGCCACCGGGCCGGCATGCCCCGAGGTGACGGCGCTCCCGGATTCTCAGGGGACCGGCCCGGCCCGCGCCGCCAGGGCCAGCACGGCCCGGTAGCGCTCGCGCCAGACCGCCTCCAGGGGGCTCTCGCCAAAGCGGCACAGTGCGGGCTTCTGGCGGCAGTATTCGCCGTCCGTGAGCCGGTCCAGCACCCAGTGCATGACATCGAAGTGGCGCAGCCAGGGCCGGGGCACGATGCGGCCCGCGTCCAGCGCGAGCAGGAAGGTGAGGTGGTGCCGGTCGGACGAATCGCGCCGGGCCAGCTCGTTTTGCTCCAGGTAGCCGAGCCGCCGGTAGTCGGCCTCGCCTTCCGGCAGCGGCGGCAGGTGGTCGCCGACCACCACGATGAGCGCCGTGGGATCGACCTCGAGAAGCTTTTTCAGGTACTCGTGTAGCGCCCGGGTGCGGTAGCGCATCTGGCTGGCGATGCGCTGCACCTCCTCGAACGGCGGTTCCACTCGAACCACCTCCGGGAAGCGCCGGGGGTCCAGGGAGAAGGGCCAGTGCCCGTACAGCGTCAGCACGTAGTTGAGATAGGGCTGGCCGGACGCCACCAGGCCGCGCACCATCTCCAGGTTCTGGGTGAAGAGGTCGGCGTCGAACAGGTTGACGTCATCCGCGTCGAGCCGGATGGAGGGCGCCCCCGGGGCGGCGAAACGGTCGCCGAAGATGCGCTCTGTAAAACCCAGCCCGGGGTAGGCCCGGCGCGAGTTGGCGTACACCGGACCGCCGGGGAAGGTGAGCACCGTCCGGTACCCCGCCCGGCGCAGCAGGTTGGGCAGGCACGGGGCCGGCGCGCCGCCGAAGGCCAGGAACTCGATGCCGTAGAGGCGCAGCGACGGCACCCCGCACAGAAGCTCATACTCCGCCCGGGCGGTCTCGCCGCCAAAGCACGGGGAGCGGGACAGCCCGGCCTGGTCGCGGACCCAATCATCGAACTCCTCGTCGAGCGGCGGCCGGTCGAAGCGCGCTCGCGAAAGCTCGCGCGTGTCCAGGAAGCTCTCCAGGACGACAAGGTGCACGTTGCGCGGCCGTATCTTGGCGAGCAGCCCATCGTCGATCCGCATGCCGGTCTCTTCCAGTGTCGGCGCCCGGTCCAGCTCCTCGAGGAAGGCGAGCCGCCGCGCATCGCGCATGAACACCGTGTACAACCGTCCCCAGTGCTCCGCGGTGAGCCGGTCCGACCACTCCTCGTCGGGGGTCAGCGCGTTCATGGTCTCGTAGCTCACTCCGGGAAAGCCGAAGATCAGCGAAAGCCACCCGACAAGCAGCAGCGGCGCCGGCAGGGAGCGCCAGCGGAGCGCGCGGCCCTTCCAGTCGACACACAGCAGCCACAGCGCGGGCGGCAGCGCGAGCGTGAGGTAGGCCAGGCCGAGGAGCAGCGGCGAGAGGCTGCGGAAGAGATCCGGCAGCACCGCGAAGTCGAAGAAGCACAGCACCGTCCCCAGCAACCCCAGGGCGATGTCGTGCACCAGGTACATCCACAAGAGCGGAAGCGCCGCCGCCGGCCCGCGCAGGACGTTTTTTCTGAGCGGGGCCTGCAACGCGGCGTACAGCATCACAAGCAGCGGAAGCTCGGTGAGCGTCTGGGTCCACTCGAAGGCGAGGGAGAAGGCGCTGGAGAAGAGCACGTAGGCGAACCAACCCAGGACGAAGATCCCGTAGCGCAGCAATATGCTGCGCCATCGCATGTCCTGCCACAAGCGTGCCGCCCAGGCCAAGCGCACCTTGTCTCCTCCACCGCGCATTGTCGCCGGACGCCGGTCGCGAGGCAAACCAGAAGCAGGTTCGCCAACGGAAGCCACACCGACCGGAGAAAACCTGCTGACAAGGAAAAGCCCAGAAATACTGGAAGCCTTCTCTCACGAAGAAGAGCATGCTTGCATGCTCTTCATAGTTGCAGATCCGGCCGAAGCTCGGCTGCTGT
>CAZLNM010000002.1:0-20217 GCA_964561025.1 uncultured Myxococcales bacterium
GAGGATGTGCCCCGCGCGAGCGCACGCGCCGCGCTCTCGGGGCTGCTCATCGGCGTTGCGACCGGCGTCCGGCTGCAAAATGTCCTGTGGCTTGCCCTGCTGCCGGCGGCCGCGGCGGTGTTTCTGCGAGGGCAGCGGCGGCTGTTCTGGCCCTGGCTTGGCGCGGCCGCGCTACCCCTTCTCGGCATGGCCGCCATCAACCAGGCGCGCCTGGGGGTGTTCAATCCCTTCACCTACGGTGGCGCGGCGGAGTCGGCGCGCTTCTCTCTGGCCGAGCCGTCGTTGCCGGTCACCTCGTTCGCGACCCTGCTGCTCCTCGTCCTGCTCTCGCTGATGCTGTGGCGTTTTCGGCGGCGGCCGCTGGTCATGGTTGCCTTCGGGCTCCCGTTGCTTTCGGGAGCGGTGCTCCTCCTCTGGCCGCCGGTCCAGCGGCTTTTGGCGAACTGGATCGGGATGTTCTTGTTCCACTTCGTGGACTCGTCGTTTCTTCCCGCCGGGACACCGCTCGCGGGCGCGGCGCGAAACGAGTGGGGTCAGGTGCTCTACGGCGGCGTGGTGAAGAAGAGCCTGCTGGAGGCGGCGCCCTACCTCGTCGCGGCCCTGCTCTCGGCGCGGTATCTGTTCTCAAAAGGTCGGGAGAACCCGTATCCCGCCCTCCTGGCGGCGCTCGCTCTGGCGGGTGGAATATCGCTCCCGCTGGTGCTCTCCTCGGGCGGCTTCTGCTTCAACCCGCGCTACCTGCTGGAGCTTGCGCCCTTGTGGCTGCTGCTGGCCCTGGACGCCGCCTGGCCGAACCTGCGCGGCCGCCTCGCGCTTCTGCTGGGCGCCGCGGCGGGGGTGGCGCTGTCGTTGCCGTTGCTCGAACACGCAGGCTCGGTGGACGAGCCGGCGTCCGGCGCCCCGGTCCTCATCGGGCTCGCTCTGGCGCTCCTTCTCCTGGGGGCCGCCGTGTGGGCGGCGCGGGCGCCGGCCCCGGCTCGGTCGCGTAAGCTCGCAGGTGCGCTGTTCGTGGCCGCCCTGGGGTACTCCGCGCTGGTGCAGTGGGGCGTGGACGTCGAACGCGGCCGCAACGTGCGGGACGTGGCCGCGAGGATCCTGGACGAGGCGCGCGCGGCCATCCCGGAGCGGGCGCTGGTGCTCGCCTGGGAGGGACGCAAGGACGTGCTCACGCCGTTGAAGGTCGACCGGGACGTGTGGATCGGCGGGCTGGGCGGGCGAGACGAGGAGGCCCCGGCCCTGGTGGAGCGCGCCCTGACGGTGCGCCGTGTGTTCGTGCTGGAGAACGGCGTGCCCGACGAGCTACGGGCGCGGCTCATCGCGGGCCGCCAGACGCGCCGCGAGGTGCGCCGGGGCCTTGTGTTCGCCGAGATCCTCGCGGGGGGCGGGCCGTGAGCGCGACGCCGAAATCCGGGCGCTGGCTCGGCCCGGCGCTGGCGCTGGCGGCGGCGGGGCTGCTGCTTCTCCTGCTCGCCGCCTTCGGCCTCGACGTTCTTTCGTTCCCGGCGACGCTGTGGCGCGACCACCCGTTCGACTACGGAAACATCCGCTTCACCCAGGAGACGTTCTCGGCCTCGCAGCGCCTGTGGGCCTACGACCCGCTGCACCTGCTCGGCTGGATGCCGAACGTCTTCTACAACCCGCTGGCCACCGCCGCGGGCGCCGCGATCACCGCAGCGCTGGGTGGCGGGGAGGGCGCCTACCGCGTCTTTCTGTTGCTCCTTTTGTGGGGCACCGGTCTTGCATTTTTCTTCTGGATCCAGGCTCGCGAGCGGGGCGGTTGGTTTGCGCTGCTCCTGTGTGCCGGCATGAGCTACCTCGTCTACCCGTCGGATGCCGGCATCCTCGACGCCGGGCCGGTGCAGGCGCTGTACACCGGGCAGTGGGCGCAGCGGCTGGGAATCTTCTTCGCGCTCGCCGCGCTCTCCCGGTTCTGGCGCGCGTTGGATCTTGCCGGCTCGGACTTGCACGCGGCGGCCCGCGCGGCGCTCGGCGCGGCGGCGCTGCTCGGGGCCAGCGCCTTTTCGCACTTCATGAGCGGCTATGGTGCGGCTGCCGGGTGCGCGCTCCTCTGGCTGCTGCACCCGCTGGCCCGCCGCCTGGGGGGCGCCAGGGTGCGGCCGGGATTATTACTGCTGCCCGTGGTCGTGGTGTCGGGCATGGTCCTGCTGTGGGCGGATTTCTGGGTGCCGTTCTTTTCGCTGCGCGCCTTTCACGAGCTACCGATCCTGAGCTGGGTGCTGCCCGAGGCGGCCGTGGACACGGCGCGCGAGGTCCTGCTCGGCGGCCTGCCGCTCCTGCTCGTCCCCGCGGTCGGCCTGTTGTGGCAGGGAAGCTTTACCCTGGCCGCGCTCTCTCGCGCCGTCCTACCGTTGCTCGTGCTGGCGCTGGCCCTCGGCGCCGGGCCGGCCTCGGCCGGCTGGTGCTTTACGCTGGTGCTGGCGGGATCGCTGCTCTCAGCGCGGCTCGAGAAGGTCTTCGCGGCGCGGCAGGCGCTGCCAGCGCTGGGGTTCTTTTTGATGTGGCTCTCGTCCGGCCCGGACGGCTTGTCCCTGGCGGGCCTCGATCTTGCGGGGCTGGTGCCGTTCGGGAGCGCCGTGGGGTACGCCAAGCTGGCGGCTCTCTCGCGGGCCGTCTTCGTCGTCTGGATGGGTCTTGTCGCGCTCGACGCGTTTGTGGCACTGCCCCGCGGGCCGCGCTCGGGGCGGGCGGTGCTCCTGGCGCTCGCCGCGGGGGGGCTCGCATTGCCTGCGGGGCTGTCACTGGCCAAGGCCGATCGCGGCGCGCAGACGTTCTTCGGCTGGATGAACCGCACCGACCGGGAGGGCGCCTCGCGTCTTATAAATGACGTTGCCGAGGCGGCCCGCGAACTGCCGGCGGGTGCTGTGTTGCTGGTCGAGGACACGCTGCACCACCCGGCGGGCTCGACGCTGCCCGAGGGAATTCCCAACGGGCACCTGCCGTACCTGTCGGCGATGGCGGCGGGACGGCCGGTGCTGGGCGGGGCGGTGGCCACGCGCACCCTGACCCATCCGTTCGAGCACAGCGCGCGCGGGCAGCTCTTGTGCGTCGACTTCGACAAGCTCTCCGAGCACCCGGAAACCTTCGAACGCTTGCGACGGCTCGGCGTGAGCGCGGTGCTGGCCCACAGCCCCGCGCTGCGCCGCGCGCTCGAGTCTCGCTTTTCCGGCCGCGCTCCCGCAGGAGGGCTGGGCTTGTGGCGCTACGAGCTTCCCAACCCCGCGCCCCTGGTGCTCGGCCCGGAGGGGAGCGGCATCTGGGGTGCCGAGGTCGCCTTGGCGCCGGGAAAAGTGGAGCTTGTGATCCCGCCGAACACCTCGCTGGCCCGCCTCCACCTGGTGCGTTATCCGTATCTTTCCTGCACCGCCGAGGCCGATGGGCGCGCCATCCCGTGCCGGCTGAACGCCGTGCGCGACGGGCCGGTGCGATTCGAAAGTTGCCGGCTGGAGGGCGACCGGACGGGCGCCATCGAGGTGGACGTTCCCTGGCTCGAGGTCGAGCTGGCCCGCCCCGCGCCTTCGCCCACGCGGGTGCACGTGGCCGCCTCCCCGCCCGCCTGGCCGGCGCTGGTGATGCTGGCGGCGTGGGCGCTGGCCCTCGTCTGGTGGTGGCGCGGGCGGGACGCGGGAGGGGATCGTGACTGAACCCGCGCCGCTGCGCCTTCCGCGCTGGGCGCGCGTGCTCGAGGCGGTGGTGGTTCTGGGCACCGTGGCCTGGGTGGCCTGGGTGCTGCTCGAGCAGCTTCGCGCCCTGTCGGCAGAGGACCTGCGGCCCTCGCTGCCCTGGCTCGCGCTCAGCCTGGCAGGCGGTTTGCTGGTGACGGCCGTCTTTCACGGCGGCCTGCTGTGGATCGACTTTCGGGCTACGGGCCACTCGCTGGACGCGCGTACGGCGCTGGTGCTCGCGAACGTCCCGCGTATGGGAAAATACCTGCCGGGGCGGTTCCAGGCGGCGCTGGGGTTGGTGTGGCTGGCGCGGCGGCTCGCCGGCGTTCCGGCCGAGAAGGGAACGCTGGTGTCGCTGCTCCTGCTGGCGCAGGGGGTGGCGGCGGTGCTGCTGGCGGTGGCACCCCTGCTGGTATGGGTCGTGCTTCCGGCCGGCTGGAGCCTGGCCCTGTGGCTGGCACTCGGCGGCGCGCTGCTCTTGCTGCACCCGGCCCTCCTCGAACGGCCGGCCAACTTCGCGCTGCGCCGGCTCGGGCTGCCGCCGTTTTCGCTGCGCCTTCCCTGGCACCACAATCTGCTCATCGTCGCGTCGGCCGCGGCGCTGAACCTGGCCAAGGCCTTCTTGTTCGTACTGTGCGCGCACGGGTTGCTCGAGCTGCCCGTGGGTGTCGCCGCTCACGTGGCGGCGAGCTTTCTGCTGTCGGCGCTGGCGGGCTTTCTGGCCTTCTTCGCCCCGGGAGGAATCGGGGTGCAGGAGGGCGCCATGCTGCTGTTGCTCGCGCCCGCGCTGCCACCGGAGCAGGCCGCGGTGATCACCCTGGCCGCGCGCGCCTGGGGAACGCTGCTGGATCTTGTGCTGGGTATTTCCAACCTGGGGTGGCTGCGGTCCGGTCCGTCGCCTGAATGAAAGTTCAAGCGCGGCGGACGGCGGCGAAGAAGAACCCGGTCCCGAAGTCGTGTTCTTGAAAAGCCCGCTGGAGGAAGAACGCCGGCCAGAACCACGGGGCCAGCAGATCGGCGCGTACCGGCACCGGAAACAGCCGTTGGACGCCACTTCGAAACGTGCGCTCGGTTGGGCCCATGCTCCCCGATTGCAACCGGCGCCGCGCCACCCACTCGTCGAGCGGACGGAGTAGCCGGCCTAGCGGAAAGCCGGTGTTGAGGATCTCGACCGGCTGCCATCCCGTTCGCTCGAGGAGCAGAGAGAGCGAGCCGCGTTCGTAGCGCCGCAGGTGTCCCACCCGGCGGTCGGATTCACCGAAGAGTCGGGCGCTGGCCGGGACCGAACCCACCAGCAGCCCTCCCGGCGCGGATCGCCGAGCGGCCTCTCGAAGCAGGCCGGCGTCATCGGCGAGATGCTCGAGGACCTCACAGATGATGACCAGCTTCACAGGCAAAAGCGCAGGCAGCGTCTCGAGGTTGCCCGGATGGATCCGGATTCGCTCCTGGTGCGCAAAGCGGCGCCGCAGGGATTCGCCGGCCTCTGGCGCCGGCTCGATGAGAATCCCCTCAAAGCCCCGGGCCGCCAGCCACGCCGCCAGGTCACCGCGGCCCGGCCCCACTTCCAAAAAGTTTCGCGGGGGAATTTTCTCCAGAAAGCGCGCCACCGGCTCCAGGCGCAGCAGGTAGGCGGGCCGGGGATCGTCCACGAACGAAAACACCGACGGCGCCCGGGGCGGCATGCCTCAATCTCCTCCGGCGCCTGGGTCGCCGAGCGGTTTCTTCGCCACCAGTAGCAAGTTGCAGGGAAAGCGCGCCGGCATGCCCAGCCGCTCGTCCAACCGGCGCAGGGCATCTACCCACAGGCGCCGGTGCCAGGGCAGGATGCGCGCCAGGGGCAGGCCGAGCCGGCGCAGCGAGAGCAGCGCTGCCAGCGACGGCGCGTGGGCCAGGAAGGCGAGGAGCCCGCCGGCCTCGGCGAGCTCGAGGACCGCAAGGCCCACCTCCCGCGTGAGGTGCTCAAGCGAAAAGCGAGTGAAGCGAAAGAAGTCGTGCGGCGCCTCGTGGATCATGGACAGGTGCGGAGCCGACAGGATGAGGTGCCCGCCCGGCCGCAGCACCCGGGCCAGCTCCGAGAGCGCCCGGCGCGGGTGCGGCACGTGCTCCAGCACCTGGGTGCACAACACGGTGTCGAAGGAGCCGTCCGAGAGCGCCGAGAGATCCTGCACGTCGCCCAGCACGTCGGGCGCGCCGCCGCGGCTCTCCCGATCCAGCCGCACCACCTCGGCGCAGGCCTTTCGAAGCTGCGGCACGAAGGGGCCGCGACCCGAGCCGGCGTCGAGGCAGCGCCCGCGGGCGTAGCGCTCGATGGCCGCCGCCACCCGCCGGTGCACCTCGTGGACTTGCAGAGACACCGCCGCGCTCTGGCCGTGCGCGGCGAGCCAGTCGTCGAGCGAGGCGCGATCCGAGAAGACGCCGCCCGCATCAGCCATGCAAGGCCTCCCGGTAGCGTTTGGCCACCTCGCGCCAGTCGTGCCGTGCGGCGCTCTCTCGCGCCGCCGCGGCGCGCGGGGATGGATCCGCATCGGCGAGCGCCGCCAGGATGGCGCGCGCCAGGTCGGACGGATTTCCCGGCGCCGCCAGCCAGCCGGTCTCGCCGTCGCGCACGAGATCGGGGATGCCGTCGATGCGGCTCCCCACCACCCGGGCCCCGGCGGCCATGGCCTCGAGGACCACCGTGGGCATGCCGTCGGCCTCCCCGCGCGAGTCGACCACGCTGGGCACCACCGCCGCCCGGCAGTGCTGGAGGAAGCGGCGCGCCTCGGCATGGGGCAGGCGCCCCAGAAAGCGCACCCGCTCGGCGATCCCCAGCTCGGCCGCCCGGCGCCGCAGCGCTTGCTCTTCCGGCCCGGCGCCGATGACCACCAGCCCGAGGTCCGGGTGCCTCTCCAGCACCGCCGGCAGCGCCTGGAGCAAGAAGCGCGCGCCCTTCTTCTCCACCAGCCGGCCCACGAACACGAGATACCCGCCCGAAAACGGGGTTGCCGGCGGCGGCATCGGCGCGCCGAAGCGTTCCAGATCGATCCCCATCGGCTGCACCTGGACCTCGACGCGCGGACGCTGGCCCGCAAGGCGCAACAGCCGCTCGCGCACCTCGCTGCCGTCGGCGAAGACCGCCTGGCAAGAATCCAGCACGAAGCGCGCGAGCAAGCGTGCCAGCGGCAGGCGCTCGAGCAGGAAGACGTCTCCCGCGTGGACCGACAGCACGTGCCGGCAGCGCGGGCCGAGGCAGAGCGCCAGCGCCGCCGCCAGGCCCTGGGGCACGAGCCAGTGGGTGTTCAGCGCGTCGAAGGCACCGTCCCGCAGCAGGCGGCGCAGCGCCGCGATCTGCGAGAGCAGAAACGCGGGCGGTTGCAGGCGCGCGATGCGCGCCGCGGCCAGGTTCTCGCGCATGCCGTCCCCGTACGCCAGCCGCTGCAAGCGCCGCGGCCAGAAGTAATGGAAACGCCGGATCTCCACCTTGTCCCACCGCTCGCGTTCGGGTGCGCCGGGCGCGCCGGGGGCCAGCACGGTGACCTCGTCCCGGCGCGCCAGGGCGGCCGCGAGGTCGAAGACGAAGCGCGGCACCCCGTCGTCCGGGCGCAGCGGAAAGGTGCTGGTGGCGATCAGGATGCGCAACTGTCAATCCTTCTTTTGCAGCAGCCAGACATAGGAAGGGGAGAGCCAGGGTGCCACCCGGTATACTGGCGGGGCGAACCGCCGTAGCAGGCTCCCCGGGGGCAACAGATCCTCGCTGGCGAAGCGCTCCGGGTCTTCCAGGATGCGGCCGGTGTAATCGACGATCGTAAAATCGCGCGCCAGCCGGCGCAGGCCGAACCAGGTGCGATGTTGCTCCGGGTACCCCGTGCCGCGGCCGGTCAGGCGCACGTAGCGGTCGGCCAACGCTCGCGGCAGCCAGGAGAGCAGCGGTAGCCGGTAGTGGGCCTCGACCAGCATGAGCCGGTTGGCCGCGGCGAAGTAGCACGTCCCGCCGGGCCGCAGCACCCGGTGGATCTCGGCGAGTAGTTGTTCGGCCGAGTCCACGTGCTCGTAGACGTGGTTGCAAACCACCAGGTCGAACTCGCCATCGCCGAAGGGAAGACGCGTTCCATCGGCGCGGACGAAGGAGACGTTGCCGGCCGCCTCCCGCCGAGCAAGCGTGAGCGCGTGCTCATCCACGTCCAGGCCCACCGCCTGGCGCACGTGTTCTCCCAAGTGCCGGGTGATGTGGCCCCCGGCGCAGCCGATGTCGAGCAGGCGCAGCGCAGAGAGATCGCCCAAGGCGTCTTGCAACACCCGCAGGATCTTCTCGGCCTTGCGCAGGCGCGAATCGTCCTCCAGGATGCGGGGGAAACGGCGCGAGAAGTCCCCGTCGTCTCCCGGGGCCGGCCCGGCGGGATCGGGTGGTGTGCGCGGGTGGCTCACTCGTAGACGTAGTCGAAGGTGGTCATGGAGCCGGGGTAGCCGTCGCGCCCGCCGTTCGGCTTGTCGGCGAAGACGTCGTGGACGACGAGGCGGATGAGCTTGCGCCCGGGATCGGCGCCGGTCACGGTGATGCCGCGGTAGGTGACCGGGAACTCCTCGGTGCCGTTCCAGCGGTTCTTATCGGAGGGCGTGCCGATGGTGTACTTGTACTTGATGGACTCGTTGCGCTGGGCGTTGATGACCAGGGTCCACTTGCGATCCGCGGCGGCGGCGTCGGCGGGGCACTGCGGGTCGCCGTCGTCGCACAACGACACGTCGTTGGGCACCCACTTGTCGCCCTGGGCTCCCAGGGCCGGCAGGTTGCCGGCGATGTACACGATGCCGCTGCCGTGGGGCGGGGGCGGGGTGGTGCAGCAGGTGCCGTAGGTGTCGCGCGCGATGCGGCTGCCGGACACGTCCACCTCGAAGACCACCTTCACCACGTTGGTGGCGTCCTCGAAGATCACCTGGGTGCCCATGTTCGGCGCCAGGTCGATGTCGGCGCCGCCCTGGGCCGCCACCACCGCCACCTCCAGCGGATCGCCGAAGGTGAGGTTGAGATCGGAGAGCGGGATCTTGAGCTCGACCACCTTGCCGGCGCTCTGCTCGCTGGGGCCGGCGATCTGGGCGGTGAGCCCCGGCTGCTCGGCCCAGCCGCCGTTGCCGTCGGCAGCGTAGCGCAGCTTGACGGGCTGGTTGCCGGCGAAGTCCATCACCAGGACCCGGGCCGGCCCGGGAGCGGGCGCGCCGGTCTTCTTGCCGCCGGCCTTGAAGACGAGCGGCGAGCCGTTGCGCGTGGCGTCGCCGGCCGGGTCTGTGACGAAGGTCCCGGTGTCGGGGTTGGTGATGTGCTTGTGGTTGAAGTAGAACTCGAGCTTGAAGGCGTTGGCGCCCGAGTTCAGCCGGGTGCGCAGGTCGAGGTTGGCGGCCACCGCCAGGTAGAGGTTCTGGTTGTCGTAGCCGTAGTACACCCGGTTGATGATGTCGTCGGGGTTGGCCACCGCGCCGCTGTCGGAGTCGTTGTAGAAGCCTCCCTCGTCGATCCACTCCGCCTCCGAGGGCATAAAGACCCCGTCGATGGCGGGCGGCCGGGTGAACGGCCCCTTGGGCGTCTTGCCCGACTCCTGGATGATCACCGGGCACAGGTAGGGCTCGATGGTGTTGGGGGCGAGCGCCTGGTTCATGAAGGCGTACACCCCGTTGAGGTGGGCGCGGAAGCCCCGGTCGAAGGGCGTGTCGTCGTTGGCCGGGGTGATCATGTCCTGCCCGAACCACCAGAACCAGTCGCTGCCCTCGGCGGCGTACAGCTCCTCCCAGGCCATGTAGATCTGGAACTCGCGGCTCTGCGGATCGGTGGGCGGTTCGGCCAGCGGGTTGGGGCGCGGCAGGCGCGAGCGCTCCAGGTCCTGACGGGTGCGCAGCAGGCAGTTCCAGGCCACGTTCTCCTCGGGCTCGCCCACCCAGATGCCGAAGTTGCCGTCGATCCACGAGCCGGCCGAGAGGTGGGTGAGCAGGGTGAGCGACTCGGCGGGGTGGGCCGGCACGTTGCGGGCCGCGTTGCCCTCCAGGTACTCGCTGCCGGTCACGGAGATCACCTCGCCGGCGTCGTAGGAGCGCTCCAGCGCCTGGTACAGCTCGTGCAGGAAGCGCTTGCCGTCCATGTCCTTGGCGTAGCTCTCCCAGGCGTTCTCGCCGTCCATGATGACGGTGAGCAGCCGGTCGGGCTCGCCCAGCGAGGGGGCCTGGGCCAGCACGTCGCCCATGAAGGAGGCCGCCGCCTGCGGGCCGGTCATGCCCTGGTAGCGGAAGCCGATGGCGTTGGACAGCCCGGTGTCGCGGAACACGATGGCCAGCGGGCGGGTGCTCCCCTGCGCCCGGTAGGCGAACCAGTGGCGCTGGTTGCTCGGGGTGGAGGCGGCCAGCACCTCCTGGCCGGTGGCCACCCACAGCAGGCCCGCGTCCACGAAGTCGTCCACCACCGACTGGGCCACCGAGCCCTCGCCCGGCCACATGCCGCGCGGGTCCACTCCGAAGATGCCGCGGAAGAACTTCACCGCCTTGGTCACCTGGTCGCGCGCGTCCTGCGGGTAACGGAAGGGTGGCTCGGGCAGCGGATCCCAGGGCTGGTTCTCGCGCGCCGCGTCGGTGTCGTGCAGAAGCGGCAGGATGGGGTGGTAGAAGGGTGTGGTGAGCACCTCGATCTGGCCGGTGCTGCCGGCGGTGACCGGGTACAAGAGTTTCTGGTGGACGGGGATGACGTTGGCCATGACCTTGTAGTTCTCGGCCACCAGGCGGTTGCACAGGTCCTCGGTGATGGGCTGCTTGAGCCAGAAGGTCCCGTCGGCGCGCTCCTCCACCACGTCGGAGAGGTCCACCACCCAGCCGTTCGGGAGCTGGACCGCCGAGCGCAAAAAGTCCGGGTCGAACCAACTGATCTCGAACCAGCCCTTCAGGTTGAGGAAGTCCTCCTGGGTGTAGCTCGAGCGCGCCTTGTCGCGAAGCGCCCGGTACTCGGGGAAGCGCTGCATCATGACGTCGGAGGTGCTCACGCAGCTCCAGGGGTCCTTGTGCAGCAGGCCGAGCTGGACCTCGCTGACGTTGGCCGGGGTGGGGGTGGGCTTCAGCAAGAGATCGATCCAGGGATCGGTGTGGCCCTCCCAGGCGGCCAAGAACTGCGCGGCGTTCACCCGGTTGCGGGCGATGTCCACGAACGGCCCCAGCCGGTCGAGGTAATAAGTCTTGAGCTGGGTGAGCAGCACCGAGGTGAGGTTCACGTTGAGGTGGACCTTGGGGTACCCCGCCAGCATGGCCGCCATGTCGTAGTAGTCCTTGGTGGCGTGCTTGCGCACCCAGGGCGACATGAGCTGGTCGCGCATGGCGTCGAGGTACAGCGGCTGGTGCTGGTGCCAGATGAGGTTGAGGTACAGGGTGCGGCGGATCTTGTCGGCGCGGTTGCAGGTGGAGGAGATGCGGTTGCCGGCCAGATCGGTGACGTTGCTCGCCAGCAGCTGGTAGTCGGTGCCGGCGATGAACTGGGTGCCCTGCGCCACCTGCAAGCGCACGTAGCGGCCCGAGGCGCTGGCGGCAACGAGCGTGACGGTGTCGCCGCTCGAGCCGCGCACCGAATAGTTGGAGAGCGTGCCGGCGCTGGCCGGGTCCATGGGCTCGGAGAAGTGGGCGGTGATGATGCCCGCTCCGGGGGAGAAGGCGTTGATCAGGCAGGGCGGTGTGGTGTCCGGCACGCCGTCGTCGGCCGTGCCCGGATCGCCATCGGTGCCGGGCCCGCCGTCGTCGCCGAGGATGTCGCCGCCGTCGGGGCGATCGCGGTCCTCGCTGACGTCCCCGTCGGCGTCCCGGCCCGCGTCCGGGTGCAGGTCGGGGTGCGAGCAAGCGGCCAGGCCCTGCGCCGCAAACCACCACAACACGAATGCCGTCCGCAGGAAGCTTTTCATCGTTAGCGCGCCTCGAAAACGAAGACCTGGGATACGCTGCAGCTCTGCCCGGTCGAGCCGCCGGTATCGGCGCTGTCCAGGGGCAGGGTGTCGTTGGAGCGGTACTGGCCGTCCTGGTTGAGCAGGCGCAAAAAAAGCGCCACCTGCCGCCCGCCCGTGGGCAGCGGGCCGCCGAGCAGTTTCTGCCAGGGCAGGGCGATCTCCACCGCTCCGCTCCCGGCCTTGACGATGGCGCCATCCTCCCACCAGAAGTCGCCCGGTGCCGCCGGCGCGGCGATGCGGCGCAGGCCGGCGTCCGCCACCAGGCCGCCTTCCACCGAGGCCATGCCCTTGCTGCCGGCGGCGAACTCCGCCCCGAAGCCCGGGACTGTCGCGTTGCAGATGGAGGAGATGGCGTTGTCCAGGGCGCCGTCGCTGTCGAACAGGGTGTTCGCGTCGCGCACGCCGCTCTGGGTGCCGAAGTCCACGTCCAGGTAGGCGATCAGGGCGTTGGCGGGCTCGACCTTGCCCACGATGCCAAGGTACAGGTTGGTATCGTCGAAGGCGACGAAGAGCTGGTCCGCGAAGTTCTCGCCCCAGTTGGAGCCGGCCGGGTTCTCGCCGGCCAAGAACGGGGCGGCCCAGTCGGTCCCCGCGGTGGTGTCGATGGCCCCGTCGATGACCGGCCGGCCGGCGGTGAGGCGCAGCACGTAGGAGAAGGCGTTGGCGAGCTCGGCCGTGTCGTTGTTCGGATTCTTCACTCTGACCGTCACCCGCCCGGCGGCGTGCGCCGGGGTGGTGGCCCGCAAGGTGTGGGCGTCCACGAAAGTGGTCGAGAGCGCCTGGCCGTCGATGGCAACGGTGGCGCCGTCCGCGAAGCCGTCTCCCGACACGGTGACCAGCGTCCCGCCCAGGATCGAGCCCGCCGCGGGCTGGACCGAGCGCACCCGGAAGGCGCCGACCGCCTCGACCGTGGCCTTGCCGGCGTTGGCGCTGGAGTACCCGTCCGTGGTGCCGTTGCCGTCGGCCACCACCCAGGTGTCGCCGTTGTCCAGCGAGAAGCGGCAGGCGTAGTCGTACGGGCCCGCGCTGGCGATGGTGATGCTGCCCTGGTACTCGTCGTTGTTGCCGCAGTCGCCGCAACCGGCGTTGAAGCTCATGTCGCCAAAGCTCCAGGCGCCGCCGAGCGGATCGCTCCCGGCCGGGCCGAAGCCCACCTGGGCCAGGATGCCCGCCCCCGGCCCCGCGCCCTCGGTGACGCCGGCCTCGTACACGCGGCAGAAGATGGGCGGCGAGGCCTCCCCGGCGGTGAGCGCCAGGGTGAGCGGGTACTGCAGGATGGCCCAGTCCACCTGGGGCTTCTGGTAGGTGAAGCCGTTCGGCAGGGTGGCCTCTTGCAGGCTGGGGTTCACCACCCGCACGGCCACCGGCCCCTCGGCGTGCGCCGGGGTGAGGCACTGGATGCTGCCGGCGTTCTGGACGATCACCGAGGTGGCGGGGCTGCCGCCGAACTCGACCTGGGCGCCGGAGGCGAAGCCGGTGCCGAGCACGCTCACGGTGTCGCCGCCCTTGGTGGAGCCCGTGGCGGGCGACACCCGCTCGATGCGCAGCACGCCGCCCTCTACGTACTCGAAGCCGTCCGGGAAGGTGGCCGACAGGTTGCCGGGGTTGGTCACCGTGACGCCCACCTTGCCGGCGGCGTGGGGCGGGGTCGCGCAGGTGAGCTCCACCGGCGAGACGAAGGCCACGTTGCTGGCGGCAGCGCCGCCGAAACTCACCGTGGCGCCCTGGGCGAAGCGCCGCCCGGTCAGGCGGACCTGGGTCCCGCCGGCGGTCGGGCCCATGCCCGGTTCGACGAACAGGATCTCGGGGACCTCGCCGCTGCCGAAGCTGAAGCCGGAGGCCAGCTCGGCGAACGAGCCGTCCAGGTTGGTGACGCGCACCGTGACCGGGCCGGCGGCGTGTGCCGGGGTGACGCAGTCGATCTGGGTGGCGCTCTTCAACGTCACCCCGCTCGCCTCCGCTCCGCCGAAGCTCACCCGGGCCCCGGCGGCGAAGCCGCTGCCGTACACCGACACCGCCGTCCCGCCCTCGGGCGGGCCGGAGGCGGGCACCACCGAGCTCAGGCTCACCGCGCCGCCGCCCTCGCACACGATGACGGTGGTGTTCTTGATCTTGCCGCGGCTCTCCGGCTCCAAGAACACCGGAGACTCGGCGAAGTCCGTCGGGCCCGCGCAGTTGGTGTAGGCGCTCACCCCGTCGGAGAGGGCGTCGCCGCGCTTGTACTCGAGGTCGCCGATGAGGAACACGAACTGTACGTGCTGGCCGGCGTAGAGCATGCCGTCATGGGGCCCCAGGTTCTCGGCGTGGTGGTAGGTGTAGATGCCGTCGCCCGCCGCCTGGTCTCCCTTCTGCCCGTTGTCCAGGAGCTGGCGCCGGTCCCAGGAGTTCATGGTGCCCTTGAGATAGATCTTGTCGACCGCGGGGTCGAAGGGCAGAAAGCCCGAGTTGAGCTTGGAGGTGTCCAGTTTCACGATGAGATCGTAGGTGCCGAAGGCGTGGATGAAGTAGCCGGGGGCGGCGATGCGCTCGGTGGAGTCGCGCGGCAGGACGAACTTCCCGTTGGGGCCCTCCCAGATCCAGTTGTCGAACTCGTTGATCACGCCGTACTGGAACTCCTGGTCGCCCGAGCCCGAGGCCTTGACGTACACCTCGGCCGAGAAGATGTGGTCGCCGGCCACCGCCCCGGGCATCTCGTGCCCGCCCTGGGAGATGGGCCCGTCGTCGTACAGCGGCGGATAGGGCCCCTGCTCGGCGCCCCAGGAGGCGTCGAAGGTGATGATGTTCGTCCGCTCGTCGTACACGAACGAGCCCTTCCACTCCAGCGCCCCGCCGGCGTAGGTCTGGTTGGCGGTGTCGTCCACGAAGAAGGTCACCGAGGCGTAGCCGTCCGGCTTCACCCAGCGGGCCGTGCCGTCGCCGCCACCCCCGTCGCCGTCGCCGGCGTCACCGCCGTCGCCGTGGCCGTTGCCACCGCCGCCGCAGGCGAGGACAAACGCACAAAGAAGCGCGCCGAGCAGGGTGGCGCGGGCCGGAATCCGCGGGATTCCGTATGGGATGGAAGAATGCATAAGACTCCTCCCGGGTAGTCACGCCCGGTTTTCGGGCGGCACATACTAGCACTTTCCTGGTGCGGAAAAAACACACTTTCACCGCCGCGAGGCCAAGCCGCCGCCGCGGACGAGGTGAAAAAACTCTTGAAATCAACGCCCGGAACGGGTATGAACAACATGGTTTCGAGGGCGGTGGAGTCCGCCGACAACCGCCACGTCCTTCCGTGGCCGATGACTCCTGCGGGGCGGTCCCTGCGGCGAGGTCATTTGGGCCACACGCCGGGCCGTCTCCGAGAAAAACACCTTGTGAAGCAGTCTCAGGAGCGAGCCATGGAACATTTCTTTCTTCTTGCCGCCCTGTGGATGGGCATGGCGCTTCTTGCCACCTTCCTGGGGTCCTTGTTCAGGATCTCGAACGCCCTGCTCGAGATCACCGTGGGGTTAGTCGCCGACGCCGTGGCCAGCCGCTTCTTCGAGCCCGGCGCGCTGGGCAGCTCGGAGCCGTGGTTGCTCTTCATCTGCGGGACGGGCGCGGTGATGCTGACCTTCCTGGCCGGCGCCGAGTTGGAGCCGGCCATGATGCGGGAGCGCTGGAAGGAAGTCTCACTGGTGGGCCTGTTGAGTTTCCTGTTGCCCTTCCTGGCCTGCATGGCGCTGTCCCGCTTCGTGCTCGGCTGGTCGGCGCCGGCGAGCTGGCTGGCCGGCATCGCCTTGTCCACCACCTCCATGGCGGTGGTGTACACCGTGATGCTCGAGACCGGTCTCAATCGGACCGAGTACGGCAAGGGCATCCTGGGGGCCTGCTTCGTAACCGACCTGGCCACGGTGATCGCGCTGGGCCTGATGTTCTCGCCCTTCTCGTGGAAAACGGCGGTGTTCCTCATCGGGTGTTTTTTGGCCCTGGTGGCGCTACCCGGGCTCACCATGCGGCTGTCCAACCACTACTCCAACCGCACCTCGGCCTTTCGAACCAAGTGGGTGCTGTTCGTGCTGTTCGGTCTCGGCGGACTGGCGGCCTGGAGCGGCAGCGAGCCGGTGTTGCCGGCGTACCTCGCGGGAATGATGCTGTCACGAGAGTTCTCGCAGGATCAGTCCTTCATTCGCCGGTTGCGGACGCTGACCATTGGCTTTCTGAGCCCTTTCTACTTTCTCCGGGCGGGGTCGCTGGTGTCCCTGCCGGCGCTTTCGGCCGCGCTGCCGGCCTTCCTGGTTCTGCTCGGCGGGAAAGTGGCCGCCAAGGTGCTGGGGGTTCTTCCCGCGGTGAGCGTGTTTCGCAAGGAACGGCGCGAGCGGTGGTACTATACCCTCTTGATGTCCACCGGCCTCACCTTCGGCACCATCTCAGCGCTGTTCGGTTTGCAGCGTGGCATCGTGAACCCGGAGCAGTATTCGCTCCTGGTGGCGGTGGTCATTGGCTCGGCGGTGGTGCCAACCATGGCGGCGGGCGCCTGGTTCATCCCGCGGAACTTGCTGAATCCCGACATCCGGCAATCCATCGAGGCGGAACAGGCCGCCGTGCGAGCCCGGCGGCAGTCCGGCGGCATGGAGCCGAGGGAGGAAGGCTGATGGAAGCGAGCGCGGAACGGGAAGCCAGCGCTGAATTGGAGGAGCTCGAACGCCTGGCCCACGACGCCGGAGCCCTGGAGCTCGCCTCCCAGGCCCGGGTGCTGGCCGAACGGATGCGGCAGGGCCTCTACTACGTGGCCTGCCTGGGGCAGTTCAAACGGGGCAAGTCCACCCTGCTCAACGCGCTGCTGGGCGAGCCGGTCTTGCCGGTCGGCGTGGTGCCGGTGACCTCGGTGGTGACGGTGGTGCGGTACGGGCCGCGGGCCGCCCGCGTGCGCTTCGCCGCGGGGAACTGGCAGGAGATCGCCCCGGCCGAGCTTCCGCAGTACGTCACCGAGGAGAAGAACCCGGAGAACCAGAAGCAAGTGGCCGCGGTGGAGGTGTTCGTCCCCGCCCCGCTGCTCCAGAAGGGCATGTGCCTGGTCGACACCCCGGGCATCGGCTCGATCTTCGCCGGCAACACCGAGGCCACCCGGGCCTTCGTGCCCCACCTGGACGCGGCCATCGTGGTGCTGGGCGCCGATCCGCCCATCTCGGCCGACGAGCTTTCGCTGGTGGTCGAGGTGGCCCAGCACTGCCGCGAGCTCCTGTTCGTGCTCAACAAGGCCGACCGCATGCCGCCGCAGGAGTGTGAGACCGCCGCGGCCTTCACCCGCAAGGCGCTGGAGAAGCGCCTGCGCCGTCCGGTGGCCGGCCCGTATCTGGTGAGCGCCGCCGAGCGCGCCGCGGGAAAGCGAGACTCGCGCGACTGGCCGGCCTTCGAGAAGGACCTGCAGACGCTCGCCCAGGACTCCGGCGACGCGCTGGTGCGCTCGGCCGGAGAGCGCGGGCGGCGCCTCATCGAGGATCAGCTTGGGCGCTTCCTCGCGGAAGGGCACAAGGCGCTGCTACTACCGGTCGAGGAGGCCTCGCGCCGGGTGGAGGCGCTGCGGTCCTGTGTCACCGAGGCCGAGCGCTCGCTGAACGACCTGGGGTACCTCTTTTTGGCCGAGCAGGAGCGATTGGGCCGGATCTTCACCGAGAAGAAGGACGCCTTTTTGAGCGCCGCGCTGCCCCAGTGCCGCAAGGAGTTCGCCGAGCGGCTGGCCACGCTCCGTGCCCCGCGCATGCGGCTGCGCGAGCAGGCCGTCGAGGCCGCGCTGCAGATCGGCCGCGTCTGGCTGGACCGGTTCCTGAACGAGGTGGGCCCCGAGGCCGAGCGGCTGTACGTGGAGGCCACCCGGCGCTTCGTCGATCTGGCCAACGGCTTCGTGCAACGCCTGGCCGCCTCGGACGGGGCGCTGTCGAGCCTGCCGCCGCTCTTTCCGCCCGAGTCCGCCTTCCGGCGCAAGAGCGGGCTCTTCTACACCTCGCTCATGTCGCTCACCGGCCGGACCGTGCTGACGTTCCTCTCCGATCTGCTGCTCTCGCGGCGCGCGCGCCTGCGCGACATCGAGCAGGACGTGGGGGCCTACCTGGAGCGGGTGCTCACCGCCAACGCCAACCGCATCGCCAGCGATCTCGATGACCGGGTGCTGGAGAGCCGGCGCAAGCTCCAGTCGGAGCTGGCGGCCAACCTGCGCTCGGTGCTCACCACCGCCGAGGACGCGCTGGCCCGGGCGCGCGACATGCGGGCCCGGGGCGAGCAGGCGGTGGCCGACGAGGCGGCTCGCATCCTCTCGTTGCAGCAGTCCCTGTCCCGCTTGTCCTCCATCCCCTCGGCCTGACCCCCGCGCGATTTCCCATTTTTCGCTCGAGCGGTGTAATAGTATGCGGAGGTCATGGAACGCCGCGATATCGAGCAGCTGTACCTCCGTTTCGGCCCGCTGGTGTTCCGGCGCTGCCTGCGATTGCTGCGCAATCCTGAGAACGCCCGGGACGCCGTACAGGAGGTCTTCGTGCGCGCGCTGGCCCACGCCCCCGAGCTGACCTGGGACCGAAAGGGCCTGCCCTGGTTGTACCGGGTGGCCACGCGCCTGTGCCTCAACCGGCTGCGGGACGCCCGGCCGCTTCAGTTCCAGCCCGGCGAGGATCTGCCCGAGCCGGCGCCGGGGGGCTCCCTGGAACACCGCCTCGACGCCCGCCTCACCTTGCTCGCGCTGCAAAAGGAGGTCGACGAGGAGACCTGGACGGTGGCGGTCTACGCCATGATGGACGGCATGACCCAGGACGAGATCGCCGAACTCACCGGCCGCAGCCGGCGCACCATCGGGAAGCGGCTGGCCGAGGTGGAGCGCCGGGCCGCGGCGTTGAAGGGAGGAGCTGCATGAGCGCCGATCCCAGGGACGACGGTGGCGGCGGCTGCCCTTCGGATCTCGCCCTCGACGCCTTCGAGCTCGAGGGGCGCCCGGCCGTCCACCCGCTGCGCCAGCACCTCGCCGCTTGCCCCCGGTGTCAAGAGCGCATGGAAGAACGGGACCAGGCTCGCGAGACCTTTCGCCGCGAAGTCTATCCGCTCACGGTGGAGGCGGTGGTGGCGGCGGGTGCCGGTGCGCCGGCGCCGAGCGCTCGACGGGCAAGTTGGATTTTTCGCTGGGCCCTCGGCGGCGCGGCGGCGATGGCGCTGGTCCTGGTCGGGCTGTGGATCGGCTGGCCACGCCCGGATCCAGCGGCCGGCGGTGGGCGCGCCGGGCTCCACGGCATCAAGGGCCCGCCCGCGATCCAGGTCTTCGTGAAGCGCGGCGAGCGGGTGTTCGAGGTTCGGGAGGGCGAACCGCTGCGGCCGAAGGATCGGATCCGCTTCGTGGTGAGCCTCCCCCAGCCGGGCTACCTGCGCGTGCTCTCGTTGAATGGAGATGACGCGACGTCGTTCTACCCGCCGCCGGGCGCGGCGCCGGTCCGCTTGCCTGCGGGCCGCCAGGAGCTGCCCGGCGCCACCGAACTCGACGACGGCGCCGGGCCGGAGCGCCTGTGGGTGGTCTTCTCGGACGAGCCGCTCTCCGTCGAGGAGGCGCGGGTTCGGGTGCGCCGGCGCCTGGCCGGTGAAGGGCCCGCGTCGCCGGACAGGCCCGGCTTGTACCTGCGCTTGATGGAGTTTCCCAAGGAGGCCGGGGCGCCGTGAGATCCTCATCGGCATTCTTTGCTCTCCTGGTGGGGTTGGCCCTGCTGGCCATGCCCCGCCCGTCGCGGGCCGACGAGGGCCGCTTCGCCATCGTGGCCGGAAACAACCGCGGCGCCGACCGGCAGCGTTCCTTGCGTTTCGCCGAGGACGACGCAGAGCGGTTCGCCCGGCTGCTTTCGGACCTGGGCTTTCCTCCCGAGCGGATCATCCTGCTCCGGGGCGCCTCCCCGGACGACCTGCGCGCCGCCTTCCGCCGCGCCATCGCCGCCATCCGCGAGATCCAGGCCGCCGGCGGCCGGACCCTGCTCCTCTTGTACTACTCGGGCCACGCCGACGGGGTGAACCTGGAGATGGGGCGGGAGCGGCTCGCCTTCTCCGAGTTTCGCACCTTGCTGGAGGAGGCCCCCGCCGAGGTGAAGCTGGCCTTCATCGACTCCTGCCAGAGCGGCGCGCTCACCGCCGCCAAGGGCGGCTCGCCGGCGCCCGAGTTCGATCTGTCGCTGGCCGAGAGCATCCAGGTCAACGGCACCGCCATCCTCACCTCCAGCGCGGCCGGGGAGAACAGCCAGGAGTCGGCGGAGCTGCGCGGATCGTTCTTCACCAGCGCCTTGCTGGCCGGCCTGCGCGGCGCGGCCGACGCTGACGAGGACCGGCGCGTCACCTTGGCCGAGATCTACCAGTACGCCTACGACAAGACGGTGGAGCGCACCGCCCGCACCCTGGCCGGGCCCCAGCACCCGTCGTACGAGTACCAGATCGCCGGGCGCGGGGCGGTGGTCCTGGCCGATCTGTCCGCCGCTCTTCCCGCGCTGGTGTTCGGCCCCGAGTGCGCCGGGGAGTTTTTGCTCACCCGGGCGGACACCGGGGAGGTGATGGCCGAGTTCGTAAAGCCCTTCGGCAGCCGGCGCAGGCTGAGTTTGCCGCCGGGGAGCTATCGGGTC
>CAZLNM010000002.1:20227-113529 GCA_964561025.1 uncultured Myxococcales bacterium
GCGGCGGCAGGGGTGGAGCCTGGGCGGGGCCTGGACGTTGCCCGCCGCGGGCGACACCGTCTTTCGGCTCGAAGGGCTGGAGGGCGCCGAGCTGGTCCGCGCCTCGCTCAAGGAGGGAGCGGCGGCCCGGGGGCCGGTGGGGGTGTTCTTGCGCTACGGCCTCCAGAACGGCGCGCTCGCGAACGTCGCCGCGGTCCACGAGGCCGCGCTGGGGGCGCGCCTCGACCTGGGGCCGCTGTCGTTGTTCCCCGCGTTCTCCGTGGCCCAGGCCTCGGTGGAGGAGCGGCCGCTGCGCTACCGCCTGCGCCTGCTCACGGCCGCCGCCTGCCTGGCCTGGCGGCTGGAGTACAACGTGCTGGACCTGTTCGCGGGAGTCCAGCTGGCGCTCAGTTACGGCAGCCAGACCATGCCCGACGGGCGCACCTTCGAGGGCGCGGTGTTCGGTTACGGGGGCGCGCTGGGCCTGGACGTGCCCCTGCTCGCGGGCCTGGGGCTTGTCGTATTCTGGGAGGTGGGCGGTGGCCTGTTCGTGCTGGACGGCCAGACGAGGCAGCGGCTCAACCTGAAGGGTTCCATCGGCCTCGGGTACCAGTTTTAGGGAGGTTGCGCATGAACGCCGGCAAGCTGTTTTCGTTCGCTATCGCCTGCGGGTTCTCGCTGGCCTTGGCCGCCTGCGGTAACTTCAGCGGCAAGGGGTTCTTCGATCAGACCGACAAGGTGAGCGAGTGCGGCGGATTCCCGCGGGCCACGCATGGCCTGCGTGCCGATCCGCCGCCCTACTGCGACGCCGAGGTGCTGCACTGGAGCTACGATCCTCAAAAGAAGCTGCTCTCGCTCACCGACGCCCGGGTCGAGCTCAACTGCTGCGGCGTCCACCGCATGAGCTTGGACTGGGAGGACGGGCTCTACCGGGCCCTCGAGACCGACGATCCCGAGAACGGCATGCGCTGCTCCTGCATGTGCGTGTTCGACTTCTCCCTCGAGGCCAGCGAGGTTCCCCAGGAGGTCATCCGCCTGCGGCTGGAACGCCGGGTGAGCGACTGGCCTGAAGCGTCGGGCGTGGTGTGGGAAGGCGAGCTGGATCTTTTCGCTCTCGCCGGGTTCGTGATCGTCGACACCACCCCCAGCATGTGGTGCGAGCTGCCCTGAAAAAAACTCCTCCCGCCGGTTCCCATTTCTTCGACCTGCCGGGTAATACGGGTTGGATGCGATGGTGATAGAACCCAAACCACGGAGGATGCCATGAACTCGCTGACCCAGAAGATCCGGAACCGCTTTTTCGCCGTCGTCCTGGGGACGGCCCTGCTGGCCTTCGGTTGCGGCCAGGGCGCCGATTCCGGCCAGGTGCACAAGCTTACCGAGCGCGTGAGCGACTGCGGCGGCTTCGCCAAGACCCGCTCGGACCTCCGGGCGGAGGCCCCGGCGTACTGCGACGCCGAGGTGCTGTACTGGGAGTACGACGGGGAGGCGGGCGTGCTCACGGTGAAGAACACCCGGGTGGAGCTCAACTGCTGCGGCGTCCACGGCATGGCCGTCGAGGAAGCGGGCGGCGTCATCCAGCTCACCGAGACCGACCGGCCGGAGAGCGGCGGCACGCGCTGCTCGTGCATGTGCGTCTTCGACTTCGAGCTCAGCGCCGAGGGCGTCCCCGCCGGGACCGTCCCGGTGCGACTCGTCCGCGAGGTCAGCGACTGGCCCGAGGGCTCGGGCACGGTCTTCGAGGGGAACCTCGATCTCGCTGCCGGGGCCGGGTTCGTGGTCATCTCCACCGAGCCCAGCATGTGGTGCGAGCAGCCGTAGCGCATCTTTGGCCCACCCCAGCCCCGCGCCCCGTCCTCCAGCCACCGAAGACGGCATCCATCGGCAGTCACAAGGAAACGTCGGTCCCCGCTGGCGCGTCCGAGCGCGGGGCCGAAAGAGCCAGCGCGGGCGGACGCGCGACCCGTGACGCTGTCCGAATCCGCGTCGGGACAATGACACACCGAAATTGACACCTCTTCCCTCGGCATGCTACGGGATTTCCGTGGCAAAACTCCGTTCCGTATCTCTCGCGGGACTCGCGGTGCTGTGCGCCGCCTGCGCCGGCCTCCAGCCCAAGCCGGGCCGGCCGGCCTGGGCCGTCGCGCGCGCGCACCCGGACTTCCCCGCCGCGGCCTGGGTGCTCGGAGCGGGCGAGGGCATGTCCGCGGCCGAGGCGGCGGACAACGCCTACGCCGATCTCTTGCGGGCGCTGCCGGCGGCGGCGCGGCGGGAGCTTTCGGAGGCCGACCTTCAGGCCCTGGGGCGGCTGTCCCATCTCGAGGTGTCCTGGGAGAGCCGCGACGGCCGCCGGCACGCCGCGTTGGCCGCGCTCTCCCGCGAGGACATCCAGCGGTACCTGGACGAGAGCGACCGGGCGAGGCGCCTGGCCATCACCGTGGCGGACCTGGAACAGGCCCGAGAGTTCGAGAAGTCCCGCAAGGCGTATCCCGCCCTCCATTGGGCGCTGCAGGCCAGCGCCACGGGCGGGACCGCCGAGGCGCTTTCCTACCTGGAGCGCCTGCTCGGCGCCATCCAGGTTCGCTTGCGCGACGGGGACCGCCGCAGCCTATCGACCGGGACGCGCGAGGTGTCGCTGAGCGGCGCGGTGGAGCTCGTGTTTCCGGAGCGTTTCCTGCCGGTCGCCGGCGCGCCGGTGCGAATCTCGCTGGCCGGCGTCGACAGCCCATCGGTGGAGGCGCGCACGGACGCCGAGGGCAACGTCCAGGCGGTTCTCCCCTTGCCGCCGGGGTTCTCGGGCGGGGAGGCGGTGCTCTCGCTCGATGGCGCCCGCATCCTGAGCGAGGCGGACCTGCAAGCGCCGGAGGCGAAGAAGGAGCTTCTCGGCCGGTTGGAGAGCCTGCGCGCGGTGCTGCGCCTCGAGATCGCGTCCGAGAACGGGCCGCGCCTGCGCCTGGCGATTTCTGAGACCCGCTCGGGTCGGGCCGTGGAGACGCCGGTGGCGGGGGCGCGCTTTGCCGAGGGGCTGCGGGCGGCAGGCCTGCGAGTGACGCCGGATGATGCGGCGCTCGATCCCGAGATGGACGCAGCGCGCGCGGCGCGCCTCTTGGCCGGCTCGGCCGATCTGCTGCTCATCGGGCGCGTGGACGCCGGGGTGGTCCAGTTCGTCTCGGACAGCTTCATCTTCGCCGAGGCCAGCGGTGTGCTGCGCCTGGTTCAGGTTCGCGACGGGCGCTTGCTCGGGCGTTTCGAACTCACCGCCAGGGCCGCCGGCAGCGACGAGTGGAACGCCTCCGATCGCGCGCTGGTTCAATTCGCCCGCAAGGTGCTGCCGCAGATCACCGAGGCGCTGCACAAGGCCGATTCGGCTCGATGACCCCTCCGCTCCAGGGCCTCCGCGTGCTGGACCTCACCCGCCTGTTGCCGGGGCCGCTCACGACCCTGTTTTTCGCCGACCTGGGGGCGAATGTCGTCAAGATCGAGGATCCCGCCGCTCCGGATCCCTTGCGCATGACCCCGCCGTTGCACCAGGGAATGGGGGCGGCCTTTCGCCTGCTCAACCGCAACAAACGCTCGCTGGCGCTCGACCTCAAGCACCCCCGGGGACGAGAGGTCTTCTTGCTCCTCGCCCGCGGCGCGGACGTGGTGGTGGAGAACTTCCGTCCCGGCGTCCTCGACCGCCTGGGCGTGGGCTGGGCGGAGCTTTGCGCGGTGAACCCGCGCCTTCTGTTGTGCTCGCTGACCGGTTATGGCCAGAACGGGCCGGACCGGCTCCGGCCCGGCCACGACATCAACTACGCCGCGCGCTCCGGGATCCTGGCGCAGAACGGCCCGCCGGACGGCCCGCCGCGGGTGGTCGGGGTCCCGGTGGCCGACATCATCTCGGCCTGGCAGGCGCTGGCCGCCGTGCTCGGCGCGCTGCTCGAGCGCAACCAGACCGGCCGCGGGCGCCACCTGGACGTGGCCATGGCCGAGGGGGCGCTCACCGCATCGCTGCTCGGGCTCTCGGCGGCCGAGGCCGGCGCCGAGCCGGAAGAACGGGGCAGGGGAGTGCTCTCCGGAGAGGTCCCGGCGTACTCGATCTACCGCTGTGCCGACGGGCGATACCTCTCCGTCGGTGCGCTGGAGCCGCGGTTCTTCGCCGCTTTCTGTCAGGCGCTCGGCAGGCCCGATCTGGAAGGGAAGGGCCTGGTGCGTGGCGACGAGGCCGCCGCGGTCCAGATGGAGATCGCCGCCGAGATCGAGAAGCGAACCTTGTCCGAGTGGACGGCCGCGCTCCCCCCCGAGGCCTGCTCTGAGCCGGTGCGCGAGCTTTCCGAGATCCCGGATCTTTCGCAGCACGCGATGCGCGGCGTGTTCGCCGGCCCGCTCGCGGGCGAGGGCGAATTTCGTTACCTGCGAACGCCCCTGCCTCTCGAGCGGGCCGAGCTCGCGCCCGCACCGGAACTGGGAGCGCACGGGCGCGAGGTGCTGCTGGAGTTCGGGCTCGCCGAAAACGAGATCGTTTCGTTGCGTACGGCCGGAGCGATCGGCTAGCCGACGGGAACTCGCCTTCCCGGTGTGAAAGAAAATCTCCGATATTTTCCGTTCGTGAAATCTGGCAACAGGGTTTTGGCAAGGCGCCGATTGCGATCCACCAGCGGTAACTTGAGCCGCCATAAAAGGAATTCCGACCACATGCGGTTTTTTTTGAATGCCTGGATCCTGTCCTCGTCGTGGCATGCGGATTGCTTTTGATAAGCCTGAAAAACGAAAACCGACGAATTGGTCGGTTATGAAGGAGAATCAAGTACTTATTGATTGACACCCCAAGAGGTGCGTGCTACTTTGCGCCAACTCGTTAGTTGGTAGTACATGGACCTACACGATGTCGTTGAGATATGACCGGAGGTGACATCATGGCGGAAATTGCGCAGCTGCCGATCGCCCATCTCGTCAGCCCGGAGCCGGTGAACCTTCACTGCGAGAACCTCATCGACATGCTCGAGCGGCACCACGCCCGAGGTGCGCGGGAGCCGCTGACCTTCCTGGATCGCGAGAACAACCCCACCGTGCGCAGCTACAAGGATCTCCTCGAAGGCGCCCGCATGGTGGCCACCTACCTCAAGAACCGCGGCCTCAAGCAGAACGACAAGGTGGTGGTGCTGCTGCTCACCAGCGAGGATTTTCTCAACGCCTTCTTCGGCACCATCCTGGCGGGCGGGGTGCCGGTGGCGGCCAGCCCTCCGATGACCTTCGGCGACATCGGAAAGTACCTTGCGAACCTGGGCCACATCCTCAAGAACTCCGAGGCCCGCTTCATGATCACCTTCCCGCGCATCCGCAAGGTGATCGGCAACGTGCTGGCGGGCGACAACCAGCTCCGCGAGCTCATTCTGTCCAAGGACATCGTGCCCGAGACCCCCAAGGAGCCGGGCTTTCCTTCGATCGATCCCGAGTCGCCGGCCTTCATCCAGTACACCTCCGGCAGCACCGGCATGCCCAAGGGCGCCATGCTCAGCCACCGGGCGCTGCTCTCGAACTGCCACGGCATCAGCCGGGGCATCGACCTCCACCCGCAGGACACCGGCGTGAGCTGGCTGCCGCTGTTCCACGACATGGGTCTCATCGGCGGGGTGCTCACGGCCATGTACGCCGGGGCCCACCTGGTGGCCATGCTACCCGAGGCCTTCTTGATGGATCCGGTGCTGTGGCTGAAGAACATCACCCGTTACCGCGGTTCGGTGGCGGTGGCCCCCAACTTCGCCTACCACCTGTGCGCCTCGCGGGTGAGCGAGGCGGAGCTTACTGAGCTCGACCTCTCCAGCCTCAAGGTGGCGCTGAACGGCGCCGAGCCGGTGGACCTGCGCACCCTGCACCTGTTCGAGGAGAAGTTCACCTGCTGCGGCCTGCGCGACACCGTGCCCTTCCCGGTGTACGGCATGGCCGAGAACTGCCTGGCGGCGACCTTCCCCGTGCTGGGGCGGCGCTACGAGGTCGAGCCGACCGACCGGGTGGCCCTGGAGAGCGAGTTCGTGGCCCGGCCGGCGCGCGCCGACGATCCGTTCCCCTTCCAGGCGGTGTCGGTGGGCGCGCCCTTGTGCGGCCAGCAGGTGGCCATCAAGCAGAACGGCGGCTTCGCCCGCGAGGACGAGGTGGGCGAGATCCTGGTGAAGAGCCCGTCCTTGATGAGCGGCTACTACCGCAACCCCGAGGAGACCGCCAAGGTCATCCGCGACGGCTGGCTGCACACCGGCGATCTGGGCTTCATCCGGCGCGGCCGGCTCTTCATCACCGGGCGGGCCAAGGAGATGATCATCAAGCGCGGCCGCAACTACTACCCCTACGACATCGAGCGCGCGGCCTCGACGGTGGACGGCGTGCGCAAGGGCTGCGTGGCCGCCTTCGCGGTGCCCAGCCGGAACACCGGCACCGAGGACCTGGTGATCGTGGTCGAGACCCGCGAGACCGACGAGGCTCGCAGGCGCGCCATGATCCAGAACGTCTCCGCCGAGGTGCTGTCGGCGGTCGGCATCAAGCCCGATCGCATCGAGCTGGTGCCGCCGCGCACCATCCCCAAGACCAGCTCGGGAAAGCTCCAGCGCCTGATGTGCCGGCAGCGCTTCTTGGAGGACAACCTGGTGAAGGGCCTGCCCGAACGCTGGCTGGCCCCGGTCAAGACCCTGCTGGGCTCGTTCATCGGCAACCAGCGCTTCCGCATGCGCGCCCGCACCCCTTGACCCCCTGCCCCGGGAGTGATACTCCTGCCCGTCCCGTGACTTCGTCAACCGACCGGCGGCCGAGCCGCCGACTGGAGGAACCGTGGCCAGCGTGAGCGCCGAGCAGATCCGAACGGACCTTCTGGAGATCCTGAGCCAGCTCGCCGGGGTGGAGCCGTCCCGCATCCAGGACACCGACCGGCTGCGCGAGGATCTGGGGCTGGACTCGCTGCAGAGCATGGAGCTGCTCTCGCGGGTGAGCGACCGCTACGAGCTGGACCTGGAGGTCGAGGACGTGATGGACGTCCAGACCGTGGGCGACGTGGTGCGTGAGCTGCACAAGTTCATGACCCAGGGAAGCGGTCAATGAAGGTCCAGTTCATCTACCCGGCCTTCGACCGTCACGCCCAGTCCCACCCGGAGTTGCGCGAGTTCGTCCCCTGCAACGAGTACATCGGCCCGCCCTCCCTGGGCATCGCCAGCGTGGCCGCGGCCACCCCGGCGGGCATCGAGGTGGCCTTCGTGGACGACCGCATCCACCCGGTGACCGAGCGCCTGCCCGAGGCCGACCTGTACGCGCTGTCGTTCTTCACCCCGGCGGCCACGCGGGCGCTGGAGATCGGGGACTTTCTGCGCGCGCGGGGCAAGACCGTGGTCATGGGCGGCATCTTCCCCACCATGATGCCCGACGAGTGCGAGGGGCACTGCGACGCGCTGGTGCAGGGCGAGGGCGAGCCGGTGTGGCCCGAGCTGCTTGCCGACTTCGCCGCCGGGCGCCTCAAGAAGCGCTACCGCGCCGCCGCCCCGGCCGATCTGGAGACCCTCCCCCCGCCGCGGGTGGATCTCTACCTCGACGCCGAGAGCGCCGCCTTCGCCCCGGACGACTACCCGCTGCAGATTTCGCGCGGCTGTCCCTTCGCCTGCGACTGCTGCGTGCTGCCCGACGTGATGGGCAAGAAGATCCGCCACTTCCCCGAGTCCACCGTGGAGAAGACCCTGCTGGCCTTCGCGGCGCGGGGCAAGCTGTGCTCGCTCACCGAGGACACCTCCTTCATGTTCGTCTCCGGGGCCCGGCGCCGCTTCCGCGCCCTGCTGCGCGCGCTGGCCGAGCGCTACCTGAAGCAAGGGGCGCGCCTGAGCTACATCGGCTGCTCCATGCCGCTGCTGCTCAACGTGGAGCCGGAGGTGCTATCCGAGGTGCGCCGGGCGGGCATCGACCGCTTCTACCTGGTGTGCGGCTTCGACCCCATCACCCGCGAGGCCTTCGGCCGCGGCGATGCGGCGGCCATGGCCAAGGCCGAGGAGTGCATCCGGCGCTGCCACGAGGTGGGGGTGGAGCCCTACATCTCTCTGCTGGCCGGAAACGACAGCGACGACCGGGGCGTGTTCGATCGCATCCTGTCGTTCTGCGAGCGCACCCGCATCCAGACGGCGGAGTTCGTGGTGGCCACGCCCTACCCCGGCACCCCCATGTGGCGTAAGCTCGCAAGCGAGAACCGCATCCTGGACCGCACCTGGAAGCGCTACAACGACGCCAACGTGGTCTTCCGCCCGGCGCAGATGAGCCCCGAGGAGCTACAGGAGGGCTACCTGCGCATGTGGCGCGAGTTCTACCGCAGCCGCAAGCACCTGGCCCAGGCCGACCGCGGGCGGCGCACCATCCAGTTCTGATTCCGGAGGCGCCATGGCCCCGCTCGCCGATCCGTTCCGCCGCGTGCTGTCGAACTTCTCCGCCCGCGCCCGCAGCACCCTGAGCGACGCCCGCGACGCCGAGGAGGCGGAGACGGTCCAGGCCCTGGAGCAATCGGTCGAGCGCTTCAGCCAGCGCCTGGTGGATCCGGCCCGCATCGACGCCGAAGCGCGCATCGATCCCGCCGTGCTGTCCGCGGCCAAGGAGCTCGGCCTGTTCGGCATGACCATCCCGCAGGAGTTCGGCGGCGCCGGGCTCTCCATGAAGGCGGCCTGCCGCGTCATGCGCTGCCTCGGGCGGCAGAACGCCTCGGTGGGGGTGAGCATCGGCCTCCACAACGGGCTGGGCTTGCGCGGGCTGATCCACCTGGGCACGCCCGAGCAGAAGCAGAAGTACCTCCCCGATCTCGCCGCCGGCCGCAAGGTCGCCTGCTTCTCGGCCACCGAGGCCGGGGCGGGCTCCGAGATCGCCGCCATCCGCGCCAGCGCGGTGGAGGACGGCGACGGCTTCGTGCTCTCCGGCGAGAAGATCTACGTCACCAATGGCGGCTTCGCCGACCTGGCCACGGTGCCGGCCCGCACCCCGGGGCTGGGCGGCTCGCGCCGCGGGCTCACCTTGTTCCTGGTGCCCCTCGATCTCCCCGGCGTGAGCCGGGGCCGCGAGGAGCACAAGCTGGGCATCAAGGGCTCCTCGACCTGCACCATCTGCTTCGACGAGGTGCGCCTGCCGCGCTCGGCCATCCTCGGCGAGGTCAGCCGGGGCCTGGATCACCTGGCGCACATCCTGGAGTGGGGGCGCACCCTGATGGCGGCGGGCTGCATCGGCCTTATGCAGAACGCCTGGGAGAAGACGCTCTTCCAGGTCACCAACCGCAAGCAGTTCGGACGGGTGATCGGCGAGTTCGGCATGGTGCGCGAGAAGCTGGCCGCCATGCGCAGCCGGCTGTTCGCGCTGGAGAGCGCCATGCGCCTCTCTACCGCGCTGGACGAGGAGGGCCCCGAGGGCATCCCCCAGGAGTCGCTGGTGCTGAAGCTGGCCTGCACCGAGTGGGCCTGGGCCGCCGCCGACGAGGCGGTGCAGCTCCACGGCGGCTCCGGCTTCATCGAGGAGACCGGGGTGGCGCGGCTGCTTCGCGACGTGCGCATCACCCGTATCTTCGAGGGCGCCAACGAGGTGCTGCGCTTCCACCTGGCCTCGGCGGCCTTCGCCTGGGACGCCGAGGTGCTCTCGCAGAACCGCCTTGCGCCGCTGGTGGACGATACGTTGCGGCCCGAGGCCGAGCGGTTCGACGGCCTGTTGCAGAGCCTGGCCGCGGCGCTGGCCGCGCAGAAGAAGACCTTCGGCATCAAGGTGTTCGTGCGCCAGATGGCGCAGCGGCGCATCGCCAGCGCCACCGCGGCGCTCTACCTCGCGCTGTGCGTGCTGGCGCGCGCCCAGGGAGAGATAGCGGCCGGCTCCGCCGACGACCCGCTGCTGGACCTCACCCGGCTGGTGCTGGGGGAGCTGGCCGCGACCGCGCAGGTTGAACTTTCGAGTTTCGACGAGGCACGGGACGCTCTCGCCAGCCGGATCGCCGCACGCGAGTGCGAGCGGGCCGGCTGCGCTCTCAAGGAGAAGACGGCATGAAGGGAGCATCGGAACGCATCGAGCAGCAGCTGCAGATGGTGCGGATGCTGCAGGCTTCGGGGCTCTCCACCTACTGCCGCGAGGTGACCTCGGGCTGCGGCCCCACCATGGTCGTCGAGGGGCGCGAGGTCATCAACTGCATCTCCAACAGCTACATGGGCTTCTCGGTCCACCCCAAGGTGATCGAGGCGGCGCGTGCGGCCCTCTCCGAATACGGCATGGGCATCGGCGGCTCGCCGCTGGCCTGCGGCACGACGAGGCTCCACAACCAGCTGGCCGAGGTATTGGCGGCGCACTACGGCAAGGAGGACGCCCTGGTGTTCGCCTCGGGCTACAAGGCGCTGGCCGGGACCATCCAGGGCCTGCTCTCGGGCAAGGGCGACATGGCGCTCCTCGACAGCCTGGCCCACCGCAGCATCATCGACGGCTGCGTGCTGGCCCGCTGCAAGATGCGCTCCTTCAAACACAACGACGCGGGCGACCTCGCCGTGCTGGTGGAGAGCACCCAGAAGTGCGAGGGCCACCGTATGGTGATCGTGGACTCGGTGTACTCCATGGACGGCGACGTGGCGCCGCTGCCGCGCATGGTGGAGATCTGCCGCCCGGCCGGCGTCACCATCATGATCGACGAGGCCCACGCCATGGGCATCCTGGGCAAGACCGGCCGGGGCCTGATGGAGCACTTCAACCTGCCCGGCGGGGCGGACGTGGTGGCCGGGACCTTCAGCAAGTTCGCCGGGGCGGTGGGCGGGTTCTGCGCCGCCGATCGCGACGTCATCGAGTATTTGCGCTACTTCTCCTCGCCCTACGTGTTCTCGGCGGCGCTGCCGCCGGCCACCACCGCCGCGGTGCTGGCGGCCTTCGAGCTGCTCCGCAGCGAGCCCCACTGGCACGCGCAATTGTGGGACAACGTCCACTACATGCTCTCCGAGGTGAAGAAGCTCGGCTTCGACACCGGCACCTCGTGCACCCCCTGCATCCCCATCTTCGTGCGCGACACCGAGAAGGTGCTGCGGCTGTGCCGGGCGCTGCTCGACCGCGGGCTGTACACCTCGCCGGTCATCCACCCCGGCGTGCCGCTCAAGCAGGAGCGCATCCGCATGGGGCTGATGGCCAGCCACACCCGCGCCCACCTGGACCGGGCGCTCGAGATCCTGCGCACGACCGGCAAGGAGTTCGAGCTCATCCCCTGAGCCGGACCCGGGGCGGACCCGGGGTCCCTGGCACCGCAAAACGGCCGTAAAACCGCTCAACCGATCGACCCCACCTGGCCCAGGCAGTGTCATAACCCGTTGATTGATAATCGTTTCCGGGGTGGGTGGCACCAGTGGCTGGGCACCAGTGGCTGGGGGAACTCAGCGCGGCGGGCGGGTGCCGTTGAAGTCCTGGCGGGAGACGCAGCCCTCCAGGGCGGCGCAGTCGGGGTTCTGATTGGTGGCGGCGGTGTAGCTGATGGAGCCGGTCAACACGTCGCCGTCGCTCTCGGCCTCGATGGTGCTGTTGATGGTGTAGGCGCAGTTGCCCTGCGAGCGGGAGCGGCTGCCGTAGAGCCGGAGCTCGAGCGACGAGCCCGACAGCCCGCCCTGGTAGGTGTGCCCGCCCAGCCAGAGATCGAGGAACGTCCCCGCCAGCCCGCCCACCACCGCGGTCAGCGCGTTCCCGTCCTGGGTGATGCTGACCGGGATGCCGGTCGAGGTCTTGCCCACCTCCCAGTCGGCGAAGGCGCAGCCGTTGTCGCGGTTGGTGAGCGAGATGGAGTACTCCCCGGCCACGTTGGTATTCCCGCCGCAGGCGGCGCAGAGCAGTGCCAGGCCGAGGGTCAGAATTGCAGGCGCGCGAACGCGGGACCGCCAGCGCCGGCGCGTTCGCGCGAATCTTCGCTCATCGCCTCTGGGCGCGCTTGCTCTTTCGGCATCGCGGCCGGAGGCCAGCGGTTCGCCTTCGTGGCGGATCGGTACGTTCTTGTCAGGCATCGACCACCTCCATCGGTTCACTGAGAAAAGAGCTGCCGGCGCATCTCGCCCGGCCGGTTGGTGATGAGCGCGTCCACGCCGAGCCCGTGCAGGCGCCGGGCCTCGGCGACATCGTCCACCGTCCACACGAACACCCGCAGGCCGCGCTTTCGCGCCTCGCTCACCAGGGAGGCGCTCACCCCGTCGAAGTGCAGCCCCACGCCGTCGAGCCCCGCCTCCTGCGCGAGCCGCAGCATGTCCGCGGGGTAGGCCGCCGGCTGGCCGGGAGCTTTCTTCTCGCCCTTGTGGAGCCACAACACAGGAAGTGCCGGGAGCCGCCGCTTGGCCTGGCGCACGACAGTGAGATCGAAGCCGAAGAGCACGATCTTCTTCCCGGCGCCGCGCGCGGCCAGGATCTTCTCCAGCGCGGGCAGGATCTCGACGCCGCATTTAATCTCCACGATCAGGGTCTTTCCCGCCGGGACCACATCGAGGATCTCCGAAAGCAGCGGGATCTTCTCGCCCGCGAACCTGTTATCCTTCCAAACGCCGGCGTCGAGCGCGCGAAGGGCCTCCAGCGCGCTCTCCTTGACGAGGAGCTTCTTTCCCGTGGTCCGCAGCGTGTCGGGGTCGTGGATGACGACGACCTCCCCGTCGCGGCAAAGATGCACGTCCACCTCGGCCCCGTCCGCCATTTGCGCGAAGGCCTCGCGCACCGAACGCACGGTGTTCTCGGGAAAGTCCTTCGAGGCGCCGCGGTGGCCGATGATGTCCATGGCGTACCCCGGGCCGGCGGCGAGCAACGTAACGACGAGCAGGCTCCGCATGCAATCTCCCCGGCCGATGGGTCGATGCTAGGGCAAGTGAGCCCTCATGGCAACCGCTTGTCAGAGAGACCCATACCATCTACCATGTCCGCATGGGCCGGACCTTCGTCATCGGCGACGTGCACGGAGAGCTGGACGCCCTGATGCGCGTGCTCTCCGACCTGCCGAAGCCAAACTCCGCGGACACCATCGTGTTTCTGGGCGACTACCTCGACCGCGGGCCGCGCTCGCGCGAGGTGGTGGAGTTCGTGCGCAACCTCGAGCGCGAAGGGACGGCCAAGGTGGTGGCGCTGCGCGGCAACCACGAGGACGCCTGGCTCAAGGTGATCGACGAGGGCTGGGACGGCTTCTTGCTCCCGCGCGGGAACGGCTGCCTGGAGACGCTGCGCTCGTACCAGAACCTGCCGCCGCCCGCCCCGAGCCGCCAGCCGACGGGCGAGGAGTGGGCGCTGCTGCGCCGCGGCGGGTTCTTCCCGCCCGAGGTGGTGGCCTGGATGCGGCGGCTGCCGTTCTTCTACGAGGACGAGCACGCCATCTACCTCCACGCCGGCATCCCCGCGCAGAACGGCGCCTATCCCCACCCGTCGAAGGTGAAACCGCAAAACGCCCTCCTGTGGCTGCGCGACCGGGACTTCTTTGTGCGCTACCGGGGCAAGTACCTGGTGTTCGGGCACACGGCCTGCGCCACGCTGCCGCAGGAGTTCTCCGCCTACACCCCGGAGGATCCCACCGACGCCTTCGCCGGACCGTGCCTCGCCGGCATCGACACCGGCGCGGGCAAGAAGAAGGGCTTCCTCACCGCCCTCGAGCTCCCCGCGCGCCGGGTGTACGAGTCCCGGCGAAAGCGGGCGCGTTGAGCGGCTGTCCTCCCACCCGAAAAGATGGTAGAAAAGGCGCCGGGAAGGAGCCAGGACCGATGAAGGCCAAGAACGATTCCTTCGACCAGTTCTCCGGGACCGCGAGCTACCTCACCTCGGAGGAGCTGCGGCACGCGGTGAACGTGGCGGTGGCGCTGGGCCGGCCGCTACTCGTGAAGGGCGAGCCGGGCACGGGCAAGACGCTGCTGGCCCACGCGGTGGCTCAGGACCTCGGGCTCGAGCTCATCGTGTGGAACGTGAAGTCCACCTCCAAGGCCGCCGATGGCCTGTACGTGTACGACACGGTGCAGCGCCTGCACGACAGCCGCTTCGGCGACCGAAACGTCTCCGACATCCGCCAGTACATCAAGCTCGGCCCGCTCGGGCGCGCCCTCACGGCCGAGAAACGCTGCGTGCTGCTCATCGACGAGATCGACAAGGCCGACCTGGAGTTCCCCAACGACCTGCTGCACGAGCTCGACACCATGGAGTTTACCATCCTGGAGACCGGCGATCGCCACCGGGCCTCCCAGCGGCCGGTGGTGGTGATCACCTCCAACAGCGAGAAAGAGCTGCCCGACGCCTTCTTGCGCCGCTGCGTGTTCCACTTCATCGAGTTCCCGGACGAGGAGCTGATGGCGCGCATCGTGCGGGTGCACCACCCGGGCCTGGGGCAGAAGCTGCTGGCCCAGTGCCTGCAGAAGTTCTACTGGATCCGCTCGCTGCCCGACGTGCGCAAGCGCCCCTCCACCTCCGAGCTCATCGACTGGATCGGCGCGCTGCTGGCCGCGGGGGTGAGCGAGCGCGAGATCGGCGAGAACATCCCTTTTTTGGGCACGCTCATCAAGCGCCGCGAGGACCAGGAGGCGGTCGAGCGCGGCGGCCGGCCCGGCGCCCGCCGCGAGGCCTGGAGGTAGGCTCGAAAGGGGAGGCTCGGGGCGTCCGGCCGCGCCGCGCGGGTCGGGCCGGGAGCGTGCGATGGCGGTGAACGTGTCCAGCATTCCAGCGCCGCAGGATCACGCGGGCCTGTTCCTCGGCTTCTTCTTCCGCCTGCGCCGCGCCGGGCTGCCGGTCTCGCCCACCGAGTGGCTGGCGCTGGCGGAGGGCCTGGCGAAGGGGCTGCACGGATCTTCGCTGATTGGCTTCTACTCGCTCGCCCGCTGCCTGCTGGTGAAGGACGAGTCCCGCCTGGACACCTTCGACCAGGTGTTCGCCGAGCACTTCCAGAACGCCGAGGGCCTGCGCGCCATCGAGAAGGACATCTTCGACTGGCTGAAGGACCCCATCCCGCCGTTCCCCATCGATCCCGAGCTGCGCGCGGTGCTGGACCGGGTGGACGTCGAGCGGCTGCGCGAGCTCTTCGAGCAGCGCCTGCGCGAGCAGGACGGGCGCCACGACGGCGGCGACCGCTGGATCGGCACCGGGGGCACCTCGCCCTTCGGACACTCGGGGTACCACCCGGGCGGCATCCGGGTGGGCGGGGAGGGCCGGCTGGGCTCCGCGGTGCAGGTGGCCGCGGCGCGCCGCTACCGCGAGCACCGCCACGACCTCGTGCTCGACGTGCGCCAGCTGGCCGTGGCCCTGCGAAAGCTGCGCCGGCTCCGGCGCGAGGGCGCCGCCTGCGAGCTGGATCTCCCCGGCACCGTCGATCGCTCGGCGCGTGAGGCCGGGGATCTCAATTTGGTGTTCCAGCCGCCGCGAAAGAACAACCTGTCGCTGCTCCTGCTCCTCGACGTGGGCGGCTCGATGGACCCCTACCGGCGCCTGGTGAGCCTGCTCTTCTCGGCGGCGCACGCCTCGCGGAACTTCCGCCGGCTCCACTCCTACTACTTTCACAACTGCGTCTACGAGCAGGTGTATCGCGACGCGGCCTTTTCGGAGGCGGTGCCCACCGCGGAGCTCTGGCGACAGTGGGACCGGGACACCCGGCTGGTGCTGGTGGGCGACGCCTACATGTACCCGGGCGAGCTCACCGATCGGCACGGCGCCATCCAGTGGGAGGATCGCAACGAGACGCCGGGGATCACCTGGCTGCGCCGGCTGCGGCGGCACTTTCGGCACGCGGCCTGGGTCAACCCCATGTCGCGCCGCATGTGGGAATCGCCCTCGGTGGTCATGATCCGCAACGTGTTCGAGATGTGGCCGCTCACGGTGGAGGGCGTGGAGCGCCTGGCGGGCAGCCTGGCGGCGCGCCCGGCCGAGCCGCTGCGAGGAAAGTGTTGACAGGCGCGGCGGGCGATACCATGCTACCGAGCGGTAAACGCGCATGAAGCCCACCCGCCGCAAACCATCCCCCTCCGAAGCCGGCGTGCCGGAGCGCATCGTCTCCGCCGCCACCGGGCTCTTCTGCGAGAAGGGCTACGCCGCCACCTCGGTGGCCGAGATCGTGGCCCGGGCGGGCGTCACCAAGCCGGTGCTGTACTACTACTACGGCAACAAAGCGGGGCTGTTCCGGCACCTCTTCGTGCGCCACCTGGAGTCGTTCCGCGAGATGCTGGAGCGGGTCATGGTCGAGGCCAAGACCACGCGGGAGCGGCTGGTGCTGCTGGCCCGGGAGCAGCTCTCCTACGGGCGGCGCCACTTCCAGGAGATGCGCTTCATCCTGGGCACGGTGCTGGGCCCGCGGCGGGACTTTCCGCGCATGAAGCTGGAAGAGCCGCACCAGATCAACCACCGCCTGTTCGCCCGGCTCTTCTCGGAGGGGATGGCGAGCGGCGAGCTGCGCCGGCTCGACATCGACGAGGTGTGTGCCGCCTACATGGGCGTGGTGTTGCTCGCCAGCCTGCGCCAGATCCACCAGCCTGCGCGGGCGCCGCAAGCGGATCTGGCCGAGCGTCTGGTGGATATCCTGCTCTCGGGCGTGGGGAGGGAGCGCCCGGAGGGAGACGACCGATGAACCGAATTCTCCTGGCCCTGGGTGTCGTATCCGTCATCGCCGGTTCCGCGCAGGCCGAGCCCCCGGCGTTGCAACTGCCCGCCCCGCGGGTGGGGGAGGAAACGGCGGCGCCGGACCCCGCCGGCCGGACCGTGCTCACCCTGGAGGAGGCCCTGCGCATCGCCCGCGGCCGCTCGCCGACCTTGCAGGCGGCGCGGGAGAAGCTCGAGCAGGCGGCGCTGATCGTGGACAAGGCCTGGGTGATGATGAAACCCCAGCTCAACGCCATCGGCACCTACACCCACTACAACGTGGGCATGGCGCTCCAGATGGCGTTTCCCAACTTCGCCGACCCCAGCTCGATCATCTTCAACCCCGGGCTCGATCCCAACGTCTGCGGCGGCAACTTCGCCTGTTTCGATCCCAACAAGCTGGTGCGCTACGACACGGTGATCCAGAAGCAGGACTCCTTCGGGTTCGTGGCCACCCTGTCGCAGCCGCTCCTGCTGCCGCGCGCCTTCACCCAGATCAGCAACGCCTACCGGGCGGTGGACCTGGCGCGGCTTTCCACCGACAACCTGGAGGACTTCATCGCCTACGCAGTGGCCGCGGCTTACTACGGCTCGCTCACCACCCAGAAGTACGTCGAGATCTCCAAGAAATCCGTTCAGACCCGGCGCGCCCACCTGGAGGTCACCCGGGCCATGGCCGAGGCCGGCACCACGCCGCAGATCAACGTGCTGCGGGCGGAGATCGATCTCAACAAGGCCGAGCAGGACCAAAAGCGCGCCGAGAACGGATTGAGCCTGGCCCTGGAGGCGCTGAAACTGCTCATCGGCCAGGACGGCGACTTTGCCTTGACCGTGCCCGCCGCCCTGGAGCACCCGCAGGATTCGCTGGAGCGGCTCACCGAGCAGGCCCTGATGCAGCGGCGCGACCTGCAGCTCGCCCGGCTCAACCTGGAGGTGGCCCGCACCCAGGAGAAGGACGCCTGGTTCCGCTTCCTGCCCAACCTGATGCTCAGCGGCATGTTCCGGGTGGCCGACGTCAAGGGCTTCTCGGACAGCTACACCAGCTGGAGCATCGGACTCACCCTGAGCCTGCCGCTCTACGACGGCGGCATGCGCTACGCCGCCATCCGCGAGGCCGAGTCCAAGATCCGCGAGGCCGCCATCGGGATCAGCGACAAGGAGCGCACCATCCGCAGCGAGCTGCGCCAGTTGTGGCTGAAGCTGGAGATGGCCGAGGCCAACCTGGCCAAGGCCCAACGGGCGGTGGAGCTGGCCCGGGAACAGACCCAGCTCGCCGAGGCCTCCTTCCAGGCGGGCGCCAGCACCAACCTGGAGGTGATCGACGCCCACACCCTGCTGTTCTCCACCGAGATCGCCGCGGCCACAGAGGATCTCAACCGGCAGCTGGCGCTGCTTCGGCTGCAAAAAGCGGTGCGCATGTTCGATCCCTCCGGCGCCGCCGGGGCGGGCGGCGGGATGGAGGGCGGCGGCATGGGCGCGGGGGCGGCGGCCGAGGGCGGCGAGGCGATGGGCGGAGCATCCGGCGGCGCATCGATGGGCGGCGCGGGGGGAATGTCCGGGATGGGTGGGATGGGCGGGATGGGCGGGATGTGAGGGTCAGCCGGCGGAGCCTTCCTCCAAGGCCAGCGCGGCCGCGCCCAGGATCCCGGCTTCGTCTCCCAGTCCAGTCTGAACCAGGCGCAAGGCCTCTCCGGCCACGGGCAGGATGAACGAGCGCATCTTCTCCTCTGCGCGGCGGGCCAGCCAGGGGCACCGCAGCCACACCGTGCCGCCCATCAGGAGCAGGCTCGGGTTGACCAGGGTGGCGGCGTTGGCCAGGGTGAGGCCCAGGTGGTCGGCCGCCGTCCCCATGATCTCGATCGCGCGCGGATCGCCTTGCCGGGCCAGATCGTCCGCCAGGCCGGGGTGGATGGCGCGCTCGTCGCCGCCGGCCACCTCCAGCAGCGCCCGCCAACCGCCGGCCGCGGCCTGGCGCAAGAGGCGGGAGAGGTTCTCGCCGCCGGCGTAGGCTTCGAGGCAGCCCCGGCCGCCGCAGCCGCAGGGCAGGCCGTCCGGGACGACCTTGAGATGGCCGATCTCGGCGGCCACGCCGCTTGCGCCCCGCACGATGCGGCCCTGGCTGATCAACCCGGCCCCGATGCCGGTGCCGGCGAAGACCACCAGCACGTCGGCGCAGCCGCGGGCCGCGCCGAAGCGCGCCTCGCCCCAGGCGATGGCCTCCACGTCGTTGTATACGCTCACGCTCCGCCCGATCGCCGCGCCCAGCCGTGCGCCCAGGTCCACCTCCTGCCATCCCAGGTTGGGGCCGCGGGCCACGATGCCGGTGCCCAGGCGCACCTGCCCGGCCACGCCTACGCCGACCGGGGGCAGCGTGGCGCCGGATGCGCCCGCCTCTCGCGCCACCGCCTGGACCAGGCGCGCCACCGCCGCCACCACCGCCTCGGGCCGGCGATCGTCCGCGATGCGTTCCCGCGCCTGGGCCCGGATGCGGCCGCCGGCGTCCACCGCCGCCGCCCGCGCGTTGGTGCCGCCCAGATCCACGCCGATCGAAAGACGCTCCATCGGGCGCTCCTCTCCGGCCGCCGCGGGCTACACCAGCCGCCCTCGTCCCGCCCGCGCAAGCTCGCGCACCAGCCGGCCGACCTCCTGGGCGCGCGCGCGCGGGCACACCAGCACCGCGTCCGGGGTCTCGACGGCGACCACCTCCTCGAGTCCCAGGCAGGCCAGCAGGCGCCGCTCCGAGCGCAGCACGCAGCCGCGGCAGTCCAGCGCCAGCACCTCGCCGCGCAGCCAGTTGCCCGCGCTGTCCGTCGGGCCGAGCTCGGCCAGCGCCGAAAAACTCCCCACGTCGCTCCAGGCGCAGTCGCAGGCCAGCATGCGCACCGCCGAGGACTTCTCCATGACGCCGTAGTCGATGGAGAGCGAAGGCAGGCGCGAGTAGGCGCGGCCGATCTCTCGCGCCCAGCGCCGCCGCGGCAGCCGATCGAGCCGGGAAATGAACCGGGCCAGCGGAGGCAGGTGCCGGGCCAGCTCCCGCTGCAGGGTGGGCAGGGCAAACACGAACATGCCGGAGTTCCAAAAGTAGCCACCCCGCCGCAGAAAGCGCTCGGCCCGCGCCCGGTCGGGCTTTTCCGTGAAACGCCGCACCCGCAGCACCGGCCCGGCCGAGGTGGCGTGCAGCGGCGCGCCGGCCTGGATGTAGCCGTAGCCCGTCTCGGCGCGGGTGGGGCGGACGCCGAAGGTGATGATGCCGCCGTGGCGGGCGGCGGCCGCGGCCGCGCGCAGCAGGGAGCGAAAGCGCCCCACCGGCCGGAGCACGTGATCCGAGGGTAGCACCGCCAGCACGCCCTCCGGCTCTCGCTTGCCCGCCGCCGCCGCGCCCAGGGCGATGGCCGCCGCGGTGTTCCGGGCGCGCGGCTCGGACAGGATGTGCTGGCGCGGAAGCTCGGGGAGTATGCGGCGGACCTGGGCGGCCTGGTCGGCGCCGGTGACCACCCACAGGCCCTCCCAGCCGCACAGGGGCAACACGCGACGCGCGGTGAGCCGGAGCAGCGGTTCGCTGCCTGCGATGGCCAGAAACTGCTTGGCGCGCCGTCGGCGGGAGAGCGGCCAGAAGCGCGTGCCGGCGCCGCCGGCCAGGATGAGGACCTGGATCATGGCTCTGCTCCTGGGCCGTCGAGCACGGCGAGCAGCGAAAGGATGATGCGGGCGGTGGCGCCCCAGATCACCGTGCCGGAATAATCGAAGAAGTGCAGCTCGACCTCGCGCCCCTGATAGAGGTGCCGCTCGCTGCGGTGGTGCTCGCGGCTGCGGAAGAACTGGAGCGGCACCAGCAGCACCCGCTCGACCTCGCCGGGATTCGGCGTGAGGTTCACCGGCCCGCGCACCTCCGCCACCACCGGGGTGATGTGAAAGCCGGTGGAGGTGAAGGTGTCGTCCAGCAGCCCCAGCACCTCGACCGATTGGGGCGAGAGCCCGACCTCTTCCTCGGCCTCGCGCAGGGCGGTGGCCGCGGCGTCTCGATCGGCGGGATCTTGCACGCCCCCGGGAAAGGAGACCTGGCCCTTGTGCCGCTCGACCTCCTGCGTGCGCTGCAGCAGGACGAGCTGCGTCTGCTCCTCGTGCCACAGCAGCGGCACCAGCACCGCCGAGCGCACCAGCCCCTCGCTGGAGAGGACGGCGCGCTCACGCCGGGCGAGGGCGGCGCGCAGGGGCTGCGCCTCGGGGATGGAGCCGGCCCTGGTCACGAGTCCGGGATATACCACGGGCGGCGAAAGCGGTTCAAACCGCCGGGCGCCGGCCGAAAATTTGTCATCTCGCGCGGGCCTGCCTATGCTCGCGGCATGGGCAAGCCGGCGCATCCCGTATGGAGCTTCTGGCTCCCCCTCGGCGGCCTGCTCCTGTGCGGGGCGCTGGTCCACCTGCCCACGCTCGGGCATCCGTATCTTCCGGGATGGGACGAGGCGGTCCACGCCGCAGTGGCGGGGAACCTGGCGCGCCACCCGCTCACCCCGACCCTGCTCGAGGACCCGCTGCTGCCGGTGGACTACCGCAACTGGCAGGCCAACCACGTCTGGTTGCACATGCCGCCGCTCCCCTTCTGGCAGGCGGCGCTGTCGCTCGGCACGCTGGGGCGGTCGGAGTTCGCCCTGCGCCTGCCCAGCCTGCTCCTGTTCCTGCTCACCCTCCTCCTCGTGGGCGTGCTCGGCCGGCGGCTGATCTCGCCGCGGGCGGGCCTGCTGGCCGCGGCGCTCCTTTTGTGCGCGCCGTTTGTGTGGCTGCTGGTCCAGGGCTACGCCTTTGGCGATCTGACCGACATCGCGCTCGGGTTCTGGCTGCTCTTGTGTTTCTTCGCCATCGAGCGCGCGCTGGCGGGGGAGGGCTGGCGCAAGTTCGCCCTGGCCGGCCTGTGCCAGGGCCTGGCGGTGCTCGCCAAGAGCGCCCTGGCCCTGGCACCGCTGGGCGCGCTCTTTCTGGTCTGGCTGCTTCCACGCCTGAGGTTCCGGCTGGACCGCCGGGTGCCGACCTCGGGACTGCTGGCGTATCTCGCCTGCGCGATCATCTTGCCGCTGGCCTGGAGCCTGTACACCCGCCTGCGCTGGCCCTTGGAAGCGGCCTTCGAGTTCCAGGCGGTGCTGGCCCACGTCACCTCCTCCTACGAGGGGCACGGCCAGCCGTGGGACGCGCTGTTCAACTCGCTCCTGGGAAACCTCTTTCTGCCGCTCTTCATCCTGCCGGCGCTGGCGGGGACGGCGCTGCTCTCCGTCCGGGCGCTGTCGCAACGTACAGCGCGGCAACTGCTGCTACCGCTGTGGATCCTGGGGACGCTGCTGCCGCTTGTGCTGGTCCAGACCAAGGTGCCGGCGGTGTTGTTCGGGGCCGCGCCCGCGCTGGCCCTCGCGACCGGAGCGCTGCTGTGCGAGGGGATTCGCCGCGCGCCCCGCCTGTTGCCGCTCGCCGTCCTGGCCGGGTCGCTGGCCTGGTTCTTTCTTGCCGAGCGGCTCGCCGGCGCGTTCGAGTTCCTTGCGCCGGTTGCGGCGGACTGGGCTCGCGACCCGTCTCTTCCAGGGCAGGCGGCGCTGTTCGGCGCTTTCGCCGGAGCGTTCTGGTTGGCGAGACGACTCGCGCGGGCATGGCCGGCTCTCGCCAAAGGCGCCCTCGGGGATGGCCGGGCGGCGGGCGGGATCGGGAGCCTGCTCGTGCTCGGCATGTTCCTGGTCGCGCTCGACGAGCACGCCCGCACCCGCATGGGTTTCGCCGCCATCGCCGACTACAACCCGGTGCGCGCCACTGCCCGGTCCATCGCCGGGGAGCCGGCGGCGGCGGTGCTGATCGAGGGTACGGGGAACGGGCGCCAGCGGCCGGACCTTGCGCTGACCTTCCTCCTGGGCGCCAGCGCCCAGCTGGTCTCGGCGCGGGAGCTGCCCCGGGCCGCGCGCCTCGCCGAGCCGCGGGGGCCGGCGCTGCTGCTCTCGCCGTTTCGACGGCGCGCCCCCGAGGTGGCGCCGCCCGCGCCGGGTTCGGGGTGGTTCGTGTACCGGCTCTCGGACGGTCAGCCGCCGCCGCTGGCGCTCGAGCCGGAAGCGCCGCCCGCCCGGTCGCGCCTGCTTTCTTGCGCCATCGAACCCGTCCGAGTGAGCCGGGGCGCGGCGCTCCAGGGGCTGCTGCGCTGGCGGCTGGGCGAGGACGCGCGCTCTGTGCGGGTGCGGGCCACTTTTACGCCGGCGGGGGGAGGCGAGGCGGAGTTGCCCTTTCCCCGCCCCCAGCACTTTCCGCGCGCCGGACTTGGGACCACCCTCCACAAGCTGGCCCCGTCGGGCCTGTTGTGGGGCGAGCGTCCGCTCGGTACTGATCTCGTCGAGTGGAGCGAGCTCCAGGCGGGCCGGGAGCTGGCCGACGGTTTTGCGGTCTTCGTGCCGCGCCACCTCGCCCCCGGCCGCTACCGGCTGAAGCTCGACGCCGTGGATGGCGGGCGCGAGCGTCCCGTTCAGGGCGCGGGCGCCTGCCCGCCGTTCGAGGTGGAATGAACTAGCGAGAGAAGCTGATGGTGCCGTCGCCGGCGATGGGGATCTCGAAGTCGCCCATCACCATCAGGCCCTCCAGCCGGTAGGGGATGATCTGGCGCTTGATGAGATCCAGGATCTCCTTCGAGGCCGAGCCGGACTTGACCTCGGTGGAGATGTCGTAGCTGGCCTCGTGGTTGGCGGGGATGCGGTCTTCCACCGGCAGCTCGCCCTCCACCCAGGGCTTGCCCTCCAGGGTGATGCGGTACACCACCTTGTCGAGTTTTACCGGGAAGGAGTTCTCGTTCAGCACCGCCAGCTCGAAGGTGAACTTGGTCTCGTCCTTGCCGAAGCGCTGGGCGTAGGCCCCGGTGACCGTGAGCTTGGGGAGCTTTTGCAGCGGGATCATGCCCGAGTCGCCGGCCGACACGCTGAGCCCTCCCTCCGGGCCTTCCAGGTTGCACGTCTCGGCGAAGGTGTAGCGTAGCTGGCCGGCCTGGACGAAGGCCAGGATCTCCGGGGTGGTCTTGGGCCAAGGGATCACCACCTCGGTGACCACCATCTGGCGCGCCGTCTGGCTCACCTCGCCCTGGGGCTGGAGGGAGCCGGAGAGCGGTTCCCGCTCGGCGATTTCGGCCTTCCAGGTACAGGCCACCAGCCGGGCCGGCCGCGCGTCCTCGCCGATGAGCTCGAACTTGAAGCTCACCGTCATGCCCGAAAACTGCTGCGGCGAAAACTCCACCCCGCGAAATTCGAAGCGGGGCGGGGTGAAGCCGCCCGCGCTCTGCGGAGTGTTTTGGGTGGCCTGCTTCGGCCCGGCGCAGCAAAGACCCCCAAGGCCGCAGGCCGCCCAGGCCAGAAGCATCCAGCCGGCTCGATGCGTGCTCGACATGATCCCCTCCTGTGTCTGCTAGCGCAGCTTCCAGGCGTTGCCGTCCGGAAGCTCAAACTCGATGAACCCCCGCGCGGGCGCGAAGTACTCGTCGTAGGAGTAGGTGGTGCCGCCGCCTAGCTCGCGCCGGTGCACAAGGTGGAAGGCCTCGATGTCGCCGGCCGGGACGGTGTGCGCGCCCTTGCCCAGGTTGGAGAACTGGTGGGTCTCGCTGCCGCCGCCCTCGATCTCCGAAGTGGTGCTCCAGCTCTGGGGGATGCCGGAGCACTTGGGCTCGAGCGGGTAGGGGACCAGCACGATGGGCGTCAGGTAACGGCGGTTCACCACCTGTTGGTCCTCGGTGACTTGCTCTCCCAGAAACAAGAGGCCCCGCTGGGGCTCCACCACGAACCAGCGGGTGGCGATGAGGATGCCGTTCTGGCGGATCTCCATCTTGAGCGCGTCGGTGCCGGTGAGGTACTCGGGATCGGCGGCGTTTGCGATGCGGGCGGTGCCCGACAGGGTGGCCGCCCCCACCGTCACGTCGTAGTCCCAGGCCTTCCCCAGGGCGAAGCCCAGGTACGCCGCCGCGTCGCCCGCCGGCTCCTCACAGTGGGAGCCGCTGCCGCCGCAGGCGGGGAGCAGGAAGAGAAGCGCCGCCCATATCGTCGTCATGCGTCGCATGCCGCACCTCCGGCCGAAGCCCTGGCGAACGCATCTGCCTATACCACCTTTCCACCGACCTGCCAAGCACACCTCCGCCGACGGTGGTTTCCAGATGAAAAGTTCAGTCACTTTCGATGGTTCGCTGCCATAGTTTTGGTCCCTCAACTCGCGCGTCCGACCGCGGGGCCATCAGAGCCAGCGCGGGCGGACGCGCATTGTCCAAACTCTCCCGGACTCCTTGTCAACGAGGGATGACGGATAGAATCATGTGACAGTGGACCGATATTTTCCCATCGCCATTACAGGGGTTGATTTTCGCACCCTGGCGGGGCGACACTCCGGCGCATGAGCCGCGCCACCTTCGTGCCCGGCGGATTCTTTCGCACCTGGCTGCGGGTGCTGGTGCGGCCCGGCGTCTTCTTCTCCCGTCACGCGGACCAGCGCAGCACCGTCGCGCCCATGACTTTTGGGCTTCTGCTGTGCGGGTTGTTCTCCGCGGCGGCGGGGGCGCTCTCGGCGCTGGACGACCTGCGCCTTATGCAGGGCGCCTTCCACGCCCTGCGCACGTTTCTCTTCACCGGCGCCGCGGTGATGGTGGCGCTGCCCGCCACGGCCTGGGTGGCCTCGGTGCTGATGCACGGCTGGCTGCGGCTGCTCGGCCCGGGCCGGCGCTCGCACTCGCGGACCCTGCACGTCACCTTCGCCGCGCTGGCGGCCGCGCTGCCGGCGCTGTGCGACTGGCCGGGCGAGCTGGTGGCCTGGCTGTGGATGGGCGCCATCCTGGCCGTCGGGCTGGCGCGGGCGCACGAGGTGAGCTTTCCCCGAGTGGTGCCCGGTGTGGTGCTGCTGCTGCTGCTGCTGAACGCGCTCTCGCTGCCCCGGCGGGGCGAGCGCCTGAGCGACGAGTCCATGACACCGGCCATCCGTCAACACGAGCGCGTGCTGCTGGAGCGCCTGCCGCTTCTCGTCTCCGGCCCGCGCCGGGGAGACGTGGTGCTGGCGGGCGAACCCAAGGAGCCCGAGAAACTGCGCATCTTGCGGGTGGTGGCCCTGGCCGGGGACGAGGTGGCCATCGAGGACGGGCGCCTGCGGCTGAACGGCGCGCTCGCCGGCGGGGAGGAGGTCCCCGGCGACTGCGAATACGCGGTGTCCACGGCACACGGGGTGTTCGAGACCTGGCCGTGCCGGCGCGAGCGGGAGACGCTGGACGGGCGGAGCTACCCGGTGGTGTTCGACACCGAGCGCGCCCGCGGCGACGGCTCGCCGCGCGGAATGGCGGCGCAGACGGTGCCGGAGGGGATGGTGTTTCTGCTGGGCGACAACCGCGACAACAGCCGTGACAGCCGCGCCTTCGGCCCGGTGCCGGCGCGCGCCGTGCTGGCCCGGGCCCGCTGCGTGATCTGGCCGGTGGGCCCCGAGGGGTTTTCCGCGGCGCGCTGGCTCGCCAGCCCGTGATTTCGGAGGGCCCGGATGATCCACTATCAGGAGCCGGTGTTCCGCCCCCCCAGCGAGGCGGACTCGCTCATCTTGCAGGCCACCTACGGCTGCACCCACAACCGCTGCGCCTTCTGCTCCATGTACCAGGGGAAACGCTTCCGGGTGCGGCCGGAGGAGGAGCTGTTTTCCGAGATCGACTGGGCCGGCCGGCACCTGCCCGGCGTGACCCGGGTGTTTTTGGCCGACGGCGACGCCTTCGCGCTGTCGCCGCGCCGCATGATCCGCATCCTGGAACGGCTCTACCAGCGCCTGCCCGCCCTGGAGCGGGTGACCGCCTACGCCTCGCCGCAGAACTTCCGCGCGCGCAAGCTCGAGGACCTGCGCGCGGTGCGCGCGGCGGGGCTTCGCATGTTGTACCTCGGCCTGGAGTCAGGCGACGACGAGGTGCTGCGCCGCATCCAAAAGGGCGCCACCTGCGAGCGCATCGTGGAGGTGTGCCGGCGGGCGCAGGAGGCGGGCTTCGACCTCTCCATCACCGTGATCCTGGGGCTGGCCGGGCCGGCGGGCTCGGCGCGCCACGCCGAGAAGACCGCCGCCGCCCTCGACCGCATCCGCCCGCGTTACGCCTCGGCGCTCACCCTGATGCGCACGCCGCGAGAGCCCTCCTTCGAAAAAGTGTATGGCGATCCCGCCTGGCGCGACCTCACCCCGGAAGAAGCCCTGTCCGAGTGCCGCACCCTGATCGCCGCCATGCAGGCGGACGGCGTCGAGTTCCGCTCCAACCACGCCTCCAACTACCTGGCGCTGAAGGGCCGCCTGCAACGCGACAAGCCTACGCTCCTCGCCCTCATCGACCGGGTGCTGGCCGACCCCCGCTCCCCGCTGCGCCGGCCGGAGTTCTTGCGCGCCCTGTGACGGGGCGCCCGCCATCGGCGAACGTTCGTCCTGCGATTGCGTTCGGCGAAAGGAGCGGCTACTCTCCGGCGCATGTCGCCCGCGGACCCGGAGCCGAATCGCAGCACGGCGGGGGAGCCCGAGGAGATCCTCTCCCAGCTCGCTCTCACCGAGCTGAACCGCAAGCGCCGCACCTCCATGGTGGTGGCCTTGTGCGGAACGCTGATCTGCGGTGTGACCGGGGCGGTGGCGTTCTACCGGGGGCAGGTGCTGCGCGGTTGGATCATCGCCGCGGCGGGGCTGATCAGCGCCGCCGCCGTCCTGCTCCTGCGCCGGACCCGCCGGCCGGACCGCATCAACCTGCCTTCGCTGATCGGCATCTCGATCTTCACGCTGTACCTGCTGGTCACCGGTGGGACGGACAACAGCGGCGCGCTGTGGGTCACCATCTCCCCTCCCTTGCTGCTGTTCACCCTGGGGGTGCGCCGAGGCGGGCCGCTGGCCCTGATATTCCTGCTGGCGGCCCTGGTGATCCTGTTCTTCCCCGGCGATCGGCTGCTGCTGGCCACCTACACCCTGGACTTCAAGCTGCGCATCCTGCCGGCGATCCTGTTCGTGGCGGCGATCTCCTTCGCGTACGAGCTGGCGCGGGAGAAGGCGCAAGCCGGTTACGAGCGCGAGATCGTCGAGCGCCGGCGGGCCGAGCGGGCGGCCGACGAGGCCAACCAGGCCAAGAGCGCCTTCCTGGCCAAGATGAGCCACGAGCTGCGTACCCCGCTCAACGGCATCCTGGGCTTCGGTTCCTTGCTGAAAGAGGATCTCGCCGGGAGCGAGAGCCGGCGCTGGCTGGAGGCGCTGCTGCGCTCCGGGGAGCAGCTGAAGATCCTGATCGACGACCTTCTGGACCTGGCCACCGTCGAGGCGGGGCGCCTGCGCCTGAATCCGGGGCCGACCGACGTGGGAGTGCTGTGCCTCGAAACCGCGGAGGCGATGCAGCCGGCCGCCCGGGCCAAGGGGCTGACGCTCGTATGCCGGGTGGCGCCCGGGTTGCCCACCCCCCTGCGGGTGGACCGCCACCGGCTGGGTCAGGTGGTCCTGAACCTGCTCTCCAACGCCATCAAGTTCACGCCGGCGGGGGAGGTGCGCCTCGAGGTCGAGGGCCGGACGGGTGCAGATCCGGCCCGTGTGGAGGTGACCCTGCGGGTGAGCGACCAGGGCCCCGGGGTGCCGCCGGAAGACAGGGAACGGATCTTCGAGCGCTTCTGGCAGGGACCCGAGGCGGCCGGCACGTCCGCGAGCGGCGTCGGGCTCGGGTTATCCATCTCCCGGGAGATCGTCAACGCCATGGGGGGGCGCATCTTCGTCGCGCCTGCCGGCGGTGCGGGGGCCACCTTCCAGGTCGAGCTGAGCCTGGAGCGTGTCCGGGAGCAGGCCGCGGAAGCGCCCCGGGCCAGCGCGCCGGCGGTGGCTCTGCGGCCGGGCGCTCGCATCCTGGTGGCGGACGACGACGCGACCAGCCGGGAGCTGATGGCATTGATGCTGCGGCGCCTCGGCGCCGAGGTGGAGCTGGTGAAAGACGGCCAGGAGGCGGTGGCCCGGATCGCCGCCGCGCGCTTCGACGTTGTTTTTCTGGACTGCAAGATGCCCAACCTCGATGGCTACGAGGCGGCCCGGCGCATCCGCGCGGGGGAGGGCCCGGCGAAAAACGTTCCGCTCGTGGCGGTCACCGCCGGGGTGCTGGAGGAGGAGTGCGCCCGCTGCCAGGCCGCGGGGATGGGCGCGGTGCTGGCCAAGCCGATTGAACCCGAGGCGCTGGCCAGGACGCTTCTGGGTGTGCTGAAAGAAAGAACCTGAACGAGGAACTTCTGCCGCGTTCACTTCTTGCAGTACGAGGCGAAGCCGAAGAAGTCCTGGCAGGTCGAGCCTGGAGGGCACAGGGACGGGTTCTCGATGCAGCCCAGCACCGAGCAGTACTTGAGGATGGGCAGGCACACCGGGAAGTCCGCCCCGCAGTCCATCTGGCAGGCGCAGGTCTCGCCGAAGCCGCGCGGGTCGCCGCCCAGGCACTGGACGCACTTCTTGGGATCCTGGGACATGAGATCCTTGCTGCACTCGGCCCCCGTCGGGCAATCCTTGGTGCAGCCGCACTCGGCGCCGATGGCCAGGCTGTGGTCTCCCGGGACGCAAGGCTTGCAGAACCAGGTCACCGGGTTCTGCTGGTTGGTCATGTCGATGGAGGCGCTGCACTCGAACGTCCCCGGGCAGTTGTCGCCGAGGCCCGCGGTGCAGCCGGTGATGGTGCAGATGGCCGGGGCGTCCTCGGCCGCGGTGAGATCGCGGAAACAGTCCGGCGCCGCCGGGGTGCAGTCCTCGTCGCACAGGCAGCGCTCGCCCAGCGCGTGCGCGCCGCCCAGGCACTTCTGGCAGAAGGGCGGCTGGGGCGGGTCGGCGCTGGTGTAGAAGTCGTTGCACTTCATGCCCGGCGGGCAGTTGTCGGGGGACTTGGTGCAGTCCTTGATGGTGCAGTAGGTCGGGCCGGGGTCGTTGAGCACGTCGGCGAAGCAGAAGGGCGCCTCGCTCACGCACTCGCCGTCGCACTGGCAGTCCTGGCCCAGCGTCTTGTCGTGGGTCTGGGGACAGTCATTGTCCGTCCCGGCGTCCTGCCCGGCGTCCTGGCCCGCGTCCTGGCCGGCGTCCTGTCCCGCATCTTGGCCGGCGTCCTGGCCCGCGTCCTGGCCGCCGTCGCCCGAGACGCAGGTGTGGGTGCCGAGGTCGCAGGCACCGCTCGGACAGTCATTGTCTGAGGCGCAGCCGGGCCGGCAACACCCCTGGTCGCAGTAGGAGTCGCGCGGGCAGTCGGGGTGGTCGGCGCAGGTGCGCAGGCAACCGCCGTCGCCACCGTCGCCGCCGCCGCCCGAGCCCGAGCAACCCGCGGCGAGCACCAGCGCGAACAGACCGAGACGAATGGTCTTCATGGGTCCTCCTCTCCTGACAACGTTGCAGTCTCGCGCAAAGCGCGCCGGGGCGCAAGCTGGGGGCCGAAAAACCTTTGGACCTGCCCGCCGGCCTCGGCTAACATTCCCCGGCATGGACCCGGAGGGGTTGCCGCTTTCCGATGACGCCTTGGATCCCGCCGCCCGGCTGCGCCAGGCGCTGCTGGTGGGGAATTCGCCCGAGGCGCTGAGCGCCTTTCGCCTGCTGAGTGCCCAGGGGCGCCTCCCCGACCTCGAGGCCGAGCTGGAGTACGAGCTGGCCGACCTGCTGACCCCGGCGGACCCGCTGGAGGCGGCGCGGGCCTACCGCCGGGCCGCGGAGAAGGACCTTGCCGGCGAGCGCGCCCCGGTGGCGCTGCTCCAGGCCGGGCGGCTGCTCATCAACGCCGCCGGCCTGCCCGAGCCGGGCCGAAAGATGCTCCTGTACCTCTTGGAGAAGTTCCCCGCGCACCCGGTGGCCGAGGAGGCCCGCTCCCTGCTCGAATCCCCGGCGGCCGCCACGGTTGCGGTGCCGGCGGCGAAGAGCTACACGCCGCTCCTGGTCCGGCGCGCTTCGGAGGCTCGCCCGGGTCCCGCCCCGGAAGATGGCCAGGCGCCGGCGCCCCGGCGGAGCCCGCGCCAGGTGCTGGCGAGCGTCTTTGAGGTGTTCTCGGGGCGGTTGGGGAGCAGGCGCTACCGCGCCACCGCCCGCGTGGCGGCCGGCCTGTTCGTCGTCGCGCTCGGGGCCTGGGTGGCCACCTTCTTCACCCCGCCGGCGTTCCAGCGCGTGCGCGACATCGATCCGGCGGTGCTGGCCGAGCCCGTCCAGCAGCCCACCCGGGCCGGGCCGGTGCTGATCTCGCGCGGCGACGACAACTACCGCCTGGAGCCGACCGCCGACTACGAGCTCACCGGCCTGGTGGTGAGCGTGCGCAAGCTGTCCTACGCCAGCGAGGGCCTCTCGGAGGAGGTGTTCCCGCTCGATCTGTGCGTCATCTGGGGGCCGAACATCCGCAGCGGCGTCTTCCGCAGCCCCGAGCTCGAGGTGGTCCAGGCCGGGCGGGTGTGCTACTTCCGCTGGCAGGGCCCCCTGCCGGTGGAGGAGCGGGCCATCTCCAACAACCACCTGATCCCGGCCGACGAGGCCATCGCCAGGCGGTTCGGCGAGCTTCGGGCCGGGCAGCAGGTGCGCTTGCGAGGGCAGCTCGTCGACGTGAACATGTTGCGGGGCGGGCGGCCGGGCACGGTGCGCTCCAGCCGCACGCGAGAGGACGGGGGGTACGGGGCCTGCGAGATCTTGTACGTGACCGGCCTCGAGATCCTCAAACCGGCGCCGCTCTCCTTCGACGACCTCCATCGGGCGGCCTTCTGGGCCGTCGTAGCGCTGCTCTTGTTGTTCGTGTTGCGGTTTTTGCTGCTGCCGGTTTCGGCGACCCGGTCCCCGGCGACCGAATGAGCGCCGGCCAGTTCGGCGCGGGAGGATGGCATGAGGCACCGCTGGTTGATGATGCTGGGACTCGGGCTTTCCCTGCTGGGAGGCTGCGCATACACCGCGGGCACGCCGCTCGACGTGGGCGAGCTGGGGTACACACCCTGTGACGGGCCCTATGCCTGCGGCGCCGGGCGCTACTGCAACGAGCAGGGGTACTGCGCCGCCGACTGCCGCTCCAGCGCGGACTGCGCCCTGCTGGGCCCGGGAATGGTGTGCACCCTCTACGGGCAGTGCCGCCTGCCCGACGGCGAGCACGCCTGCGCTGCGCACGCCGATTGCGGCGAGAACCGCTACTGCAACGGTGCCTGCCGGCGCAGCGGCTCCGCCTGCGGCTCGACCGCGGACTGCCCGTGGCACGAGCTCGACCCGGAGGACGTGTGCGAGGGGTTCTGCGGCGCCTTCTGCGGCAAGGACGACGACTGCCGCGCCTTCGGCGACAACCTGGAGTGCACCCCGGCGGCCCAGTGCCTGAAGCCCGGCTGGGAAAAATGGATCCCGGCCGGGGAGCTCCCGCCCACCGAGTGCGTGTGGGATCCCCAGTGCAAGACGCTGGGCTGGGCCTTTGTCTGCGATTGCCCCAAGGAGATCGACCCGCGCACCGGACGATCGGTGTGCCAGGGCGGCGCGCGCAGCCGCTGCGTAAAGGACGATATCCCGCTCGACTTCGGCGCAGGGCCGGCGAGCAGCCCGGCGCACGCCTTCCGCGGGGTGTGGGGCATGCGCATGGAGATCGGCGTGGTCAGCGTGGGCGTGCCGCTGGTGAACCGGCAGAACACCTACTCCTCCAACCTGTTCTTGGTGCGCATCGATCACCGCGCCGGCGACACCCTGGAGATCACCGAGAAGCTGTGCCAGCTCAACCTGCTCAACTTCGCCGAGGACGACCGGCCCTTCACCGACCTGGCCTGGATGGTGATCCCCTACCGCTACCTGCGGGCGCTGCCGTTGCTAACACGGCAGGTGACGCTGTCGTCGAGCGCCGCCGGCGCGCCCTGGGAGACCACCCGCTCGCTGGAGGTGCGCGGCGCTTTACTTGCGAATCCCGAGAGCGATCCGCTCCCCACCCGCCACGACTACGCCCAGGATCCGGCCGACGCGCGCATCTGGGACCAGGACGGCGACGGCCACCCGGGCATGACCACGTTGATGGACGGGGTGCTGCGCGGCGAGATCTACAACGACCAGCGCTGGGCCGCCACCTACCACGGCCAGATCCTCGACGCCGACCACGTGCGGGGGCTGGCGGAGATCCAGAACGAGCAGCTCATCCTGTCGGCCGGCTCGCCCAACCTGATCTACGACACCAGCACCGAGATCCACGCCCAGGCCGATCGCACCTACTTCCGCCTGATGCGCCTCGCGGACGACGCCTCCTGCGCCAACCTCATCCGCGAGGCCGCGCGCGAGTCGTCCTGGCTGCGACACACCCCCCACCTGATGGACGTGCCGGATCCCTGAGGGTGGTCAGCCGGGTTGGGCGAAGGCGAAGGACACCGTGGCCGCGGCCAGGATCTTGGCGTAGCTCGAGTACAGGGCGGCGGGCGCCGAGCCGGCCATGACGAACATGCGGTTCCCGCGCAAAAAGAAGGTGAGCCGCACCCGGTAGCCGCCGGCGGCCTGCACCAGCGCGTCGAACACCGTCCGCCCCGAGAACTTTCCCGTCTGGAACAGGAGGAGCTGGAGCTCGTTTCGCTGGATGTACCCCCGGGCCCAGTCCTCGAGGACCGTGCCCTGGGGCACCCGCAGGAAAGCCACCTCGATAGTGACGGTCTTGTCTGGGGAGCGGGCCAGGGCCACCGGCACCGGCACCTTGTCGTCGTTCTTGAGGTGGGTGGGCGTCAGCGTGATGGGCTCGCTCACCCACTCGCGGGGCGTAAGGAAGTAGAAGGCGAGGTCGGGCTGGCCCAGCGGCAAGAACTCGAGGCGCACGAAGTCGCGCTTTATCTCCTCGGGCGTGACCACGTCGTAGGTCGGCAGATCGCGGAAGGGATCCTCGGCCCCGGGGCCGGCGCCGCCGTCGCCCGGAGCGAAGCACACCATGCTGGACAGGAGGATGGACATCGTCGCCGGGTACATGCTCAGGGGACCAGTGGGGCCTCGCGCTTTACGCTGCGGGCCAGAATGTCGGCGGCGGCGAGCTCGAACACCCGCCAGGTCGTCATCCAGGCCAAAGGGTTGCCCTTGCGGTCCGGCATGAGCGCCCCCAGCGCGTAGTAGGCGGTGGCGTTCTGGTACACCAGCACGGCCAGCTCGCCCGGCACTCCACCCTGGCTGGCGCGGAACACCTCGATCTTGGCCAGCGGCGCGTCCTGCTTGGGGTCGAGATCGGCGGAGCGGATGCGCTCGCCGATGTTCACGCCGGCCTTCTCGAAGTCACCGCGCAGCTTCTTCTGTACGATGCCGGGATCCTCGGTGGGGCTTTTCAGCGTCGCCTTGACGTGGAGGAAGCCCACCGTCTTCTCCCCGGCCAAAAGCAGGACGTCCACGCCCACCTTGCCGGCGGGCAGATCGGAGGGCTCCTTCTTGTCCCACGACTCCGGGTAGCGGAACTCCAGGTGCGGGGGCCCCGGGTTCACGAACAGCGTCATGGGCTCGGCGAACTCCTCCGCGGCCGCCTTGGGGGTGAAGGAGACCGCCGCCAGACCGAAGATGCGGGCGTTCTCGTTGTAGAAATCGGCCAGCGCCGAGCCCACCACCAGGAAGATCTTGTCGCCGTGCCGCGAGAAGGTGAAGCGGGCCACGTAGTCGTCCTTGCCCATCTGCAGCACCCGCACCACCGCCTCGTCCACCGGGCGTCCGTTATACACGCCGGGCCGGCGCAGCAGAGGTTTCAGCGAGGCGCCTTCCAGGTAGAAGGTCACCCAGTCGGAGAGGTCGACCTCGATGGGCACCTTGATGTAGCGCACCTCGATGGAGGCGTGGCCGTCGCGGTCCTCCGGCGCCTGCTGGCGGGTGAGCGGCACGAAGTCGGCCTCCGGGTTCTCGGCCAGCGCCCGGGGCACTTTCACCGGGATGTCGCGCCAGTCGTTGGGCACGAGCAGCGACAGCGCCAGGTCCTCCCGCCCGAAGGGGGTGGTGGAGAGGTTGGAAAAGCCTTTCTTGATTTCCTCAGGGGTGTAGAGCTTGTCGAACGGCGCCAGGTTGTCCATGTCGAGCGGTGTTCCTTTCTTGCAGCCGGGCAAGGCCAGCACAAGGCACGCGCCGAGGAGCGACACGCTAAAGAAGTATCGAGGAGGCCTCGCGGCCGCCGCCATTTGTTCAGGGCTGGTTCGTCGAGTCATCATCCCTCCTGAGAAGAGCCGCACGCCCCGCCACGTTGGCACTTCACGAATCCAAAATCAAGTCACTCCGCTCCGCGCGCGCCGACACGGAGAGCGCCGTGCAACCAATGCGCGTCGCGCGAGACGATGGGTGGAGGTGGGGAGAAAGGCCGTGGCTTGCCCGGCCTAGTCGAAGCTGATGCCGATGTTCAACTTGAAGCCAGCGCCCAGGCCGAGCGTGCCCTTGGCCCCGGCGCTGAACTTGATGCCCTTCGAGTTCGCCTGCGCGGTGAGGTTGCCCTTGATGCCGGCGCCTACCTGGCCCGAGGCCTCGCCGCCGAGCGAGACCTTCCAGCCCAGGCCGGGGATGCGGAAGCCGACCTCGCCGCCCACCTTGCCCTCGACCAGGTTGGCCTCGGCGCCGCCTTCGACCTTGGCGTTGACGCCGGTCTTGCCAACGGTGACGGAGGCATCCACGTTGGCCCCGGCGGTGAGCACCCGCCCCTGGGCTTCCCCCTTGCCGTAGGCGCCGTTCTTTTCGTCCCCGATGGTCCCAGACAGGTTTCCCTCCACCGCTGTCACGCGCGCGTTGGCGCTGAAGTTGCCGGACACCTCGCCCTTCTTGGGGTCGTACTTGCCGGCCACGGTGGCGCCGTAGTCCAGCGCTCCGAAACGGATGTTGTTGTCGTCGTTCCCGATGCGCGCCAGCTGCTCCTTGCCTTTCAGCAGATCCTTGCTCACCGAGAGCTCGACGTCCGGGCCCTTCTTGGGCGCCTCGCCGGGCTCGGGGTTCTCGTTGCCCCAGGTCTTCTCCTTGCGAAGACCCTTGTCCTTCAGAGCCGAATCGTATTTCCAGGCGACCTCGCCGGAGCCCTTCCAGGAATTGCTATCCCCTTTCTGGCCGCCCTGCCCGCCGCTCGAGGTGATGGCAGAACTACTGGAACCGAGCCCGCTCCCCGAGCCGCTGCCGGAACCGCTGCCGGAGCCGCTTCCGGAACCGCTCCCCGACCCGCTGCCGGAGCCGCTGCCCGAGCCGGAGGACGCCACCCCGCCGCCGGCCCCGCCCGCGCCGGTGCAGTCCACGCCACCCTTCAGGTTGTAGTGGCAGGGGATCTTGGCGTCCTTGGTGGCCACCTGGACCTGCTCGTTGCCGGCGAGCGCGTTGGCCTCGGCGCCGAAGAGGGCCCGGATGTTGTCACCGAAGAACATGACGACCAGAATGGATGAGATGGCGATGAGCACCACGATGATGATGTACTCGGTCTTGCCCGCGCCGCGGGAGCCGCGCAGCCACTGCCAGACCTTCGCTCGGGACATGGGACACCTCCAAAAGAAGGTGGATAAAAAAACCCCAACAATGCCAAATATGCCACAAATGGCGAAAATCCACCAATCGGTCAACTGGCCGATGGGGGCTTTTCACCTTGAACTTCTCCTCCTCTCGGCCTATTCTCCGCGCATGCCTCGAGAACCGGTTCGCTGCGGTTGGTGCCTGGGGAAGAAGACACCCGACCCGCTCATGGTGGCCTACCACGACACCGAGTGGGGGGTGCCCGTCCACGATGATGAAAAACTGTTCGAATTCCTTGTGTTGGAGTCGATGCAGGCGGGTCTGAGCTGGGCGATCGTGCTGCGGAAGCGGGAGAACCTTCGGCGGGCCTTCGCGGCCTTCGATCCCGTGGCCGTCGCCCGTTTCGGGGCAAAGGACATCGAGCGCCTGTGCGCGGACCCCGGCATCATCCGAAATCGCGCGAAAATTCAAGCCGTTGTAAAGAACGCCCGGGCCTTTCTTGCGGTGCGCGAGGAGTTGGGCTCCTTCGACCGCTACATCTGGGGGTTCGTGGACGGGCGTCCCATCCGGCATTCCATCCGCAGGCTTTGCGATCTTCCGGCTCGTTCGCCCGAGTCGGACCGCATCGCCGCCGACATGAAACGGCGCGGCTTTTCGTTCATGGGTTCGACCATCGTCTACGCCCACATGCAGGCGACGGGCATGGTCAACGATCACCTGGTGCAGTGCTTCCGCTACCGACAGGTGGCCGGCAAGCGGTGAGCATTCGGGAGGAGTCATGAGGATGCCGCTCATTCTTTCCCTGCTGTGCATGGCGTTGCTGGTCGCCTTCGCGGCGTTCGCCGAAGACGATCCCAACTTCGACGTCCGTGACCTGGCCGCCCGCTCGGCGAAGTTCGGCAAGTTCTCGGCCGTGGTGAACATCAAGCGGCTGCCGCCCTCCGAGCAGGCCGCCCTGCGAAAGCTTCTGGAGATCGGCCCGCTGGTGGACGACATCTTCTGGCGGCAGAACACGCCCGAGGGCCGCGCGGTGCTGGACGAGACCAAGAACTTCGTGGTGCCCAAGGATCTCATCCGCCTGCTCACCATCCACTACGGCCGCTACGACCGCACCGACGACGACCGGGCCTTCTTCGGGGCGCAGGGAAAGAAGTTCGCCGGCGCGGGGTTCTACCCGTACGACGTCACCCGCGAGGAGATAGAGAAATATCTGGCCGATCAGCCGGAGCGGCGCGCCGAGATCCTGGGGAGTTTCAGCGTCGTCCAGCGCGCCGGGGATGGCTTCGCCGTGACTCCCTACCATCAAGCGTACTCGGAAACCGTCGAGCGCCTGGCCAAGGTGCTGGAGGAGGCGGCGGCGCTCACCCGCAACGAGTCGCTGGCGCGCTTCCTCTCGCTGCGATCAGCCGCCCTGCGCTCCGACGACTACTTCGAGTCGGACATGGCCTGGCTGGACGTGCGCGACAGCGTCATCGACGTGGTGGTGGCGCCCTACGAGACCTACGACGACGGGTTGTTCGGCGCCAAGGCGAGCTACGAGGGCCTGGTGCTGCTGAGCGACGCGGAGGCGACGCGCAAGCTGGCTTCCTTCCAGGAACTCGCCCTGGAGCTCGAGCGCAACCTGCCGGTGGCAGACAATTTCAAGAAGCAGCAGGTGGGCGCGGCCTCGCCCATCGGGGTGTACGACGTGGTGCAGGCCAGCGGCGGCGCCAACGCCGGCGTCAAGTCCATCGCCGCCTCGTTGCCCAACGACGAGCGGGTGCGCGAGCAGAAGGGCGCCAAGACCCTGATGTTCCGCAACGTGGCCAAGGCCAAGTTCGACACCATCCTGCTGCCCATCGCCCGGGTCCTCATCGACCGGCGGCAGCTTGCGCTGGTGCGCTTCGAGGCGTTCTTCCAGCACACCTTGCTCCACGAGCTGGCCCACCCGCTGGGCGCCAACTTCGTGATGGCCGACGGCAAACCCACCGCGGTCTCGGTGCGCGAATCTCTCAAGGATCGCTACGCGGCGATCGAGGAGTGCAAGGCTGACGTGCTGGGATTGTACAACCTGCGCTTTTTTATGGAGCGGGGCCTCATCGACAAGAAGATGGAGGCGCCGGCCTACCTGACCCAGGTGGCCAGCCTGTACCGCGCCATCCGCTTCGGCGCCGGCGAGGCCCACGGCCAGGCCAACGTGCTCCAGTGGAACTTCTTGCGCGCCAGGAAGGCGCTCCTCTTCGACCCGCGTAGCGGCAAGACCCGGGTGGACGTGGAGAAGATGCGCGCGGCGCTGCGGGAGCTCGCCGAGCGCCTGCTCACCATCGAAGCCACCGGCGACTACGCCGCGGCGGGCGCGCTGCTCGAGGAGATGGGCCGCATGCCGCCGGAGCTCTCCAAGGCCCTCTCCCGCCTGTCCAAGATCCCCACCGACGTCGAGCTCGCCATCCAGGTCAAGCCCTAGAAGGCGTTCCACAGATGCTGGTTGGTGACCTCGTGGTGGAACAGGATCTCGCCGGTCTTGATGATGCCGCCCAGGTTGCGCGGGCAGCGGTCGGCCGCCGCCTGCTTCAGCTCGGCGTAGCGGCGCTGGTGCTCCACGCCCAGGAATTCGCTCACCCAGCGGCTCTGGCGAAACAGGTCGATGGCCCGCTGGATGTTGTCCGGCAGCTTGCGCTCCCGCGAGGCGCGGTCCGCGGCGTCCTTGATGCAGCACGGGCCCTCCAGGCCGGTCCGGAGCAACGCCAGCGCCGTCAGGTAGGGGTTGGCGTCCGGCCCCACCGAGCGCACCTCGATTCGGGCGCTCTTCTCGTTCGCCGCCGGGATGCGGATCATGGCCGAGCGGTCCACCGCCGAGGCGCGGATCTCGTTGGGGGCCTCGAAGCGCGGGTCCAGCCGGCGGTAGGCGTTCACGCTGGAGTTGAACACCAGGCACAGCTCCAGCGCCGAGGACAGGATGCGGTCCACCACCCCCCAGGCGAATTCCGACAGGCGATCCTTGTGCGTGCCGTCGAAGAACAAGTTGCGCCCGTCCTGTGACAGCGACAGGTTGACGTGCATGCCGCTGCCGTTCACCCCGGTGAGCGGCTTGGGCAGGAACGAGGCGGTGCAGCCCATGTGGGCGGCGATCTGGCGCGCCAGCAGCTTGTAGAGCTGGATCTGATCGCAGGCCACCAGCGCGTCGGTGTGGCCGTAGTTCAGCTCGAACTGGGCCGGGGCCACCTCGGGGTGATCCTTCTCGTTCTCGAAGCCCAGCGCGCGCTGGGCCTCGGCGAAGCGATCGATGAAGATCTTGAGCGGCGCCATGGGCAGCGAGTTGAAGTAGCCGCCCTCGGAGACGAACTGGAACCCCTCGCGCGAGGTGTAGCGCTGCTCGGCGTCGATGCCGGTGAAGAGGAAGCCCTCGATCTCCACCGCCAGGTTGGTGGACATGCCGCGCTCGCGCAGCAGCGCGTCGTTGACCTCGCGCAGGCGGTTGCGCATGTCGGCAGGGTACGGCCGATCGTCGAGGCCGAACACCTGCCCGAACACCAGCACCTTGCCGGGGCCGAACACGTCGCTGGGCAGCCAGCGGAACGAGGCCCAGTCCGGCCGCAGCCGAAGATCGCTCTCCGCCTGCGCCGCGAACCCGCGGATGCTCGAACCGTCGAAGGTCAGGCTGTGGTGGGAGCGCAGCAAGAACTTCTTGTCGTAGTCCAGCATGTGGAAGCGCCCCTCGAGGTCGGAGAAGGCCACCGTCACCGCCTTCAGCGCCCGCTCGTCGGTCAGGTAGCGCAGGTAGTGCTCCTCCAGCGCGCCGGGGTCCTCGCGCGTGAGCATGCGCCGTTTGGCCTCCAGGTTGAGCTCCTCCAGCTCCTCGTAGGGGATCTCCTTGAAGTTCTTGATCCGGATCTCGCTCACGGTTCCCTCCTGCCGAGTTTCATCGCTCCAGGTTCGCGCCAGCGACCCCGCGGGCGCCGGGGCCCCGCGGTCGGTCGCGCGCTGGGCCACTCCCTCGGCGCTTGGCGCGCACAGTTGCACATCTTGCCGCCCGAGTAAATAATGCCGTGCGGCCTCGGGCGCCCCTTGCGCCGGCGCCGGGAAGGAGAACGCATGAGCGGCCAGGAACAGATGGGGCGGGCGGGCATCGTCACCGGGGCCTCGCGCGGGATCGGCCGGGCGGTGGCGCTGCGGCTTTCACGGGAGGGCGCGCGGCTCGTGCTGGTCGCGCGCGAGCGCGAGGACGAGCTTGCGCGGACGGCCGCGCGCTGCCGCGAGGAGGGCGCCGAGGCGGAGACGCTCCTCGCCGACGTGGGAGAGGAGGGCGCTGGCGAGAAACTGGTGGCGGCGTGCCTGCAGCGCTTCGGCCGGCTGGACATCCTGGTCAACAACGCGGGGGTGGCGCCGGAGGGGCTGCTGGTGGGCCTTCGCGATCCGGCGCTCGCGACGCTGGTCGCGACGAACATCCTGGGGCCGGTGCGCCTGTGCCGCGCGGCGCTGCGGCCCATGCTCAGACAGCGCTCGGGCTGCATCGTGAATCTGTCGTCGGCCCTGGCGCGGCAAGCGCAGCCGGGGAGCGCGGCCTACGCGGGCAGCAAGGCCTTCCTGGAGGCCTTCACCCGCTCCCTGGCCGCCGAGGTGGGCGAGCGCGGCGTGCGCGTGAACGCGGTGGCGCCGGGGTTCATCGAGACCGACATGACCGCGAAGCTGCGGCAGCGCGCCGGCGGCGAGATCGCCGGGCGGCTCGGCCTGCGCCGTCTGGGGACGCCGGAGGAGGTGGCCGGGGCGGTGGCCTTCTTGTGCTCGGACGCGGCGGCGTACGTCACCGGGGCGGTGCTTTCGGTGGACGGGGGCTTTTTGTGCGGTTGACGGCCCGCTAGGTGGCGTCCGGTTCGACGGAGCCGTCGGGTTTCAACACCACGGTGAGGTCGGGCGGGCAGGAGGGGCCGTCGAGCGTGGCCGCCACCTGCCAGATGGTCCCGCCCGGCGCCCCGTCCTCGGACAGGCGCTGGGCCCACACCCAGCGGGCGCGGCATTTGGGGTGGCGCGCCGTGAGGATCTCGGCGAAGCGCAGGATCTCGCGCCGCACCGGGATCTCGGCGATGCCTGGCACCCGGTACGAGCGCAGCACAGCGGACGGCCCGGCGTACTCCAGGTGGGCGTTGAGCTCCCCGTCGGCGGTGGAGGTGCCGAACAGGCGCAGCCGCGGCGGTGAGAGCGCGTCCAGGTGAAGCTCGGCGCGCACCGGTGCAAACCGCTCCAGAAAGCGCAGGGCCACCTCGCTGTACTCGACGCGGCGCAGCAGGCGGCGGCCTTCTTCGAGCAGGCGATTGACCTCGGTCAGGCCGTTTTGCGGGGCCTGGCCGGCCGGATCGAGCTTGAGCTCGAGGAACAAGCGCAGCGGGGCGATCGTGCGGCCGAACTCCGTTCCGGCCGAGAGGTGGACCCGGGCCCGGGCTGGTGTCGCCGCGCCGTCGCGGAGGATCTCCACCCGCTCGACCGGGAAACGCTGCAGGGCGGTGCGGTCCTTCCAGGCCTCGATGCGGGCGCGCAAAGGTTCCGCCGGCGCCGGGGGCTCGGCGCGCCCGACAATCGGTAGAAACGAGCCAAGGATGAACGCGAGGCGCGGGAGCAGATCGGCGCGGGGCATCACTGCTCCTTCACCACCCGCCCCCGTTTGAGCCAGCGGATCCCGAACCACAGTGAGGGGATGATGATGGCTGCGAGCAGGATCACCCAGAAGTTGTAGCTCTGGCGCGAGCGCACCTGGTCTTGCACCCGCAGGGCGTCGGGGTCGGCCGGGTTCTTCTCCAGCGCCTCCTTGATGTACCGCTCCGCCAGGTCGAGCTTGCGCAGCACGTAGTAGCTCTCGGCCAGCTTCACCATCACCGCCGTGTCGTCGGGGTGCCGCTCGTGGGCCAGACGCAGCTCGGCGATCGCCTCCTCGACCCTTTTTTGGAAGGAGAGGGCCTTGGCCAGCGAAAGCCGCACGTCGCGGCTCACCGGATCCAACTCGGCGGCCTTGCGCAGCGCCTCCTCGGCGCGCGGGTAGTCCTGGTTGAGATCGTGCAGGTAGGCCTGCCCGAGCAGGAAGAAGGCCTCGGCGCTGTCGGGGGCCAGCGAGGTGGCCATGCGCGCCGGCGCCAGCGCCGAACGCCCGTCTCCCAGCGCCAGCAGGGCGCGGGTCTTGGCCAGCATGGCCTCGACCCGGTTGGGATCGAGGCGCAGGGCGGCGTTGCACTCTTGCAGCGCGCGCTCGAACTGCCCCGCACGCAGCGCCTCGCGACACTGGCGCAGCGCCTGCTCGATGGGCGGCGGCGCCGGCACCGCGGGGTCCGCCGCGGCCTCGAGCGAACCGTCAACGCCGCCGTCCGGCGCGGACGCGGCCGGCGCCTGCCACAGCCCCGCCACCAGAAGACACAGCACAAGGTTCATGCGCGGCCTCCTCCCCGAGAGGGGTTGTCCGGGACCTCGGGCAGCTCTATCACAATCCGGTTGAATCGCAAAGCCGATCGGTGGTATGCCTTCCCCGCACACAAGGAGGAAGCCATGGCCGAGATCATTTCCGTACACGCGCGAGAGATCCTGGATTCGCGGGGCAATCCCACCCTGGAGGTCGAGGTCGAGCTGTCGGACGGGGCCTTCGGGCGCTTCGCCGTGCCCTCGGGCGCCAGCACCGGAAGCCAGGAGGCGGTGGAGCTTCGCGACGGAGACGAGAAGCGCTACCTGGGCAAGGGCGTGCAGAAGGCGGTAAAGAACGTCAACGAGCGCATCGCCCCCGAGGTCATCGGCATGGAGGCCTCGGAGCAGGTGGCCCTGGACCGGGCCTTGTGCGAGCTCGACGGCACCGAGAACAAGGGAAAACTCGGCGCCAACGCCATCCTGGGCGTGTCGCTGGCGACGGCCCGGGCCGCGGCCGCTTCGGCGGAGCTCCCGCTGTTCCGCTACCTGGGCGGCGCGGGCGCGCACCTCTTGCCGGTGCCCATGCTCAACGTGCTCAACGGCGGCAAGCACGCCGAGGGCAGCGTCGATCTGCAGGAGTTCATGCTGGTCCCGGTGGGCGCCAAGACCTTCGCCGAGGCGCTGCGCTACGCCTCCGAGACCTTCCACCACCTCAAGAAGGTGCTGGCCAAGAAGGGCAAGGCCACCTCGGTGGGCGACGAGGGTGGTTTCGCCCCGGCGCTGGAGTCCAACGAGCAGCCGCTCCAGCTCATGGTCGAGGCCATCAAGGCCGCGGGCTACACTCCCGGCAAGGAGCTGGCCATCGCGCTCGACCCGGCGGCCTCCGAGTTCTACGACAACAAAAAGAAGCGCTACGTGCTCAAGGGCGAGAAGCGTTCGCTCACCTCGGAGCAGATGGTGGATCTCTACGAAAGCTGGGTGGATCGCTACCCCATCATCTCCTTGGAAGACGGGCTGGCCGAGGACGACTGGGAGGGCTGGGCGGTCCTCAACCAGCGGCTGGGAAAGCGCATCCAGATCATGGGGGACGACATCTTTGTGACCAACACCAAGATCTTGGAACGCGGCATCCGCGAGAACATCGCCAACTCCATCCTCATCAAGGTCAACCAGATCGGCACGCTCACTGAGACGCTGGCCTGCATGCAGATGGCGCACCGGGCGGGATTCACCACCGTGGTGTCCCACCGCAGCGGCGAGACCGAAGACACCACCATCGCCGACCTGGTGGTGGCCACCAACGCCGGCCAGATCAAGACCGGCTCGGCCTGCCGCTCGGAGCGCATCTGCAAGTACAACCAGCTTTTGCGGATCGAGGAGTGGCTGGGCAAGGCGGCGCGCTACGCCGGCCGCTCGGCCTTCCCGCGGCTCGCCTGAGGATCACAGCAGCGTCGCGCCCAGGAAGGCGTTCACCGCCAAGTAGTATCCAGGGAAGCCCACGCCTCCCAGGCAGGAGGCCTCGAGGCCCACGAACAGCCGCGGCCGGGGGGTGTGGTACAGCACGCCGAGCCCCCCCATCCACCCGATCCGCACGCTGGCGTCGAAGTCGGCGACACGCACCAGGATGTCGGGCCCGGACCACAGCAGGCCCGCCCCGCCTCGGAGAAAGAGGTCGAAGCGCGAGAGCGGCAGCGCGAGCCGCAGCCCGGCGGTGGCCGCCTGGGTGGTGAAGTTTCCCGGCGCCGGGGGCTCGGGCTGGGCGGTGGCGTTCTGGCCCAGGCGGTACTCGGCCTCCACCGCCAGGAAGGAGAAGATCTCGTAGTCCGCCGCCAGGACGACGCTCAACCCCGGCCGGCTGTAGCGGCCCACCTCGCCCAGGAAGAAACCGGTCCCGATGGCGGTGCGCACCTGGAGCCCGCGGGGGAAGCCCGGCTGGAGCGGCGGGCAAGCGGGCTCGGCCCCGCGGCACGGGGGTTGGAGCAGCAGCGAGAGGCACAGGGCCGCCGCCACGCCGAAGGGGCAAACCGGCGCCGCTCGCCGTACCGAAGCGGCAAACGACCGTCGAGCCATGTCAGCGGTTTTCCCGCACGCGGACCGAAAAGTCCAGCGAAAGCTCGGCGTCGTCCTCCGCGGGCAGGCTGAGCCCGATCCAGAACTCGGTCGGGCCCGGGCGGTAGACGGAGGTGCCGGGGCAGTCGGGGTATTCCTCGAACGAGAAGCCGAGAGAGGCGTCGGCCACCTCCGACTCCTGGAAGCTGTCCGTCGTCTCGTCCAGCGCCTCCAGCCGGTGCAGGTGCTCGCCCAGCACCTCGACCTGGGGCGCGTCGGGGAGCTGCTCCGGGAGGGGCGGTTCGACCTCGCGGCCGAGCCACACCGTGGCGTAGGTGGTGGCGCCGCGCCGGTGGAGCAGCCGGTAGTCCACCCGCACCGCGTAGGTGTTCACCCGCAGGGTGGGGTAGTCGCACACGCAGGGGACGGCGCGATCGGGTTCCTCCTGCTCGCAGCGCGCCCGGCGCTCGTCCCGCGCGCGCGCCTCGTCGTCGAGAGGCAGGCGGAAGGTGCGCCACACGGTGTGCTCGCGCGCGGCCCCGGGGACCGCCAGCGCGAAGGGGCCGTAGTAGCGCTCGGCCCGGCAGCCGGGCAGGGCGGCGAAGACGACGGCGCAGCATACGGCCAGCCTCATCCGCGGGCCCTCCCGTAGGTGAAGGGCCAGATCACCCGCACCTTGCCGCCCTGGGGCTTGGGGAAGATCCAGCGCCGGATCTGGCGGATGAGGCAGCTCGCCACGGCCTCCTTGGCCTCGTTCTGCGACAGGGTGTTGGTGGGAACGCTGGCGGTCTGCACGGAGCCGTTCGGCTCGATGATGAAGTCCACCACGACCTGCCCCCGCAGGGTGGGGAAGCGCATGAGCTGGGACTCGTAGCAGTAGCGGATGGCGCCCTTGTTGCGCATGACCACGTCGTAGATGTCTTTCTTGTCCAGCACCCCGCCGGTCACGGTGGCGCCGGTGGCGGCCGGGGCCGCGATGACCACCTCGGCCTCGCGCCGATCCGGGAGGGGCACGCCGCCTCCCGCGCGCCGGCCGGTCGTGCCGGTGGCCGGCGCGGCGCCCTCGCCCATGGGGTTGGCCACGCCGGAGCGCTCCAGCAGGGCCGAGCCGGGAGCGGCCAGCTCGCCGTTCTTGCTCGAGGAGCCGATCACCCGGGCGGTGGCGGCGCCGCGGTCGAGGGCGGAGAGGGCAGAGCCGAGGCTCATGTCGAGCCCGCCCTCCTCGAAGATCTTCTTGAGCGCGGCGTTCTGGCGCCGGGCCACGGTGATGGCGCCCACCACGCCCTTGCCGGTCACGCGCTCGCGGATGCGCTTCTCCTCGGCGTCTTCCTCGGGGCCGGGGCGGGGACGGGCCCGCTCCGGGCGGTTCTTCTCGACGGCGGCCTGGCGCACCTCTTTTTTCTGCTCCTCGCGCCGGCGGTCCAGCTCCTCGCGGAAGTTGCGGGCCGCCTCGGGATCCTCGATGACGTAGGAGACGATGCGATCGGGGAGCTGCTCCACGGTGAAGCTCTGCGGCGCGCTGGCGAACAGGCGCGAGGCGAAGGAGAACAGCAGCACCACGCCCAGCACCGCCCCGAACACCCGGTTCATGAAGGAGTCCGTGCCGGCGGTGGCCGAGAGGCGCGAGCGCTCCACCTCGCCGATGTCGCGCACGAACTGGAACAGGAGGCCCGCCTGGCCGAAGACCAGCACCCCGCCGTCGCCCTCGGCGAGATCGCACACCGCGCTGCCGTCCTTGCTCCGCCCGAGCTCCGGGTCGCGCAGCACTTCCTCCACCTCCCGGGTGCGACCCGCGATGCGCAGCCGGCCCAGGATGCCGTCCTTGAGGAACAGCCGGCACCCGCCCCGGCCATGATCGAACAAGAGGTGCGATTTCCCCAGTCCCGGCGCGGAGATGGCGAATGTGGTGCCGGCCCGGTCCCCGACCTTCACCCGCGCCGGCGGGGCGAACATGCGCTCCTCGAGGAGCGTGTTCTGCCACACCAAAGCGCAGCGAAGGTAGGCATTCGTCATCGGCGCGATTCTCCGCTGCCGGTATAGACGTGTCAAGGCAGCGCGGGGTTCCTAGGATTTGGCGCCGACCCTGTTGACAAGCGCGGGTAAAAACTCCAGGATGCCCCGAACCGACACCCCGCCGAACCTCGGCGAACCCGGAGGTGATCCATGAGACGAGGTACGATGTTGGTCGTGGCGCTGGCCCTGGTGGCTGTGGCGGCTTCGCTGGTTTTTGCCGCCGACAAGAAGTGCGATCCCGGCAAGGACTGCTCCTGCGTCGGGGTCAACAATTGTGACTTCGTCTGCACCGGCAAGGGCTGCAACGTCTCCTGCAAGGGCGCCGGGAACTGCTCGCTCAAGTGCGACGCCGGCGGCTGCCAGATAAGCCTCATGGGCTCGGGCAACGGCAAGGTGGACTGCAAGGCCGGCAACTGCCAGGTCAAGGCCATGGGCGCCGGCAACACCGAGCTCTCCTGCCCCGGCGGCGGCTGCAGCATGAACTGCATGGGCGCCGGCGACTGCACCCTCAAGGACTGCCCCAAGGAAAAAGACAAGCAGTGCAAGCTGAGCTGCGTCGGCACCGGCGACTGCGAGCAGGAGTGAGGCGGCGCGCCGCGCACGTTGAGCAAATTGTGCGGCTGTTCGACTGCGGTTCCTCGTGGCCTCCGCTCGGCCTGCGCAGCCAAGGGCCTTCGGTCCCTGCGGGATTCGCATTCGCTCACCCTTGACTGCGGCCGAGCTGAGGCCGGATCTGCAATTGTGAGGAGCATGCAGGCATGCTCCTCTTCGGGAAAGAGAGCATCCAGTTTTTCTGGGATTGCTTTTTTTAGCGAGTTTTATCCGGTGGGGGTGGCTCAGTGACGGCGAGCCCTGTGTATTGCTCGCCGCGGGGCCGGTTCTGCGACCTTGAGGTTTCGCCTGGCGCCGCGGGAATTTACTTTTTACCGGTTAGCCGCTCGGCCAGCCGGTCGAGGATGCGCTCGGCGCAGGCCTCCTTGGAGGCCGGAGGGATCTCGGTTGTGCCGCCTGGCTCCACCAGGTACAGGTGGTTGGTGTCCACCTCGAAGCCCGCCCCCGCCTCGCTCACGTCGTTCGCCACCACCAGATCGAGGCGCTTTTTTTCGAGCTTGCTCCTCGCCGCCGGCCGCGGGTCGCCGGTCTCGGCGGCGAACCCGACCAGCAGCGGCCGCTGGCCCCGGCGCGCGCGGCCCAGCGAGGCCAGGATGTCCTCGGTGGGGACCAGGGTGAGGCGCAGCGGCCCCTGGACGCGGTCCTTCTTGAGCTTGGCGCGGGCCGGCCGGGCCACGGTGAAGTCGGCCACCGCCGCCGCCATCAGCAGCGCGTCGCAGCGCCCGGCGCGCTTCTTCACCTCGCGGGCCATCTCGGCGGCGCACGACACCGGCACGTGCTCCACGCCGGGCGGGACGGGGAGCGCGGTGGGGCCGCTCACCAGGACCACCTTGGCCCCGCGGCGGGCCGCGGCCGCGGCCAGGGCGTACCCCATCTTGCCGCTGCTGCGGTTGGAGAGGTAGCGCACCGGATCGATGGCCTCGCGGGTGGGCCCGGCGCTGACGAGCAGGCGCACCCCGGCCAGGTCGGCCGGCCGGAGCGCGGCACGCACCGCCTCCAGGATGGCGGCGGGCTCGGCCATGCGCCCGGCGCCCTCCTCGCCGCAGGCGAGCGGGCCCTGGTCCGGCCCCACCAGCCGGACCCGCGGCTGCGCGCTCAGCCAGGCCAGGTTCTCGCGGGTGGCCGGGTTCTCCCACATGCGGGTGTTCATGGCCGGGGCCAGCAGAAGCGGGCAGCGGCTGGCCAGCACCGTGGAGGTGAGCAGGTTGTCGGCCAGGCCCAGCCGGATCTTGGCCAGGGTGTTGGCCGTGGCCGGGGCGACGACGATGGCGTCCGCGTCGCGCCCGAGATCGATGTGCTCCATGCCCGCGGCCGAGGACGTGCCGCCCCAGCCCACCTCCACCGGCCGGCCGCTGAGGGCCTGGAAGGTGGCCGGACCGACCAGGCGCGCGGCCGATTCGGTCATGACCACCACTACCCGGGCGCCCTCCTTGACCAGCAGCCGGCACAGCTCGCAGGCGCGGTAGGCGGCGATGCCGCCGCTGACGCCCAGGACCACGGTGCGATCGTTGAGCTTGTGCATGTCGTCCTCCGGCCTAGCGCACCAGGAGCTTCCAGCCTTCGCCCGCCTGCACGAAGGTCAGCGCCAGCGGGTGATCGAGCGGCTTGCCGTCCGGCAGGAAGAAATGGGCGTACACCACCGCCAGCACCAGGCGCTGGTTCTTGTCGCTCTCGGGCAGCACCAGGCAGTCGGCCACCTCGGCGTCACGGAACGTCAGGCCGGCGCCGAGATCGTGGGCGACGCTGTCGAGGAAGGCGTCCCGGGTCTTCTGGTAGTCCGCGGCCGACTGGGCGCGCCGGGACAGGGCGCGAAACTCCTCGCCGCTCAGGGCGAGCTCGCGCGCCTGCGCCAGGTCGCCGCGCGACAGCGAGCGCAGCAGCCGGTAGGCCACCTGGCGCGCGGTGACCGGCTCGCCGGCGGGCGGGGCGGCGGCGGCGCCGAACGATACGCACAACATCAGGAATGCGAACGCGCGCATGACATCCTCCCGATTTGACCCGGCCACGGGGATGTTTCTACACTCCCGGCGCGATGGCAAGCAACGTGGAGAAATGGCTCGCCGAGGCCGAGGAGGCGCTCTCGGCCGGCGACCCCGAGGCGGCGTTGGAACGCGCCGAGGCGGCCGCGCGCCTCGATCCCGAGAACCCCGACGCCCACTACCTGCGCGGGGAGGCGCTGCTCGATCTCGGCGAGCCGGCCCAGGCCGAGGGCGCCTACCGCGAGGCCGATCGGTTGCTGCCCGGGGATGGCCTGATCCTGTCGGGGCTGGGGCTTTCGCTGTTCGAGCAGGCCAAGCTCGCCGAGGCCGACGGCGTCTTGCGCCGGGCCAACGCCGCGCAAGGAGACCTGGCGGAGGTGCACTGGGTGCTGTCGATCCTCGACGAGCGCCGCGGCAAGGAGCGCTCGGCCCGCCGCCACCTCGAGCGGGCGGTGCTGCTCTTGCCCGAGAGCTACCACCTGCCCATCGAGATGCCGCAGGCCGATTTCGACGCCTGCGTGGAGGAGGCGCTGCAGGAGCTTCCCGAGCCGGTGCGCCGGGCGCTCGAGAACACGCCGGTGCTGGTCGAACCCTACCCGGCCGAAAACGATCTGCGCGCCGCCGCTCCGCCGCTCAGCCCGGAGATCCTGGGGATGTTCCGCGGCAACTCGTTGCGGGAGGAGTCCCTGCTGGATCCGGGGAGCCAGTGGCCGGGCGAGATCGTGTTGTACCAGAAGAACCTGGAGCGCTTCGCCCGCACCCGGGAGGAGCTCACCGCGGAGATCCGCAAGACCGTGCTGCACGAGGTGGGGCACCGGCTCGGGCTCTCGGAGGAGGACCTGGAGGACCGGGGCCTGGGCTGACTTGTGGCCGCGCCCGCCCGGCGCTAGGATGACGCCGTCTGGAGAAAGGCGGGCGACATGAAGACCTGCGGGTTGCTTCTTTTACTGGCGAGTCCCGCGCTGGCGCTGGCCGGCGAGGCGGGAGCCGAGGGCTCCCCCGACCTGGCGCCGTTGCAAGCGGCCCTCGCCGAGGCGACGGGAAACCTCGGTTCGCTGGCGCTGCTTCCTCTGGAGGCCACCGGTACCGCCGAGGATCTTTCGGGCCTGGAGGAGGCGGTCCGCAAGGCGCTCGCTGGCCGGGAAGGCTTGCGGGTGGTGCCCCCGGCCAAGGTGCGCGAGACGGTGGGCATCGAGTACCGTCTCGATCCGGCCGCTCTCTGGGAGATCGCCACCAAGCTCGGGGTGGAGGCGGTGCTGCACCTCATGGTCATCCGCACCGTCGAGGCCTACGACTGCGCCTTGACCCTGGTGGACGCCCAGGGCACGCTGCGCCTCGACCGGGTGGTGCGCCTCGGCGCCCTGCCCCCCGGCCTCCAGCCGCCGCCCGCGCCCCCGCCCGCCCCGCCGCCCCCCGTGGCGCCGGGGATGGAGCCCGAGAGCGAGGAGCATACGCCGTCGGCCCCGGTCCTGGACGTGCGCGAAGAGTACTCGCGGCGCGCCCTGCGCCTGGCGGGCCGGCTGGAGATCCGGCGCGGCGGGGGGGCCATCGCGCTGGTGGGCCGGCACTCCGCGGTGAGTTTCGAGGTGGCCCCGGCGCTGGTGCATCGCGACTGGGTGATCGTGACCGGCGAGGACCAGCCGGTGGGTGAGCTGGCCCTGGCGGAGCGGGCGGGCCGCACCGATCTGGTGCAGCGCATGCAGGGCGACATCTCCACCATGAAGACCATCCGCAACGTAGGCATCGGGCTCACCCTGGGGGGCTTCGTGACGGCGGGGGTGGCCATGCCGCTGTGGAAGACCGGCTCCGACGACGGGCTCACCGCGGCCGGGGTGGTGTCGGGGGTGGGGCTGACGGCCGGGGTGGTGGGCCTGGTGCTGTGGCTCACCTACGGCCCGCGGGCCGACCTGGCGGGAGGGCCGTACCCCGCCGAGCACCTCATCAGCCGGGAGGAGGCCGAGACGCTGATCCGCGAGGCCAACCGCTCGCTGGCGCGGGAGCTGGGCCTGGAGGCGCCGCCGCCGATGCCGGCCCCGCCCGCGGCCGGCGTCTTCCGCTTGCAGTTCGCGCCCGACCCCCGCGGCGGCGGCCAGATCCTGCTGGGCGCGAGGTTCTAGGAGACTTCCATGACCGAATACGCCACCAGTCCCGACGGCGAGCGCTTCGCCTTGCCGGCCCCGTCCGAGTACCCCGCCGAGCTCGAACGCCTGCAGCGGCTCGTCGCCGAGGCCCGCGCCGCGGGCCAGGAGGTGGTGGTGGTGATGGGCCTGGGCTTCGTGGGCGCGGTGATGGCCGCCATCGTGGCGGACACCGTGGACCCCAAGACCGGCAAGAGCAGCAAGTTCGTCATCGGCTGCCAGCGTCCCAGCACCCGCAGCTTCTGGAAGATCCCCCTGCTCAACCGCGGCGTCTCCCCGGTGAAGGCCGAGGACCCGGAAGTCAACCCCATGATCCGGCGCGCGGTGCTGGAGAAGCGCACCCTCACCGCCACCTTCAACCCCGACTGCCTGTCGCTCGCCGACTGCGTCATCGTGGACGTGCAGTGCGACTTTCGCAAGCCGCGCCTGGGGGCCATGCGCGAGGGCACGGTGGAGATGGCCGCGCTGGAGGCCACCATCCGCACCATCGGGGAGAAGATCCGCCCCGAGTGCCTGACCCTGATCGAGACCACGGTGGCCCCGGGCACCACCGAGTTCGTGGCCTGGCCGCTGCTCAAGCGCGCCTTCGCCGCGCGCGGCATCCCGGGCGAGCCCTTGCTCGCCCACAGCTTCGAGCGGGTGATGCCCGGCAAGGAGTACGTGGCCTCCATCCGCGACTTCTGGCGGGTGTGCGCCGGCTGCAACCCGGAGTCGCGCCGCCGGGTGGAGAAGTTCTTGCGCGAGGTGATCCACACCGAGCGCTTCCCGCTCACGGTGATGGACCGGCCCATCGAGAGCGAGACCACCAAGATCGTGGAGAACTCCTACCGGGCCACCATCCTGGCCTTCCTCAACGAGTGGAGCATCTTCGCCGAGCGCAACGGGGTGGATCTGATCAAGGTGATCCAGGCCATCCGGGTGCGGCCCACCCACGACAACATCATCTTCCCCGGCCCGGGCATCGGCGGCTACTGCCTGCCCAAGGACGCGGGGCTGGGCTACTGGGCCTACCAGCACCTGCTGGGTTTCGAGGACGGCGACCGGGTGTTCCGCATCTCCCCGACCGCGGTGGACATCAACGACACCCGCGCCCTGCACGCGGCCGAGCTGGTGCGCGACGCCTTGCGCAACATGAGCCGGCACATCGCCGGGGCGGAGGTGCTGCTGTGCGGCGCCAGCTACCGCCAGGACGTGGGCGACACCCGCTACAGCGGCTCGGAGCTGCTGGTCCGCAAGCTCTCCGAGATGGGCGCCGAGATGCGGGTGCACGATCCCTACGTGGACCACTGGTACGAGCTGGAGCTGCAGGACGAGTACCCCGAGCCGGGCTGGAGCTGGGCGCGCTTCTTCCACAACCAGGAGAAGCTCAAACAGGTGCGGGTGCAGAAGGACCTGGCCCGGGCCCTGGCGGGCGTGGAGGCGGTGATCCTGGCGGTGCCCCACGCGCCGTACCTGTCGCTGCCGCCGCGGCAAGTCGTGGAGTGGGCCGGCGGGCCGCTGGCGGTGATCGACTGCTTCGGCATCCTGAATGACGATGCTATCCGCGCCTACTTCGAGCTTGGCTGCGAGGTCAAGGCCTTGGGCCGCGGGCACATCAAGCGCCTCAAGGACGAGGTGCTGGCCAAGAAAGCGCGGAGGTGAGCGTGGAGGCCACGGCGAGCGGCGCGGTGTTCGTCACCGGCGGCAGCGGCTTCATCGGGCGGTTCGTGACTCAGGCGCTGGCCCGGCGGGGGCGGCGGCTCATCCTGCTATGTCGCGCCTCCTCGCGCGCGCGGCTCGAATCGCGCCTGGCCGCCTGGCCCGCCGAGCTGCCGCGGCCGACGATCGTCGAGGGGGACGTCACGCGGCCGGCGCTCGGCCTCGACGGGGACGCCCGCGCCCGCCTGGGGGACGAAGCGCGCGAGGTGCTGCATCTGGCGGCGGCCTACCGCTTGTCCATGGGCGAGGAGGAGGCCCGCGCGGTCAACGTGGAGGGGACGCGCCGGACGCTGGAGCTGGCCGCCGGCCTGCCGAATTTGCGCGCCTTTCACCTGGTGAGCTCCATCGCGGTGTCCGGCGATGCCGAGGGGACCTTCGGCGAGGACGAGCTGGACCGGGGCCAGGGGTTCTTCCACGCCTACGGCAAGAGCAAGTTCGAGTCGGAGAAGCTGGTGCGCGCCTCGGGGCTTCCCTGGCGGGTGTTCCGCCCGGGCGTGGTGGTGGGCCACTCGCAGACCGGCGAGGCGGACAAGCTCGACGGGGCGTACTACCTGTTCCGGGCGCTCTCGCGCCTGGCCCGGCTGCCGCTGGCCGCCCGCCTGCCGCTGGTCTCGATGCGCGAGGAGGACCTGTTTTTCCCGCTGGTGCCGGTGGACTTTCTGGCCGCGGCCATGACGCATCTCATGGCCGCCCCGCCGCACAGCGCCTTCCACCTGGTGGATCCGTACCCGCTCTCGTACCGGGAGTTCTACGAGCGCTCGCTGCGAGCCTTCGGGCTCACCGGGCCCATCCTGCGCCGGCCGGTGCGCCGCAGCGTGCGCCTGCTCATGTTGCCCCCGCTGCGGCAGATCGCCTCGGCGGCGGCGGCGCGCCTGGGCATGCCGTTCGAGATGCTGGGGCACGTGCTGTACCGGGTGCGCTACGACGACGCGCGCGCGCGGGCGGCGCTGGCGGGGAGCGGCGTGAGCTGCCCGCCCTTCCCCTCCTACCTGCCGCAACTGGTGGAATTCTTCCGCCGCCACGAAGCCGACCTGGCCGAGCCCGCCTGAAGCGCCCGAACGGCGCGACATGGGGGACGGTCGAGCGACACTGTCCAAAGAAAGGAAGAGGCGGCGCTCAGATGTCCACTTCCTGCTGGCCCAGGATGAGGGCCACCTTGTGGCCGCCGTTCTTCTTTCGCACCGCCTCGATGAGCTGCTCGGGCTTCACCCGCCGCTTGAGCACCACCGAGAACACCACCTCCTGCAGCTCTCCTCCGGCCACGCTCTCGGCGGCGATGGTGGCGTACTGTTCGAGGAATTCGCGGAAGGTCTCGGCCAGCTCCCGCTCGGGATCGGCCGCGGCGGCGAACTGCACCCGCAGGATGCGCTCGCGCACCTCCTTGGCGAACAGGTTGAACTTGTACAGCACCACCACGAAGGCCGAGATCATGACCGTGGCGAAGGCGGCCAGAAGGTAAAAGCGCGTCCCCACCGCCATGCCCACCGCCAGCGCCAGGAAGATGAAGCCCACGTCGCGCGGCTCCTTGACGGCGTTGCGGAAGCGGATGATGGAGAGCGCCCCGATCAGCGCGAAGGCGCGCGCGATGTTGGAGCCCACGATGAGCATGATGAGCGCCACCACCGTCCCCAGCAGCACCAGGTTGTGCACCGAGGACTGGGAGTAGGACACCCCGCGGTGGGTGTAGCGGTACACCCAGGCGATGAAGAGCATGAGCACGAAGGCGAGCAGGAGCGCCAGCGCGATGTCCATCAGCGAGAAGATGCCGCTCTGATCTTTGAAGCGTTCCAGCTCGCGCATCAGTTCGGACATGGTCATCCTCCTAGGATTCTCTGCTGTGCCACCGCCGGTCGTCCCGGGCCGGGCAGCACCTCGATCCGCTGCCGGCGCGCGTGGCGCAGCCCGGCGCAGTACTTGCTCACCCGGTGCAGCTGGCAGTTGTGGCGGGCGAGCCAGGACACCACCCAGTCGGGCACGCTGTCGTTGACCTTGACCTCCATGACGCACCAGTCGGGCGGCAGGAACAGGCTCCCGCCCCAGCCCGCGCGCACGGAGAGCGGGTCCACCCGCGAGCGCAGCAAGGTGTCGAAGGTGACGCGCAGGCCCAGGTCGTAGCGTCCGCCCACGAAGGCCCGTCGCCAGTAGGACACCACGCAGGTCGGACGCAGGTGCATGGCGGCCACCAGGTAGCGCACCTCGCCCACCACCTGCTCGTCCAGCTCGTCGAGCTCGCCCGGCGGTCGCTCGCCGCGGCACAGGGCTTCGGCGGCCGGAAGCACAAGCTCGATGCGTCGTTTTTGAACCGTGCGGTTGATGCGCTGCTTGATCTCCACCATGCCGCGCGACACCCGGTCTTGCGCGTCGGGGTACACCCGCAGGCGCAGCTTGCGGCGGAACTTGAGCCCGTCGAGCTTGGCCCGGTACATGTCGAGGCCGGGGCTGTCGAAGTACAGCGAGACGATCCGGTAGCCGCGCTCGCCGCCGTGCTCGTCGGGCCGGACCATGGCGGCGAGGTCGTTCATCACCGCGCGTGCCCGGACGGCGGGCAGCAGGTACTTGAGCTCGTAGCGGTTGAAGCGCCGGATGGTGTCGCCGCTCACGGGCCCTCCTCGAAGGACAGCCGCACCGCCAGCTCCGAGGGGTCGGGCGCGAAGCGCTTGCCGCCCAGGCGCACCTCGATGATCTCGGGCACGGGCCCGGGCGGGGGCAGCTCGATCTGGACGGCGCCCGGGGCGGATACCACGGTTCGCTTGCGGAAGGTCGGGCCGCGCACGGTGAGGGTGAAGGGCAGGCGCTCGGGCGCGGTGTGGACCTCGAGCCGCAGCGCCCGCACCCGCTCGGAGTCGGGGAAGCGCAACACCCAGGCGGTCGGGACCGCCAGCCACCCGCCTTGGTGGGCGCTCAAGATGCCGATGCTGGCCTCTCCCAGGAGGGCCGTGCGCAAGGCCGGGTGCTTTTGCAGCTCCTCCAGGATGAGCGAGCGAACGTCCGCTCCGATGCGCATCCGGTCGCTTCCGCGCAGGGCTTGCGTGACCCGGAAGATCCGGTCCAGCGGCGGCGTGGCGGCGCCCCAGGCGAAGAAGCCGGCCACGGCGGCGTAGACCAGGATCACCGCCACGAAGCCGAGGCTGGGCAGGCGTCCCGGGGTGGGCTTCATGGCGCGCCTCCCGACGCGGCCATCCCCAGGCGGGCGGGAAGTTCGCTCCATGCCCCGAGGCCCAGCACGTCGTAGAGCAAGCGCGACAGGCCGTGCGCCGGCAGGTGCCGCTCCACCCGGCCGACGGTCAGCGCCTCGGCCGAGGACTTGTCCAGGTCGATCTCCTCCTGGTTGTCCACCAGGTAGATGGTCTCGGCGGCGATGCGGCTCTCGCCGGTGTACCACACGTCGCGGCGGTTGACCCGGATGCCGGTGCGGTTTTCGAAAATCAGGCTGTCCGAAAGCTCCACCCGCGAGGCGTTCTTGGCGAGCAAGCCCACGCGCGAGCGCGCGAGCAGGCAGTCTTGCACCCGCACCCGGCTCTTCTCGCCGGCGGACAGCGCGTTCCCGCCGCAGCCGATGAGCAGGCTGTCGGCCAGGGAGAGCTCGGCGCTCATGAGGTCCAGGCACTCGTCGCCGCTGTCGCGGATATCGAGGCCGCGCAGCTCGCCGGACACGAACTCCAGGTCGATGGCGTCGCGCGCCGCCCCCGAGAAACGGCCGCCGTCGATGACCAGTGCCTCGAGGTAGGCCCCGTGCAACAGGTCCGGCGCCGTGCGGTTCGAGATCATCTCGATCTCCCGTAGCACCACGTCGCGGGTGTCGTGGAGGTTGAGCATTCCGGAGTAATAGCCGAGGTTGTGCCGGGCGTGCGACCCGCCGATGATGTGCACGTGCTCGAGTCGGGCTCCGGCCGCCGCCGGCCCCTGCACGATCACGCCTCCGAACGGCGCCGCGTCGAGCGCTTCGATGCGGATGGGCCGCGAGGGCGTGCCGCGGGCAAGCAGCGGGCCCAGGAACACCAGCGACGCCTCGTGCCCGAGACGCAGCGTGGTGCCGGGCGCGATGGCGACACGCTGGTGGGGTTCGAACACCTTGCCCTCGGGCAGCTCCACCACGCCCGGGCCCAGCGACACCGTCTCGGCCGCGGGGAGGGTCAACGCGGCCGGGTGGACCGAGAGCGTCCCGGCGGCCAGGGTGGGGACGTCATCGACCCTGGCCCACGACGGTGACCCCGCCGCCGCCGCGCGCTCGCGGGAGCGGATCCGGCCCTGGGTGAAGCCGTGCCGGCCCTCGGCCCACAGCTTGGCCGGGCGGCAGTCCGCGCGCACCTCGAAGTCGTACTCGGCGGGCCGGGCCTGGGCGCTCAACGCCTGCGGCCCGTCGCCGGCGTCCGGGCGCTGGAGGAGCTCGGCGCCCGGAAGGAGCGTGAGCGGCTCGTCCAGCAGGAAGTCGCCGCCAGGGGTCTCGGGCCCGAGCGGGCGCTCCCGGTACCACACCTGCATGCGCCCGGCGCACCCCGGCGGCCACTCGGCGTGGAACGAGCGCAGCTCGATCCCCGCCGGCCCCTCCACCCACAGGCGCACGGAAAATCGGCCCTGCCGGAATGGTCCGGGCGGTTCCAGGGCCAGGGGGTTCGCCGCGAGTTCGGCGGCGAGCGCCGCGTGGCGCTCGGCCAGCGTCACCAGGGCGTTGTCGAGGGCCAGGCCCAGCCGGGACAGGTCCATGGGGCGCAGGATCTTGTCGGTCCCGCCGGGGAGGGGGGGGAGCTGGTCCGAGGCGCGCCACACCGGATCGGAGAGGAGATCGGGGAGCAGGCCGGTCACCTTTTCCGTCCAGCGGCGCCGCACCTCGTTGGCGCTGGCCGGGCCCGAGAGCAGACGCCACAGGCTGCGGCCGCGCAGCTCGTTGTACTGCGGGAGCAACGAGAGCCGCAGCCGGAGCGGATCGGCCGAGGAGGGCCGCCCGGCCGGGCGCTGAAAGCCCCGCAAGGCGCTGGCCACGGGTTCGAACCGGCCGCGGAAGGGATCGAAGTAGAGCTTGTGATTGCGCCGGGCGTCCCGGCTGCGGATGCCGAGGGCCATCTCCAGCGCCTCCAGCGCGGCGAAGCGCTCGAGGTCGAGCTCCTGGCGGGCGAAGGCGGCGAACTCGCGGTGGCTGGCGCGCGCCACTCGGTCGAGCAGGCGCTCGAGCTCGCTCTTGTCCTTTTGCTCCTCGGGGGCGCGCCAGGCGATCTTCTTCCAAGCATTGCTCCCGCGCCACAGATCGCCCGGGTCGCCGGGATCCAGGTTGCCGGAGTACAGGCTCCCCGGGTAGCGGTCGTTCGCGCGCAGCAGCTCCTCGCCGACCTGCTGGGCGAGGCGCATCACGCCGCGGTCCGCGCCGTTGTGCCGCACCCGCACGAAGGTATGGCGCGCGGTGAGCAGCCCCAGCGAGGCCGCCAGCTCCTGCGCCACCTCCTCCGCGCCCAGACGGGGCGACGGTTCGGGGACGAGGTTGAACACCCGACATCCCAGGACGAGATCGCCGCGCGAAAGCTGCACCTTCACCGGCCGCTTGGGGTTGAGGCGAAAGCCGCGCTCGCCGCGCGCGCGCACCATCACCGGGTGGCGCTGGCCGTCGTGTTCGAGGAGGGCCGACACGTAGGGGCGCCCTCGGGGGATGGCCAGCGACGCCTCCAGCCGGTCCAGCTCGGCGTTGTCGAACAGCAAGTGGATCTGGGGCAGCCGCGGCGGCTCCGGCGGGGCGGGCTGCAACAGGCGGCGCACGTCGGCGCGCAGCGTGTCGTGCAGCCAGAGCTGAAAGTCCTCGAGGCCCGGCGCGGGACCCGGGACGAGCTCGCGGAAGGCGCTCATGGAGGCGTGGGCGCGCCAGGCGTACCACAGGGCGAACAGCCCCCCCGGCAGGCAGATGAGCAGCGCCGACAGCGCTCGCATGCGGTAGATCCGGCGCAGCATCAGGATGGTCTCTCACACCGGCGCCCAGGAGACGTGCTGGCGCATTCGATGTCCCTCGGCGCCCGGTGGTTGACAGGCGAAAAATCCTGAAAGTGGTCCAACGCCATGCCGCAGAACGCGCCCCCGTCCGCGCGGGCTCCCGGGGCCTCGCGGCCGGGCGCGTCGAAGGCCGTGTGGGCGTGCCGAAAGGGTGTCGCCGTACGGTTCACGGCCACCTCAGAAGATCAGGTTGAGCTGGAGCCCCGCCCGGGTCGGGAAGTACAGCGGCTCCTCTTGCGCCTCGGTGGAGTGATCGGCGTAGGACACGCTGCGCGGGTCCCCCAGCGTGGTCTCGCCGTACAGGACCAGACGCGCGTCGGCGGCGAAGTCCAGGTTCAGCGCCGCCGCCAGCCGGTACCCCTCGCCGCTCACGGCGGTGGTGGGTTCCAGCACCTCGCCCATCACCGCCGGAGTGAGCCAGAGGTCCGAGCCGATCTCGATGCGGTAGGCGAGCGTGGCGTGGCCGCCCACGAACTTGCCGCCTCCCAGGTGAAACTCGGCCTGGCCCGCCGGGGCGCGGTTGTACAGCACCGGGTTGTCCCCGAACCCCGCCTCGAGCAGGAGGGTGAAACCGCCCGCGTCGATCTCGACGTCGGCGCCCAGCATGGCCACCCAGAAGTCCTGCCGGCTGGCCGCCACCGAGAAGCGCTTGGCGCTCGCCCCGAGAGCCAGGCTCAGCCAGCGGACGGGCCGGATCTCGAGCCGGGCCACCACGTCGCGGTGGGCGCTCTCCCGGCCCGACAAAAAGTCGAGCGCGTTGAAGTACCCCAGCGACCAGCGCAGATCCCAAAGCGACTTCAGCCGCCCGCCGGCCATGAGGCCAAGGTCGCGGTCGCCGTAGCCGCCGGCGTGTTGCAGGCTCCCGCTGCCGGCGAGGTCGCCGAGGTGGAGGTTGCTCACGAAGGTGCCGTCCAGCATGCCGCGCTCGGGGACGAGCAGATCCCAGGGCGAGCGGAGGCGCAGGCGCGAGAACGGCTTCTTGAAGTGCCCCGCCCGCAGGAAGAGCTTTTTCCCCAGGCGGAACTCGCCGTAGCAGTCCTTGAGCAACTGGTCGATGGCGAAGCCGCCACTTCCGCCGTTGCCCGCCGCCGAAAAACCGTCCGCCGCGTCCAGCTCGAGCACCAGGCGCAGCCGCTTGGAAAGATCCCAGCGCGCGTCCAGCCGGGCCCGCGGGATGTCCAGGTAGTGCGTCCAGCCGGCGCGGTCGCGATCCAGGGTGGACTGGTCGATGAGCTCCAGGCGGGTCTGGAGCTTGCCGCGCACGCGCACTTCGTCGGCCGAGGTGGCGGCCGGCAGGAGGGCGACCAGGGCGGACAGGAATGCCAGGCGTTTCATGGGTTCTCCCCCTCTAGCGGCAGCCGGCGGAGAGGCACACACGCACGTCCTTCACCGAGCCGACCACCAGCTCGATCTCCCCGCTGCCCGCGGCCCGGACGGCGCGCTGGTAGCGCATGGCGTAGGAGGGCTTCTGGATGACCAGGGTGCGCTGACGGAAGCCGTCCACCAGCGCATCCGGGATCTCCAGCTCGCCGGCCGAATCCTCGGCGTCGCACAAGATCCCCACCGGCGGTGCGGGGTCGTGCAGGCCGCCGAGGAGGATGAGCCGCACCCGGCTCCCGTCGCCGGCGCTCTGCCAGCGGAAGCGGGCCGCGCTGCCCGCCAGGAGCTCGACCTGCGCGTCGGCCGAGAGCGGCACCACCCCCGGGGCCGAGAGCGAGATGGCGCCCAGCGCCCCGCCTGGCGCGCTGGCCTGGATGGTGGCCCCGGCATCGAACAGGTCCGCCGGGGGCGAGGCCAGCGCGTACCGGTCGGTGGTGTCAGGGGGTAGCGAGATGGCCGCGTGCGTGCCCGAGACGGAGATCTCGCCCACGTCGTAGTGGCGCGGCAGCGGCTTGCAGGTCGCGCTCTGGTCGTCGCACCACTGGTCTTCGCCGCAACGCGGTTGGCAAGGATCGTAGCGCACGACCACCCGGGCGCAGGGAGAGTACAGCCGGCACACCCCGGCCGCTTCCACCGGTTGGCAGAACCACTCGAGCTGGTGGGGGAGGAAGCGGTAGTACGAGGGCTGGTCGGCGAAGTACGCGCCGACACCCTTGAACCAGTCGGAGCCGGCGAACCACATCACCTCGGCCTCGAAGATGGCGATGTAGCCGAAGACGGTCTTGCTCTCGCCGCGGCAGGCGCCGTCCGCGCAGCCCTGGGCGCAGGTGCGGTCCGTACTCTGGTACCGGCACTCGCCGGTCTTGGGGTCGCAGGTCCCGGTGCCGGTGTACTCGGCCAGCACGCTCTCGTTGCGGCAGAAGTCCGCGGGGGGCTCGTCGCACACCTTGTTCCAGCAACGGTCCGTGACCTCGGATCCACCGCAGCCCAGCCAAGCCAATGTGCCCAACGCCAACGCCCATTTCATGGCTCATCCTCCGCGTGCTTTTACATGGGGGGCATACCAGCACACTTTGCTTTCCTCCGCAATCAGTTGCGAGTGTCCGGCCCGCCTGAACGTACCTTGTGAATACCACAATTCGATTCAGCCATTGTGGATCTTGTCGTGGCGCGGCGCGCCAGGCGGGTCCTCCAGGCAGCGCAGCCAGCCCGGCGGCGAGCAGTTAGGAGGACCCGCCGCAAAGCAGCCGCACCAAAATGAGAATAGTGTCGGGAAAAAAGTGAGGTGCGGTCAACCGGCCCCGCGCATTGACCCGGGCACGGCGGGTTGGTATACGATCCCGTTCATCCGGCGGAGGTGATCATGGCAAGCGGTATCTTCAGACTTTCCTCGCTCGCGGCCTGCATCTTTCTCTGGTCGGCGTTGACGGCCTGCGAGAAGCCCGCCGCCGAGCAGGCCCAGGAGGCGGCCGCGCAGGGGCAGGCCCTGCTCAAGCAGGAAAAATTCGCCGAGGCGGCCGAGGCCTTCGGGCGCGCCGCGCGCCTGCAACCGAAGAACGGCCAGTACCTGATGCAGCAGGGGTTGGCGCAGGCGCGGGCCGGCGACGAGGGCCAGGCCATCATGACCATCGGCCGGGCCGCGGACCTGCTGCCGGACGACATCGAGCCGGCGCTGCAGATCGGGATGCTGTTCGCCCGCAAGGGCAACCGCGAGGCGGCCATCGAGCACCTGCGCAAGGTGCTGGTCAAGGACCCCGGCAACGTGGAGGTGTACAAGCAGCTTACCGAGATCTACATCCAGGGTGAGCAGTTCGAGGACGCCGAGCGCACCCTGCGCAAGCTGCGCGAGCTGGTGCCGAACGACGTGGAGATCGTGACCCTGCAGGCGGACGTGATGCTCAAGGAGGGCAAGGAGCAGCAGGCGCTGCTGAAACTCCAGGAGGCGGCCGCCATGGAGCCGGGCAACTTCGCGGTGCGCTTGACGCTGGGACGCCACCTGATGCGCGGCAACAAGTTCGAGGCCGCGGCGCGGGAGTTCGAGAACGCCCTGGGGGTGCAGGCCGACAACGCCGATGCGCTGGTCGAGCTGGGCCGGGCCTACCTGGAGCTGGGGCGGTTCGATGACGCGGCCCAGCGTTTTCGCGAGGTGCTGGCCAAGAACCAGAACCGCCTCGAGGCGCGGGTGGGGCTCGGGCTGGCGCTCTCCGGGGCCGGGGACCACGAGAAGGGCATGACCGAGGTGGAGACCGCCATCACCGCCCAGCCCACCCTGGTGGCGGCCCACGTGGCCCTGGGCAAGATCTACGCCCGCCAGGACGACACCGAGGAGGCCATCAAGCGTTTCAAGCACGCCTGCGAGCTCGACCCCGAGCTGGTGGAGCCGCGCCTGGAGCTGGCCCGCCTGTACCGGGCCAAGAAACGGGTGATGGAGGCCACCTCCGAGCTGGAGATGGTGGTGATGCTGAAACCGCAGGACCTGGAGGCCAAGCGCCTGCTGGTGACCCTGTACACGGAAGGGAACACCAACCTCGACACCGCCTTGCGCTACATCGACGAGCAGCTGGCCAAGGGGGTGGTGGACCTGGAGATGCTGCGCGTGAAGGGGCAGATCTACCTGCAGCGCAAGGACTTCGAGAAGGCGCTGGCCGCGGTCGAGGAGGCGCTGGCCACCTCCCCCGAGGATCCGGCCCTGCTCGAGCTCAAGGCCAAGATCCTCGACGCCCGCCGCAACCAGGGCGGCAAGCCCAAGCCCAAGGGGCCGGCCAAACCCAGGGGCCCCGAGGTCATCCGCTTCCGCTGAATCCCCAGGCCGGTTTTCGACCCCATTCCGTTCGTCTTCGCTCGGCCCATGCGGTCAAGTGCGGCTTTCGTCGCGAGCTTGAGGAGCATGCAGGCTTGCGACGCAGGCGTGAGACAGATCTTGATGTTTTTCTATCGCGGCTGGCCGCGATGCCGCTAGAGCAAGCGCGGCCAGACGCAAACCGGGCAACGTGAGCGCCTGACAGATGCGATTTCCTTGGGGGTCCCCTTGTCAGTGGGTTATTCAAGGTACACGCTCAGGCACACAGACGATTGACAGGAGCCCGGCAGGTCTGGGATGGTGCCTCGGCACGCCGTGCGCGGAGGTGGGCATGGGCCGGATCGAGGTGGCATGTCGTCTTGAGGTTCGCGACGCCCCGGGCGAGCGCCTGGCGCGCCGCATCCGCCAGGAGCTCCTCATCCCGGTGGAGCGGGTGCGCTGCGTGGACGTGTTCACGGTGGACGCGGCGCTCTCGCGCGAGGAGCTGGAAGGCCTGGCCCGGGAATGTTTTCTGGACCCGGTGTCCCAGGAGGCGGCGGTGGACCGGCCGCTGGGACGGGGCTGCGACTTCGCGGTGGCGGTGTCTTTCCGGCCGGGCGTCACCGACAACGTGGGTCGCACCGCCCGCGAGGCCCTGGCGCTCTACCTGGGCCGGCCGCTCCCCGAGGGCGCCGCGGTGTACACCTCGCGGCACTACCTGTTGTGGGGCCCGCTCTCGCGCGAGCAGGCCGAGCGCATCGGGCGCGAGATGCTCGCGAACGCATTGATCCAGAACATCACGGTGCTGTCGGGCGACGAGTTCGCCCGGCGCGGCTTTCCCCCCAACCTGCCGCGGGTGGAGCTCGGCCCGCGCCCCGAGGTGCAAACCATCTCGCTGGAACGAAGAATCCCTGATCGCCCTCAGCCGCGAGCGGGTGCTGGCGCTCTCGCTCTCCGAGATGCGCGCCATCCGCGACTTCTTTCGCGGCGACGACTTTCGGGCCTTGCGGCGCCAGCGCGGCCTGCCGCCGGACCCCACCGACGTGGAGCTGGAGTGCCTGGCCCAGACCTGGTCCGAGCACTGCAAACACAAGATCTTCAATGCCCGGATCCGCTACCGCGAAGGGGATGCGCCGGAAGAGACGGTGGACTCGCTGTTCGAGGAGTGCATCCGCGGCACCACCCGGGAGGTGCGCGCCGCCCGCGGCCCGGCCGACCTGTGCCTGTCGGTGTTCTCGGACAACGCGGGGGTGATCCGTTTCACCGACGAGTGGAGCCTGGTGTTCAAGGTGGAGACCCACAACAGCCCCTCGGCGCTCGATCCCTACGGCGGCGCGCTCACCGGCATCGTGGGGGTCAACCGCGATCCGCTGGGGACCGGCCAGGGCGCGCGGCTGATCTTCAACACCGACGTGTTCTGCTTCGCCAGCCCCTTCCGCGACGAGCCGGTGCCGCGCGGCCTGCTGCACCCGCGCCGCATCCTGGAGGGCGTGCGCGAGGGGGTGGAGCACGGCGGCAACAAGAGCGGCATCCCCACCGTCAACGGCTCGCTGTTGTTCGACGAGCGCTACCTGGGCAAGCCGCTGGTGTTCTGCGGCACCGCCGGGCTCCTGCCGGCGCGGCTCCACGGGCGGCCGGGCCACGACAAGCGCGCCCTTCCTGGCGATCGCATCGTGATGGCCGGGGGACGCATCGGCAAGGACGGCATCCACGGCGCCACCTTCAGCAGCGAGGAGTTGCACCAGAATTCTCCGGTGAGCGCGGTGCAGATCGGGGACCCCATCACCCAGAAGCGCCTGGCCGACTTTTTGCTGCGGGCCCGCGACGAGGGGCTGTACCACTCGCTCACCGACGACGGCGCCGGCGGGCTGTCCTCCTCGGTGGGCGAGATGGCGCGCGAGGCCGGCGGCTGCCGCCTGGATCTCACGCACGCCCCGCTCAAGTACCCCGGCCTGGCCCCCTGGGAGATCCTGCTCTCCGAGGCCCAGGAGCGCATGACGCTGGCGGTGCCGCCGGACAAGCTCCCGCGCCTGCTCGCGCTGGCCCGTCGCTACCAGGTGGAGGCCACCGACCTGGGCTGCTTCGACGAGAGCGGCCTGTTCGAGGTGAGCGATCACGGCCGGGTGGTGGCGCTGCTGCCCATGGACTTTCTGCACGACGGCTTGCCGCGCCTCGATCTTTTGGCGCGCTTCGTGCCCCCGCGCGAGGGCCCCTGGCGGGCGCCGGCGCGGCCCCAGGGAGAGCTTTTGCATCAGATGTTGGGGCGGCTCAACATCTGCTCCAAGGCCTACTGGGTGCGCCAGTACGATCACGAGGTGCAGGCCGGGACGGTGCAAAAACCCCTGGTGGGCGCGCGCGACGACGGGCCGGCCGACGCGGCGGTGTTCCGGCCGCTGCTCGATTCCTTCCAGGCGGTGGCGGTGGCCCACGGCATCTGCCCGCGCCTGTCCGACTTCGACGCCGGGGTCATGGCCGAGTGCGCGGTGGACGAGGGCGTGCGTAACGCAGTGGCCGTCGGCGCCGACCCGGACCGCCTGGCCGGCCTGGACAACTTCTGCTGGTGCGACCCGGTGCAGAGCGACTCCAACCCCGACGGCGACCGCAAGGCCGGCCAACTCGTGCGCGCCGGCCGGGGCCTGCGGCGGGTGTGCCTGGCCTACGGCGTGCCGCTGATCTCGGGCAAGGACAGCATGAAGAACGACGCCGTGATCGAAGGCCGGCGCATCTCCATCCCGCCCACGCTGCTGGTCTCGGTGCTGGGGCTCATGCCCGACGCGCGCCGGGCGGTGTCCATGGACGCCAAGGCGCCGGGGCACGCGCTGTTCGTCCTGGGGGAAACCCGCGACGAGCTGCTGGGCTCCGAACTCCAGGCGCACCTGGGCGCGCGCGGGGGCTTTCTCCCGCGGGTCCAGCCAAAAGCGCAACTTTCGCTGTACCGGGCGCTGTACCGGGCCATCCAGGACGGCTGCGTGGCCTCGTGCCACGACTGCTCGGACGGCGGCCTGGCGGTGGCCCTGGCCGAGAGCGCCTTCGCCGGTGACCTGGGGATGGTGGCGGACCTTGCGCGCGCGCCGCGCCAGGGAGACCTGGGCGACGTGGAGCTCTTGTACTCCGAGACGCCCGGCCGGTTCGTGGTCACGGTGCCGCCGGAGCGGCTGGAGGACTTCCTGCGCCACATGCAGGGCCAGCCGGCGCAACGGGTGGGTGAGGTCACGGCCGCTCCCCGGCTCGTCATCCGGGGATTGGCGGGCTCCGTTGTGCTCGACGAGCCGATCGAGGCGCTGCGGCAGAGCTGGCTGCGCCCGCTGGACTTCTAGCGGCAAGAGCGGAGGCAACCATGGCGAGCGTGAGGGCCTTGGTGGTCGCGGGCAACGGAACCAACTGCGAGCGCGAGACCGCCTTCGCCTGTCTCTCGGCGGGCGCCGAGCGCGCCGACATCGTTTCCATCTGGGACCTTCTGGCCGGCGAGGCGCGCCTTTCGGACTACAACTTTTTGCTGCTTCCGGGCGGCTTCATGGACGGCGACGACCTGGGCTCGGCCCGGGCGGCCGCCAACCGCTACCGGCGCGCCCGCATCGCGGGCTCCGATCGGCGCCTGCTCGACGACCTTGTCGAGTTCGTGTCCCGCGACACGCTCGTGCTCGGCATCTGCAACGGCTTCCAGCTCATGGTGAAGCTCGGCCTGCTGCCCGAGCCGCGCCGGCTCGAACAGCGCGTGACGCTCACTTTCAACGACTCCGGGCGCTTCGAGGACCGCTGGGTGGCCATGGCCTGCGATCCCAAGAGCCCGTGCGTGTTCACCCGCGGCATCGAGCGGCTGGAGCTTCCGGTGCGGCACGGCGAGGGAAAGCTGCTGGCCGCGCCCGGCGTGCTCGAGGATCTCGGCGCGCGCAATCTCGTTCCGCTGCGCTACGTCGATCCCGCCACCGGGCGGCCCACCACCCAGTACCCTGCCAACCCCAACGGCTCGCCGGACGGGGCCGCCGGGGTGTGTGACGAGAGCGGCCGGATCTTCGGGCTCATGCCCCACCCCGAGTGCTTCCTGCACCGCACCCACCACCCGCGCTGGACCCGCCGGCCCGATCTCCCCGAGGAGGGCGCCGGGCTGCGCATCTTCCAAAACGCCGTCTCGGCGCTGCGCTGACGGGATTGCCTGGATGGCTCGGATCCTGCCGTAAGGCGCTCCCCGTGTGTCACCCGCGAGATGCACCCATGGGGTGGCGCGAGGGGCAGCTTGTATGGTGGAATCCCATTCAGCTCCCCCCGAACAAAGATCCAAGGCAAGAAGGCAGGTAGCGGCGGGCGGGCCGGGCGCTTAGCGCTTGGAGTACTGGAAGCGCTTGCGGGCGCCGGGGCGGCCGTACTTCTTGCGCTCCACGATGCGCGAGTCGCGGGTGAGCAGGCCGGCCTTCTTGAGCACCGGCCGAAGCTGCGTGTCCATGCGCTGCAGGGCGCGGGCCAGGCCGTGGCGGATGGCGTCCGCCTGCCCGGACAGGCCGCCGCCGCGCACGTTCACCCGCACGTCGATCTTGCCCTGCTGGCTGGTGAGCTCCAGCGGCTCGGAGATGATCAGGCGCAGCTGCTGCAGCCCGCCGAAGTAGTCATCCCAGCTCCGGTCGTTGACCGTGACCGTGCCGGCGCCCGCCTGGATCCACACCCGGGCGATGGCGTTCTTGCGCTTGCCGGTGGCGTACCATTTCTGGACTTCGCTCATGGGTTACTTCTCCTTGGAGGCCCGGGCCTCGGGCTTCTGGGCCGCGTGCGGGTGCTCGGCGCCCTCGTAGATCTTGAGCTTGCGCAACATGCGGTAGCCCAGCGGCCCGCGCGGCAGCATGCCCTTCACCGCCCGGCGCAGCAGCTCGGTGGGGTGCTTGGCGTGAAGCTCCTCGGCCGTCCGCTCCTTCAGCCCGCCGGGGTAGCCGCTGTAGTCGTAGTACATCTTCTTTTCCATCTTGCGGCCGGTGAGGCGGATGAGCTTCGCGTTGATCACCACCACGAAGTCGCCGCCGTCCGTGTGCGGGGTGTAGCCCGGGCTGTTCTTGCCCTTGAGCGCCTGCGCGATCTCGCTGGCCAGCCGCCCCAGGATCTGCCCCTTGGCGTCCAGCACCTGCCAACGGGGTTTGACCTCGGATTGCGAGAGAAACTTGGTCTTCATGACGTCTTCCTTTGCTCGGAGCCGCGTCCCGCCGGACCGGGCCGGCAGGGTGCAATCTGATAATGGCAAACGACTGAAAAGTCAAGCACAATCTGCACCCGGCTCCGGGTCGTCGCCGCGGGGAGGCGGGGGTTGGGAAAATTGACCTCACCAGAGCGGTAGGATAGCCTCGCCACTCGTGATCGTCGCAAAGAAGGCGCTGCTGGTCTTCCTGGGACTCACCCTGGTGGCCGGGGTGCTGGGCACCCTGGCGCTGCCCACGGAACAACCCCGGCTGCCCGTCGCGCTGGGAGGCGCGGACGGGTTGACCATCCTCGAGGACGGCCGTCCGGAAGATGATGCCCCGCGGCGGGGGGACCGCCTCCGGGCCGTCGCGGGCGTTCCCGTCGAGAACGGCGAGATGATGGCCTTCGTGCTGGATGGCTTTCGCGTGGGCCAGCGCGTGGACGTCCAGGTCGAGCGGCAGGGCCAGCGCCTCATGCTGCGCCTTCAGCTTTCGCGCTCCATCACCGGCCGGCTGCTGGTCATCAATACGCTGGTGTCTTTTTTGCTGTGGCTGGTGAGCCTGTTCGTGGTGATCAAGGGGGCCGCCGACCTCCACACCCTCCTGTTCTCCTCGGCGCTCGGGTCGCTCACCGCGGTGATGTTCGTCTACTACCCCGAGAACTCGCTGGGCCTGCCGTTCGGGAGGTATGTCTCCAACCTGCTCTCCAACGGCCTGTACCCGTTCACCGTGGCCTTCCTAGCCCACTTCGCCGTGATCTTCCCCGAGCGCAGCGGGCGGCGGCGCTGGCGCGCCCTGCTGTACCTCCCGGCGCTGGCGCTGGCCGGCGGCCTGATCGTCTCCCAGCTCTCGGCGCGCCGCACCCTCGATCCGGCCGTCATCGGCATCAACGCTCGCCTGTTCGTGATGCTGCGCATCTACCTCGGCCTGTACCTCTTGGTGTGCATCGCCTTCCTGGCGCGCAACTACTTCACCGCCCGGCGGCCCGAGTCGCGCCAGCGCCTCAAGTGGATCTTCTGGGGCACCCTGACCGGCATCGCGCCGCACGTGCTGTTGTTCGAGCTCCCGCGCGGGCTGGGGGCCCGGCCCATCCTGCCGGAGGAGATCACCTACCTCCTCGTGTGTCTGGCCTGCGTGGCGGTGGGGGTGGCGGTGGTGCGGCACCGCTTCCTGGACGTGGATCTCATCATCAACCGCTCGCTGGTGTACTTCGCCCTCACGGTCTTCGTGGTGCTGGCCTACCTGTTGCTGGTGGCCCTGGGCGACTGGATGGTGATCGCGGTGTGGGGCGAGGAGTGGGTGGGGGTGCGGGTGATCGTGGCGCTGCTCCTGGCCGCGCTCTTCGCCCCGCTGCGCCAGGTCACCCAGCGGCTGGTCGACAGGCTGTTCTACCGCGAGCAGGTCGATCAGCGCGCCGCGCTCATCGAATACAGCCAGCAGCTCAGCCGCACGGTGGACATCGACCTCCTGCTCGCGCACCTCGACGGGCTGGTGGCCCGGGTCATGCCGGTGCACTGGATGAGGGTGTTCGTGCGCGCGGGAGAGGATCTGGCGCTGCGGCAAGTGTTTCCCCGGCGGGAGGGTGCGGTGATGCTGGAGGACGGGGCGGTGCGCGCGCTCGCCCTCGATGGCCCGGCGCGGGCCTCCTCGGCCCTCCCGGGGGAGCTCTCCGGCGCCGCGGCGCTGGTGCCCTTGCAAGGGGGGCAGCGCCTGCTGGGCCTGGTCGCGCTCGGGCCGCGCGCCTCGGGCGCGGCGTTCTCCGACGACGACCTCAAGTTTCTCTCGGCGGTGGCCAACCAGACCACGGTGGCCTTCGAGAACTCGCTGGCCTTCCAGACCATCCGGGAGCTCAACGTCAACCTGGAGCAGAAGATCTTCGAGCGCACCCGGGAGCTGGCCGAGGCCAACGACCGGCTGGCCGAGCAATACATCAAGCTGCAGCGGCTCGACGAGCTCAAGGAGGCCCTCACCGGCATGGTGGTGCACGATCTGAAGAACCCGCTGGCCACCATCATGATGGGGTTGGAGTTCGTGGAGAGCGAGGAGCTCGAGAAGCTGCCGGAGTCGGTGCGCCACACCCTGGACGTGATCGGGCACACCTGCCGGGACATGCTGGATCTCACCCAGAACCTGCTGGACGTCACGCGCATGGAGAGCGGGCGGCTGGAGCTCAGCCGCGAGGTCGTGTCGCTGCCCGCCCTGGGAGAGGAGTGCGTCGAGCGGGTGCGTCTGTTGGCGCGCTCCCGCGAGGTGACCTTCGAGGTGCGGCTGCCGCCGCTCGCCTGGGAGATGGATCGCGGCATGATGGGGCGGGTGCTGGTGAACCTGCTCAGCAACTCCATCAAGTTCGCCCCGCGCCAGAGCCAGGTGGTGCTCGACGCCGCGGCCAGCGGCGCGCCGGGCGACGGCGGCGAGCTGTGCCTGGGCGTGGCCAACCACGGGCCGGTCATCGCGCCGGAGTACCAGCAGCGGATCTTCGAGCGCTTCGCGCCGGTGGAACGCCGCTCGCTGGGCCCGCTGCGCGGCACCGGGCTGGGCCTGGCCTTCTGCCGCATGGTGGTCGAGGCCCACGGCGGCAAGATCGCGGTGGTGTCGCCCTTGCCGGGGGTCAGCCACGGGGCGCGTTTCGAGATCCATTTGCCCATCGGGCGGCGGGCCCCGGGGAGCTGACATGGCGCGCGTGCCGGAAATCAGCGCCGAGCTGCTCGAGCGGGTGCGGGAGCTGCGCCGGGAGCTGCACCGCCACCCCGAGCCGCATTTCGCCGAGCACCGCACCGCCGCCCGCGCGGCCGAGTGGTTGCGGCGGCTTGGGCTGCACGTGCGCGAAGGATTGGCCGGCACCGGCGTGGTGGGTTTGCTGGGAGAGGCCGGGCCGGTGGTGGCCCTGCGCGCGGACATGGACGGCTTGCCCATCGCCGAGCAGACGGGGCTGCCGTACGCCTCCCAGACGCCGGGTTGGATGCACGCCTGCGGCCACGACGGGCACGTGGCCGTGCTGCTGGGAGCGGCCGAGCTGCTGGCTCGGGCGGGGCCGCTCCCCGGGCGGGTGAAGTTCATCTTCCAGCCGGCCGAGGAGGAGGGCGGCGGCGCGCGGCGGCTGGTCGAGGCCGGGGCGTTGGCCGATCCCCCGGTGGAGGCGGTGTTCGCGCTCCACGCCAAGCCCTGCCTACCGGTCGGCAGCATCGAGGTCGAGGAGGTGCCGAACGCGGCCTGCGACGCCTTCGACGCGGCGATCGTTGGCCAGGGAGGCCACGCGGCCGGGCCGCACCTGGCCCTGGATCCGCTGCCGGCCGCCTGTCACCTGGTGGCGGCGCTGCACACGCTGGTGGGGCGGCGGGCGGCGCCTTTCGAGAAGGCGGTGGTCACGGTGGGTGCCCTGCGCGCCGGTGAGCGGCGCAACGTCATCCCCGAGCGGGCGGAGCTGCGGGGGACGCTGCGCACGCGCGATCCGGCGGTGCGCTCGCGACTGATGCAGGCGGTGGTGGCGTTGTGCCGCAAGATCCCGGAGGCCTTCGGGCTGCGCGCCGAGTTCTCCTGGGGCGAGAGCACGCCGCGGGTGAAGAACGACAGCCGCATGCTGGAGCGGGTGCGGCGGGTGGGCCGCGCCGTGCTCGGCGCGTCGGCGGTGCGCCAGGGCGCCGAGAACTCCATGGGGGGCGAGGACTTCGCCTTCTTCCTGGCCGAACAGGGCGGGGTGCCCGGCTGCCTCTTCGGGTTGGGGACCGGCGGCACCGAGGGCCTGCACAGCCCGCGCTTCGACTTTGGAGACGAGGCCCTGGCGGTGGGGATGCGCATGTTCGCCGGGCTGGTGCTGGACTGCCTGGAAACGCGGGAGGAGCGGTGAAGCGGTCGACGATCCTGGGTGGAGCCGCCGGTTCGTGCCTGGCGATCCTGCTGGCCGCGGGCGGCGCCGGCTGCCCCAAGCGGTACTCGGGCGACATCGACGTGGACGAGGTGCAGGGTTGCGTCGGACGCATCGAGTCGCACCTGCGCGCCATGCGGGCCGAGCTCAAGAAGAAGGATCTGGAGCGGGCGGCCAAGGAGTACACCGAAGGCCGGGAAACCTTCGACGACAACCGGGCCATGCTCTCCGCCTACCCGGAGCTGGGCGAGCTCTCGGCCTCGCTGGAGGAGGCCGCCTCGCTGCTGTGCTACGAGTCGGTGAGCATCCTGCTGGAGCGGTTCTTCGAGACGGTGCGCGCGCGCGAACCGCGCGAGGCCGAGCGCCGCCTGGAGGAGGCCCAGTCCCAGTTCGGCCGCTGCCAGCCGATGCTCGAGAAGCGCGACGACTTCACCGCGCTCAAGGTCAACCTCGACACGGCGCCGCAGGCGCTCTCGGAGTTGCGGCACCTGCTCGATCGCCCGGCGCGGCTGGAGCGCATCCAGGCGCTGCGCCAAGAGCTCGAGCCGCGCCGCAGCGCCCTGGCGAAGCAGCTCCAGGCCCTGGAGGCGAAACCGCGCGACGCGGCGGCGCAGGCCGAGGTGGAGAAAGGGCTCGCCGCGCTGAAGGAGGCCCTGGCGGTGCAGGGCGATTTTCGCGACGAGCCGGAGTGGAAGGCGCTGTCGGAGGAAGTCGCGCGGGAGCAGGCCGCCGCGGCCGAGCGCCTGGCCAAGGCGGCGCGGCGCGCCCGGGTCCTGGAGCTCACCGAGGAGGCCCTCCCCATGGCGGTGCGGCAGGCGTCGCTGGCCGCAGCCCAGCGCGATCCGGCCCAGGCGTCCCGCCTGATCGCCCCGGTGGCGGAGACGTACCGGCGCTGTCAGGAGACCCTGGACCAGGCGCTGCGCGAGGAGCCGGCCCTGGCCAAGGTCCCCATCTCCCTGCAGGGACAGAAACAGGCCGTCGACTGGCTGGCGCGCCACTGCGCCTCGGAGGCGAAGCGCGCCGAGAAGTTGCTCCAGCGCCTGACCGGGAAGAAGGTCACGCCGGCCCCGGTCAAGGTGGAGGCCGAGGAGCCGGCGGCGAAGCCCAAACCCGAGAAGCCAGCGCCGAAGGGCAAGAAACGCCGGGTCCGCCGCTGGTAGGCCGCTACCCCTGGGTGTCCTCGCCGTCGAAGGCGGCCTGGATGGTGAAACGCGAGCGCCCCACCACCAGCACGTCGCGCGGCCGCAGCAAGGACTCCTTCACCCGCCGCCCGTTGAGTTGAACCGCCCCGCCGGTGCAGCGCAGGCGGAACACGCCCGGTCCCTCCTCCAGGATCAGCGCGTGGAACGGGCGCACCCGCCAGCCGCGGGCCTGCACGTCGGCGCCGGCGGAGCGTCCGATGGAGAGCTGACGGGTGAGCGGGATCGAGACCCCGTCGCCGACCAGGCGCACCTCGCCCGCCGCCCGGGGCATCAGGTGCATGGTGGCGTCGGGGGAGACGGTGTCCGCGGCCTCCGCCAACGACAGCTCGAACTTGCCCACCCCCACCCGATCGTTCTTGTCGAGCGGGGCGCGCTGGACTGGCTCGCCGTTGCGCGTGGTGCCGTTGGCCGAACCCAGGTCCTCGATCATGAAGCGGCCCTTCTCCCAGCAGATGCGGGCGTGCCGGCGGCTCACCGACAGGTTGTCGAGAGGGATCTCGCACACCGGATCGCGGCCCACCGTCATGGCCGGCGGCATGAACGGCCGCTGCAGCACCACCCGGCCCCCCAGCCGCACCAGCACCGTGGCCGGCGGGGGCGGCCGGGCGGCCTCGGCCAGCAACGACAGCGAGGTCCCGGCGTCGGGGTCGGGCGCGATGTTGAGGCTCTTCCACACCTCCACCCGGCCGGGCGGCGCCGCGGGATCGTACACGTGGGCCAGGAAGCGATCCGTCACCGCGCCCTGGGCCGGGGCGCTGGCCGGATCCGCGAAGTACACCCGGGCCGGCTGGCCCTTCTGCAAGAACAGCAGCGTGCGGGCGCCGGCGCGCTCCAGCGCCAGCGCGGCGTCCTGGCCCTCGCGCTCCAGCACCGACAGCACGTGCGCCAGGTCGAGGAGCTCGGTGGTGGCCTGCACCTCCGGCCGGGAGCGGAAGTGGACGGCCGCCAGCAGGACCTGGACCGGGTCGGTGCGTTGCAGCGTACACACGGCGCCCAACATCTGCCGCGCCCGCACCGGGAAGTCCTTGAGCCACACCGGGGAGAAGACGTCCTCCTCTTGCAGGCCCGCCAGGTGGGGGAGCGAGCGGTGCACCAGGCAGGTGAGCCGTTTCTCCTCGGTCTCGATCTCCAGGCGGCCCTCCGGGCAGTACCCCTGGGCCAACAAGCGGTCCACTTCAGAAAAGAGGCTCTCGCCGAAGGGCCGTCCGGCCAGCACGATCTCGCCGGGAGGAAAGCGCGCCACTCGCATGCCGCGCATGATGGAGAAGAGCCGAAAAAAAGGCAAGAGCCCTGAAGGGGATTGTGGCCGGCCCCGGCATCTGCTACACGTCTTGTCTCGCGGGGTGAACGGTGAGCGCACCTGCCATTGCACAAGCGATTGCCGGGTCCGGCGGCGCGTCGAGCCAGCGTCGGCGGAGGTTGTTTTTGTCCGCCGCCCTGGTGCTGGTCATCTCCAGCAGCGCGTGGGTGGTGGGCCAGCTCTGGTACGGCAACCTCGGCGTGGCGCTGTTCTTCGCGGCGGTGTCGGGGCTGGCGATCGTGCTGCTCCGTTTTCGGGAGCGGCTGGGGCTGGACCGGACCGGCTTTCTGCTAACGGCCATGCTGCTCCTGGTCATCGGCGCAGGCGCGGTGGTCGGCGGCGGCCTGGCCGGGACGAACGCCTGCCTGTTCATCACCATCCCGGTGGGCGCGCTCAGCATGTGCGAGCGGCGCGGCCTGTGGTGGGTGCTGCCGACCTTGCTGTGCGTGGGCGGGATGGTCCTCCTCCATCGGAGTGGCTTCGTGTTCCCCAACCTCATCCCGCCGGAGCAGCGCGCGCTGGACGCGGCGCTCACCTGGGTCACCAGCCTGCTGGTCATCGCCTTCTTGGCCTGGACCTACGAGCGGACCTACCTGCGCGCGGGCCGTGAGCTTCGCGCGGCGCGCGAGGCGGCCGAGCGGGCGGCGAGCGCCAAGGCGGAGTTCGCCGCCCGGGTGAGCCACGAGGTGCGCACGCCCCTGCACTCGCTGCTGGGGTTGATGGAGATGATGGAGACAGAGGACGATCCCGCCACCCGGGAGGCTCAGGCCACCCAGGCCCAGACGACCTCGCGCATGCTCCTTCACATCCTGGAAGACCTGCTGGACCTGTCGCGGGCGGAGTCCGGCGCGATCGAACTGCGCCGGGAGCCGTTCTCGCCGGCGCGTACTGTGGAACAAGTGCTCGAGGTCCTGTCCGCCCGGGCCGCCGATCGGGGGAACCGGCTGCTGGGGCACGTGGCGCCGGAGGTGCCGGCCTGGGTGCGGGGGGACGGTGGCCGGCTGCAGCAGGTGTTGCTCAACCTGGTGGGAAACTCCCTCAAGTTCACCGAGAACGGCCGGGTGGAGATCCGGGTCGAGCGGGACGGGGCGGACGCCGCAGGCGAGCGGCTGCGCTTCGAGGTTCAAGACAGCGGCGTGGGAATCGAGCAGGACGAGCTCGCCAAGGTCTTTCTCCCGTACTACCAGGCCGGGCCGGAGGCGAGCCGCCGGCAAGGGGCCGGCCTGGGCCTGGCCATCAGCCAACGTCTGGTGGAGGCGATGGGCGGACGGCTGCGAGCCGAGTCCGAGCCGGGCCGCGGCAGCCGCTTCTACTTCTCCTTGACCTTCCCGCCGCTGGCGCGGCCGCCCGAGCCGCCGCTGCCTGGGGTGGCACCGGTCGATTCGGATCTGGCCGGGATGCGAGTGCTCTTGGCCGAGGACGACGAGACCAACCGCCGGCTCACCGTGCTCATACTGGAGCGCCTGGGGTGCCGGGTCACCGCGGTGGGCGACGGGAAGACGGCCGTGGAGGCGCTCCAGCGCGACGCCTTCGACGTTGTGCTCATGGACATCCAGATGCCCGTCATGGACGGCGCCGACGCCACCCGGCGCATGCGCGAGCTTCTGGCGAGCGGCGCGATATCCCGCCTGCCGCCCGTGGTGGCCATGACCGCCTACACCGCGTACACGGACGAGTCGCTACGGGAGCGGCTGGGGATGGCCGGCGTGCTGGTCAAGCCGTTCCAGGGCACGGACCTGCACAAGGTGTTGCTCCGCTTTCGGCCCGGCGGAGGCGCGGCATGAGCGGGTCTGTGCAGGTCCGCCACCGGCGCCTCTCGGCGGTGTTCGAGCGCATCGACGGCTTTCTGTCGCTCTCGGAGCGCGACCTGGACATCGAGTCGCGCCGGCGCGTGCGCCTGCTGAACTGGGGGGGCGCGGTCCTGGCCACGCTGCTTCTGTTCTGGCTGGTCAACCAGATCGCCTACACCGCCTGGACCCTGGCCGCCTGGCAGGGCGGTTTGCTGCTGGCGACCATCGGCCTGATGGCGGCGGTGCGCCGGGCCGCGCGGTTTTCACTGTGGGCCCACCTCATGTGCCTTACGATGGTGGGCGCGGCCTTCAGCGCGGCGATGTACTCCGGCGGGCTCACCGCGGCCAACCTTTCTCTTCTGTTGGCCGTGCCGGTGTGCGCGGTGGTGCTGGCGGGGGCCGGCGGCCTGTGGTGGACCCTGGTGATGGTGGGAGGAGTGGCCTGGATGGGGTATGCCGAGGCGCACGGCGCGACCTTCCCCTATCTGACCCCGGAGGAATGGCGCCCGTTCGACGCCGTCATGACCTGGCTCACCTCGTTCGTCGGCATCACGCTGGTGTTCGCCTACAACCACGCCGCTTGCGCCCGGGCGGAGCGGGATCAGGAGGCGGCCCTGGCCGAGGCCCGCGCGGTGTCGGAGAGCAAGACCCGCTTCCTGTCCTCTCTCAACCGCGAGATCCGCGAGCCGTTGCACCACATCCTGGGGATCATGGTGCTGCTCAAAGAAGAGCCCTCGACGGAGCGGCGCCGCGAGCTGGGCCAGGAGGCGCGCCGCATCGGGCAGGCCCTGGTGGCCGGCGTGGAGGAGATCCTGCGGCTGGCCCGGGACGAGCACCTGCTCGAGATCCAGCGCGAGCGCCTGGCCGGTGTCCCGCGGTTGGAAGGCGCCTCTCCCGCCGCGAGCGCCCCGGGGTTGCGAGAGCCGACGCGGGTTCTGGTGGCGGAGGACGATCCGGTCGGCCGGCGCTTGCTGGCGCGCATCCTCACCGACCTGGGTTGCGAGGTGGTGGAGGCGAGCGACGGCCAGGCGGCGCTGCGGGCCCTGCGCGATGGTGGGTTCGACCTGGCCCTGGTGGACTGCGGGTTGCCGGAGATGGATGGCCTGACCCTGGCGCGCGAGCTGCGGCGGTCCGAGGTCGGGGCCTCGGCCGAGCGCGTCGAGCTGTTCGGAATGTCGGCGGAGCGCGGTCCGCAGCAAGAGGCCGCCTGCCGCGAGGCGGGCATGGACGGGTTCTTGCCCAAGCCGTTCGGACGGCGGGAGATCGAGGCGTTGTTGAATCGCGCAAGGCAAGGCGCGATCCCGGGTTGATTCCGGCCCGCGCCTCGGAGATATTGGCGACCCGGGGGATGGGAGGTCACATGGAACTTTCGTTCTTGTCCTCGTTGGTGGTGGAGAACGCCAGCAAGGTGGTGCTGGTGGTCCTGGACGGGTTGGGCGACCTGCCCGGGCCCGAGGGAAAGACCGCCCTGGAGGCGGCCGCGACTCCCAACCTCGACCGGCTGGCCGAGGAAGGCGTGTGCGGCTTCCACGATCCGGTGGCGCCGGGCATCACCCCGGGCTCCGGCCCGGCCCACATCGCCCTGTTCGGTTACGATCCGCTGCGCTTCACCATCGGCCGGGGGGTGCTGGACACCGCCGGCACCGCCTTCGAGTTCGCCGCCGGAGACCTGGCCGCGCGCATCAACTACGCCACCATCGGCCCGGACGGTCTCATCCGCGATCGGCGGGCGGGCCGGATCGCGGACGCCGAAGGCCTGCGGGTCACCGAGCGCCTGGCCCGCGCCATCCGCGACATCGACGGGGTCCGGGTGCTGTTCCAGCACGTCAAGGAGTACCGCGCCGCCGCGGTGCTCCGCGGGGCCGAGCTGGAGGCCGGGCTCAAGGACAGCGATCCGCAGAAGGAGGGGCTGCCGCCGCTCCCGGTCGAGCCCGTTGCGGCCGAGCCCTCGCCCAAGGCGCTGCGCGCCGCGCGCCTGGCCAACGCCCTCATCGAACGCGCCCGGACCGTCCTGGCCGATGAGCCCGCCGCCAACTTCGTGATGCTGCGCGGCTTCGATCTCTACGTGCCGCTGCCGGACTTCTGCAAGCTGTACCGCTGGCGGGCCGCGGCCGTGGCCGCCTACCCCATGTACAAGGGGGTGGCGCGGCTGGCCGGCATGCGCGTGGTGGAGGAGGGCCAGAGCACCCTGGAGCAGGAAATCGCGCTGGTGGAGCGGGAGCTTCCCCGGACCGACTTCTTGTTTTTGCACGTCAAGAAGACCGACTCCGCCGGCGAGGACGGCAACTTCGCCGCCAAGGTCAAGGTGCTCGAGGAGTTCGACCGGCTGGTGCCGCGCCTTGTCGCGCTGCGGCCCGAGGTGCTGTGCGTGACCGGCGATCACTCCACACCCTGCGCCATGCGCAGCCACTCCTTCCACCCGGTGCCGCTGCTCATCCGGGGCCAGAACGTGCGGCGCGATGGGGCGCGGGCCTTCTCCGAGAGCGCCTGCCTCGGGGGCGGGCTGGGACGCATCCGCGCCAGCGAGCTCATGGCGCTGCTGCTGGCCCACGCCGGCCGGCTGGCCAAGTTCGGGGCCTGAATTCCTTTGCCATCGGTGGCGCGGGGTGTTATCTTCGCCCTCCGGTACCGGAGAGGCGACCCATGGCCAGCATTCCCAAGGAATCGATCGAGCGGCTGCTGTTCTTGCGGCGCGAGATGGACCGCTTGTTTCGGGATTTCTTCCACGCCGACTCTGACGAGGGCGCGGCGGTGGACCTGGCCGCCGACATTCCGGTGGACGTGTTCGAGACCCCGGAGGAGATCGTCATCGAGGTCGAGCTGCCCGGCCTGCGGCGCGAGGACCTGGAGCTGTCGGTCCTGCGTGACATCCTGATCATCGAGGGGCGGAAACCGCGGCCGCAGCCGCCCTCGGATTCCCGCTACCTGTGCATGGAGCGCTCCTATGGCGCCTTCCGCCGGGTGGTGGAGCTGCCCGGGGCCGGGGACATGCAGCACCTCAAGGCGCGTTTCCAGGCCGGCGTGCTCACGGTGCGCCTGCCGCGCATCCGCGAGCGCCGCGGCCAGAAACGCAAGGTGGCCATCGAGTGACCCGGCGGCGTCCGGGCGGGATCGGGCCATGGTCCAGATCAACCTCGAGCAGCGGGAAATCACCCTCAAGATCGTCTACTACGGCCCCGCCCTGTCGGGGAAGACCACCAACCTGCAGGCCATCCACCAGCTGATGGACCCCTCGGTGCGCGGGCGGTTGATGGTGCTGGACACCTCCGACGACCGCACTCTGTTCTTCGACCTGATGCCGGTGTTCTTCCGCAGCCGCTCCGGCTTCTCGGTCAAGGTCAAGCTGTTCACCGCCCCCGGGCAGGTCATGCACAACTCCACACGGCGGGTGGTGCTGCAGGCCGCGGACGGGATCGTGTTCGTGGCCGACTCCCAGCGCTCCATGACGCGGGCCAACAACGACTCCTGGCGCGACATGGCCCACAACCTCAAACAGAACGGGCTGAACGTGCAGGAGCTGCCGGTGGTCATCCAGTTCAACAAGCGCGATCTTCCCGACGTGCGCTCGGACGAGGAGATCGACGAGGTGGCCCGGCGCGGCCGGGAGCCGGTGTTCAAGGCGGTGGCCATCCGGGGCGAGGGGGTGATGGAGACCCTGGCCGGCTTGCTGCGCTTCACCTGGCGCACCCTGGACGCCCGGCACGGCCTCTCGAGCAAGCTGCACATCGAGGAGGAGGAGTTCATCACCAGCCTGCTGCGCCTGTCGCCCGCTGCGGGCCTGGCGGCTCCGGCCCCGGGGAGGTCCGCGCCATGAACCCGTTCCCCGCCGCCGGCGGCCGCGATCTGTCCTCGGCGCTGCAGCGCAACTTCTCGCTGTCGGAGCTGCTGGACGTGGCGGTGTTCCGCGAGGTGTGCGAGTCCTACGCCGACCTGTTCCAGATCGGCTTCCGCATCCTGGACCGGGCGGGGGAGAAGCTCATCGACACCAAGGGCGAGTCCGCCGACTACTGCGCCTACCTGTTCAACTTCCCCTCCGGCAAGTCGCGCTGCACCGCCGAGGTCACCGCCCTGCGTCAGATGGAGCTGCCCGGCGCCCAGCCGGTGGTGCACGATTGTTTCACCGGCCTGCGCTACCTGATCATGCCCATCCTGTACGAGGGCGATCTGATGGGCCGCATCCTGTACGGGCCCTACCTGCCGGCCGAGGGCCGGCCGCTGGCCCTCACCCCCGAGGCGATGGGGGAGAAGTTCAACCCGGACATCGCGGCCCGGCTGCTGCTCCGGGTACGGCGGGTCCCCCAGGCGGCGGCGCAGAAGGTGGTGCGGCACCTGGCGCAGGTGATCGAGGTGATGTTGCACACCGGCTACAAGCAGGCGCTCACCTCGCGCATGCACGTGGAGGCGGTCAGCGCCAGCTTCAACGAGCTGCAGGACAAGAACCGCGTGCTGCAGGAGTCCTTCGAGCGGCTCAAGGAGCTGGACCGGCTCAAGTCCAGCTTCCTGGCCACCGTGTCGCACGAGCTGCGCACGCCGTTGACCTCGGTGATCGGTTACAGCGAGATGCTGCTGGAGGGGCTGGCCGGCGCCCTGTCGCAGGAGCAGACCGACTACGTGCGCACCATCATGGAGAAGGGCGAGAACCTGCTCTCGCTCATCACCAGCATCCTGGACTTCTCCAAGGTCGAGTCCGGCAACCTGCGCCTGAACCTGGCGAGCTGCAACCTGGGCGAGATCGTGCGGGCCGCGGCCACCACCGTGCTCCCCATGGCCCGCAAGCAATCCGTCGAGGTGGTGTTGAAGGTGGGCGAGAACCTGCCCTCGCTGGTGGCGGACGGCGACAAGATCCGCCAGGTGCTGGTGAACCTCCTGGGCAACGCGGTCAAGTTCAACCGCAAGGGCGGGCGGGTGGAGCTGGAGATCGTCAGCGCCCGCCTGCCGCGGCGCCAGCCGACGGGCGCCGACGGTCTGCCCGAGGCGCTGGCCCAGACCGAGGAACCCGTGGTGCTGGTCACCGTCCGCGACACCGGCATCGGCATCCCGCAGGACAAGCTGCATCGCGTCTTCGACTCGTTCTACCAGGTGGACGGCTCCTCGACCCGGGAGTACGGGGGCACCGGCCTGGGCCTGGCCATCGCCAAGAGCTTCGTGGAGGCCCACGGGGGCACCATCCAGGTGGAGAGCGAGGTGGGCAAGGGCAGCGTGTTCCGCTTCGTGCTCCCGGTGGAGCGTCCGACCCAGGGGTGAGGCATGCCAGACAAGAAACGCATTCTGGTGGTGGACGACGACGCGGACATCGTGCTCATGATCCAGCGCATCCTGGAGAAGTCCGGCTTCGAGGTGGCGCGCACCACCGAGGGGGCCGAGGCCATCCGCATGATCGAGCAGGAGAGCTATGACCTCATCCTGCTGGACATCATGATGCCCGGCATCGACGGTTTCGAGGTGGCCCGCAGCGTGCGGCGCAACGAGAAGGGGGTGCGGCCCCCGGTGGTATTCGTCACCGCGCGGGACGACTCCGAGTCCATGCGCGAGGGGTTCCGCTCCGGCGGAACGGTATTCTTGGCCAAGCCGTTCACCGCCAGCCAGCTGCTGCGCATCGTCAACGCCATGCTCAACCGCTGATGAGCGGGCCCGCCGCGTTCGGGAAAGGAGAGCGCCCTGACCGTCCTTTCGCTGCTCCCGTGGTTGCTCCCCGGCCCGCTCCTGGGCGCGCTGTTGTGCCTGTGGCTGGTGCCGGGCGAGGGGGCCGCATCGGCCGCGGTGCTGTGCGGGCTGCTGCTGCTGGCCATGGGTGTGCTGGCCGCCGTGGTGGACCTCGCGCGGCGGCGCCGGGTGCGGGAAGTGGCGCGGCTGCGGGAGGCCTCCGCGCGCACGGGCCGCGAGGCGAGCGAGGGATGCGAGCGGCTGAACGAGCTGGCGCGGCGGGCGAACGCCTCCGCCGGGGAGATCGCCACGGGCCTGGAGCGCGTCACCGGCGGCGCGGAGCTGGAGGGCGACCTGGTGCGCAAGGCCTCCACCCTGGTGGCCGAGGTGGCCCGCAGCATGTCGCACACCTCGCGCGCGGCCGAGGACGCGGCCCGCTCTTCGGCCGAGGCCAGCCGGGTGGCCCTGTCCGGCGGCCAGCTGGCCACCACCGCGCTCGACAAGATGCGAGGCGTGTTCGAGCAGGTGGAAAAGACCGCGCGCCGCATGGTCGAGTTCGGCGAGCGCACCCAGGAGATCGGGGCCATCGTGCGGGTGATCACCGAGGTGGCCCAGCAGACTCACCTGCTGGCCATCAACGCCACCATCGAGGCGGCCCGGGCCGGCGAGGCCGGGCGGGGTTTCGCGGTGGTGGCCGAGGAGATCCGCCACCTGGCCGAGAACACCTCGCGCTCGGCGGAGCGCATCGCCCGCATCGTCGAGGAGGTGGCCCAGGGGAGCGCCGAGGCCGTCACCGCCGCCCAGGTCAGCACGCGGCAGCTGGGCGAGGGCCGCGATCAGCTGAACGCCATCGCGGACTCACTGCGGAACATCGTGGCCGCGGTGACCGCCGGCAGCGACCGGGTGCAGATCATCAACCGGCTGGCGCAGGAGCAGATGGCGGGCGCCGAGCAGACCATCAAGGCCTTCGAGAACCTCTCCCAGGTGGCCGGCCAGAACCTCTCCGCCTCGGGGGCGGTGTTGCAGGCGGTCGAGGCGCAGAGCGAAAACTTGTTCGAGATCACGCGCCAGGCGGAGACGTTGCAACGGCTGGCCGGGGCGCTGGCGGCCGCGAAGGACGCGGAGGGAGGAAGCCGGTGACGGATTCCGGTTCGAGCGAGGCGCGGCCCGCGGATCGGGTGCTGATCTTCCGTCTGGGCGGGGGACGCTTCGGCATTCGGCTCGCCGAGGTGGGCGAGGTGCTGCGGCTGGACCGGGCGCCGCTTCCGGTGCCGGGGGCGCCCGCGTGGCTGGCCGGCATCCTCAACCACCACGGGCACGTGGTGCCGGTGCTGCGCCTGGACGGCGTCCTGGGCGTGGCGCCCTCCACCGGCGAACAGGCCATCCACGTCGATCTGGGTGGTGAGCCCGCCGCCCTGCTGGTGGACGGGGTGGACTGCCTGGAGAGCGTGCGGCCCGAGGGGCCGAACCTGCAGGGCCGGCAGCGCGCCTGGCACGGCGATCGGCTGCTCGAGCTGCTGACGGTTCCCGAGCTGTTGCGGGCGGCGGGCGTTTGACTCGGGCGCGGGCCGGAGGATACACTGGCGCCGCAAGGAGGGCACCATGGCCAGCCGGGTGATGATCGTGGACGACGCGGTTTTCATGCGCAACACCCTCAAGGAGATCTTCCAGGGCGCCGGGTACGAGATCGCCGGCGAGGCCGCCAACGGCGTGGAGGCGGTGGAGAAATACCAGGAGCTTAGGCCCGACCTCATCTCCATGGACATCGTCATGCCCTTCAAGAACGGCATCGAGGCCACCCGCGAGATCCGCAAGGCCGATCCTCGGGCCGTGGTGATCATCTGCAGCGCCCTGGGGCAGGAGTCTCTGGTGACCGAGGCCATCGAGGCCGGCGCCACCGACTTCATCGTCAAGCCCTTCCGGCCGGAGAACGTGCTGCAGGTGGTGCAGAAGGCCCTGGCCGCCCGGGCCTGATCCGCCCTCGATCTGGAGTTCGCCTCGTGGACATGTCGGCCTACAAGCCGCTCTTTCTGAGCGAGGCCGCCGAACACCTCGACAACCTGGAAAAGGATCTGCTGGCGCTCGAGCAGCACCCGGCGGATGCGGAGCGCGTCCACGAGGCCTTTCGCCATCTGCACTCCATCAAGGGCATGGCCGGCTCCATGGGCTACGGTGCCCTGAGCGCGCTGGCGCACGGGCTGGAGGACCTGCTGGTTCCGTTCCGGCAGGAGAAACGGCCCTTGAACGCCGAGGTGGTGGAGGTTCTGCTGCGCGGTCTCGACCAGCTGCGCCGGCAGCTCGGTCAGGCGGCGGAGGACCGGGCCATCGAGCCGGTCGGCGAAGGACTGCTCCAGGCCATCGGCCGTCTCCAGACGCGTGCCACCCCGGCGCGGGAGGCGCCGGAGCCGAAGGCGCCGGAGCCGGAGGCGCTGCGCAGCCTGCAGGTGGAGGTGGACATCTCGCCCGACAGCCAGCTCCCGGCCGCCCGCGCCTTCCTGGTGTTCCGGCGGCTGCAGGAGGCCGGCCGGGTGGTGCGCTGCACCCCCTCTCCGGAGGAGCTGCGGCAGGGGATCCTCCCCGGGCGAGTGCTGCGTGTGTGGCTGGAGAGCCGCGAGGGGTTGCCCGAACTCCGGCGCCGCCTGGATCTCGCCGACGTCGCCGCGGTGCGCTGGCTGCCGGCCGACGAGAAGGCCCCGGCGCCCGCCGCGGCCCCGTCCGCGGCGCCGAATCCATCCGCGGCCGCGCCCACTGTCCGGGTGAGCGCCGAGTTGCTGGACTTCTTCGTGGACGCGGTCGGCGAGCTTCTGGCGCAGCGCTCGCACCTCGAGGAGTTGGCCGAGCGCCTGGGCTCCGGGGAACTCTCGGGCTCGGTGCGGGCCCTGTCCCAGATCGTGCGGCGGTTGCACGACCGGGTCATGGAGGTGCGGCTGGTGCCGGTGTCTCTGCTCACCGATCGACTGCCGCGGGTGTGCCGGGACATCGCGGGGAGCCGGGGCAAGAAGGTGCGTTTCGCCATCGAGGGCCACGAGGTGCCCATCGATCGGGCCCTGGTGGAGGCACTGGACACGCCGCTCTTGCACCTCTTGCGCAACGCGCTGGACCACGGGATCGAGCCGCCCGAGGAGCGGCGCGCGCGCGGCAAGCCAGAGGAGGGCTCGCTGCGCATCGCGGTGCGCCGGCGCCACGATCGAGTGCTGATGGAGGTGAGCGACGACGGGCGCGGCATCGATCCGGCCCGGGTGTTGGAGCGCGCCCGCTCCCTGGGCCTGGTGCCCCCGGGCGAGCCGCTCGATGCGGCTGGAGCGCTGGAGCTCGTCTTCGCGCCGGGGTTCAGCACGCGCGAGGGGGCCGGCGAGGTCTCTGGCCGCGGCGTCGGGTTGGACGTGGTGCGCACCACCCTGACCCGGCTGGGTGGACGGGTGTCGGTCCAGTCGCGGCCCGGGGAGGGGACGACCTTCGTGCTCGATCTGCCGCTCACCCTGGCCGTGCTCCAGGTGCTGCTGGTGGAGAGCGCGGGCCGGCTGTTGGCCCTGCCCGCCTCGCGGGTGCTGCGGGTGTTGCCGCTCCGGCCGGAGAATGTCGCGGTGCGTATGCGGGAGTCGCGGCTCGGCGAGCCCGGCGCGGATTTCGCCTATGGGGATCTTTCGGCGCTTCTGCGGGAGCCGTCCGGCGAGGTGTCGCGGGAGGCGGTGGTGATCGGTGACGGCGAGCAAGGCCGGCTGGCGCTGGGCGTGCATCGGGTGGCGGGCCACCGGGAGGTGGTGCAGAAACCGCCCGGCAGCCTGCTTAGGCGCGCCGGGCCATTCGCCGGGACCACCGTGCTGGGGGACGGCCGGCCGGTGCTCATCCTGGATCTGGATCAGCTCATGGAGCGGTTCGCCACCCGAGGAGGAGCATGATGCGGCCCGAGGCGATCCGACAACTGCTGGCCGAGGTCGCCGCCGGCCGCCTGACGCCGGAGCAGGCGCAGGAGCGCCTGGCGCTGCTCCCCTTCGAGGACCTGGGGTTCGCCCGGGTGGACCACCACCGCGCGCTGCGCGGGGGATTCCCCGAGGTGATCTTCGGCCAGGGAAAGACCGTCGAGCAGATCCTGGCCATCGCCGAGCGCATCGTGGCCCAGGGGGGGCCGCTGCTGGCCACCCGCTTGTCCCCCGAGGCCGCGCGAAGCCTCGTAGAGCGTTTTCCCCAGGGAAAGTTCCACCCCGCTTCTCGCGCCTTCGCCTTCGCGCCGCGACCCGTCGAGACCGTCGGGGCGGGCATGATCTTGATCGTGGCCGCCGGCACCGGCGATCTGCCGGTGGCCGAGGAAGCCGCCGTGACGGCCGAGCTGATGGGACAACAGGTGGAGCGGCTGAACGACGTGGGCGTGGCCGGCCTGCACCGGCTGCTCTCCGCCACCGAGCAGCTGCGGCGGGCCGCGGTGATAGTGGTGGTGGCCGGGATGGAAGGAGCCCTGCCGTCGGTGGTGGCCGGCCTCACCAGTTGCCCGGTGATCGCCGTACCCACCAGCGTGGGTTATGGCACCGGGCTGGGCGGGTTCGCCGCCCTCCTTTCCATGTTGAACGCCTGCGCTCCGGGGGTGTTGGTGGTCAACATCGACAACGGTTTCGGCGCGGGCTTCGCGGCCTCCCTGGTCAACCGGCGGCGGGAGGAGGCGGGATGAGGACGCTGCACCTCGACATGATCTCCGGCATCGCCGGCGACATGATGCTGGGCGCCCTGGTGCAGCTCGGCTTCCCCCTGGAGCGCCTGCGGCAGGCGCTCGACGCCATGGGACTCGGCGGCATCGGCGTGCGGGTCGAGCCGGCCGCGCCCAGCGGCGTATCGGCCCTGCGCTTTTCGGTGGACGCGCCTGGCGAGGAGACCGCCGAGCGCTCCTGGGCCGACATCCGCCGCCTGCTGTCGTCCGCCGGACTGCCGCCCGGCGCGCGAGAGCGGGCCGAGGCCATGTTCGCGCGCCTGGCCGAGGCCGAGGCGCGGGTGCACGGCACCACCCCCGAGCGGATCCATTTTCACGAGGTGGGTGCCGCCGACTCCATCGCTGACATCGTCGGCTGCGCCCTGGCGCTGGACGCGCTTGGACCGGAGATCATCAGCGCCTCGACCCCCGTGGTCGGGCGGGGAACGGTTCAGAGCCGCCACGGGGTGTTGCCGCTGCCCGCGCCGGCCACGCTGGAGCTGCTGCGTGGCGTGCGCTTTCGCCAGCTCGAGGTCGAGGGCGAGCTGACCACGCCGACCGGGGCGGCCATCCTGGCCACCCAGGTGCAGCGCTTCACCGACAAGCCCGAGCTGCGGGTTCAGAAGATCGGGTACGGCGCCGGGACGCGCACGTTCCCGGACCGTCCCAACCTGCTGCGCTTGTTGTGGGGGGCGGACGGCGGCGCGGCTGAGGAGGAGCTGCTCCTCGAGGCCAACATCGACGACATGAACCCGCAGGCCTTCGAGCACCTGATGGACAAGTTGTTCGAGGGGGGCGCGCTGGAGGTTTGGCTGCAGCCGGTGATCATGAAGAAGTCCCGCCCCGGCGTGGTGCTCTCGCTGCTGTGCCCCGCCGCGCGGGCGGCCGCCCTGGAGGCCCTGATCTTCACCGAGTCCACCACCATCGGCCTGCGGCGGCGGGCGGTGGAGCGCACCCGTCTGGCCCGCCGCCAGTTCGTGGTGCGAACGCCCTTCGGCGAGGTGCGCATCAAGGCGGCCGAACACCTCGGCCGCACGGTGCGCCTGACCCCCGAGTACGAGGACTGCCGGCGGCTGGCCACGGAGAAGGGGGTGGCCCTGCTCGAGGTGATCGAGGCGGCCCAGGCCGCCGCGCGCTCATTCTCCAAAGGAGCGACATGAAACCCAGCGCGATCCCTTCCTACGCCGAGCTGTTGTCCGGGGTCGATCCAGGGCTGGTGGAGGACCTGCGCCGCGATCGCTGCGCCGATCCCCACGCTGGTCTCGGGGCCCACCGCATGACCTGGAGGGGCCGCCGCGGCCTGGTGGTGCGCGCCTTTCACCCCGACGCCCGCCTGGCCGAGGTGCTGCTCGATGGCCGGGAGCACCCCATGCACCCGCTGGGGGATGGACTGTTCGCGGTGTTTCTCGCGGATGTGGACTTCCCCCTGGCCTACCGGGTGCGCTTCGTCTTCGCCGACGGCAACCGCCTGGAGCGGGACGACCCGTACCGGTTCCTCCCGTCGCTGGGAGAGATCGACCTGCACCTGGCCGCCGAGGGGCGCCACCTGCGCCTGTACGAGAAGATGGGCGCCCATCCGCGCACCTTGCAGGGGGTGGCCGGAACGACCTTCGCGGTGTGGGCCCCCAACGCCCGGCGCGTGAGCGTGGTGGGCGACTTCAACGGCTGGGACGGCCAGCAACTGCCCATGCGGCGCATGGGCAACGGCATCTGGGAGATCTTCGTGCCGGGGATCGGGCGCGGCGCGCTGTACAAGTACGAGATCAAGACCCAGGACGGCAATCTTCGGCTCAAGTCCGATCCCTTCGGCCTGTACATGGAGCTTCGGCCCAAGACCTCCTCCATCGTGATGGGGCTGTCCGACTACGCCTGGGGCGACGCCGGCTGGATGAGCGCGCGCGCGGGGCGCGATGTGCGGCGCGAGCCCATGGCCATCTACGAGGTGCACCTCGGCTCCTGGCAGCGCGTGCCCGAGGAGGGCCACCGCTTCCTCGGATACCGCGAGCTGGCGCCGCGGCTGGCCGAGCACTGCCGCGCCATGGGTTTCAACTACGTCGAGTTCCTGCCGCTGGCCGAACACGCCTTCGATCCCTCCTGGGGCTACCAGGTCACCGGCTACTTCGCGCCCACCAGCCGCTTCGGTACCCCCGACGACCTGCGTTTCCTGATCGACACGCTGCACCAGGCCGGCATCGGGGTGATCTTGGACTGGGTGCCGGCGCACTTCCCCAAGGACGATTTCTCGCTGCGGCGCTTCGACGGGACCGCGCTGTACGAGCACGAGGATCCCCGCCTGGGCGAGCACCGCGACTGGGGCACGCTGATCTTCAACCTGGGCCGCTACGAGGTGCAGAACTTTCTTCTCTCCAACGCCCTCTACTGGCTCGACCAGTTCCACATCGACGCGCTGCGGGTCGATGCGGTGGCCTCCATGCTGTACCTGGACTACAGCCGCAAGGAGGGCGAGTGGCTACCCAACCGCTACGGCGGGCGGGAGAACCTCGACGCCATCCGCTTCCTGCAAGACTTCAACACCGAGGTGTACCGCAACTTCCCGGGGGCCTTCACCGTGGCCGAGGAGAGCACCGCCTGGGGCGGCGTGACCCGGCCGGTGCACCTGGGCGGGCTCGGCTTCGGCTTCAAGTGGGACATGGGCTGGATGAACGACACCCTGCGCTACTTCCGCAAGGACCCGGTGCACCGCAAGTACCACCACAACGATCTCACCTTCTCCATGCTGTACGCCTACACCGAGAACTTCATCTGCCCGCTGTCGCACGACGAGGTGGCCAACGGCAAGGGTTCGCTCTACGACAAGATGCCGGGGGACCACTGGCAGCGGCTGGCCAACCTGCGCCTGCTGTACGGGTACATGCTCACCCACCCGGGAAAGAAGCTCCTGTTCATGGGAGCCGAGTTCGGCCAGGGACGCGAGTGGAACTGCGACCACAGCCTGGACTGGCACGAGTCCCGCGAGCCCGAGCGCGCCGGGCTGCTGCGCTACCTGCAAGATCTGCTACGGCTATACCAGACTGAACCCGCCCTGTACCGGCGCGAGCTGGAGCCGGGCGGCTTCTTCTGGATCGACTGCAACGACGCCGAGACCGGGGTGGTGTCCTACCAGCGCTGGGGAGACGGGCAGGAGGTGGTGGTGGTGCTGAACCTCACCCCGGTGGTGCGCACCGGCTACCGCCTCGGCGCCCCGCGGCCCGGGCGGTACCTGGAGATCCTCAACTCCGACAGCGCGCTGTATGGCGGGAGCAACGTGGGCAACGCTGGCGGCGTGGACAGCCAGCCGGTCCCCTGTCACGGGCACCCGCACTCGCTGGTGCTCACGCTGCCGCCGCTGGCCATGCTGGTGCTCAAACCGGCCTGAGCCGGGCGATGGGGCTAGCGCGAGAAGCGCACCCACTCCTCGGGGTTCACCGCGCGCTCGCCCTGGCGGATCTCGAAGTACAGCATCGGCCCTTCCAGGGAGCCGGTCTCGCCGACGGTGCCCAGGAGCTGTCCCTGCTTCAGCGTGTCGCCCGCCCGCGCCTTGAGCTCGTCGAGGTGGGCGTACAGCGAGAAGTACGAGCCGCCGTGATCGAGGATGCACAGCAGGCCATACCCGGCGAAGCGATCGGCGAAGGCCACCCGCCCGGGATAGACCGCCCGCACCGGGGTCCCGCGCGGCGCCGCGATGTCCACTCCCGGGTGCAGGGTGACGGTCTTGAAGCGCTCCTCGACGATGCGGCCGAAGGGCACCTTCACCCGCGCGCCCTCCACCGGCGGCGGCAGGCGCCCCTTCCAGGTGGCGAAGCCCCGGCCGGCGCCGGGCTGCCCGGACAGGCCCTGCATCACCTCCTGCAAGCGCTGCTGGGCCGCGGTGAGATCGCGCAGCGCCTGGCGGTGCAGGGCCTCCCGGTTGCGAACCAGGCGCAGAAGCTCGACCTTCTCGCGCCGGGCCCGCAGGGCCGCCTCCCGCTGCCGCGCCACCGAGGCGGCCGCGCTACGCACCTCCTCCTGCCGCGTGGCGATGCGCTCGTCGGCGTGGATGAGCTCCGCGGAGCGGCGCGCGAGGTCCTGCGCCAGGCGCCGATCGTGGTGGGCCATCTGCCAGGCCAGCCGGTAGCGCCACATGGTATCGGAGAGGGACTCGGCCGAGAACAGCAGCCGCAGCCACCCCAGCTCGCCCAGCCGGTACAGGCTGCGCAGGCGCCGCCGCAACCGCTCCTGCGCCTCCCGGCGCTCGGTCTCGGCGCGGTCGCGCTGGGCGCGGTGCTCCTGCAGATCCTGCTCGAGGCGCGCCAGTTCCGCCCGGGCCTCCTTCTCCTCCCGCTCGGCTCGCGCCAGGTCCTCCTCGATGCGCGAGACCACGCGCAGGGCCGAGCCCGATTCCCGCTCCAGCTCCAAAAGCAAGCGCCGCTCGCGCTCCAGGTCGCGCTTGACCTCGCTGAGGTCCTCCTGGACCGGGTGGGCGTCGTCCGCCGCAAAACCGCTTGCCGCCCATAAGAGAGGCGTGAGTACCAGACATGCGGCCCGCGTCTTCATACCCGGAGATGCCTCCCCAGGCTGAAGCGGGTCCCGAGGACTCCCAGCGCCGGCCCGCCGCACAGCAGCGCCACCCATCCCTCCCAGGGGAGGCTGCGCGGCTCGAGCGCCAGGGCGCCGAGGCCCTCGGGGAAGAGCCAGCCCGGCTCGAGCTGCACCACGGCCGAAAGCAGCCAGGCCAGCGCCACCCCCAGCATGGAGCCCAGGCTCCCCAGCAGCAGACCCTCCAGGTAGAAGGGCACCTTCACGAAGGCGTCGCTGGCGCCCACCAGCTTCAAGATCACGATCTCGTCCTGGCGATCGTACACGGCCAGCCGGATGGTGTTGGAGACGATGACCAGGGCGGCCAACAGCACCAGCAATCCCACCGCCAGCGCTCCCAGGCGGGCCGCGCGCAGGAAGCGATCGAACTGCTCCAGCCAGGCCTGGCCGTGCTGCACGTCCTCCACGCCGGGCAGGCGCAGCGCCTGCGCCAGCCGCTCCACCTCGGCCGGATCCCGCCCCGCCGCGGTCAGGCGGATCTCGAGCGAGGCGGGCAGCCAGTCCTCTCCCAGGCCTTCCAGGATGGCCTGGTCCGGGCCCAGGCGCGAGCGGAACCGCGCCATGGCCTGGGCCGGGGTGAGCTCCTCGAACCCGGCCACCAGCGGCGAGCGTCGCAGCGTCTCGCGCACCGCCTCGCGCTCGGCCTCGGTGGCCGCGTCCGAGAAGAACACCGAGGCCTGGAGGTTCTGGCCCAGCGACTCCGCCAACAGCGCCAGGTTGTAGCCCAGCAAGCCGAACACCGAAAGCAGCAAGAACACCACCCCGATGGTGAGCAGGGCGGCGCCGGCCAGCAAGGGGCTCCGCCGCAGGTGGGTCAGGGCCTGGCGCAGGAAGGTGAACAGGCGGGCCAATGCTCCTCCCGGCGTGTCAGGCGGCGGGCAGGCCGCCGGAGACCACCCGGCCTCGCTCCAGGGCGATGACCCGGCGGTGCGTCCGCTCCACCCAGGCGCGGTCGTGGGTGGCCACCACCACCGTTGCGCCCCGGGCGTTGATGCGCTCCAGTAGGTCGTAGATTTGCAGCGACAGCTCGGCGTCCAGGTTGCCGGTGGGCTCGTCGGCGAGCAGGATCGGCGGGTCGCCGATCATGGCCCGGGCGATGGCCACCCGCTGCTGCTCCCCGCCCGAGAGCCGCGCCGGCAGCACGTGGGCCTTGTGCTCCAGATCCACCAGCCGCAGCATCTCCTCCACCCGGCGGCGCACCTGGCGGCGGGGCCAGCCCAACACCTCCAGGCCCACCGCCACGTTCTCGGCCACCGTTCGCAGCGGGAGTAGCTTGAAGTCCTGAAACACCACCCCGATCTTGCGCCGCACCAGGTGGCGCCGCGATTCCGGCAGGCGGGCCACGTTTTCACCGGCCACCAGGATCTGGCCCGAGGCGCACGGCTCGGCCAGGAAGATGAGCCGCAGCAGCGAGGTCTTGCCCGCGCCCGAGGGCCCGGTGACGAAGGCGAACTCCGCCTTGCCGATGCGTAGCGTGATGTCGTACAGCACCGGCTGGTCGGGGCCGTAGTTCATGTAGACGTGGTACATCTGGATCAAGACGCGCACTCCCTGGCGCGGCCTCCGGCCGACCGCGAGCTCGCGCGCGAACGCGCAGGCCCTTTCGGCCCCGCGGTCGCGCGACCGATCGAAAACAGCGTCCACCGGCACGGGCCGCGTGGGCCCCGCGGGCGGTCGCGCTGTGAAATCCCTGCGTAAAATGCGCGCATGGTCCAGGCCAGGGTTTTGCCGCCGGTCGACCTCACCGCTTCTCGTCGGCCTCGCCGGACAAGTATGACAGGATCACCTCGTCGAGGCTCTTCTCGGAGATGAGGTCTTCGCCGAAGATGGTCGGCCCGGCGGTGTTGGCCACCGGCTTCTCGGCCAAGCGGCGGGCGGCCAGCACCTCGGGCGGCAGCTCGCGCGCCGTTTTCGCGATCGGTGCGGCGTCCACGCGGGGCCTGACCGTGACCCCCGCGCGGGGCTTCGGCTCCGCTGGCGCCGGCACTTCCTCGGGGGCGGGTGGCAGGTAGATGCGGGTCTGCGAGGGCGGGCGCCAGGAGGCATACGAACCCGGGGTGGAAGCCGAAGCGGCCGGCGCTGGCGGCGCCGTCGGGATCGGAGCCTGCGCGGGCGGTGGAGGCACCGGGGCCGGGGGCCGGGCCACTGGAACGGCCGGACGCGTGGGCGCCGGCAGGGGGAACTTGGCCG
>CAZLNM010000003.1:0-103469 GCA_964561025.1 uncultured Myxococcales bacterium
GGTCCCGTTGTGGTGCAAGAACAGCGCGTTGCCCGTCAAGGTGCCCTGGGCCGCGTACACGCCCACGTTCCGGCTGTAGGCGATCTCCACGTTCGCCAGCACGGCGCCGGTCGAGCGGTTCTCGATGGCCGTGGCCGCCTTCTCGATGACGGCGTGCTGCATGTTGAGGGTGGAGCCCGCTGCGGCCACGATGCCCGTCCAGGCCCCGGGCTGGGCGCTGCCGCTCTCGGGACGGAAGGCGGCCTTGTCGGTCGCCGTGCCCGCGACCGAGAGCGTGCCGTTCACCTGGAGCTTGTAGGCGCCGCGGAACTGCACCACCGCGCCGGCGTTGACCGTGAGGGTGATGCCGGGGGCGACGGTGAGATCGCCCACGATGACGACCGAGTCGCCCGCGTTCCAGGTGGTGTTGGAGTTCAGCGTGCCGGAGTACTCGGCCGCGGAGGCGGCGCCGGCGCATACTCCGAGAGCGAAGAGCGAAGCCAACAACGCCATCGTCACGGGGCGCAGGGGAATCGGGCTCATGACATCTCCCTTCGAGTGATTGACCGGTCCTAAAGACGGAAAGGCGGCGCGGATTTTCAGGGCCATGGCGCGCCATTCTTACCCGATCGCGGCAGTAAAATCTACCGCCAGCGGACCATGACGCGGGGCGAAATTTTCGTTGACACGGGCCGTCACGGGGGGTAGTTTGCGCGCGCATGGCGGCTCTGTTCCAGGATCGTATTCCCGGAGAATCGCGGTGCGGCGACCGCCTGTACGCCGCCAACAACCCGACAGCGCTTCTTGCCCGGCTCCCAGCCGGGCTTTTTTTTACCCGGGGGCCGTTCGAGGAGGCATTGACGTGAGCGTCCTCCCTGTCCTGAAGTCTCTTCTCGCGCTGCAGACCGTCGATTTGAAATACCGCGAACTGGACAAGGACCGGCGGCACATCCCGGCCCGCATCCAGGAGATCGACGCCATCCTGGCGCAGGCGCGCAAGGAGCTTTCCGACCTCAAGAATCAGTACGACGAGGCCGAGCTGGCGCGCCAGATGTCCGAGAGCGATCTCAAGGCCGAGAAGGAGAAGATCCGCAAGTGGGAGGCCCGCCTCAACGAGATCCGCACCAACCGTGACTACCAGGCCCTCTCCCGGGAGATCGAGGGCGCCCGCAAGGCCAACCTGGGCATCGAGGACGAGATCCTGCGCAAGATGCAGGAGATCGAGGATCTCAAGAAGGTCATCGAGCACAAGCAGGAGGACTTCTCCCGGACGGAGAAGGAGCTGCTCGCGGAGCGCGCCGAGCTGGAGGCCAAGCTGGCCAACATCAACTCCCGGGTCCAGGAGCAGGAGGCGGCCCGCAAGCTCGCCATGCAGGGTATCGATGGCGCCTGGCTGGCCCAGTACGAGGCCATCCGCGGCCGGCGCGACGGCATCGCCATGGCCGCCGTGTTGGACGAGCACTGCCTGGGATGCCACATGGGCATCCCGCCGCAGCTCTACAACATCGTGCTGCGCGGCCAGGAGATCCGCACCTGCCCCAACTGCGCCCGCATCCTGTACTACGAGGTGGCGCTGAAAGAGAACGCGGAGAACTCCGCGGCATGAGTCCGGGGCGGCCGCCACCGCGGCGGCTCGGTGGCCCGGCCGGGCCGGGTGGCGTCGAAGAACAGGCACGGGCGCGAGGGGATGTCTTTGGGCAGAACCGGTGAGAAGCAAGGCGCGCGCGACGAGGTGGGAGGGGCGGACGCGCGGGCGCGGGACGTCCTGCGGTTCATCGCCCGCGAGGAGCCCCTGGCCGCCACGCTGCGGCGTTTTTCCGATCTTACTCGCCACGACCTTCAGGCCATGCTGGAGCGCTTGGCGGGCGCGCCCGACGGGGTGAAGAACGGGGTGAAAGCGAGCGCCGGGGCCGGTTCGGAACCCGTGCGATCTTCGGCGAGCGGTGAACTGGTCTTGTTCACCGACGGGGCCTCGCGCGGCAACCCGGGCCTGGCGGGCGCGGGCGTGGTGTTGCAACGGCCCGACGGGAGCGTCGTGGCGCAGCGGGCGGTATTTCTGGGGACGCGGACCAACAACGAGGCGGAATACGAGGCGCTGCTCATCGGTCTTGCGCTGGCCCGGGAATTCGCCCCGGAACGTCTCGAGGTGCGCCTCGACTCCGAGCTCGTGGTGCGCCAGCTGAGCGGCCAGTACCGGGTCCGCCACCCCGGCCTGATCCCCCTCCATCGCAAGGCGCAGGAGCTGCTGCGGGCCTTCCCAAATCACCGCGTCTTGCACGTCATGCGCGAGCAGAACACGCGCGCCGACGAGCTCTCCAACCGGGCCATCGACGAACGCCGATAGGCTGCGATGGAAAAAATCCGCCAGTGCGGGCCGTAAGCCGGGTTCTGTTCCCCGCCGGAGTTGCCCCCGGCGGGGCGGTGCCCATTCGTCTAGGCCGGACGTCGCCGTCCGGCTCGAGCGATCGACCCGGGCGCCGCGGACGGGCCCTCCGCTCCGGAGCCGCCTCCGGACGCGCCTCTATGCGATCTTGCTCCAGGTGGGGTTTGCCGTGCCCGGGATGTCTCCACCCCGGCGGTGCGCTCTTGCCGCACCGTTTCACCCTTGCCGCCCTCCCGGCCCGCGAGCCGGAGGGGTTGAGAAAGAAAGGCTTGCGCCGTCTTCCCTGCGCCACGCCCTGCCGCGGCAGGGCGGGCGGGCGGTCTGTTCTCTGTGGCACTTTCCTTGGGGTTGCCCCCACTGGCCGTTAGCCAGCACCCTGGCCCTGGGGAGCCCGGACTTTCCTCCCGCCCCCCGGAGGGGGCCGGCGGACACCTGGCCCGCACCGGCGGAAATCGAAACTCAAAGAGCGAAGGCGGATTTTCGCAAAAAACGCGCGCCGACGGAAGGAAAAATGGCGCCGCGGTTTGCGCCCCGGCCGGCTTTGCGATAGAGGAGTGGCATGGAATCGTCCCGGACCGTGCGCCTCCTGCTGCGCGCCGAGTTTTCGGCGCTGCTGCGCTCGCCGCAAGGCATCCTGGGAGCCTGTCTTTTGTTCCTGGTGGCCGGCTGGGTGCTATCGAAGCTCACCGGAAACGCCGAGTTCATCAACCGCCTGGCCTCGGGGGGCATCGATCCGGAGGAGGGCTTCCTGCTCGCGGTGGTGAAGTGGGTGGCGGGTGACGACGCCGACTACCTGACGCGCCTGTTCGTGGATCGCTCGCCGTTCATTTCCATCTTCTTCGTCGTCACGGCCTTCGCCATCCCGTTCTCGGCCATGATCGCCTCGCTCGACCAGAACGCGACGGACATCGGCAACCGCGGCATCCGTTTCTACCTCGTGCGCGCGCGGCGCGGGCAGCTCTTCTGGGGGCGCTTCCTGGGCAACGTGCTGTTTTTCGGCGCCGCTTGCCTGGTCGTTGCCGTCACGGGCACCGTGTTCGCGCTGGCCCTGGACGCGCACCACGGCGCGCTCGAGATCGTGGCCGCCGGCGTCTGGGTCTTCGGAGCCCTGTGGCTGGCCGCATTGCCGTGGATCGCCTTGATGGCCTTTTGCGGCAACATCACCGGGAACCCGCTGCTCGCGGCCACCCTGGGGTTCGGCGTCTACCTGGGCGTCGCCCTGATCGGCGGGTTCGGCGGCTGGCTCGTCGAGGGCCTGAAGGTCTTGCGCTACCTCCTTCCGGCGCCGCTGCGCTACCAGTTGCTCACCGGAGGCGTCAGCGGAGGGCTCCTGGCCGCGGCCGCCACCCTGGGGTACGCCGCGGTCTTCGCCTGGGCGGGGTGGTTTTCCCTGCGACGGAGGGACCTGTGAGCGCGGCGGTGGAAATCCGGGGCCTGCGCCGGTCCTTCGGGCCGGTGCTGGCACTATGTGGTGTAGATCTCGACATTCCGGAGGGGTGCACCTTCGGCCTGGTGGGCCCGAACGGCGCCGGCAAGACCACGCTCTTCTCCATCCTGGCCGGGTTCATCCGCCCCAGCGAGGGGCAGGTCCGCGTCCTCGGCCGCCCGCCGGAGGAACTGCCGCCGGGGACGCTGGCCGTCCTTCCGCAGGACGCCTCGTTCCGCCGCCAGGTTCCGGTACGCTCACAGCTCGAGCTGTTCGCGAACCTACAGGGCCTGGCGCCGGAGGCCGCTCGCCGGGACGTCGAGCGGGTGCTCGAACTGTGCGACCTTCGGGAGATTGCGAACCGTGCCCCGGACGTCCTCTCCCACGGAATGCGAAAGCGCGTGGCCATCGCCCAGGCCTTCCTCGGGGATCCGCGCATGGTGATCCTGGACGAGCCCATCGCCGGCCTGGATCCGGCCCAGGCGCGCCGCATCCGAACCCTGATCCAGGCCGAGGCCGGCAAGCGGACGTTCGTGATCTCCTCCCACGTCATGGCCGACATCGAGACCCTGTGCACCCGGGTGGCCATCATCGACAAGGGACGTATCACCGCTCAACCCGAGGTCGCCGATCTCACCCGCCGCGGCGGGGTGGTGGTCTTCACCCTGGAGGCCTCACCGTCGCCCGAGCTGGCGGCGGTCTTTCAGGCGCTCCCGGTGGTGGCCGAGGTCGAGGCGAAGCCGGTCGAGCGCAAGCTCCAGATTACCGTCCGGGCCGGCACCGACCTGGACGCGGCGTGCGGGGAATTTCTGCGCGTGCTCGTCGAGCGGCGGGTGGCGTTCGTGGCCATGCAGAAGGGCACCTCGCTCGAGGACGCGATCATCCAGGCCACCGAGAAATCGCCGAAGTAGCGCCGGTCGGTCTGCGGCAACTCGTACGTGTTCCGAAATCTTCTTCACGGGGACAGGCTCTGGAATTCCACTGCAATTTCAGATAGTTTCCATGAGCGTGGGGCGCGCGCGAATGACCACGGGGCCATCTAGACCAGCGCAAACAAGCCCGCCCCTTGACTGGAAAAAGTAAAAAAAAACGCCCCCGGCATCCGGGGGCGTCTGCGCTCTTCAACGATATCGAAAGGGATCAGGCAGCAGGAGCTGGAGCGGCCGGGGCCGCGGCCTTGCCGATGCCCATGGCGCCGATGATGGCCAGCAGACCGCCCAGCAACCCGAAGATGTTGGTCCAGCCGAAGGCTAGGATCACGATGCCGGCGATCTCGGCCACGATGCTGAGCACGCCCACGACGATGATGAACCCCTTGGCCTTGGCCAGGAAGCAGAACACCGCGCACACGATCTGCAGGATGAACATGAGCCACAGGAACAGGCCGAACACCATCAGCCCGGTCCCGGCCGTGCCCATCTTGTTGGTTGCGTCGGTGAGCTCCTTGCTGGCCTTGGCGGCGTCATCGGCGGCGCCCTCCTTGATGGCCTCTTGGCCCACCTGCTGCAAGGCGTCGCCGGTGATCTTGGCCGCGCCGCCGCCCAGCACGTAGCCGGCGCCGGCGATGACGTTGATGATGGCAGCGACGATCAAAATGATACCCGCTGCGATTCTCATGGATTCCTCCTTTTTCAGGGCCTCGACCCTGATGGGTTTCTCATTTTCTGAAAGAAACGCCAGTCGTGTATCCGAAAAGGACTTTCATGTCAAAGGTCTTTTTGCCTGGCTGACGGACTGGGACGGAAGAGCCGGTGGTTTTCCGCCAGGGACTGTCGAATAGTTGACAGGTTTTCGAGCCCGCGTCTATCTTGGGCTTGAAGCCCCGCCGCTCCTCTGCCGTCTTCTTCCTTGGGGCGGGGACGGATTCGAGCCGTGGAGGTGCCCGATGAAAGCAAGGCTCATGATGACAATGTTGCTGTGTTTTGGCCTGGTCCTGATGGCCTCGCGCGGGATGGCGCAGACCTTCCCGGCGGCGCTCAAGGGCAAGATCATCACCAGCACCAAGGAGATCGAGGTGCCGACGGTCCCCAAGGATTTCGTGGCCAAGGTGAAAAAGCAGGACAAGTCGGTGTTCAAGAAGGGCGAGAGCGGCGGCTACACCATCTACTTCGTGGCCTTCTTCAACAAGGCGGTGCCGGTGGACAGCGTCGGCATCGTGGTGCTCGACGACAAGAAGGAGGCCATCGCCGTGGCCGACGTGCCCGAGCAGAAGGGCAACTGGTCGCTCGCCTCGCAGATCACCGTCGATGACACCGAGTCCCCCGGGAAGAAACACATCCTGCAGGTGTACTACGCGACCGGGAAGAACCCGGTGATCCTGGCCAAGAAGGAGATCGTCCTCAAGTGAGCGGCCGCGCCTCGCTCGACAAGGCCGGTGCCGGCGCGGAGGTTCACACCACCAGCTCGGCGGGGTTGCGGTAGAGGCGTTCGCAGTAGGCGCAACGCACCGCGAAGGTCCGGCCCTCGCCCTCGCGCAAAAAGCGGGTGCGGGCGGCCTCGGCGTTGGTCACGCACTTGGGGTTCGGGCAGCGCAGGATGCCGACGAACTCACGCGGGAGGTGGATGGGTCGCTTCTCCACCACCTTCCAGCCCTCGATGATGTTGATGGTGGCGGTGGGCGCCACCAGCGAGAGCCGGTCGGTGACCTCGGCGGTCAGCTCGAGGTTCTCGACCTTGACGATGTCCTTGCGGCCGAGTTTCTCCGAGGGGAAGTTGATCCCCACCGACAGGATGCCCTGCTGGGTCACGCCGAGGATGTTGATGACCTTGAGCGCCATGGGGCTGGGGATGTGGTCGATGACGGTCCCCCGCTCGATGGCGTACACCTTGTGGGCGCGCTTGGGCTCGTTCATGAAATCACCCCCGTGACCAGCCCCAGCAGGGCCTGGCGGGTGGGAACTCCGTTGTGGGCCTGGCGAAAGTACACCGCGTTGGGGAGAGAATCCATCTCCGGGGCGATCTCGTCGACGCGGGGCAGCGGGTGCATGATGCGCACCTTCTCGCCCGCCTGCGAAAGCACCGCCGGGGTGAGCCGGTAGCTGCCGGCGACCTTCTGGTATTCCTGAAAGTCCTCGAAGCGCTCCTTCTGGATGCGGGTGACGTAGAGGACGTCCAGCGGCTTTCCGATGTCCGAAAGCTCACGCACCTCGGTGAACTTCAATCCAGCGCCGGCGAGGTGCGCGGTGAGATCCTCGGGCATGCTGAGCGACTCCGGCGAGATGAACACGAACTCGGCGCCGAACAGCGCGAGCGCCATGGCCAGCGAGTGCACCGTGCGGCCGTGCTTGAGGTCGCCCAGCATGCCGATGCGAAGGCCGGTGAGCCGGCCGACCTCTTCCTGGATGGTGACGAGGTCCAGGAAGGTCTGGGTGGGGTGCTGGTTGGCCCCATCGCCGGCGTTGATGACCGGCACCAGCGAGACCTCGGAGGCCAGCCGGGCGGCCCCCTCGATGCGGTGGCGCATGGCGATGACATGGCAGTACCCGCACACGGTGCGGATGGTGTCGGAGAGCGTCTCTCCCTTGGTGGCGGAGCTCACGTTGGGGTCGGCGAAGCCGAACACCTGGCCGCCCATGCGCACCATGGCCGCTTCGAACGACAGCCGGGTGCGGGTGGAGGGCTCGAAGAAGAGCGTGGCCAGCACCTTGCCGCGAAGGCAATCGGCGTGTGCGCCCTGCTTGACTTCCAGCGCGCGCTTCACCACGTACTGGATGTCTTCCCTGGTAAAATCCCGCATGGAGACGATCGAGCGTCCCGCAAAATCCACGTCAGCCTCCTTGGTCGAGAAGATGGCCTCGGGTCGGCCCAGAGTATAGAAAAGCAATCGAACAACGCAAGGGAAAAAACATCTTCACAAGATTTGGCGAGTAACAGCAATACCCGGGCCTGTCCCCAATCAAAATGCTTATATAACAATGTGTTATTTGCCAAAGAAGCCCGGTGTCGTCAAAAAAATTGACACGGCAACACATGTGGTTCATGGTATTACAAGGTGAACACAGGAGGGATACAAATGAACCTGTCAGTCGCGCGACGAGAAAGGCGAAGCCAGATCAGGGACTTCCGTCCTCTGTCCGGCACGATGAAATACCAGGGGATGTTCTATCCCGTGGTTTTTCGCAACATCGGCCTTGGCGGGGCGCTGGTTTCTGTTGAGCCCTCGGCGTGCGTTCCCGCCGTCTGCGATGGCGTCAACCTGACAGTGGACCTCGGCCCCCTTCGCGGCTCGCTCATGTTGGGCGCCCGGGTGCGGAGTGTCTCCCGCTCGGGAATCGGCCTCGAGTTCGTGCGCTTCTACTCCCGGCCGGGCCGCGAGAACCTCGCGCGGCACCTCGGCTGCTGACTAGGCGAACTCCTGGTCGAGTTTTTGCCTCACCGCTTCCTCGACCTTGCCCTTGAGGGGCGAGAGCACAAACGACAGATCGACCTCGACCGACACTTTCTTTTCTTCGAGCTTCACAAAACCCGTAACGCCGGTGCGCTTGAACTCGTAGCGGTTGCCCGCCCAGCTCCCCGAGAGCCCGTACTTCTCCTTGAGCGAGGCGGCGAGCTGATTCACTTTTTCGCGGGCCTGATCGGTGGTGAGGCTGTGCGTCTTTTGCATGTTGATCTTGGGCATGGAGGACTCCCTTTCTATTCCTTGAGCGCGTCGCGGAACGCCCGGTACTGGCGCATGAAGCGATACGCGCCCGCCGGCGTGAGGAACAAGAAGCTCATCTTCCCGAACGACACCACGTCCCCATCCTGGAGGGCCACCGGCTCGCCGGCCTTCAAGGTGCGCGTCCCCACGAAGGTCCCGTTGGTGGAGCCGGAGTCCACCAGCTTCCAGCAGGCGTCCGCCTCGTCGAAGAACAGGCAGGCGTGGCGGCTGGACACGGTGGTGTGCGACACCACCAAGTCGCGCTTCTGATCGCGGCCGATGAAGATCTTCTTGGGGAACTCGCGCTGGGTCTTCACGCTCGGCAGCAGCGGCAGAAAATCCAGCACCTGCTCGCTGAAACGATCGATGGGGCCGCTCGGCCCGGCGTTGTCCACCAGCCGGGTGTGACCCATGTCGGCCAGCGGCGCGCCCCGTTCGGAGTAGAACAGGAACGGGTGCGGGAACTGCTCGACGAACTCGTCCTGGGTCAGGGTGAAGACCACCTTCATGAAGTCGCGAAATCGTTCGGCCATGGGTTTCCTCAGCGGGCAGGATTGTAGATCCAGACCTCGTCGGATGCCAGCATCCGGTCCTGTTCCCGCACCTGCCCGCCACAGAACAGCAGCATGCCTCCGGGGAGCGCGCCGGCCGGCGCGGAGGCGATCCCGCGGGGGAGCGCGCCGCCGCCGGTGAACGACCCCGCGAGTGCCGACTCCGAGAACTCGAAGGCCTCCGCCGAGTCCAGACACGTCTCGGTGAAGCCGTCGCTGTGCACCCCTCCGGCGTACAGCACCGAGCCGCCGGAAAGCTTTCCCTGGAGCGCGCCCGCGCGCTTGAGGTGCTCGGCGGGTTGCGAGTCGATGCGAACATCGAACACGCCCCGCCCCGCGCCGCCTTCCCAGGTGAACCACTCCGGATCATCCAGGCTGAGCAGGCCATCCTCGCCGCCCAGGATCAGCACGCCTCCGGAGAGGGGGATGGCCGCGTGTCGGATGCGCGGACGCCGCAGGCCGTTCTTCGCCCCTTCGCCCACCGGCACCGCGCCGGCGAAGGCCGATCCCTCGAAGATCTCGACCTCCGGCAAGAGACCCGTGGCGCCGATCCCGCCGGCGGCCAGCGCGCGGGAGCCAAACGAGGTGAGCGTGTGATGCTTTCTGGCCCGTGCGAGATCGGCGCTGGTGAGGACGAAAGTCTCGGTCTGGGTGTCGAACAAGAGCCCGCTCGCGGTGAGCTGGCGGCGCCCGTCGAGGTCGATCTCGCCCCCGGCGACCAGGATGCGCTCCCGCTCGGCGCCCTGCGCCGGGAGCAAGGCCGTGGCGTGGTACGCCCGCGGCCGGACGCGCGTAAGGTCCAGACCGGCGAGCTCCCTAAACTGGTTGCTCTTTTCGTCGAAGACGAGGGCCGGAGGAGAGATGATGCCGCCGGGGCCTTCGCCGCCGAAGATGAGCACCCGGCCGTTCTGCATGGCGGTGGCGGTGTGGCCCGTGCGAAGATCCGAGGCCGGGAAGGACGGGCATGGATTTTCGGCATTGCCGCAGGTCGCCCCGGCGCGCGGGTCGTAGATCTCCGGGGTGCGCCACAGCGGGTCCTCTCCGTTGGCCCCGCCCGCGCCCCCGAAGACCAGGACCCGTCCATCGGGCAGCGGCGTCACGGTGTGCCCTGCGCGCGCCTGGGCCAGCGGGCCCAGGCGGGCGAACTCCCCGGTGCGGGCGAACAGCACGTCGAGGGACACCTGCTGCCCGTCGGCGAGATCGAAGGGCGCGCTGGCGCCGGAGGCGACCACGCGGGCGCGGACGTCCAGGCCCAGGATCTCGAGCGAAAGGCCGTTTCCCAGCGGCGCCGGAACCTCGACCGCGGCCTGGGCCGCGTCCGCCTCGAAGGTCACCGCTTCTCCGTCCGAGCCGCGCACGATGAATTGCAGCACCGCCACGTCGCGGAAGGCGTCCTGCTCCGGCGGGGTGTGCAGGCGCAGGGCGATCGAGCCGGTCTGGCCGGGGAGGTGGTGCACATCCTCGCCGCAGGCGCCGGCGAGGGGCAGAAGCAGCGCGAAAGATAGCACCTTGCGCTTCATGGGTTTCTTTGCACCGTGATGCGGATGGTGTCGGGATCTTGGACCGTCCGCGAGCTTTGCGATAAACCGATCGCCAGGCTCACGGCCAGCGTCACCGCGACCGCGCCGCCGGTGGCCGACCAGAACCACCAGGTCTTCCACCAGGGGGCGGGGGGCGGGGTCGGCTCGGGGACCGGCGTGGGCCGTGGCGCCGGCGGCGCGGGGATGTCGATCGGCGGCGGCTCCACGCGCACCACCGCGACCGGCGGGGCGGACACCCGTCCCAGGTAGCTCGCCGAGAAGTCCAGTGCGGTTTCGTTCTGGGGCGCCGGGGGCGCGCCGTTCAGGTTCTCGATCACGCGGCTGGCGGCGATCTCGGCCGCGTCCCCGCCGGGCGACCAGGCGAAGATCATGCGCTCGCTTCCGGAGGCCGCGATGACGGCCAGCACCAGCCGCCGCTCGCCCGAGGGGAGCTGCAGAAGCTGTCCGATCACCACCCGGTCGCAGAGGGTCAGGAGCTCCCCGGCCACGGCATGGGGATCGTCCGGCGTGGTGCGCAGGGCGCGTTCGAGCTTCTCGATGGCGGCCTTCAGCGCGAGCGGTTTCAGGCGGAGGGAGAGGGCGGTTTCCGCGCCGGCGGCGATCTCCATGACCTGCCGTGCCTCGACGTGATCCGGGGCCACGACCCGCAGGGCGTGCAAGCCGGTGGGGAACTCCCGGCGCAAAGGCGTCTCGCCGACGCGAAAACCGTCCACCTCGACCCGGGCGCCGCTGGGGGTGGACTCGAGCCGGAGCCAGCCGCCGGGCTGGTCGGCCGTCGCCTCGCGTACGGACTCGAAGACCTTGCGCGCCCGCTCCCCCAACTCGACCGCCTCGGGCTCGTACCCCGGCGCCAGCGAGAGCGCCTGCTGGAACGCCTCGCGGGCGTCCGGGAGGCGCTTCTGCATGAGCAACGCCTCGCCCAGCCCCAGCCAGGCCTGGATGAGCGGGCCGCTGTCGTCGAGAAAGGCTTGCTTCTCGCGCAGCAGCACCAGGGCGCTCTGGAAATCATCGGCGGCGCGTTCGAAGTTCGGCTTCTTCAGCGCTTCCCGTCCCTGCGCCACCAGCGAGAGCGCCCGCTCCAAGGTGACGGCGAGGCCCTCCGGGCGAAGGCGGGAGAGCTCGCGGGCCAGCACCTCCGCCGTCCAGCTCTCGACCTCGGCATGCTCCCCCAGCGCCTCCCACAGGCGCGCCGAGGCGGTGCGGACCTCCTCGGGCGCGGGGCCCCCATCGCCGGGGAGGAGGTCCAGGACCAGCAGGCGCGGATTCTCGCGGGCGACGCTGGTGGAGCCGATGCACAGCAGGGCGATGGTCGCGACCTGTCCGGCGAGCTTCATACGCATCTCCTGAACCGAATCGAAGCTAGCACGGCGCCGATCTCGGGGTCAATTGGGCGACCGGCCAATTTCTTGCCAATCTTGAACGCCTTGGCTACCATCGAACACGCGAACGCGATCCGTACTCCCGCGGAGGTCCTCATGCGCCGATGCGCCGTATTCTTCATGCTCCTTTGCTTGTTGTGGAGTTCGACGGCATGGGCTCAATGGTACGACAAGCCCCTGCCGCCTCCACCGGAGAAGCTGCTGGTCAACCCGATCTCGTTGACCGGGCTGGACATCGGGAGCGGGGGATCCCTGCAGTTGTGGTTGGCGCCCGGGACAGACCCCAAGCAGACCGAGCTAGGGCTGGCCGTCTCCGGCGGGTACAAGTTCGCCTCGGCGCCCGTCTACCTCGGCGTGGAGGTCCCCTTCGGCATGGCGCAGTGCTGCGGAGACGGCGCCAAGTCCAAGTTCGTGTTCGGCAACGTGGGCCTGGGGGTTCACGGCCGGCTGGACCCGGACGTGCCCGGCGTGGACGTGTTCACGGGGTGGGGGCTCGACGTGTACCTCCCCACCGCCTGGATCCCCGACAACGCCACGGACGGCCCCCTCGTCTCCATGGCGCTCTCGCAGCTCTCGGGGACCAGCCTGCAGCCGCAATGGTTCGCGCCGGAGGCCCTGAGCGTGGCCCTGAACTTCGACGTGGGGCTTCCCTTCGAGTACGTATTCTTCCAGTTCTCGCTGCGCGGGATCTCGGTGTTCCCGGTGACGGAGACCAAGGTTCGCGACGCCTACGGCTTTCTGGTGTGGGGGATGGAGATCGGGGGGCGGATCGCGAAGCCGCTCATCGTGCTGGCGGAGTTGAAAGGCCTATCGCCCTTCAACATCAAGGGAGCGGACGGCTCGCCCGCGCCCAGCCAGGCGCAGGCCGCGCTCGGCATCCGGCTGCACCTGGGGGCCTTCAAGCCGGCCCTGTATGTGGCCTTCCCCCTGACCAAGGAGCTGCGCGAGGCGGTGCCCGACGCGATCATCGGGCTCAACCTGGCCGCCTGGTTCTAGCGCGCGCTCGCTCGGCCCTCCCCGACTTACGAGAACGACCACATGAAAACGACCCGCACCTCGCTGCGCGACCGGCTGCGGCTCCCCGCCTCTCGCCTGCGGCGGCGCGTCGCTGCCGCCTCGCTGCCGCCCTCCCGGATCTACCTTAGGCACCGCACCCACATCATCGGCCAGGATCGCGCCATCCAGGCCATGGAGCTGGGCCTCAAGCTGGAAGGCCCCGGCTTCAACATCTTCCTTTCCGGGCCCAGCGGCACCGGCCGCATGACCACCGCGCGCCACATCCTGGGCGGGTTCAAGCAGCCCCGCAAGCCGCTTCGGGATTTCGCCTACGTGCACAACTTTTTGGATCCCGAGCGGCCCCGCTTGCTCGAGCTTTCGCCCGGCCAGGGGGTGCGGCTCAAGCGGGCCATGGACAACCTCATCGCGAGCGCCAAGCGCGAGCTTCCCCGCGCCCTGGCCACCGAGCGCTACCGCCGCGAGCACGAGCGCATCGTGGGCGAGTTCCAGCGCAAGGAGCACGAGCTGGTCTCGGCCTTCCAGGAGGAGGTGCGCCGGGCGCGCTTCACCCTGGTGGAGATGCAGAGCGCGGGCACGGTGGAGCACGACGTGGTCCCGGTGATCAACAAGGAACCGAAGACCATGGCCGAGGTGGAGGACCTGGCCCGCAACGGCAAGATCTCGCTGCGCCGCTTCCGCCGCATCGAGAACCGGCACCGCGTGCTGCGCAACCGCTTCGAAGGCGTGCAGCGGCAGACCCGGGCCCTGGCCCGCGAGATGAACGATCAGCTGGGGGTGCTGGACCGGCAGACCGCCAGCGCCATCGTGGACCGGCAGCTGGCCGACCTGCGGGACCAGTTCCCCAAGGAGTCGGTGCAGGATTACCTGGATGACGTGCGCGAGGCGCTGCTGGAGCGCACCGCCCTGCTGGTGCGGCCCAAGGAAGAGGCGCCCGCTCCCCAGGAGGCGGGGCCGCAGGACGCCACGCCCGACCCCTTCGCGGTGTTCCGCGTCAACGTCATCCTCAACAACGCCCACCAGAAGGGTTGCCCGGTGATCACCGAGAACAACCCCACCCCGGTGCGCCTGTTCGGCACGGTGGAGCGCGGCACCGACGAGAACGGCCGCACCGAGGCCGACTTCATGAACATCCGCGCCGGCTCGCTGCTGCGGGCCGACGGGGGGTTCTTGGTGGTCAATGCCGAGGACCTGCTGGTGGAGCCGATGGCCTGGAAGGCCCTGAAACGGGCGCTGTCGACCGGCTTCACCGAGATCCGCATGCCCGAGGGGCCGATGGCCCTGATGAGCTCGGCGCTGAAGCCCGAGCCCATCCCCCTCTCGGTCAAGGCCATCCTGCTCGGAGACGAGGACATCTACCGGGCCCTGTACCTGACCGAGGACGAGTTCCGCAAGACCTTCAAGATCAAGGCCGAGTTCGACGTGGAGATGGAGTTCTCCGGGCTCAACCTGGAGAAGTTCATGGCCTTCGTGCACCGCGTGATCAGCGAGGAGGATCTCTTGCCGCTCACCCGGCCCGCCGCCGCGGTCCTGGTCGAGGAGGCGGTGCGCGACGTCGAGGACCAGCAGCGCATCACCACGCGTTTCCGGGTGGTGGCCGACCTGCTGCGCGAGGCCGCCTTCTGCGCCCGCCAGGAGCGCCGGCGCCGCATCCTGCCGCAGGACATGTGCCGGGCCATCGAGCAGCGCCGGCAGCGGGTGAACCTGGCCGAGGAGAAGTACCGGCAGAGTATCGAGGACAACGTGGTGATGGTGGAGACCCGCGGCGCGCGGGTGGGACAGGTGAACGGGCTGGCGGTCTTCGACCTGGGCGACTACTCCTTCGGCAAACCGTGCCGCATCACCGCCTCGGTGGCGGTGGGCCGGGACGGGTTCGTCAACATCGAGCGCGAGTCCGGCCTCTCCGGCGCCATCCACGACAAGGGCGTGTACATCCTCTCGGGATTCCTCAAGGATCGTTTCGGCCAGCACTTCCCGCTGGCCCTCGACGCCAGCGTGTGCTTCGAGCAGAGCTACGGCGAGATCGACGGCGACAGCGCCTCCTCCACCGAGGCCTACGCCATCCTGAGCGCGCTCTCGGGCGTGCCCCTCTCCCAGGAGATCGCGGTCACCGGTTCGATCAGCCAGCGCGGGGACATCCAGCCCATCGGCGGGGTCAACCACAAGATCGAGGGCTTCTTCGAGATCTGCAAGAGCCGCGGGCTGACCGGCTCCCAGGGCGTGCTCATCCCGCGGGGCAACCTGCGCCACCTCATGCTGCGGGAGGACGTGGTCGAGGCGGTGCGGCGGGGGCAGTTCTCCATCTGGGCGGTGTCCAGCGTCGACCAGGGCATCGAGATCCTCACCGGCGTCCCCGCGGGAAGCCCCGACGCGGAGGGGCGCTACCCGGCGGAATCGATCAACGGCCGCGTGGAGGCGCGCCTGCGGCAGATGGCCGAGACCTGGAAACGCTTCTCCGGCAACTGAGCCCCATGCCCCCGCGCCCCGCGTCCGTCTTCCGGCAGGACTGGCCCCCATCCCTGGTGGCCGGGATCTTCATGCTGGCCACCTCGGCCACGGGGTTTTTCCTCACGCTCTTCTTTCGCGACCGGCTGCACCTCTCCGGCGCCGAGATCGGAGTCCTGGTGGCGGTGCAGGCACTCACCGGCCTGCTCTCGGCGTTGCCGGCCGGGTGGTTCAACGACCGCTTCACCAGCCGGGCCCTGCTGGCCCTGGGCCTGGCGGGCCAGGGCATGGGACTGGCGCTCATGGCCCTGGCGGGCGGGTTCTGGCTGGAGCTGGTCGGGGTGTTCTGGTGGAGCCTGTGCAACTACCTGTGCCGGTTGAGCCTGGACGTGCAGATCCTCAAGAGCCCGTCCGGCTCGCCCATCTTCGGCCGGCTGGCGCGCTACCAGGGGATGCGCTTCGTGGGCATCACCCTGGGCACCGTCCTGTCCGGCGCGGTGCTGCTGCGCTTTCCGTTCGAGCTCGTGCTGCTGGCCTCCGCCGGCGTCTTGCTGCTGCTTACGCCGATGTCCCGGCTGCTCTCGCCGACGCCGGCCGGCAGGGTCCGCCTGGCCGACTACCGGGCCGACCTGAAGGACTCGCGCGTGCTGTTCTTCGCCGCGTTCGTCTTTCTCTTCTGCTCCCACTGGGGCGCCGAGGGCACCGCCTACCCGCTGTATCTCGAGGACGGGCTGCGCCTCGATCTTCTGGACATCGGCCTGTACATGGCCGCCGAGTACGCCTGCGTGCTGCTGGCCATCGTGCTGGCCGCGCCCCTGTTCGCGCGGCGGCCCATGGTGCTGCCGTTGCTGGGGGCCGGGGTGGTGCTGTCGGGCCTGGGCCAGGCGGGCCTGGCCGCCGTGGGCATGCCGCTCTCGCTCGTGTTCCGCATGGTGCACGGCCTGGGCGACGGGATCATGCTGCTGTTCTTCTACCTCGGCATCCACGCCCTGTTCCCGAAGACCCGGCTGGGAGGGCACACCGGATTCATCACCGCGGTCACCATGTCCGGTTACATCGCGGGGGCGGTCGTCTATGGTCCGCTCGGTGAACACTACGGCTACCCGGTGCCATTGTGGGTGAGCGGCGGGGTCAACCTGCTGCTGGCGATCCCCCTCTTGTGGAAGCGGCGCCTGTTCGACGCCGTCGCCACTTGAACCCCGCCCGCCCGCCGACTAGGATAAACGCATGCCCAATCGCCGTTCGCTGGCTGCGCGCTACGTCCGCCGGGAAGCCCTGCTGGAGGCCTTCTCCCGCCGCGGCCCGCGCGGGGTGCTGTTCGTGGAGACCGGCCGCCGCTTCGAGCTGGCCGAGCCGGTCTTGCTCACGGTGGAGTTCCCCGCCGAGCGGCGCTCGTTCCGGCTCCAGGGCAAGGTGATCTCCCGCCGGCGCGGCTCGCAGGAGCCGCCGTTGCCGCCCGGGGTGGAGGTGGAGTTCTACTCGGAGGAGAACCGCACCCTGCAACTGGTGCTCGATCACGCCGCCGGCAAGGCGGTGGACTTCGTGGACCGGCGCAGCCACCGCATGCCCTGCTCCTTCGTGGTGACCTACGGGCGCGACGACCAGTTCGTGCGCGAGTTCGCCGAGGACATCAGCGAGGGCGGCAGCTTCATCCGCACCGATCGCCTGTTCCCGGTCGGGACGGTGGTCGAGTGCAAGCTGAAACCTCCCGGCTACCTGCTGGGACTGAAGCTGTGGGCGCGGGTGGCCTGGGTCAAGGCGACCGGGCAGCCGCGCGGCATGGGGCTGGAGTTTCTGTTCGAGACGGAGCGCCAGCGCAAGAAGGTGCGCGACATCGTGCAGAAGCTTCAGCGGCAGCACGCCGAGCAGCTGGATCGCACGGTCCGGGGCTTCAAGGAGGTCAGCGGGTTCCGTTTGCCCGGCCGGAAATGAAACGGCCCAGGCTCTGGCTCGGGCCTTCCCCGAGAGAGAGGAAGCTCACCCCCATCCCGGTCGGGGAGAAGTCGCCGCTTCGTTCGGTCCGCCAGCTCACCACCGCCTCGACCTGGAGCGGCTCGCCCGAGCCGGGCAGGTCGAAGCGCACCACAAGGCGGGTGCCCTCGCTCTCCGGCCGCTCGCACTGGATGAAGGCGCCTTCCTGGCTGATGTTGTACACCTCGCCGCGCCCGGAGGTCTTGTCCGACTTGAAGTCCACCGGGAACCCGCCGAACACCCGGGTGTAGCGCCTGAGCTCCCGGATCTTGGGGAACAGGATACGGTTGATGGCGAAGACCAGCTCCAGGAAGGGCGCCTCCAGGGACAGCACGTCGGCGCAGCCGAGCGCGAGCAGCTTGTCTTTCGCCTCGAGCGACAGGTGGAGCGCGCACAGCAGCAAGAGCGGCGGCTCGCGGCGGATCTTGCGCAGGCGGGTCAGGTGCTCCTGGACCTCGCGGTAGCCGGGGCCGAACAGGGCGCTGTCGCACAGCACCAGATCCCCCGGGGCCGGCGTGGAGAGCAGCCGTTCCAGGTCCTCGAGCCGGCGGCTCGCATACACCTGGTAGCCGAGGCGGCCGAGCAGATCGGACAGCTTCTTTTCTGCGCCGCGGTCGGGCGTAAAAAGCGCAAGTTTCTTCTTTTCGGCCTCCGGGCTCATCGTGCCCTCTTTTACCTCGGCGGGGTTAGCTCTTTTCCTTCTCCAGGTAACGGATCTCGGACTGGGCCGGCTTGCAGGTGGGATCGCACTCCAGCGCCTTGCGGAAGTGCGCCAGCGCGCGATCGAAGGCGCGGTTGCGCTTGAAGAAGTAGCCCAGCTGGAGGTGCGCCGGAGAGAAACGCGGATCGATGGACAGCGCCTTCAGCACGGGCTCGATCACCGACTCCGGCAAGGGCTGATCGGCGGGGATCGCGGCCGACTCCCGGTGGTACAGGCCGAGCCCCAGGCGATAGTGGTACCCCGGCTCTTCCGGGTAGAGGGCGATGGCCTGCTGGAAGGCGTCGATGGCCGCGTCGAAGCGCTTCGCCGCGAGGAACAGCTCGCCCTTCTGCGCCTCCACGTCCGCGCGCACCCGCACCGGGACCGCCGCGTCGGAGCGCGCGGTGCGCGAGGCCAGGCTGGCGAGGTACGCCTCGCGGCTCTGGGCGTTGTCGAGTTCGCGGTAGGCCAGCGTGGCCCGGTCCAGCAACTGGTGGGCCATCTCCCGCTCCTTGATGGTCTGGTAGTACCGGTCGATGTCCTGCAGGTGGTAGGTGCGCAGCAGGCGGAAGTAGGCCGCGCGCAGGCCCTGGCCCTTCTCCTGGCGCGAGACCCCCAGCAACGCGAAGTGGTCCTCGCGGCCCATGACCAGGCACTTCTCGGCCAGGAGCGGGTTGACCTTGAGGGAGCGCTCCATGTCGACCAGGGTGGGGGCCGAGAAGTCCTCCGCTGCCGGTTCGACGGCCGGGGGCTCGGAGTCGGGGCCGGCGGCGGCCTGCTCCGCGGACGGGATCGTCACGGGCGCGTCGTCCTCCAGGCCGGGGAGCTCGAGGTCGCGGACGCTGGGACGGGCGATCCCGCTGGCCTCGACGAGCCGGAGCGCGTGCAGCGCGTACAGGGTCGTGACCAGCGCCTTGATGTCCGGCTGGAGTTTCATCAGGCGGCTCAAGGCGGTCCCGCTCTTGACGGCGCGGTACACGCGCTCGTCCTTGGGGCCGAGCGGCGGGAGCGTGCGGTCCTGCGGCGCCACGAACACCGTGTCCTCGTCCACCGGAAACTCCGACAGCAAGCGGTCCAGCGAGTACGCGATGCGGATGCCGGAGAAGATCACCTCGGCGATGTTCAGGTGGACGATGAGGTGCTCCGGCGGGACGGGTTTCGCCTCCAGAGAAAAACCGAAGTCCTTCATCTTGAAACAGTTGTTGAGCCGTTTCCGCGCCTGGAATTCGAGCGCGGCGAACACGTCCTGCGGCCCCATCACGCCCATTGCGATCAGGATCTCACCGGCCGGGCGGCGGGTCTGGATGATGCGCTGCAGCATCTCCTGGTACTGCTCCGGAGTGAGCTTCTTCTCGTCCAGCAGCACCCGGCCCAAGGTTTCTTCCTGGAGGCGGGACTGCACCTGGACGGGCTGGCCGTCGTGCAGAAAGACCACCCGTTCGATCTGTCCCTCCTGGAGCTTCAGCATCCCGGTAAATCGGGCCCGGTGGAGCGCCTCGAAAAGGTAAGGAAGATACAGCTTGATCTCGTGCTGATCGGGCATGGGGAAAACGTAGCAGATGCGATCTTTTCAGGTCAAGTACGCCAACGCGAGACGGGCGTTTGTCATCGGTGGGGCGTCGTGGCATCTTTCCCTTGTGGGCTCGATGGGCGGCGCCCTTGGACTTGCCGGCGCTCGCCAAGGAGGATGTTTCATGGCCCAGCCGCCATTTCGCAGCCTTCAGGACCCCGAGACGTTGCGAATGTTGATGGCCAACCTCCCGGTGGGGGTTTACATCTCCTCCCTGAATGGTGAGGTGCTGGACGCCAACGCGGCCTGCCTGGAGATCCTCGGCGTGGCATCGCTCGAGGAGCTCCGTTCTCTCAAGGCTCAAGATCTCTACGCGGATCCGTCCGAGCGCGAGCGGGAGATCCAGCAGCTCCTCAGCTTCGGTACGGTCCGAAACTTCGAGCTGCGCCTGCGCCGGAGGGCGGATGGCCGGATCCGGGTGGTGCTCGACACCTGCTACCAGGTGAAGGACTTCGGGGCCAACCAGACCTTCTACCACGGCGTGCTGGTGGACATCACGGAGTATCGCGCCCTCAAGGACGGTGCAGCGAGCCCGCCGGGCAGGTGAGACGATCCGGGCGCGCTCTGTCCGCCGATGCCGCTCGTGCGAGGTCCTAGCGTAGGCTCAAGACGTCCGCGCGGCCGTCGCCGTTGACATCGGCGAACCCGAGCGCGTCCAGCACATCGGGGCTCTCCTGCAACGTCTGCCAGGCCGATCTCCCCGCCCAGGACACCCGCCACACTCCGCCGCTCGCCGAGAACACGTCCGCGCGCTCGTCGCCGTCAAGGTCCGCGACCGAAATGGCCGTGATGGCGGAGGTGTTGATCGGCTCCCAGTCCGTGCTCCCGCCCCAGGACACCTTCCACTGCACCCCGTCCGCGAGCATCACGTCCGCGCGCCCGTCCCCGTCGAAGTCCCCGAAATGCAGCGCCTCCAGCGGCTCGGTCCGGGTGTTCAGCGTCTGCCACGCCGAGCGGGCCGCCCAGGACACCTGCCAGGCGCCGCCGCCCGCCCGAAACACGTCGGCGCGCCCGTCGCCGTCGAAGTCGGCAAGGTGCAGCGAGGCCCGCCGCACCCCGGAGGTGTTCAGCCGCTCCGGGTCCGCCGTGCCCGAGCGGAAGACCCACCAGGCCGTTCCGTCGGCATGGAACACGTCGGCCGTACCATCCCCGTCGAGGTCGGCGATGGCCAGGTCCGCCTGGGGGATGCTCGAATTTCGCAGCGTGCGCGGCTCTTCCCGGAGGGATGGGAACATCTGCCAGGCGCTCCCGGTGGCGCAAAAGCCGTCGGCCGTCCCGTCGCCGTCGAGGTCGCCGAAGGCGAGATCCGCGATCGGCAGGCTGGCGAAGCGGCGGAAGCTCCAGTAGCTCTGGCCGCCGAACGACGCGAAGTACGCCGTGCGGTGAGGCAGGCCGAAGCTGTTGCCGCTCATGGTGATGCGCTCCAGCGTGGCCGGGTCGCGCCGCTTCAGGTTGGGCTCGCAGGCCGTGCGGCACAGCGTGGCGTCGTTCATGCGCTGGTAGCCCGGGAAGTCGGGCCAGGGCGTCAGCACGCAGCCGCCGGTGGAGAGACAGGCCGGGGCGGCCGGGTAGAAGCGCTGCCACACCGCCGAGGGGAAGTCCGCGTGCGTTCCCGAGTGCACGAACTGGTTGTCGTCGATGCGGCCCTGGTCGATGGGCACCCCGCGGATCCCGATCCCGTCCACCCCGGCGGCCAAGAACAGGTTGTGGTGGATGGAGAAGGCGGTGCCGGCCGTGTCGGGCCAGAAGCCCTTGTCGAAACCGCCGTGCATGTCGAAGCTGGTGCTGGTGGCGCCGGGCAGAATCAGGTTGTGGCAGGCCTCGTAGCTGGTGGTCGGGTAGCCGGTGGCGGCGATGCCGTGCCGGTTGTGGTCGAAGACGTTGGCGCCGATCACCGGGAAGGCGTAGTTGACCACCACTCCGTACCCGTACCCGGCCCGGCGGTTGTGGTGAAAGAAGTTGTGGTGGACCATGGCGCGATCGGTCCGGTAGATGGACACGGCCGCGTTGGGCCAGCCCCACAGCTCGCAGTTGTCCACCTCCACCTCCCGCGGCTCGGTGGGCGCCGGGAAGCTGGTGCGCACGGCCACGGCCATGGGCGACTGGCCGGTGGTGCCGACCTCGGTGTCCGGCCCGCGCAGCCGCAACCCGGTGATGCGTACCCGGGGCCCGGTGACGACGAACACGGAGACGGCCGCGTAGGTGAGCTGATCGTGCTGGTTCGAGAACAACAGCGCCCCCAGCGAGCCCTGCCGGCCGCGGCCCGAGGCCAGGGTGACGCCTTCGGGGATGGCGATCTCCCGGTCCCGCTCCGGCCCCAGGTCGATGACCGCGTCGTCGGCCACGTACACGATGTCGCCGAAGCGAGCCGCGGCCAGCGCCGCCAGGAGTTCTTCGCGGGTGGACACCACCTTGGCGCAGGGATCCTGCGGGTCGATCCAGCTCGCGTAGCCCTCGCCGCCGCCCAGCGGCCGCCCGGCCACACCCTGGGAGCAGTCGTACCCCAGGATGCGGGGCGAACACGTGGGGGCGTTGTCGCCGTTCTCGTCTCCGCCGTCGCTCCCGGTATCCCCGCCGCCATCGCCGCCGTCATCGTATCCGGCGTCTTGGGCCCCATCGCGCCCCACCTCATCGCCGCCGTCATCCTGGCCGTCGAGGCCTGCGTCCGGGGCGCCGTCCGGTGCTGCATCCGGACCCGCATCCGCGCCGCCGTCCTCGAACCCGTCCGGGGCGGAATCCGTTCCGTCGCTTGCGTCGTCGGTGTCGGGGCCGCCGTCGCCCGGAGCGCCACCGCCGCCGCACCCGGGCCAAAGGCTGCCAAGGAGAAGGAGGAGCGCGAGAGGTCGAGCGAGGTGCATCGGGTCAGCCATTCAGGGCGCGATCTAGGACGAGGGCGGGATGCACAGCTTCTGCTCGGTGTTCTCCACGGTCTTTATGGAGCTCGAGCAGTTGGCCTCGTTATCGACCGAGCGGTTCTGGTTGCAGTCGGGTTTGTCGGTGCAGACCAGGAAGCAGTAGAACGTGCCGTCGAGGTTGGCGCAGGCGGACTTCTCCGGGCAGTCGCTGCTGTGGGCGCAGCCGGTCTTGCCGCAGTACCCGCCTTTGAAGGCGGCCAGACACTCGAGCGCAGGAACCTCGCCGTCCTTGGGCTCCACCCCGCAGTCCTGGAGCCGGGTGCACTGGGCGCCGACCTTGAGATCGTTGGCGTCCTTGCCGCCGCAGCCGATCATCGATGCGAAAAGGAAAGGAGAAAGAAAAGCGAAAATCGTCCGCATGTCGCACCTCCAAATTTTTGCCGAGCCAGGGTGAGCTATACCACGAGCGAGGTGGTTCGTCGAGTCGCCACCCGGGAGCGCCCGAGCGCGCCGTCGCAGGATAAGTCACGCGCGTTGCGTCTTTGCGCGCTTTGTCCCGGCGGAAAACCTCCGGAACCCGAGCAGGAATCCGACGGCGAGCGGCACCCAACTCTCGTCTCGGCCTCCTGCCGTGGCGCAGCCGCCGGCGATGATGGGTTCGCCTTCGGGGCCGTTTTCGGAGTCGGCGCCCGGGCGGTCCCCGGGGCCCGCCGCGTCGGAGGCATCCGCCGTGGCGCCGCCGTCCGGCGCGAGGTCCGTCGCTTGTCCGGCGTCCGGCGCGAGACATGCCGCGGCCGAAGCGCACTCCGGATCGGCGCAGTCCACCTCCCCGTCCCCGTCGTCATCGACGGCGTTGTCGCACAGCTCCGGGGCGCTCGGGCGCGCGCAGCGCCCGTCCTGACACGTCTCGCCCGCTTGACACGACGTCTCGTTGTACTGACCCATGACGCAGGTGGCGAGCCGCCGGTCGTCCAGGCACCAGGTGGCGTTGCCGCCATGAGTGCAGAAGGGGTGGACGCAATAGGCGGTGCCGGCGCTCTCCTCGCACGTCGCGCCGTAGTATCCGCAATCGCCCTCGCTGGGCCGGCCCGCCTCGCAGGTGACGAGGACGGTGCTGGAGCGGCAGGCGGAGGCGTTGCCGCCGTTCTTGCAGTACGGATGGACACAGTAGGCGGTTCCCAGGCCCTCCTCGCAGGTGCAGCCGAAGTACCCGCAGTCGCCCTCGGAGAAGGTTCCGCCCTGGCAGGTCGCGATCCAGGTGCGGTCCTTGCAATACCGCCCGTTCGGTCGCGCCGCGCAGCGCGCGTCCATGGCCCCGGCGACGACGGCCAGGTGGTTCACCACCACCCGTTCGCCGTCCTGGTTGCTGGGAAGGGAGTTCACGCGGTTGCCGCCGAGGACCAGGGCGGTCGAGCCCCCGCCGTCGAGCATCAGCGCGTCGTGCGCGCCCAGCTCCACCATCAGATCGGCGACTTCGTTGAAGGTCATGCCCGCGCTTCCGGCTCGCCGCCCCTCGACGGCCAGGAGGATGAGGAGCGTCTGCTCGGTGTTGTATCCCACCGCGGAGCGGGGGTGGCGATCGGCGCTGTAGAAGGCGTCCGGGTAATGCTGGGGCGCGCCGCCGACGACCAGCACCGCGCCGTTGCCGCCCACCACGTTGTGCCAGCTCCAGTGCAGCGGCCGCTCGCTGTTGCTCGCGTCGATCTCGCACCTCCGCTCGACGGAGCAGGCCAAAAACGACCAGTTGACGGCGTCGTGGGTGCCCTCCCAGAACCACCCGTCGCCCACCGCCAGGCCGACGGGCAGGGCGCCGTTGTCGAGGTTCAACCAGTCGCCGTTGATGGCCGCGACGGCCCCGACGCTTCGGGCGAAGCCGGTGGTGGTCTGGAACTTCTCGTCCGCGCGCGTCACCCGCAAGAAGAACTCCGGCCGGGTCATGTCCACGAACGCGGCATGGATCTTCTGGGTGGGAAGGGTGCGGCGAAGGTAGGCCACGCCCGGGACCGGGGTGGACCAGACGTCATCCCCTCGAGCTGGCGCCGGGAACGCGCACAACAAAAGAAAGAAGATTCGAGCGCTCTTCGGGCCGGGATTCATTCCGGTTGTCCGAAAGCAAGAGCCGTGCCGAACCGCAAAACGCTGATTGGGTATAACAGTATGAAATAAATAGATAATATTATTTTGCCGCGTCCTTGGTGTTTTTACGCTGCGCCAACCCGTCACAGGCCTTTCCACACAACTATCTGTTTTTGTTTGTAATATTCACGGTGGGCTGTTTTTGCGATGGCTGGCCTGATCGCTTACCACCTGAAAATACAGCAGAATATTTGGGGACAGGCCCCGGGGTTTCCGGGGTTTCCCGGGGTTCCAAGGTTGCCGGCCATGATGATGACAGGGTGCCAGCATGGGGCTGATGAGCATTGACTTGGCGGGTGGCCGCCGGTACGTTGCCTGCGCGTTGCGTAAATACGCTTCGAGAACGGTTCGCTCACATCGGGCACGGCGGAAATTCGATGACAGAGACAGAAAAGAAGGACGCCCCGGTCGATCACCGCAAACTCGGTCTCGACGCCGCAGAGCTCGCCGCCTTCGTGGAGAACGCGCCCTACGCGATACAGATCTTCGATCTCGAGGGCCACAGCGTGTACGTCAACCCGGCCTTCTTCAAGGTTTGGCCGACGCCCCCGCCTGCCACCTGGCGATTTTTCTCCGATGAGCAGCTCAAGGAGAAGGGCCTGGGGCCACTCCTGGAGCGCGCCCGGGCCGGGGAAACCGTCGTGTTTCCACCATTGTGGTTCCGGCCCAGCCGCTCCGTCCCCGGTGAGGCGGACTTCGAGCGCTGCATGATCGTCGTGTGCTTTCCCTTGCGGAGCCAAGAAGGCGAGATTCGCGGCTATGCGACATTCGGCATCGACATCACCGAGCAGCGCAGGATCGAGGAGGCCCTGCGCGAAAACGAGCGGCTGCTCGCAAAGTCCCAGGAGATCGGCCAGCTCGGGAGCTGGGAACTCGATCTGCTCTCCGGCCGCCTGTCGTGGTCCGAGCAGACCCACCGGATCTTCGGGCTCCCGCCGACAGATTTCGGCGCGTCGTACCAGGCCTTCATGGAGGCGGTTCACCCCGATGACCGGGCGGCGGTGGATCAGGCCTATCGAGGCTCGGTGCGGGAAGGCCGCGACTCTTACGAGATCGAGCACCGCCTCGTCCGGCGCGCAACGGGCGAGATCCGCTGGGTGCTGGAGAGGTGCGAGCACATCAAGGACAGCGCGGGCAAGATCGTCCGCTCGGTGGGCATGGTGCAGGACATCACCGAGCAGAAACGGGCCGAGGAGGAGAAGGCCCGCCTTCAGCAACAGCTCCTGCAAGCGCAGAAGATGGAGTCGATCGGAAGGCTGGCCGGCGGGGTGGCCCACGACTTCAACAACATGCTCATGGTGATCCTCGGGCACGCGGAGGTGGCGCTGTCCCAGGCCGCGCCCGAGGACCCGCTCGCGCCTCATCTGAGGGACATCCTCGAGGCCGCCCGCCACTCCGCCGAGCTGGTGCGCCAACTGCTGACCTTCGCCCGCCAGCAGCCGGTGGCGCCGCGCGTGCTGGACCTCAACGCCGCGGTCGCCGGCATGCTCAAGATGCTGCAGCGGCTGCTCGGCGAGAACATCGAGCTCGTGTGGATGCCCGGCCCGGAGCTGTGGCCGGTCCGGCTGGATCCCGCGCAGGTGGATCAGCTGCTCGCCAACCTGTGCCTGAACGGCCGGGACGCCATTCGCGGGACGGGCCGGATCACCATCGGCACCGAGAACGCCGTGGTCGGCGAGGCCGAGCGCGAGCGGCACCCGACCCTCGCCGCGGGCGAGTGCGTGCGCCTGTTCGTGAGCGACAGCGGCGCCGGCATGAGCCCGGAGGTGGTCGAGCACCTGTTCGAGCCATTCTTCACCACCAAGGAGCTGGGCAAGGGCACCGGCCTGGGGTTGGCCACGGTGTATGGCATCGTGACGCAGAACCGTGGCGCCATCGAGGTGCGCAGCGCCCCGGGCCATGGCACGACCTTCGAGATCCTGCTGCCGCGATGCGAGTCGGAGGCCAGCCCGGCGCCGGATGGCGGCCGTGGCTTGCGCAAGGGCCAGGGCGAGACGGTGCTCCTGGTGGAGGACGAGCGGATGCTGCTCGAGCTCGGCCGCAGGATGCTCGAGGGGCTGGGGTACACGGTGCTGGCCGCCGCCTCGCCGGGGGAGGCGCTGCGCCGGGCGGGCTCCTTCGCGGGGGAGATCCACCTCCTGCTCACCGACGTGGTGATGCCGCAGATGAACGGACGGGAGCTGGCGCGCGCGCTGTGCGCCCGGCGGCCCGGAATGAAGTGCCTGTTCGTCTCCGGCTACGCCCAGAACGGGGTGGTCCGCCAGGGCGAGGTGGAGGAGGGGCTGCACTTCCTACAGAAGCCGTACTCCCTCGGCGAGCTCGCCGCCAAGGTGCGCCAGGCGCTCGGCAAGGAATGAGCGCGGTGGCGCGCGAAGTGGGGCCGCCCGCGGCCGCCGGCGCGATCTGGATGACGAGATTCTTGACCGGGTGCGGGGCGGGGCCAATAATGCTACTCGAGGTCCGAAATGCCGGTCACCCCGGAAACTCCCCTGGTCCTGGCCTCCGCCTCGCCACGGCGGCGCGAGCTGCTCTCGCTCGCCGGCGTCCCCCTGGAGGTTCGCGAAAGCCGCGTCGCGGAGGAGGTCGTGCCCGGCGAGGACGCCGAGAACTTCACCCGGCGCATCGCCCGGCGCAAGGCCGAGAACGTGGCGGCGAATCTTCCGGCCGGGCGCTTCGTCCTCGGCGCCGACACCACCGTGGTGCTGGACGGCGAGATCCTGCAGAAACCCCGTGACGCCGCGGACGCCGCGCGCATGCTGTCGCGCCTCTCCGGCCGCACCCACCGGGTGCTGACCGCGGTGACCGTGCTGTGCACGGGCCCGGAGGCGCGCGAGGAGATCCTCGAGTCCAGCGAGGTGACCTTTCGCGAGCTGGGCCCGGCGCTCATCGCCGGGTACGTCCGCACCGGGGAGCCGCTGGACAAGGCCGGCGCCTACGGCGTGCAGGGCCGGGCCGCCCTGCTGGTGCGCTCCATCCGCGGCTCGTACACCAACGTGGTGGGCCTGCCGTTGTGCGAGACGATTTTGTTGCTCGAGCGCCTGTGCGCTTTTCGGGCGTTCGAGGGCTCGCCCGCGTAGGAGGATGCGGTCATGAAGATCACCCCCATCGACATCCGCCAGCAGCAGTTCGAGCGGCGCCTGCGCGGGCTGGACCCGCGCGAGGTGGAGTCGTTCCTCAACCTCGTCTCCGACGAGTTCGAGAAGATCTTGCGCGACAACCAGAAGCTCCAGGAGGAGCTGGCTCGCTCGAGCCGGGTGGTGGAGGAGTATCGCGAGCGCGAGCGGGCGCTCAAGGAGACGATGATCACCGCCCAGAAGATCACCGACGACATCAAGGAGAGCGCGCGCAAGGAGGCCGAGGTGATCCTGTCCCAGGCCGAGCTCCAGGCGGAGAAGATCATCCACGCCGCCAACGACCGGCTGGTCAAGGTCATCGAGGACATCAACGAGGCCAAGCGCCAGCGCGAGCAGATGGTGGCCCAGCTCACCGAGACCATCGAGACCCACCGCCGCCTGCTGCTGGACGTCCACGAGGACAAGGCCGAGAACCTCTTCGTCTCGGTGGAGGAGCTCAAGCAGCGCCGCGTCAAGCTGCACGCCGCCATCCTGGAGACGCTGGAGGCCAACGCCCAGCTCCTCGGCCTGGATCGCGACCGCGAGGTGGAGAACCTCCGCGAGGAGGTCGAGCGCCTCGCCCGCTTGCAGACCAACCTCATGTCGCGCCTGCAGAACGTGCTTTCGACCCACCGCAAGCTCCTGCAGGCCCGCGAGGAGGCCGAGAGCCAGAGCGCAAGCTACAAGGTCGAAGACAAGCTCAAGGTGCTCAAGGTGCGCGAGGAACCGCCCGGCAAGAACGAGCGGGCCTCCGCCGGCGAGAGCGAGGCTCGGCCCAAGGACGCCGAGCGACGCCAGGGCTCCTAGGCGAATGCCCGCATATCTCGCCACCCAGCGAGACGGCCGCCTGCGGCTCGAGGTATGGGCCCAGCCGGGCGCGAAACGCACCGAGATCGCCGGCCTGCACGGGGATCGGCTCAAGATCCGGCTGAAGAGCCCCCCGCTGGACGGCCGCGCCAACCAGGAGCTGATCCGGTTCCTTTCGGAGACGCTCGCCCTCCCGCCGCGCGCCATCGAGCTGGTCGCCGGCGAGGCGGGGCGCCAGAAGAGCCTGGTGCTCACCGGCATCGCCCTGGCCGAGGCCGCCGCCCGCCTCGACGGGCGCACGGCGCTCCCGGGCCCGGAGGCCCCATGACCTCGGGCAAGCCCCGCCGCCGCACCGATTCATCCCTACGCCCCGGCCGGGCGTTGGCGCGGCGTTCGCTGGCCGGGGTCACCGCATCGCTCCTCCGGGTGGCCGAGGACCTGCGCCGCAGCCGCCAGGTGGAATCCACGCTGCAATCGGTGGCCCGCACCGCCGTGGCCGTCACCGGCAGCATCCAGGCGACCCTGCGCCTGCTCGACGAGAGCGGACAGCGGCTGCTGATCTCGGCCCGTTTCGGTCCCTCGGTGCACCGCCGGGGCGCGGCGCCCTTCCGCCCCGGGGAAGGTTTCATCGGCTGGGTGGTGATCCACCGGCGGCCGGCCCTGACCAACCGGGTGCGGCGCGATCCCCGCTTCGTGCTGCGGCGCGGCCAGGCCTGGACGCCCACCGCCATCATGGCCGTGCCGCTGATGGCGCGGCGGGATTGCATCGGGGTGCTCTCGGTGGCGCGCCGCGACGGGCGGCCATACCGTCCGCTGGAGCTCGACGTGCTCACGCTGCTGGGAGAGATCTCCGTGCCCTACCTGGAGATCGCCCGGCTGCGCCGGCTCAGCGAGTCGGACGCGCTGACCTTGCTCCACAACCGCCGCTACCTCTCCGAGCGGCTACCGCTCGAGGTGGAGCGCGCGCATCGCTCGCGCCGGCCGCTCAGCGCGTTGTACCTGGATCTCGACCACTTCAAAAACATCAACGATCGCTTCGGCCACCCCGTGGGCGATCAGGTGCTGCAAGACCTGGCGGAGCGCTTGCGCCAGGGATGCCGCAGCGAGGACGTGCTGGCGCGCGTCGGCGGCGAGGAGTTCGTCATCCTGCTCCCCGACACCAACCTGGCCCAGGCCCGGCGGGTGGCGCAGCGCCTGCGGCTCTCGGTCAAGGGCGCGCCCTTCATCACCACCGCGGGGCCGCTGGACGTGACGGTGAGCCTTGGCGCGGCGCGCCTGCGACCCCGGGAGGCCGGCGACGCCTTCCTGCGCCGCGCCGACCAGGCGCTGTATTGGGCCAAGCGCCGCGGCCGCGACCGGGTCGAGGTGAGCGTGTGCAATTGACACCCCCCCGCCGGGTGCGATAATCGGGCCCAGGAGCGACGGCTTGGAATACAGCTTCCACGAAGACTCCCACCGCGTGCTGGTGGTGGACGACGAGCGAGTGATCCGCGAGATCCTCTCGGACTTTCTGTCCATGGAGGGCTACGTGGTGCGCGCCGTCGAGGACGGCCAGCAGGCGCTCGAGGAGCTGGAGCAGCGCTCCTACAACCTGGTGATCACCGACCTCAAGATGCCCCGGCTCGGCGGCCTGGAGCTGCTGGAGGAGATCAACCGCCGCTCGCTGAACGTGCTGACGGTGATCATGACCGGTTTCGGCACCGTGGAGACGGCCATCGAGGCCATGAAGAAGGGGGCCTACGACTACATCCTCAAGCCGTTCAAGGTCGAGGAGGTCATCCACATCGTCCAGCGCGGCCTGGAGAAGCAGCGCCTGCAACTCGAGAACATCCAGCTCAAGGAGGCGCTCAGCATCTACACCATGTCCGAGGTGCTCACCAAGACGCTGTCGCTCGACCGCATCCTGGAGATCATCGTGGACACCGCCCTCAAGGAGAGCGGGGCCGACGCCACCTCCCTGCTGCTGCTCGATCCGGAGAGCGGGCGCTTCGAGCTCAAGCTGCGCCGATCCCAGGACAACCAGTTCGAGCGGGAGGTGGAGGAGCTGGTGCTCCCCGAGATCCTGGCCCACTTCCGCGAGGACCGCCTGGTGCTGTACCACGGCAACCGGGCGGCGCGCTTCTTCTCCAGCCCCACCTTGTCGCAGCGCGTGATCTCCTTCATCAGCGTGCCGCTCAAGATCCGGCTGGAGGTGAGCGGCATGCTCAACCTGTACTCCTACACCCGGGGCAAGAAGTTCTCCGAGGGCCAGCGCAAGATGCTGTCCATCCTGGGTGACCGCGCCTCCTCGGCCATCGACAACGCGCGCCTGTTCCGCAACCTGCAGGACTCGTTCCAGCAGACCATCCAGGGTTTCGCCCGGGCCATGGAGGCCAAGGACCCCTACACCCGCGGCCACTCCGACCGGGTGATGATGTACGCCGAGCTCATCGCCCGCGGCCTGGGCCTGAACGAGACCGAGCAGCGCAAGCTGTGCACCGCGGCCCTCATGCACGACGTGGGCAAGATCGGCATCCCGCTGGACGCGCTGAACAAGCCGCAGAAGCTCACCCGCGAGGAGTACGAGGTGTTCAAGCAGCACCCCGACAAGGGACGGCGCATCCTCGAGCCCATCGAGTTCTTGCGCGACGTGGTGCCGGCGGTGCTGCACCACCACGAGCAGTACGACGGCACCGGGTACCCGCTGGGGCTCAAGGCCGAGGCCATCCCGCTGCAGGCGCGCATCCTGGCGGTGGCCGACACCTACGACGCCATGACCTCCGACCGCGCCTACCGCAAGGCGCTCTCGCACGAGATCGCCATCGCCGAGCTGCGCCGCTGCGCCGGCACCCAGTTCGATCCGCGCATCGTGGCGGTGTTCATCATGGAGATGGAGAAGTGGCGCCGCGACCAGGGCAACCTGGGGACCACCGCGCCCACCTGCACCTGAGGCGGCATCGCGGCCAGATGCCGAGGTCGAGCATGCACCTGGCGGCGCGCGCTAGGGGCAACAGGGCCAGCCGCAAAAAGAAAACGCACGGGGATGAGACAGGCCGAAAGACAGTACAGGGGGGCCTGGAGGACCCTGGCGGGCCCGCTCAGGGGCCGGTGCGCAGCAGGTTGACCGCCAGATCGTGGATCAACTCGCGCCGCAGCAGGCGGCGGCACAGCGACAAATCCTGCGCTCGCGGCGACGAGCCGGAGCGCAGGCGGCTCACCGCCTCCCGGCCCCGCTCGAGCACCGCGTTCAGCTTGCGTTCGTCCAGACGGAAGGCCAGGCCGTCGGGTTCGGGCCGGACGAAGTAGCTGGCGCCCTCCCGCCGCAAGAGCTCTTCCGCCAGGTGCCGAGAGGCGAAGTAGCAGGAAAGATCCACGATCCGATCCGCCACGGCACCCTCCCGGTCAAACCACGGCGGCGCTCGCGCTCCGCGTCGTGGGGGGTTGGGATGGCCGATGTGTACACCCAAACGGGGCGGCTGTCCATTTTTTTTCCGGGTCCTTTTTTGGGCGGCGCGGCGGTTTTTTGCTATGGTGGTGGGCGTGGACGGCCTGCCCCGAGAATTCGGCCGGTATCGGCTGCTGGAGCTCATCGCCATCGGCGGCATGGCCGAGGTGTACCGGGCCGTGCTGGCCACGGCCTTCGGCACCGAAAAGGAATTGTGCCTCAAGCGCGTGCTGCCCCACCTGGCCCAGAACCGCGACTTCATCGACATGTTCACCGACGAGGCGCGCATCACCATGCCGCTCAACCATGGCAACATCGTGCAGGTGTTCGAGTTCGGCCAGGTGGCGGGGGACTATTTCCTGGCCATGGAGTTCGTGCGGGGGCGGAACCTGGAGACCGTGCTCAGCGCGCTCGAGGCGCGGGGCGAACGCTGTCCGCTGGCGGTGGCGCTGTTCGTGGCCGCCGAGGTGGCCCAGGGGTTGGACTACGCCCACCGCTTCCGCGACGCCCAGGATCGCCCCACCGGCATCATCCACCGCGACGTCTCGCCGCAGAACATCTTGCTCGGCTACCAGGGCGAGGTGAAGCTCACCGACTTCGGCATCGCCAAGGCGCGCAGCCGCATCCGCCAGACCGCCCAGGGCATCATCCGCGGCAAGGCCTGCTACCTGTCGCCGGAGCAGGCCGAGTGCCGCGACCTGGACGGCCGCTCGGACGTGTTCAGCTTGGGCATCGTGCTCTACGAGATGCTCACCGGCGTGCGCCTGTTCGAGGGCGAGAACGAGCTGGTCACCCTGCAGCGGGTCCGCGAGGCCCGTTTCGTCCCCGCCGCTTCCCACCGCGCCGAGGTGCCCGCCGAGGTCGACGAACTCTTGCGGCGCGCGCTGGAGCGCGAGCCGGAGCGCCGGGTGCAGAGCGCCGCGGAGTTCCAGGCCGCCCTGGCTCACGCCCGGGTGCGGGCCGATCCGGGCTTCACCCCGGCCCAGTTCGCCGAGTGGATGCGCCGGCTCTTCGCCGAGGACATCAGCCGGGAGGTGGCCACGCGCACCACTCGCGATCGGTTGCTTCGGCAGATGGCCGCGGAGCAAGGCTTGAACCCGGAGCACCTGACCACCCGGGATCTGCTGCGGCTGGGCACGGTGGCCATGCGCAAGCCGCCGCAGAAGAAGGCCCGCGGGCGCTGGCTGCTCCTTTCGCTGCTCGCGCTGGCCGTGGCCGCGGCGCTGGCGGTCTTCTTCTGGCCCGGTGTTCCCACCGAGCGGGCCGACGCGGGCGCGGGGCCGGATGCGCACGGCGATGTCCTCGAAGAACCCCGCCTCGAGCCGGCGCCCGGCGAGCCGGGCCCGGGCGACGCGGGCATGGAACCGCGAGCCGATGGCGAGGGCGGCGCGCCGGAGGGCCTGCCGCCGCAAGACGCGGGCCCGGGGCCGGACACCAGCCCCCCGCCGGCCGATCCGGCGCCGGCGCGCTACGGATTTCTGAACATCAACGCCGACCCCTGGGCCCTGGTGGACCTGGACGGACGGCGGCTGCCGCACGAGACGCCGCTGTTCCGGGTCCGCGCGCGGGAGGGCCTGCGTCAATTGCGTTTTACCAACCCGCGGCTTAATATCGAAAAGACCATCACGGTGCGCGTGGTCGCGGGCGAGACCCAGACCATCAGCGTGCGCCTGCACGAGCCGTGACAGCGCAGGGAGCGTGGCCATGAAGCGATTCCCGGTGACCCTTGTTGGACTGGCCGTGGCCTTGTCGGCCGGGCTGGGCGCCTGTAGCGGCCAGAGCACGCCGGGCGACGGCGCCATCAGCGACGGGGAGGTGGACGCCGATCTGGACCCCTGCGCCGCCGCCCTCCCCACCTGGAAGAAGATCTGGAAGGTCCGCACCGAGACCACGCCGCTGACCGGGCTGACGCCCGACATCAACCTGATCGACGTGTGGGGCAACGCCGCGAACGACGTCTACGCCGTGGGCTATGCCGGAACGGTGCTGCACTTCGACGGCAGCGCCTGGACCGCGCTCGATCCGCTGGGCCTCAAGGAGGACTTCGAGGGCGTGTGGGGATACGTCTTGAAGGACGCCCAGGGGGCGGTGACCCGCACCGATCTGTTCGTGGCGGGGAGCAACGGCACCATCCTGCGCTACCTCAACGGGGTGTGGAGCAAGGTGCGCACGGTGTTCGTCGACGATCTCGATCCGGCCAATCCCAAGACCGTCGAGGTGCGGGGTAACTTCCACGACCTCTGGGGCATCCCGGCGCCCGGGCCGGCCGACAATCAGCAGCCCACCGTGATCGCGGTGGGCGGCGAGGGCCTGATCGTGCGCTACGACGCCACGGCCAATGAATTCCGCGAGCACCGCAACCGGGTGAGCTTCGTCGATCGCAACGGCGTCACGCACTGGAGCCTCGAGCGCTGGTCCCCGGAGCGGCTCGGCGGCGTGTTCGGGACCGCCGCCAACAACTTCGTGGCGGTGGGCAACAACGGCACCATCCTGCGTTACGACGGCTCGGGCTGGAGCCGCGAGGCGGTGACGACCTTCGGGGGCGGCACGGCGTTCGTCACCCACCTCAACGGGGTGTGGGGCCGGCACGCCAACGAGCTCTTCGCCACCGGCCTGGACGGGACGGTGGTGCGCTACGACGGCTCCTGGCAACAGCTGGGCTGCGCCACCGAGGGCGATTGCACCGCCGGCAACGCCCGCACCGTGTGCGGCATCCTGGGCCTGTGCGACCGTGGCACCTGCATCTGCAACGTGCCCACGGTGTACCTGCGCTCCACCTGGAACTTCATGCAGTCCAAGTGCGGGCCGATCATCGACGGCGGCAGCGACGATGGCGGCGTGCAGCGCGAGACCGCCTCCTGGGTTGTCTTCGCCGGCTGGAACGGCACGCTGATGCTGGCCAACAACGGGATCTTGTGCCCCTTCGGCGAGCTGCCCGCGAACCGCCTGGAGGGGATGTGGGGGAGCGCGCCGCGCTCGGAGGCCGAGCGCACCCTGGACGGGGGCAAGGTGGAGTGCGATCCGGTGGAGGTGTTCGTCACCGGGGTGAACGGCACGCTGATCCGCCTGACGAACGCCAAGGGCGAGTGAGCGGCCGCGCCTCAGCGCGGGATGAAGATCTCGTACGGCACTTCCGGGGTGAGGCGGATCTCCTGCCCGCCCACGACCCAGGGATCGCCGGTGCCGCCGACCACCAGCACGTTGCCGTTCGCAAGCAGCGTGGCGCTGTGCCCCGCGCGCCGGGCCAGCATGGGGACCATCTCCCGCGGGAACGCGCCCCGAGGGGTGAGCAGCAACGCGGTGTTGTAGGCCACCGGCTGCGCCCCCCCGCCGAATCCCCCGGCCAGCAACACCCGGCCGTCGAGCAGCGTGTTCGCGGTGTGCCCGAAACGCTGGAACTGCAGCCCGGGGATGACGCTGGACGATTCGAGCGGGACATCCAGGATCTCGCAGGTGTCTTCCACGGCGACCGCGTCGCGCAGCCCGCCGCACACCAGGACGCGGACCTCGCCCGGATTGTCGGGCAGAAGGAGCGTGGCGGAGTGTTCCGCGCGCGCGTGTTGCAGGGAAAACGAGCTGGTCTGCCAGACCCCGCCAAAGAGGCGAAGCCGGTCCACCCGGGCGCTGGCCCGCCGCAGCGGCACCCCGTTCTGCGGCCAGCTCTCCCAGGCCTCCCAGCCGCCGATGATGAGCAGGCCCTCGTCGGTGTCCACCCAGCTGGCGCCGGCGCGCGGCGCGCTGAGCGAGAAGGGCGCCGCGCCGAAGGAGCCGCGCCGCTCGTCATAGATCTCCGCGTCCGCGAGCACCGTCCCGGCCGGGTCGAGCCCGCCGGCGACCAGGACCCCGCCGCCGGAGAGGCTCTGGGCCACGTGGCGCGTGCGGAAGCGGGCCTCCGGGCCCGGATGGGAGGTAAGCTGCGCCAGGTCGAAGATCTCGACGGGCACCTCGGCGGGGGGCTCGCCGCCGGTGATGAGCCAGGTCTTGCCGGAGGAGAGCGCGGCCGCGGCGGCAAAGGCGCGGGGTTGGCGTAGGCACATGCGATCCCCGGGATCGCAATCCAGCCGCACGTCGTCGAGCAGGAAGGCGCCGGCCGTGGGATCGAAGCGCTCCAGGGTGCGCGACCCCAGCCGGGACACCCGCGCCATGGGATCGAGCGACTCGGCCGCCACCCGGCCGCCGCCGAGCAGGATGCGCCCATCGGGGAGGGGCTTCGCCAGGTGAAACACCCGGCCCGCGCCCGACAGCAGGCAGGCCGTATCGGAGGCCGGGCAGACGGTGCGCATCGAGGTGCGGTAGAGGTTCCGCCAGTCGGGGTACAGGCCCTCGGACACCGCCGGGGGCCCGGAGAACGCGCCGCTGCGCCCCAGCACGCCGATGTACAAAAACAGGCGCTGCGTGCCGGAGGAGGTCTCGAACGGCAAGGATACGCCGCGCGAGTAGGGCTGGCCCGCGGCGTCCAGGGCCTCCACGGTGAGGACGCGGCCCGTGCCCACGGGAATGTCCTGCAGCGCCGCCACGCGATCCGTCTCCGGCTCGAACTCGGTGGTGCGCTCGTCGAGATCGTCGCCGGCGATGCGCACGCGCAGCCGGGTCACGCGCCCGCTGGCGAAGTCCAGCGGCTGGCCGTCCTCGGCCGAGGTGAACACCAGGACCACGTCGAGATTTCCCACGTCGGCCAGACAACCCGCCAGGGTAATCAATAGCCATGCACAGCCTGCGGCGCGAATCCATCGCGAGTGCCGCCCCAGCTGCGCGGGCGGACGCGGGTCGTGGCTGTGGCCGGAGGAGGCGCTAGTAGTGGATGCGCACATCGATCACGTCCTGCCGCAGCAAGAGCGGCACGGCCACCGCGGCGCCCACGGCCGCCGCCGCCACCGGCCAGATCCACCAGTGCCGCAGGTACCAGGGAGATCCGGCGCCGTTCGCGTCGGGTGTCGGGCCCGCGTCGGGGCCGGGAAGAAAACCGCTGCCCCCGTCCGGCGCTTCGGCCGCCAGCGCGAGGTCGGCGGGCGGCAGCGACCCCCCGTCGGCGCCGGCGCCGCCGTCCGCCGGGCCCGGCGCCGCGTCCGTCAAGGGAGGCAGGGAGAAGACGCCGGCCTCCAGCATCGAGGCGGCCAGGCGCTCCGCCAGCCGTTCACCGCAGGCGCGGGCCGCGTCCGGCTCGACCACCACGGTTTCGACCGCGCGGAACGACTCGCTGGCCGCGTCGAAGAGGCCCGCCTGCAGCACCGTGCGCTCGGCCAGCCGCTCGGCCGATACCACCAGAAGCCCCCGGAGCCCGGCCGCCTGCGCCAGGCGCGACAGCTCCCGCGGGTGGGGCATCTCCGGCGGCAAGGCTCCCATCTCGGCGCGCGCTTCGCGGTACGCCGCCAGCACGCTGGGGCCGAAGAAGTCCTCGTTCGGGGCGAGGTGGGGAACCATGGCCGCGGCGCGCTGAAACATCTTGCGCGCCTCGTCCGCAAGGCCGCTCACGAACAGCGCCTCGCCGAGCCGCAGCAGCGGTTCGGCCAGCAGATCGGGATCGGTGAAACGGGTGAACCCCGACAGCAGGATGCCCGCCGCGCGCCGGTAGTTTTCAATGGCCTCGGGCAGGCGCAGCGCCAGGTGGTGTTCCCGGGCGCGGCGAAAAAAGGTCTCGGCCTCGCTTCGCACCTCGCGGCCCTGGTCGGCCTGCCGCAGCCGCTCGAGCACCTGCGGCATGGGGACGAAGGACATCGGCAAGCGCTCGAGCCGCTCCGCCAGGCTGGTCTGGGCCTCCAGCGGCCCCGGCTCCCGCGCCGAGGGCAGCAGCCACCAGCCGTAGGCGCCCGCGGCCGGCCCGGCGCCGTCACCGGCCGCCGCGAACATCAGGATCAGGGCCAGGGTGCGCATCCGCGCGGGGAGTCTAGTGGAGGGGGGGAGGGGAGTCAAACGCCCGTCGCTTGCGAAAGCGCCTCGTGGCCGCTACATTTCGCGGGAAGACTCGGCTGCGAGTCGAGGAGGAGCGTTGGATTTTATCATTCTCGGGCTGGTCTTTGTGCTGCTGCTCGCGCTGAACGGCGCCTTCGTGCTGGCCGAGTTCTCCATGGTCAAGGTGCGCAGCACCCGCGTGGCCGAGCTGGCCGCGGCCGGGGAGCGCCGGGCCTCGCGCCTCAACGTGCTGCTCGAGCGCATGGACGAGACGCTCAACGTGTGCCAGGTGGGCATCACACTGGCCAGCGTGGCCCTGGGCATGGTGGGCAAGGAGCTGGTGGATCGTATCCTGCATGGCGGCGCCCACTCCCAGTGGCTGGGCGCGCTGGTGGTGGCCGGCTCGTACGTGGTGGTGTCCGGCTCGCACATCCTGCTGGGGGAGCAGGTGCCCAAGCTGGCGGCGTTGCGCCTGGTGGAGCGGGCCGCCCTGCCGCTGGCCCGCCCCCTGTGGGTGGTGCGAAAGATCTTCTACCCGCTGTTGTGGGTCCTCGATCACGCGGCCGCGGCCATCCTGCGCTGGCTCGGGCTGGCCCGGCCGGCCGACGACTCCCAGTTCAGCGACGACGAGCTGCGCCTGGTGCTGGAGCGCTCCCAGGAGCGGGGCATGATGTCGTTTCGGCGGCTCTTGTTCATCGAGAACATCTTCGACCTGGGGGAGCTGCGCACCCGCGACGCCATGCGCGCGCGCGCGGTGGTGAAGTGCCTGGACGCGAACCGGCCCTGGGAGGAGAACCTGGCCGTGGTGCGAGCCTCGCGCTTCACGCGCTACCCGTTGCTCGCGGGCGATCCGGATCGGCCGGCCGGCTTCGTGCACCTCAAGGACGTGCTGATGCGCGAAGGCGGCTGCGGGCCGGACCTGGCGGCCATCATGCGGCCGGTGGTGTGGGTGAAGGAGACCCACCCGCTCGAGTCGCTGCTGTCCGAGATGCAGCGGCGCCGCATGCACGTGGCCCTGGTCGAGGACGAGGCGGGGGTCTGGACGGGGTTCATCACCCTGGAGGACGTGATCGAGGAGCTGGTGGGGACCATCCGTGACGAGTTCGAGGACGAGGAGATCGTGCGCCTGGCCGACCTGCTGCAGGAGGATCAGATCCACCTCGACATCCGGGCCGAATCGCCGCTCTCCGCCGTGGCCGAGGCGCTCTCGCGCATGCGCCCGGAGCGCCTGCCCCGCCCCGCGCCGGAGATCTTGTCCTCGGTGGACGCGCGCGAGCGCATGGTCTCGACCTACCTGGGCCAGGGGGTGGCCATGCCGCACGCGCGCCTGGCGGGGCTCACGCGCCCCTTCGTGATGATCCTGCGCTCCGAGCGCGGGCTGAAATGCGCGGGCACCGAGGAGCGGGCCCGCATTGCCTTCGTGCTGCTCACCCCGCAGGGGCAGCCGCGCATCCACCAGCGCTTGCAGGCCACCATCGCCACCCTGATGAGCGAGAGCGAGTACGTGCGCGACCGGCTGTTCTCGGCCGAGAGCGCCGCCGAGGTGCTGGAGGCCATCCGCACCGGCGAGCAGGCGGCGCTGGATTAGCCGCGTACCACCCGGTCGATCCAGCCGCTGCCCAGGACCCGCTCGCGCTCGTAGAACACCGCCGCCTGGCCGGCGGTCACCGCGCGCAGCGGCGCGTCCAGCTCCACCCGGGCCTCGTCCCCACTTCGGATCAGGCGGCAGGGCGCCGGATCCTGGCGCGAGCGGACCTGCACATGGCTTTGGCACTCCTCGGGCACCCCGGGCTGCCAGACGGCATCACGGACCGAGAAGTGGCGCGAGAGCAGATCGGATTCGTTTTCGCTGAGCACCACCTGGGGCGGCTCGGGCCGAATGTCCACCACCCAGCAGCGGCGGTGGGTCGCGGCCCGCGGCAGCCGGTGGCGCTGCCCGATGGTGAAGCGATGGATCCCGTCGTGCCGGCCCAGCACGCGACCATCGCGGTCCAACATGTCGCCGCCAACGACCCGCGCGCCGAAGAGCTCGCGCAGGCACTCGGCAAACGCCTCACCGTCCTTCACCAGGCAGGCGTCCTGGCTGTCTCGCACCTCGGCCGCCGGGAGCGCCAGCGCCTTCGCCCGCGCGCGCACCGCGGCCTTGGTGAGCGTACCCAGGGGGAACACCGCGGCCATGAGCTGCTCCTGGGAGAGGCGCGCTAAAAAATATGACTGGTCGCGCGCGCGCTCGCTGGCGCGAAGCAGATCCGCTCTGCCGGCCACATGCTCGACCCGGGCATAGTGGCCGGTGGCGAGCCGGGTCGCCCCCAGCTCCCGCGCCCGCCGCAGGAGCAGGCCGAACTTCAGCCGTTCGTTGCAGAGCAGGCACGGGCTGGGGGTGCGGCCGCGGGCGTATTCTTCCCAGGCGACCTTCAGCACCTCGGCCTCGAAGACGCTGGCGGCGTCGACGACGTGCAGGGGGATGCCCAGCGCCGCGGCGGTGGCGCGGGCGCGCGGTTCGCCCTCGGCGCCGCAGCCGGACCCGGACGGGTCGCACCGTCGCAGCCGAAGATTCAGCCCGAACACCCGCCACCCGCGCTCGAGCAGCATGGCGGCGGCCACGCTGCTGTCCACCCCGCCGCTCATGGCGACCGCCACGGTGTCTGGGCACAAGGGGCTCATTTCGGCGACGTGCATCGTGCGCCCGGAGAATTCAGCGCGCCCGCCGGGGAGGCGCCAGCGCCTCGTTCAAGGAGCCGGTGCGGTACCCTTCCAGATCGAGGCTCGCCCATGTGTAACCCGCCGCCCGGCAGGCGGCCGCGATGGCCGCGCGCACGGGGGCCTGACAGGCCCGGTCCAGGTCGGCGGGCGCCACCTCCACCCGGGCCAACAGGCCGTGATCTCTCACGCGGAGCTGGGTGAAACCGAGAGCCTCCAGGCCGGCCTCGGCCCGCGCCACCCGGGCCAGGCGCTCGGCGGTGAGCCGCTCGCCGTAGGGCAGGCGCGAGGCCAGACACGCCCGCGCCGGGGCGTCCCAGTTGGGCAGGCCCCGCAGGCGCGCCAACGCGCGGACGTCCTCCTTGCCGAGGGCCGCCTCCTCGAGCGGCGAGCGCACGCCGAGTTCGCGGGTGGCGCGGCGGCCGGGGCGATAGTCGTCGCGATCGTCCCGGTTGAAACCGTCCACCACGGCGGCGAGGTTCTCCGCCGCGGCCATCTCGGCCAGGCGCGAGAACAGCGCGCGCTTGCAGTGGTAGCAGCGGTCGGCATCGTTGCGGGATACGGCCGGATCGTCGAGCTCGTGCGTGTCCAGGAAGCGGTGGGCGATGCCCAGGGCCGCGGCCAGCGCCTCCGCGGCTTGCGCCTCGCTCGGCGGGTGCAAGGGGGAGCGGGCCGTGACCAGCAGCACCCGCTCGCCCAGCGCGTCCTTGGCGGCCGCGGCCAGGAGCGAGCTATCGACGCCGCCGGAGAAGGCCACCAGCGCGCCGTTTAGCGTTCGCAGGATCGCCAGCAGGCGGTGGTAGCGTTCGTCCGAACCCAGCGCTGGATCGGGGTGGATGGGGAGCGGTCCGCTCATCCGACGCCTTCGAAGAGCACGGTGGAGAGGTAGCGGTCGCCGAAGTCGGGCAGCACCGTCACCACCAGCTTGCCGCTGTTCTCGGGCAGGCTCGCCTGGCGCACGGCCGCCGCCACCGCCGCGCCGCTGGAGATGCCGCAGGTGATGCCCTCCTCGCGGTGGAGCCGCCGGGCGAACTCCACCGCCTCCTCGTTGGAGACGCACTCGATGCAATCGACCAGGTCGAGGTCCAGCACGGCGGGCACGAAGCCGGCGCCGATGCCCTGGATCTTGTGGGGCCCCGGTCTGGGCTCGGCGCCATTCCGGGTCGCGGTGAGCACCGGCGAGGCGGTCGGCTCGACGGCCACGATGCGCACCCGCTTGCCCTGGAATTTCTTCAGGTAGCGGCCGACGCCGGTGATGGTCCCGCCGGTCCCCACGCCGGCGACGAACACGTCGACGGCGCCGCCGGTGTCCTCCCAGATCTCGGGCCCGGTGGTCTTGAAGTGGATGTCCGGGTTGGCGGGGTTCTGGAACTGCTGCGGCATGTAGTGGCGCGCCGGGTCGGAGGCGACGATCTCCTCGGCCTTGGCCACGGCGCTCTTCATCCCCTGGGCCCCCTCGGTGAGCACGAGCTTGGCCCCGAAGGCGGCGAGCATCTTGCGCCGCTCGATGGACATGGTCTCGGGCATGGTGAGCGTGAGCGGGTAGCCGCGCATGGCGCACATGTAGGCGAGCGCGATGCCGGTGTTGCCGGAGGTGGGCTCGACCACGGTGACGTCCGCCGAGCCGGGTTTGAGCACCCCGCGCATCTCGGCGTCCCAGATGAGGCTCGCGCCCAGGCGGCACTTGACCGAGCCGGCCGGGTTGCGGCCCTCGATCTTCACCACGACGGTGGCGCCCAGGCCGCGGGCGATGCGGTGGAGGCGGACCAGCGGCGTGCGGCCGATGCTCTGGCCGTTGTCATCGAAGATCCGGAGGGGAGGGGGCATGGCGGCTCCTTCCGAAGAGGGCTATTGGAATGTACCTTACTTTGTGGAGAATGTAATCATGAGAACGATCTCGCTTGTACTGCCGGTGACCCTCCTGTTCGCGGCTTGTTCCGGAGAGGTCAGGACGCAAGACGGCGGCGCGGACGCCGACGGAGACCGGGACGACCCGGGCCCCGACGCGGGCGATGGCCCGAGCGCCGATGCCGGCTTCGACGGCGCCGATTCCGGCCCGGACGTTTTGACGGACGCGGGGCCGGACGACGGCGGGCCGGCCATCGCCCCCTGGGTGGTGTTCTCGCTCGCGGACGAGAACGTCCCGATGTCCGGAAACCTCCTCCAGAACGCCGCGCTGGAATCCGTAAGCGGCGGCGCCTTCGACGGCTGGCGCGCGTTCCAGGCCGGCTACCAGGCGGGTCTCGGCGAGGGTCGCACCGGAAACGCCATTCGCCTCGTGCGCGGCGCCGGCGACTCCGCCCAGTACGGCGCCTACCAGTCGATCCGGCTCGACCGCCACGAGAAGAAACCTTTGTTCTTCTCCGGCTGGAGCAAGGCCGCCTCCCTCACCGGGAGTCCCGACGGCGCCGCCTCCATCTACCTCGACATCCAGTACATGACCGTGACCGACGATCCCGAGCGCGGCTGCGATCCGGCCACCTCGTCGCCCTGCGCGCTCTACGGCCAGATCCCGGCGCCGCCCTTCGACACCGGCACGCACGACTGGCAACAGGGGACCGGCTTCGCCGTGCCCGCCTATCCGGTGAAGTCCGTCTCGTTCTACGTGCTGCTGCGCGGCGATCATGAGGGCAGCGTGTGGTTCGACGACCTTACGCTCTCCGAGGTCGAGGCCGAGGTGCTCCCGTTCGACGGCCGCATCGTCGCCACGCGCTCCCCTGCGGCGCCGTACCGGGACGGCGTTCCGCTCGCGGCGGCGACCGGGGACGGGCTCGCGCTGGCCCTGTGGAGCGGCGGCGGCGCGCCGGCCGCCCTGCGTCTCGACGGGCGAGACCACCTCGACACCGCGCGCGATTACCTGGGCGGGTGGTTCTTTCACGAGATGAACGGCCCGGAGTGGATCGCCCCGGGCGGGTCGGTCGCCGAAGAGGGCGGCGCGCTGGTCCAGCGCGCCGATCTCGCCGAGCGCGATCTTACGCTGCTCGCCAGGATCACGCCCGCGCTCAACCGCCTGGACGTCCACCTCGAGATCGAGAGCCGCCGGGCCGAGGACCGCCCGATCACGCTGTACTTCGCGCTGCCGCTTCTTTTGCCGGGCGGGGTGTGGGGCGACGACGCCCGCCGCGCGCGGCCGCTCACCGGCGCGCGCGAGCTCTTCAACACCGCGAGCTTCTGGTACACGCGCCTGGGCGCCACCGGCACCTTCTCGGTCTATCCCCTGGCCACGGTGGCGAACGACGAATTCGCGCTGGCGCTGGGCGTGCCCCTCGACCAGTCACGCATCTTCCGCCTGGCGTACAACCCGAGCTCCCACCAGCTCTACCTGGCTTGCGATGTGGGGCTCTCGCCCGCCACCGCGAAATTCCCAAACCGCGCCTGGGTGGACTTTACGCTCTTTCGCACCCGGCCGCCGGAGCCCCAGAGCGCCTTCCGCGCGGCGCTCCAGGGATTCTACGAGCGCTTCCCGGCGCACTTCGCGCGTCGCATCCCGCCCGCGCAGGAGGGGATCTGGGTGGCGTTCGCCGATCTTTCCCAGGTACAGAACGGGCCCGGCCAGCAGATCGAGGACTTTGGCATCGGCATCCACGAGATCGGCTCGCTGTCCCATGTCGCCTTCGACGACGCCCACGGCATCCTGGCGCTGCGCTACATCTCGGAGCCGGCCTCGACCTGGCTTCGCATCGCGGACGATTCGGTGGACGTGGCGAACTACGAGCAGGTCCTGGCCTACCTCCAGGGCCTCTACGCCTCCGGCACCGCCTCCCAGCGCGCCCTGGCCGAAAAGACCTTCTCCTCCGGCATCTTCGATGCGGCCCAACGCTACCTCTACGAAGCGTACACGGATGGGCCGCCGTGGTGCCCGGGGAAGTGCGCCTTGTTCACGCTGTCGGCCGACCCCGACATCGCGGAGCCGCCGTACACGCTCAACCAGGCGAGCTACGCCTGGAACGCCCAGGCCGCCGCCGCCTACCAGACGTACCCGGGCCTCGACGGCGAGTACCTGGACAGCTTCGTCATGTGGGCCACGGTGCCAAATTTCCGCCGCTCGCACTTCGCCGCCGTGGACGAGCCGCTCACCTTCACCGCCGAACCGCCCCACCCGCTGGGGGTGCCGATCGTGTTCTCCACCGTCAAGTTCGCCCGCTGGTTGAAGCCGCAGCTCCCGGGCGGGAAGTACCTCATCGCCAACGCCATGCTGATCCGCACGCCCTGGGGCGCGGACCTCATGGACTTCATGGGGCAAGAGGTGGACTGGGTCAAGGACACCGGGGCGGGGTACGCGCTCGTGCCCGAATCGGACGAGGCGCTCCTGTACCGGCGCTCGCTCGCCTACCAGCGGCCCTACGGCTTTCTCATGAACACCGATTTTTCCAACATGAGCTACGAGATGGTGGAGCGCTACATGCGCACCTGCCTGTTCTACGGTATCTACCCGAGCATGTTCAGCCACAACGCCTCCGAGGACAACTACTTCGCCACGCCGGCGCTGTACCAGCGCGACCGGCCGCTGTTTGTGCGCTACGTGCCGCTCATCCGCGCCATCAACGCCGCCGGCTGGGAGCCGCTCACCTTCGCCGCGAGCACTGACGCGGCGGTATTTGTGGAGCGCTTCGGCGGCGGCGGCAAGCCGCTGTATTTTGCCCTGCGAAACACAAGCGATTCGGATCGCAGCGTCCGCGTGACGTTCGACCGGGCGCGCCTGGGTCTCTCCGGGGCCATTACCGTGCGCTCGCTCATCGCCGGCGCGCCGGACCAAGCGCTGGGAGAAAGCGACAGCTCGTTTGCGATCTCGCTTCCGGCCGGCGACGTGGAGCTGGTCCAGTTGCTCCCGTGACTCTCCAATACCCGTGACATCTTGGATGATGCCGCAGGCCGCGCTAGACTCTTGTCGGGCCCATGGATCCCTTGGCCATACATGTCTTGCGCGACCGACCGCGGGCCGTAAGAGCCAGCGCGGGCGGGCGCGCGTTTGGGTTGCGGCCGCAGGCCGCGTTAGGATGAGCACATGCAAAACAAACTCCTGCTGATGGGCGTGGTCTGGCTCCCGTGGGGCCTCGTCTCGGCCGCCGCTTGCGGCGGCGGCAACGGCGGCGGCGGCGGGTTCGACCCCGTCTCGTGTCTTACCGACGCCGCCTGCCCGTACGCGCTGGTCTCGGCCCACCGCGGCATGTGCGGGGACGAGCCGGAGAACACCCTGGCCGCGTACCTGGGGTGTCAGGCGCTGGGGGTGCCCATGGTGGAGATCGACCCGCGCCAGACCGCCGACGGCGTGTGGGTGCTCATGCACGACGACGACGTCACCCGCACCACGGACGGCGAGACGCGCTTTCCCGGGAGGGTCCGGGTCGACCAGCTCACCGCAGCGGAGTTCGCCCAGCTGGTCATCGACGACAGCCGCTGCGCCGGCGACCCCGAGGCCAACCCCGAGCGCTGCCATCCGGCCCTGCTCGAGGACCTGTTGCGCCGCTCTCGGCCGGAGCTGCTGCTCGACGTGGACTTCAAGGCCGGGGACGCCACCTCGCTGGCGACCCTGGTGAAGACGCTCGGCGCCGAAAGACGGGTCTTGTTCTTCGACTCGAGCCTCGAGTCGCTGCGCGCCTACCGCGCCGTCGTCCCGGACGGGCTGGTGATGGCGCGGGTGAGCTCCGCCGCCGAGGCGGGGCAGCTGGTGCGCGACTTTGGCCGGGAGCTCGAGCTGCGCTGGGTGCACATCGATCCCGATTACCTGGCCGACGCCGCGCGCGAGGTGGCGGGGTCGGGGGCCCGCCTGTACCTCAACGCCTGGGACTACGAGATCGATCTGTGGTTGTACGCCGCCGAGCTCGCCACCGATCCGGAGCAGCGGCGCGAGATGGAGGAGAAGGCCTGGACGCGCCTGGACGAGCTTCTCCAGAACGGCGCCCGCGGCCTCGGCAGCGAGCGCGGGGCGCAGCTCTCGATCCGGCTGTACCCCGAAGACTGGCGGTCCTCCCGCTAGCGCGGCCCCAGGGCCCGATCCCCGCTTCTGACGGGAAGGGCGGATGTCATTCGCCTCCGGCCGCGCTGGCTCTTTCGGCCACGCGGCCAGACGCCAGGGGCCTCAAGCGCCGCGCACGGACAGGGCCGCATCGCGCGCAGCCAGCAGGCGCCGGGCCAGCGCGTCCACATCGCCCGGGGCGTGCCGCGCCGCGCGCGTAAAAAGCCGGCAGAAGCGCTCGAGCAGGCGCGCCTGTTTCATGTCGGGGCGAAAGTCGTTGCCGGGGACGAAGAACCCCAGCCCGGCGCAACCGAAGAACACCGGCCGGTCTGCCGCCGCCGCCACCAGCTCCACCTCGAGCGTGACGCCCTGCCGGTCCTGGAGGCGCAGCCTCCGGCCGGCGCCCGCGCCGGAGGGGCGGGGAGTCTTCGGCGAGGAACGCGCAGTTGGCGAGGGCGTGTCCGTCTGCGCTCGCACGGCTCGCCGCATCGGCCCGGAGACGAACGCCAGGCAGGCGGCGAAGCGCTCGACCGGATCCCGGGCGCGCAGGGCATATCCCCGCGCTCCGCGCTCGAGCCAGCCCGCCCGGCGGAGCATGCGAAGCTGCCTGCCGAACCGCGCGTTCAGGCTCTCCGCGAAGTGCTCGCGGTAACGGGCCGGGGAGAGCGCGGCGGCGTCCTCGAGCTGGCCCACCACGTAGCGGCGCTGCTCCTCGTCCGGCTCCAGGAAGCGTCCCGCGGCCAGGCGCTCCCCGGGCGAGAAGGGCGTCGCCGCCGGGTACGGCAGGAACTGGTAGCGAAGCTTGCCGAAGACCGAGCCGCGCGCGCTCGGCCCGAGCCCGAGCAGCGAGAACGGGTCGGGGCTGGTGTCCGAGTAGCGCACCGCCCGTCCGGCGCGCGCTCCCTCGTCGGACAGCAGATCGTCCGAAGGGCCCATCCGGGTGATCCCCAGCGCCGTGGGGTGCGCCTGGATGTTCATTCCGGCAAGCTCGGCGCGCTCTGCCAGGGAACGCCCCAGCTCGTCCATGGGAAGCCCGCGGGCCCGGCCCACGCCCTCCGGGGTGTACGGGGAGAGCGAGTACACGGTGATCTGCGTGACCCCGAAGTCGAGCAAGCGGCGCGCGGTGCGGGCCAGCTCGGCAAGCGATCCGCCGTCGAGGCCGTGGATGAGGTCGGCGTTTATGAAGAAGCGCTCGGCGCGCAGCGCCGCGATGCACCGGCGCACCATGCGCTCGGTCTGGTAGCCGCGGTTGCAGCCGGAGAGGGTCGTGCGCCGCAGCGTCTGCACCCCGAAGCTCGCCCGGTTGAGCCCGAAGCGCGCGAACAGGCGGGCCTTGGCGGGGGTCAGACTGAGCGGGTTGCACTCGAAGGCGCGCTCGCCGCCGGGGCGGAAGCGAAAGCGCAGGTTTACCCGCTCGAGCAGCGATTCGAGCTGCCGCTCCGACAGCACCGTCGGCGTCCCCCCGCCCAGGTAGAAGGTGTCGCAAGGCCGCGCTGCCCCGAACTCCCGGTAGGCGTCGAGTTCGGCGTGGAGCCGTTTGAGGTAGGCCGAAAGATCGCGCGGGTCGAAGTCGCCCTGGCTGTGGTAGATGCAGTAGCGGCACTTGTGGGCGCAGAACGGGATGTGCAGGTAGAGGTGCAGCGGTTGCGGCGTCATCCGCGCGTCGGCCGCGAAGGAGAGCCAGGTGTCGAGGACTTCGCGGTGCGAGAGCGGCGCCTGCGGCAGCGTCGGCGCCAGGTAGAAGTGTTGCAGCACCCCGCGCGCGGCGAGCGGCCGCAGCCGCCGGGCCAGCGCCCGTAGCTCGTTCCACTCGCCCGGCTTATCATGTGCCGCCATGCGCAAACCCGCTCCTCGCGCGACCGGCCGCGGGGGCGCCGGAGCCAGCGTGGGCATTCGCGCGCCAGGGATCCGCACGCCACTCTAGTCGCGGCCGGCCGCCGGCGCAAGGCAGGTGATTTGTCAGTCGCCGCGATAGCGGCTATCATGCCGCGAAGAGGAGCGCGGAATGGACCATGCGGAGCTCATCGCCTTCGCCCTGGGCGAGCAACCGGCGGACCTGCTGCTGAAGAACGCGCGCCTGGTGAACGTGCTCTCCGGCGAGATCCACCCGGCCGACATCGCCGTGGCCGGCGATCGCGTGGCCGGCCTGGGACAGAGCGGCGACTACCAGGCCCGGGAGGTGGTGGACCTCGAGGGCGCCTACGTCTTGCCCGGGCTCATCGAGAGCCACATCCACCTGGAGAGCGCCATGGTGCGCCCGGTGGAGTTCGTGCGGGCGGTGCTGCCGCTCGGCACCACCACCGTGATCTACGACCCGCACGAGGTGGCCAACGTGCTGGGCCTGGAGGGCATCACCTACATGCACCGGGTGAGCGAGGGGCTGCCGGTGGACTTCTTCGCCATGCTGCCCTCGTGCGTGCCGGCCACCGCCATGGAGACGGCGGGGGCCTCGCTCACCGCCGAGGACATCGCGCCCATGCTGGACGAGCCCTGGGTGCTGGGGCTCGGCGAGATGATGAACTACCCCGGCGTGCTGGCCCGCGACGCGGCCACCATGGCCAAGCTGGCCGCGGCGTACGGCAAGCGCATCGACGGCCACGCCCCGCTGCTCTCCGGCAACCGCCTGAACGCCTACGTGGCGGCGGGCATCGTCTCGGACCACGAGACCACCGGCCAGGAGGAGGCCCGCGAGAAACTGCGCAAGGGCATGCACCTGATGATCCGCGAGGGCACCACCGAGAAGAACCTCGACGACTTGCTGCCGGTGATCACGGTGGAGAACGCGCGCCGCTGCTTCTTCGCCTCGGACGACCGCCACCCGCTCGACCTGGTGAACGGCCTGCACATCGCCGACTCGGTGCGCCGCGCCATCGCCGGCGGGCTGTCGCCGATGATCGCGGTGCAGATGGCCACCATCAACGCCGCCGAGTACTTCCGCCTGCCCTGGCGCGGGGCGGTGGCGCCCGGCTACCTGGCCGACCTGGTAGTGGTGTCCGACCCGGCGCGCATGGACATCCGGCGGGTGTACAAGGGCGGCCGGCTGGCGGCCCTGGACGGCAACGTGGTGGAGTTCCGCCCCGACCAGCCCAAGACCTACCTGCGCGGCTCGATCAACGTGCGCTGGATCGAGCCGGAGGACTTCTACATCCCGGCCAACGGCAAGACGGCCCGGGTGATCGGGGTGCAGCCGGGCCAGATCACCACCCGCCACCTGGTCGACGAGGTGCGCATCGAGGGCGGGCGCGCCCTGGCCGATCCGGGGCGCGACATGCTGAAGATCGCGGTGATCGAGCGCCACCGCGGCTCGGGCAACACCAGCCGCGGCTTCGTGCGCGGCTTCGGCCTCAAGCGCGGGGCCATCGCCAGCAGCATCGCCCACGACTCCCACAACATCGTGGTGGTGGGCACGAACGATCGCGACATGTTCGAGGCCGCGGTGCGCATCGTGAAGCTGGGCGGCGGCCTGGTGGTGGCCGACGACGGCGAGACGCGGGCCTCGCTGCGCTGCCCCATCGCCGGCCTGATGTCCGACCTGCCGCTGTCCGAGGTGGCCCGCACCCTGCGCGATCTCCAGGAGGCGGCCGCCCGGCTCGGCTGCACCCTGCCCGATCCCTTCATGGCGCTGTCCTTCTTGTGCCTGCCGGTCATCCCCAGCCTGAAGATCACCGACCGCGGCCTGGTGGACGTGGACAACTTCCGCTTCATCGGCCTGTTCCCGGACGCGCCGGCATGATGCGCCTGTGCCAAGCGGTCGCGCTGTGTGGGTGCCTCCTCGCGGCGAGCGCGGCGCGCGCGGGCGGCTTCTACCTGCCGGACCGCGGGGTGCGGGCCTTCTCCCGGGGCGGGGCCTTCGTGGTCTCCTGCGACGACCTGTCGGCGCTGTGGTACAACCCGGCGGCGCTGGCCGGCCAGAAGGGCACCCGCCTCCACCTGGACAGCGGGCTCATCTTCTACTCGCTCGATTTCCAGCGCTACACCGTGCCCGAGGTGGGCGAGGCGTACGCGCCGGTGTCCAACCAGGCGCCGCCGCTGCCCGACCCGTCGTTCGCCGTGTCCTCGGACTTCGGGCTCTCGCGCTTCACCTTCGCTATCGGCGCCTACGGGCCGTACACCGGCCTTGCGCGTTTCCCCGAGGACGGCGCGCAGCGCTACAGCCTGATCCGCGCCGACAACTTCGGGGTGCTGCTCGCCGCCGCCGCGGCCTGGGGGCCGCTCGACGGCCTGCGCCTGGGCGTGGCCCCCACCCTGGTCTCGCTGCGCATCAACAACACCCTGGCGGCCTCGTCGTTCCCCGGCATCTTCGGCGGCCCGGAGGAGCGCGATCAGGACGGGGTGGTGCAGTTCGTGGCCTCCGACGACTTCGTGCCCACGGTGGTGGCCGGCCTGTGGCTGGCGCCCGGCGCCTGGGTGACGTGGCTGCGGGGCTTCGAGCTCGGCCTCTCGGTCATGGCCGGGGTGTCGTTCGACGCGCGCGGCACGCTGCGCTCGCGCCTGCCCGATCATTTGTACTGGGACGGCGTCACCATGGATCCCGAGTCGCCCCGGGTGAGCACGCGCTTTTGCTTTCCCTGGGTGGTGCGCGGCGGGCTGCGCTACGCCGATCCCGGCGAGCGCTTCGACGTGGAACTTTCCGTCGTCTTCGAGGACTGGTCGGTGTTCGACGAGATCGAGGTGAAGACGCTCGAGCCCGCCTACTACCGCAACGTGCCGACCATCGGCGACTACCTGGTGCTGCCGCTGCGCCTTGCGCGCCAATACCGCGACACGCTCTCGGTCCGCCTGGGGGGGAGCTTCCGGCCGCTGCCCTGGCTGACCGTGCGCGCCGGCGCCTACCGCGAGAACGGCGCCAGCCCGGACGCCTACTACTCGGTGGCCGCGGCCGACGCCGGCAAGTGGGGGCTCTCCCTGGGCGTGGGGGCGCGCCTCGGCGTCTTCGAGCTCGATCTCGGCTATTTGCACGTGTTCGTGGAGGGCCGCGACATCCCCGTGTCCGAGAGCCGCGCCGTGCAGACCAACCCCAGCAACCCCGAGGGCAGCATCAGCATCGGCGGCGGGCGCTACCACAGCTCCTACGACGTGCTGGGGTTGTCGCTTCTGGTGCGCGTGCTGTAGCCGGCCGCCCGCCTAGAACCCGTCGCGCCGGTCGATCATCTGGTAGAACTTCTCGAGCCCCTTCTCGCCGTCCAGCAAGAAGTCCGCGGTCTCGGAGAGCGTCCGGGCGTAGTCGCCGGCCGAGAGCTCGCCGGTCTGCGCCGGGTCCTGGCGCTGCACGGCCTCCAGCACCGAGAGCAGATCGTCGATGACGAAGCTTGAGGCTCCCGGCGTGTCGGCGCCCGCGTTGGCGACGAGGGAGGCGAAGGCCCCGCAGCCTCCGGGATCGATGCGGGAGAGCCGCAGGAGGAGGTCGAACAGGCGCGACACCCAGGAGAAAGGCGCGGTGCCAATCCGGCAGCCGGCCCCCGGGACGAACTCCGGCTCGAGCCGATCGGGAGAGAGCACGCGGCCCAGCGTGTGCGAAAGCGAGAGGGTGAGCCGCTCGCTCTCCAGGGTCTGGAGCAGCCAGGCGAAGAGCCGGCGCGCTTCCTGATGCGCGGCGGGATCCGCGGGCGCGAGCAGGTACAGCACAAGATCCACCAGCTCGGCGCGCAAGGTATCGTCCGAGGAGATGTCCTCGAGCGCCCCGAGCGCCGCCGGCAGCACCCGGCCCCCCACCGCTTCCACCAGGTCCGACTCCAGCTCGGCGAGCTTGGACGCCCAGGTCCCCTTGGCGCGCAGCGATTCGGCGCGCTCCGTTACAAAGTGCAGCGCGTTCAGCACGACGATCCAGGCCCGCCGGTTGGAGAACCGGTACAAGGTGCCCACCTTCTCCACCGGGAGGAAGACGTCGCCGAGCCGCTCCGAGAGCCGCGCCAGCGCCGCGTCGCCTGCCGGGTCGGCCTTGCGCGCGTCGTCCAGCGCGCGCAGGCCGTGGAGCAAGAGGTAGAACGGGCTGATGGGGGCGAGCGGGGTCACGCCGTCCCCGGCCAGCACCGAGGGCGCGCCCGCCAGGGTGGCGAGCGCCGGGTCGGGCGCCAGCGCGAAGCGCACGAACCCGTCGAGCTCCTCCGCCACCGAGAGCCCTCCGGGCGTGGTGAGATCCGCGGCCACCGAGAGCAGCGAGAGCAACGCATCGAGCAGCCCGGTCGAGTCCAGGATCTCGAGCAGCATCGGCTGGAGCGGGGCCACGTCGGCGCAGGCCGGCGAGGCGTGCGGCAGGCGGCACGAGAAGTGGGGGTGCAGGCTTGAGAGCAGATCGGCGAGCAAGGCCGTTCCGCTGCGGGCCGCGCCGCGATCGCGGACCACCCACTCGGAAAAGAGCGGCCGCAGCCCCTCCAGGGCGCCGGAGAGCTCGAAGCCCAGCAGCGACTCGCCGTTGTAGTCCTTCAGATCGCGGCCCTCGTTGCCCTTGGGGTTTCCCAGCACCGAATGATCGTGCGCGATGAAGCGGTTGACATCCTCGGGGGTGGGATGGGAGGAGCCGAACTCGGAGATGAAGGGCGAGATCCAGGACGGGACCGAGGCCTGGCCCCCGAACGAGTCCAGGTAGAAGTTGAGCAGGTCGTCGATCTCGAACCAGCCGAAGAGGTCGATGTAGGCCCGGTACGGCACGCCGCGCGTATCGTAGATGAGGTGCAAGAGCCTCTGCAGGTTGGAGCGGTTGGGGTACTCGCCGTCGGGGGCGGAAAAGTCCGTCGGCTCGGTAAAGACCAGGTTCGCGTCCGACAGCCGGTCGCGGTAGCGGATGAGGTCGGCGAAGCCCTTTATGAGTTTCTTCAGGCGGGGGTCGGACAGCCGTTGCAGCGTGATCCGCAAATAGCCGCGCTCGGCGCACTCGCGCACGCGCTCGAGCAGGTCGTCCAGCAGCCGGTGGTGCGGCCGGAGCGAGAGCTGCGGGTAGCGGTCGAGGACGGCGCCGGCCCGGTCGATCTCGTCGAGCAGGCGGGCCAGCTCGGGCTCGGCGAGCTCCGCCAGCGTTTGTACGGCATCGAGAAATTCGGGAAGTCTCGGGTAGGCGCCGAGCGCGCGCAGCGCGTGGAAGACCTCGAGCGCGGGCGCGTGCAGCGGATCGTGGCCCGAATACAGCCCGTCGGCGTCGGCGCGGGGCGAGGGCGGGCCGAGCAGGACGCGCCGGGCGGCCACCAGGTCCCACAGGCGCTCCCCGGCCATGAGTGCCGGGAGCTCGTCTTGCAGCGCGGCCAGGACGCTCTGGGGCAGGTTGACGATGTGGTACAAGGTCCGGCCATCGAGCCGCGCGGGCTCGCCGGCGGCGTCGAGCGGCGGCGGCACGGCGAGCGGCTGCCCCGCCGCGTCCACGAAGTCGCCGCTCAGGGGGTGGACGTCGGCCAGGCCGTCGCCATCGCCGTCCACGAACGGCGCCGGCAGCGCGCCCGTCTGCGGATCGGCCAGCACCCGGGCCCGGCCGCGGTGATCGGTGCGGACCAGCAGCTCCCGCTCGGCGCCGGCGGGCAGCAGGCGGGCGTCTTCGGTGAGGAGGAAGTCCACCACTGTCCGATCCGCCGCGCTCGGTGCCGGATCGGATGCCGCCGCAGAACGCAGGCGGCGGCATAGCTCCCGTTGCAGGAAGCGGTACGTGTCGTCTTCGTTCGACGGCGTAAAGGTCGCGTCGAGACCGTCACGCGAGAGGAAGCGCTCCGAAAGCGCCGCAAGCAGCGGGGTGAGGCGCGGGTACTGGAACGCGCGGCGCAGAAGCGGCATCAGCACCCGCCCGTCGCCGTAGCCCTGCACGTGGCGCGCGTGCCACAGGGCGGAGAGGAGGTCGAAGTCGGCGCCGAGTTCGGCGAGCAAACAGGCCCCCGTGCGCGCGAAGGCCGGGATGCGGTTCTCGTCGTAGAGCGGCAGCGTCTGCACCAGGTAGTCTTGCAGGCAGGAGCGCAGCGCCTCGGGGATGAGCCCGTCGATGCCGCCCGCAAAGCGCGCCTCTTCCCGTGCGAGGGCCGCGGCCTTCTCGGGGGCGCGCCGCGAAAGATCCTGGTGCAGAATGCGGAACACTTCCTGGCCCAGCGTGCCGCGGGGTTGCGGGTGGCGGGTGGTGTCGAGCTCGTAGCCGCAGCCCGCCACCAGCCCGGCCAGCCAGGAAATCAAAAGGGCGCGAGCGAGGGCGCGCATGAGCCGATTGTACGCGGGGTTCGCCGCGGCTGACAAGCCGGCTCCGCTGCATGGAGGACCCGCCTTGCGCGCCGCGCCACAACCAATTTTACGAGGGCTCAATCAAATTTCAGTATTTGTGAGGTGCGGTCTGGGCGCGCAGTCGAAAGCGTTCGCGCGACCGAAGATGTCGCGGCCGGAGGCCGCCGGGATCTTGGCACGCGCCAGCCGGTGTGATAACACCCGACGCGATGGAAGCGCACAAGCTGGCCAAGGTCTACGAGCAGGAGGTCGTGCCCGGCTGGGAGGAGCGTTTCGCCCCCTTCTTGCTGGAGGCCTTCCCCGAATCCCTGCCGCCCAAGTGCCAGCTCCTCGAGCTCGGCTGCACCACCGGCCGGCTCACCCAGGAGATCGTGCGCCGCTTGCCGCCGCAGGGGCGGCTCATCGCGGTGGACGACAACTACCAGCTCATCGAGCAGGCCCGCCTGAAGATCGCCGAGCCCGATCGCAAGCGGGTGTTCTTCAAGAAGGAGTCGCCCCGGGAGGTCTCGTTCGCCGCCGGGACCTTCGACGGCGTGCTGGGCGCGGGCCTCGAGGACCCGGGGAGGTTGGGCGAGGTCCTGAAGCGGGTGGGCCCGCTGCTGCGCCCGGACGGGTTCTTGCTGCTGGGCGCGGTGCTGCAGGGGAGCTTCCAGGAGCTGCTCGACATTTTTCGCGAGATCCTGGAGAAGGAGGACCTCGTCCCCGCCCAGCTGGCCTTCGACCAGTTCTGCCGCGGCTTCCCCGACCGCGCCGCGGCGTTGCGCCTGCTCACCGAGGCCGAGTTCATCTCGCCGCGGGTGCGGGCTCGCGAGGTGGGCATCCAGTTCCCGAGCGGGCTGGCCCTGCTCCAGAGCCCGCTGGTGCGCCACTACTGTCTGGAGGGTTGCCTGGCCATCATCAAGGACCGCAGCTGGCGGGAGGGTGTGCTGGCCGGGATGGTGCGCTCGCTGGACACGTACTTCCCCGGTGGTGTCGAGCTGACCCTGCAGCTCGGCCGTCTCGAGGCCACCCGCGGTTGAGCGCGGCGATGCGTCAGCGGCCGCGCGCGCGCCGGTCGAGCCCGTAGTCCTGCACCTTGCGGATCAGGTTGCGGCGGGAGATGCCCAGGGTCTCGGCGGCGCGGCTCTTGTTCCAGCGGGCGCGTTTGAGGTGGTCCAGGATCATGGTGCGCTCGATGCGCTCGATGGCCTGGGGCAGGCTGAGGGCCGACTCGCGGTTCTCGCCGCCCCCGCCCCCGCCCTCGGGGAAGACGTCGTAGCGGATGCGCGGCGACAAGAACTCCTCGCTGATCTCGGCGTCCTCGCCGCGCAGCACCAAGAGCCGCTCGATCTCGTTCTCCAGCTCGCGTACGTTGCCGGGCCAGGGGTAGTCCAAGAGGCGCGCCATGCAACCCGCCGACAGGCGGGGTTTGCGCGCGGCGCGGGAGTGTTTCTCGATGAAGTGCTCGGTGAGCAAGGGGATGTCCTCGCGCCGGTCCCGCAGCGCGGGCAGGTGGACGTTGATCACGTTGACCCGGTAGAACAGGTCCTCGCGGAAGCTGCCGTTGTCCACCATGGCGCGCAGGTCGCGGTGGGTGGCCGCGATCAGGCGCACGTCCACGTGCTGGGTCTGGGTGCTGCCCACCGGGATGAAGGTCCCCTCCTGGAGCACCCGCAGCAGCTTCACCTGCAGCGCCGGGCTCATGTCCCCGATCTCGTCCAGGAAGAAGGTCCCCCCGTCGGCCACCTCGAACAGGCCCTTCTTGTTGGCGTTGGCGCCGGTGAAGGCCCCGCGGGTGTGGCCGAACAGCTCGCTGTCGAGCAGGTTGTCGTTGAAGGCCGAGCAGTTCTGCACCACGAAGGGCCGCTCGCGACGCGCCGAGTGGAAGTGGATGGCCCGGGCCACCAGCTCCTTGCCGGTGCCGTTCTCTCCGGTGATGAGCACGGTCGAATCCGTGTCGGCCACCTTGTCCAGCAGCCGGTACAGCTCGCGCATGACCGGGCTCTTGCCGATGATGGCCCCGTAGCTCGCCCGTTCTTGCAGCTCGCGGGCCAGCCGGTCCAGACGCCGCTCGCGCCGGGCCACCTCCTCGCTGTACACCAGCATCTCCCGCACCAGAAGCTCGAGAAGATCCCGCAGGTAGGTGAACGCCTCCTCCGAGAGCACGCTGGTGTCCATCACCGCGCGCTCGAGCTCGTGCCGGGGGATGTCCAGATCGGCGCAGCGGCGCAGCACCTCGGCGCGCTGGGCCTCGAGGTCGTCCTGGGCCAGCATCCCGCCGGCGAGGATGAGGCCGTTGTCGGCGCCCTCGATCTGCACGCGCATGTAGATCTCGGAGAGCCCGGCGTGGCACACGAAACGGGTCGCCCCCGCGCTTCCGGTCTTGAGCTGGTGCGCCAGCATGTCACGGGCGGTGCAGTCGCAGCGCGCCCGCCCGGCGGGGCAGGACTTTATCAGGTCGCACACGGGGCGGCGGGTGGCATAGCGATCGGTCTCCGGGGTGTTGAGCAGGTTGCCCTCGTTGTCGGCGAAGCCCACCCCGAGGTTCCAGCGCTGGTTGATGAGCCCCGCCACCCGGCGGATCACCCGAAGTCCCAAAAGATCCTTCCATTCCTGCATGGCCGGATTATATGTGACTTTTCGTCGCGGTCAACCTGTCTCGGTTCCGAAATAATCTTTTCAAACATAGCCGGGTGGTATCGCGATGGAGCCGACTGAACTCGCAAAGAAACCATGGGAAACCATGGGGGAAACCATGGGGACAGCCCCTCGATTATTATATTGAAAAATATGGGTATTTTATATTTCGGAGGAGGCCGACATAAATAACATCTTGTTTTTGTTTACAAAAACAGGGGCAGCGCCTTATTTTGCTGAAAATTCAACAAATTGCGCGGGGGCTGTCCCCGCCGTGGTTCGGGGGAACAAGGGAGCGCGGGATCACTTTCGAAAGAGGTTTTCGAGCTTCGAGAGCGATTCCTGTCTCTTGTCCCGAGCGGCACGGCGCGTACCGTCCTTTCGCAGCGAGAGCGAGATGCGCGCCTTTTCGAGGTCCACCGAGAGCACCCTCGCGTGGAGCCGCTGGCCTACTCGCACCACCTCGGAAGGATGCCGCACGAACCGGTCCGCGAGCTCGGAGACATGGATCAACCCCTGCACCGGCAGGCCCAGCTCCACGAAGGCGCCGAAGCCGGTGAGGTTGCTCACCGTGCCCGCGAGCTCCATTCCCGGCTTGAGGTCGGCAAGCTCGCGCACGATGGGACTCGGCGCGCCGGTGGCCTCCGCCAGCGGAAGGCGCGCGCGGTGGGCGCGTTCCCAGGCGACCGCGGCGCGGACATCCTCGAGCGCCTGGCTAAGCATCTCGCCGTCCACGCAGTCCAGGTACTCGCCCAGGCCCAGCTCGTCGGCGGGCACGTCGGCGTACCCCTCCAGGGGATCCCGCAGGCGCCGCGCGGCCACCCGGGCGGCTTCTTCGAGCATGAGCCCGGCCTGTCCCCGGGCCTGCTTCATCAGGCCGGCGGCGCGCGCCGGTTCGCAAGACAGCGTCTTTTCAGCGAAGCGGGAGGCGATCTCCGGCGCGCCAGGCGTGCCCGCCAGGATAAAAAGCGCCACCCGCTCGACCCGGCGGGCCTTCAGCCAGTCCGCCACGCCCGCGAGGTCGGCGCGCCCGAAAACGGCGCTCTCCCCGTCATGCTCTCCGCCCAGGACGCAGGAACGGATCTCCTTGCGGCCGCACGCCACGCCGCCCACCGCCTCGAGCAGGGGTGGACGAGAGAGGAGCGAGCGGAGCGCCTCGGCCGCCTGCTCGATGACCTCGTCCTGGCAGCGTTCGTCGATGGCGCGCACCACCGCCCGCTCCGCGGCCCGCTCGATCTCGAGCGCGAGCTTGTCTTGGGCCTCGACATCTTCTTGTCCCGCCGCGTCGTCCGGGGCGCACACGATCTCCAGGCGCAGCAGCCGATCGGCGACGCCGCGCCGCGCGGCGAACCAGCGGTGGGGCGGGACGTCGGCGCAGCTCTCGCTGTGGGAGGCGAAGCGGGCGATCTCCGGCGGCAGGTTCGCGTGTGGCGCCAGGGCGAGAAAGCGCAGCCGCCCCTGCTTGAGGCACCGGCCGGCGCGAGCGAGCAGCCGCTGGCGAAGGCGATCCGGCGCCGCCTCGCCCGCGCCGCGCCGGGATGCGAAACGCGCCGCCTCGATCTCCAGGGCGCCGAGCCGCTCCACGGAAAGCCCGGCCGCGGCGCCGCGCAGGGCCCGGTAGCGTAAAAGACCCCGGCGCAGGCGCAGCCAGTGGGACGCAGCCAGCGACGCATCGGCCGCCTCGGGGTGTCTCAGCAGCTCGCCGAACGCCCCGGTCTCATCGGAGAGGCGGCACAGGGTCTCGAGCCGCTCCCGCGGCAGGCCGAACGACAACCCGGCGCGTTCCAGAAACTGCGCGGCGGATTCCATGGGCGACATTTTCCGCGGCGCGTACGTTCAGTGCAAGAGCGGCGGCGGGCCGGGCGAGCCGTCTGGCGGCGGCTCGCCCCACTCCAGGTCGTCCTCCATGGCCTCCATGGCGCGTCGTCGCGCGCGCCGGCGGCGCAGGTAGGCCAGCACAAAGAGAAGGCTGCCGGCGATCCACACCACGCTGGTGGTGGCGAGCACAGAAAACCAGGTGAAGCGCGACTTGAGATCGGCGCGCCACTCGTCCTCGAGCACGAGAAGCGGCTTGTCGTAGGCCTCCTCCAGCCCCGACAGGAAGGGCTCGCCACGAGCGAGCCGCAAAAGCGCGCTGGCGAAGGCCGGCGCCCCGTAACGCGACAGCAAGAACCCCACGAAGTCGATGCTCTGGGCGTAGGCCAGCTCCACGTCGTCGCCCTCGCCGGGGAAGCGCTCGGTGAGCGCCTCCAGCGAGTACAGCCGGCCGGAGAGTACGCCGCGGCCGAGCGCGGCCGAACGCTGGAAGTTCCACTCGCCGGCGCGGTACATGGCGTACCCCTCCTGGAACCAGCGCGGCAGGCGCGCGCCGGGAGCGGCGCGGTGCAACCCCACGTGGGCGTACTCGTGGAGGAAGGTCTTCTGCATCTCGTCGATGGGCCGGCCGCCGCCCACGAACAACAGGATTACGCCCTGGCGCGGCAGGGCCATGCCCGCGGCCCAGGGCGGCATGCGGATCGGAACCGGCGCGGCCCGCTCCAGCGCCGCGCGATCGGCGGCCAGGAACACGCTCACCGGCCCGCGCGCGGCCTCCCCCAGCTCCACGCTCATGTCGCGCACGGTGTCCTGCACCGCCGCCGCCAGATCGGCGGCCAGCGCTTCCATGCCTTCCGTGTGGTGAAAGACGAGCGCGCCATGAACCGTGCGCCGGGGCAGCTCGTCCCCGGCCGCCAACGCGGCCGGAAGTGGGAGGAAAAGAAGAAGAAGAAAGCGCGCGGCTCGCATCCTTGGCAGCATGGGCACGGCGGGCGGGGTTGTCAATCGGCTCACAGCTCGCGCGGGACGTTCTTGGCCCGGCCCGTGCGGGAGAAGCCCTCGAGGAGCAGGCGCACGAAGCGGCTGCGGAGCTGGCGCCGGGCCAGGACCTTCTTGGCCGGCGGCAGGGAGAGCAGGGCGCCGAAAAACAGGTTGAGCGCCCGGTGGGAGAGCGCCTGCCCATCGAAGATCAGGTGCTGCAGCTTGCCGCGCTCGAGCGCCTGCAAGACCATCTTCTCGATGGCGTTCTTCGGGGTGAGCACCCGCTCGCCGATGGGCGCGAGGCGGATGGCGCCGCTCTGGCAGTGGCGGTGGCACACGCCGCAGCCGAGGCACAGCGCGCCGTTCACCCGCGAGACACTGCGCCGCCGCGGTTGGCTGCGCGAGCCGGCCGCCGGCACCCGGTCGATGACGCGCACCGGGCACACCTTCTCGCAGCGGCCGCAGCCGTTGCAACGCTCGAGGTCGATGCGGGCGACGTAGTTGGAGGTCACCAGGCGCCGGGTGTCCGAGAGCGCGCGCAGGCCGTACAGCATCTCGCAGCAACAGGCGCAGCAGTTGCAGATGAAGGTCGGGCGGTGCTGCACGTTGTCGGCCATCTGCACCATGTCGTGCTCGCGGGCGAAGGCCAGAACCTCCAGGGCGCGGGCCTTGTCGATGCGCCGGGCCAGGCCGGCGCGCACCAGGTAGTCCGCCCCGAAGCCCAGGGAAAGGCACATATCGCGCGGGAGCCGGCAGGGATCGCCGAGGTGCTCCTTGACGTGGCGGCAGTGGCACAGGCCCTCGCCGAAGCTTGCAGCCGACTCGATGATGGCCGAGGCCTTCTCGTAGTCCAGCACCTGGCTCTCCACCTCGGCATCCAGCGCGTCCTCGTGGACCAGCGGCCGGGCCAGGAAGGTGTCCGCCTCGGCCACCATGCGGAAGAACCCCAGCGACGGGTCGTCATGGAGGTAACGGAACATGAGCTCGGCGGCGTGCTTCTGGTCGATGTCGTCCCGCACCCGCATCATGGTGAACTCGAAGAAGCCGATCACCGCGGGGTTGAGGTGGTAGAGCACCACCCCGTCGGGGCGGGGCAGATCCACCACCAGGCCGCGGGGGACCAGCGACTCGAGCACGCGGCGGCAGGCGTCCTCGCGCAGGCCCGCCCGCCGGGCCACCTTGGCGGCGCTGGAGGGGATCATGGGCATGGCGGCCGCCACCCGGCAGTCCTCCTCCGAGAACAGGGTCTCGAGCAGCTCGAAGAACTCGCGCCGCGGCGGGGCGCCGATGGGCATGCGGTCGAGGCGCTGCTGTAGCGAAAAATACGCGGGCTTCATTCCCAGGTGGGCCATGGGTCTCCTTGCGGGCCGGGGCGAACCCGGCGGGCGCGCTCACACCGGGCAGCAGGCGGTGTTGTTCTGGCAACAGGCGTAGCCCGAGGGACAGCAGCCCGCGCCGCAGCACACCGGGTACTCGGGCGGGCAGCAGGTCTCGGGGCAGCAGGTGTCGGAGGCGGCGCAGCAGTACTGGCCGCAGCACTGGTTGCCCGCCGGGCAGCAGCCGTTGGGACAGCAGGTCGGCCGGTCCGCGGTGCAGCAATACTGGGCGTTGCAGCAGCTCGTGCCGTCGGGACAGCAGCCGGGCCCGCAGCACACGTTGTTGGGGGAGGCGCAGCAGCCCCCGCCGGGACAGCACAGGCCGCCCGAGACGCAGCAGGAGCCCGGGCAGCAGGTGGGGTGCGTCGAGGGGCAGCACCCCTCGCCGCCGCAGCAGATGTCACCGGCGCCGCTGCAACGGGCGTTGCAGGCGCCGCAGTTCTGCGGATCGGTGGCCAGGTTGGTGCAGGCGCCGCCGCAGCAGTCGAGGCTCGTTGCGCACGGCTCGCAGCTCGTGCCGCAAAAGTCGCGCGTGACGCGGGCGGTGCAGCGGTCCACCTGGCGGATGTAGCCGCTCTGGCACTCGAACTCGCAGCGCCCGCCCACGCACAGGGCGGTGGCGTAGGCCGGGACCGGGCAGGGATCGCAGCGATCGCCGCAGCTCTCCACCGCGTCGTCGGGCAGGCACCGGTCGCCGCACTCGTGGCGGCCCGGCAGGCACTGGTAGGCGCACTGCCCGGCCACGCACAGGGCCCGGGCGCCCTCGCGGGGGGCGCAGCTCTGTTCGGCGCCGGCCTCGTCGCGGTTGCCGTCGCAGTCGTTGTCGAGCCCGTCGCACACCTCGCTCTCCGAGGTGGGGATGTCGCCCTCCACCCAGCCGCCGCCCGAGACGCTGCAGTGGAGCACCGAGGTGGCGCAACGCATACGCTGGCACTGGCGCGCCGCGGTACAAGGCGCGCCGCCGGGCAGGGCCACGAAGTCGAAGGGTTCTCCCTGGAGGCTGCGGCAGAAGTACTCCTGGCCCTCGAAGCTCGCGCACAGGTCGCAGGCGGTCTTGGCGTCGCACGGGAAAGGCGGGTGGGCCTGCGACGGCAGCTCGGCGGCGGGCGAGCACGGGGGGTGGCAGACGCCTTCCTCGTCGGTCTTGCCGTCGCAGTCGTCGTCCTTCTGGTTGCAGCGCTCGGCCGCGCCGGGGTGGATCGCGGCGTCGTCGTCGTCGCAGTCGTTTTGCACCGAAAAGCCGTCGCCGTCGGCGTCGGTGCCCGCGGGGAGGCATTGGCCCTTGGCGCACACCTGGCCCGGCGGGCAGTTCACCCCGGCGCAAGGGTCCGGCGGGAGCTGGCAACGCCCGTCGATGCAGCGCTCCAGGCCCGGGCAGTCGGTGTCGGTCTTGCAGCCGCCGCTGTTGCTGCAGCAGAGACACAGCGCCTGAAGGAGGAACATGGCACCAAGCCAAATGCAGGCGGCCGTCCGGCTCATGCGCTCATTCTACCCGCGTTCTTTGCCCAAGATCCACCGCCATCGTGAGGGGATCGGGTCAGGCGGGCCAGTAGCGGGCGGCCACCGGCCGGCGCGGGGCCGGCGCGCGGTACCACTCGCGGGTCTTGCCCACCGCCACCACCGCGTGGATGTGCTCGCCCGGCGAGAGCTCGAGGAGCCGGCGGATGCGGCCGTCGCGCCGGATGGCCTCGACCGCGAAGCCGATGAGGCAGGTGCCGTAGCCGGCGGCGTGGGCGAAGAGCGTCATCTGGCCGGCCGCCAGCAGGGCGTCCTCCGCGGGACAGGAGGCGCCGGGCCGCGAGCCGATCAAAATGGCCGCCGGCGCGCCGTGGAAGAGCCGGTCGCGCCCGCCGCGCTCAAACTCCTCGAGGCCGCGCTTCACCGAGGGGTAGTACTCGCGGTAGTACTGGCCCAGCGCGTCCTTCAGGAACGCCTTGGCGAAGAGCCGCGCTGGCCCCGACTCGGCCAGGCGGTTCAGGCGGCGCAAGAAGTCCGCCACCGCCCGGCCCAGGCGCATCACCGCGGCGCGGTCGGGCAGGATGGCGAAGGTCCACTGCTGGCTGTTGGTGCCCGAGGGCGCGGTGATGCCGATCCGCACCAGGTCCTCGAGGAGATCGCGCGGCACCGGCCGCTCCAGAAACAGGCGGCTGGAGCGGCGCGACTTCATCAGGTGCGCCAGCGCCGCGGCGTCGAAGCGACCGTAGGGGAGCCAGCCGGGCCGGTTCTCGACGGTCCGAAGCTCGGTGGCGCCCGCCTCGATCCCGGCCACGCTCACGGCCCCGGTGGGGCAGATGGCGGCGCAGTGGCCGCAGCGGATGGAGCGATCGCCGGTGACGTGCGCCTTGCCGTCCACCATGGAGAGCGTCTGGCTGGGGCAGACCTTCACGCACAGGCCGCAGCCGTTGCAGCGGGCGGTGTCGATGGTGGTGGCGGGTTTTTCGGGCATGGGGGCATTATTGGGCAGGGGGCCGACAAACTCAAGCGCGGGCGGCGGGGCCTCACGGCTCTGCGCCCAGACGGTGAAAGATGGTCGCCGCGCCGGACGCGCCCGCCATCTCGGCGCGCACGGTGCCGCCGGCGCTCACCAGGTACCAGTGCGGCACGCCGCGCAGGTTGAGCTTCTTTTGGAGCTTGCGCTCGGTGTCCAAAAAGACCACGCCGCCGATCTCCTGCGCCATCTGCTCGAGGTTCGCCTCCGTGTCCGAGCCCACCACCACGCGGAGCCCGAGCCGGGTGCTGGAGCGGGTCTTTTCCCGGATGGCGCGGATGACGCCGATGGCGTCGCGGCAGTGCGGGCACCAGGGCGCCAGGAACAACACGATGCAGGCGTCCCGGCCCAGGCATTCGTCGACCGCGCTCGGGCTGTGCTTCGACAGCGGCAGCACGACCGAGGGAAAGCGCGCCGGGAGCAGCAGCCAGACCACCAGCGCGACCACCCCCGCCAGCGGCAGCAGGCGGGTCCACTTCGGCAGGGGCCGGCGCCGATCGAGAGGTTGCACGGGGCGCCCCCGGGGCCGGTCCTCGGTCGAGCTCTTCGCCAGGAGCGAGCGGAGCTCTTCCGGGTCGGCGCCGCAGCGCGGACAGCGGGCCGCTTCCGCGGGAAGTTCGGCGTGGCAGTTGAGGCATTCCGGCATGGCTCCTCCTCGGGCCCGGGCTTTCGGCTCGATTCACCCGCCTTGCGCGAGCGGGGGAAAGCCGAGCGATTCCAAGATGCGGCGCAGATCTTCCCCCGCCGGGCAGGAGAAGGTCCGGGGGCGCTCGTCGGCGGGATGGACCAGGCGCGCCTCGTTGGCGTGGAGGAAGATGCGGTTTTCGAGGGCGGGCAAGATTTGGCGGGCGCCGTAGAGCGCGTCGCCGGCCACCGGGTGCCCGAGGTGGGCCAGATGGGCGCGGATCTGGTGCCGCACGCCGGTGTGGATCTGGACCCGGCACAGGGTGAAGCCACCCGCGGACGAGAGCGGCACGATCTCGGTGCGCGCCTTTCGGGGTCTGCGCACCCGGCGCCGCGGGGCCTCCGACACCACTTGCACCTTCTTCGAGCGACGGTAACGCTCGCCCAGCGGCGCCTCGCAGGAGACGGGCGAACGCAGCTCGCCCTCCGCCAGCGCCAGGTAGCGCTTCTCGACCGCTCCTTCCGAGAAGGCCTGGCGCAGCGCGCGGTACAGCTCCGGGGTGCGCGCCGCCAGCACGAGCCCGGAGGTGGGGCGGTCCAGCCGGTGCAGCAGGGCCGGGGCGTCGGCGGGGCCCACGCCGGCGAGCTCGGGATATTTCCGTGTGAGCCAGCCGGAGAGCGTCTCGCCATCGCCGGCGCCGGGGAAGGTGTGCCAGCCGGCGGGCTTGAACAGGGCCAGCAGGCCGGCCTCATCGGCCAGGATTCTGGGGGTCCGGTGGGGCATCGTCCGCGGGGGATGGGACGGGGGGTGCGCTCTCGTCGCACCCCGGCGGCGGGAAGGGGAACGGCCCGCCCTTCTGGCTCACCAGGATCCAGTTGCGCTCCTGTTGCTCCCAGACCTGCTCCACCGTCTCGTTCTGGATCACCGTGGACGGGAGCCGGTAGAAGCTCATGTGGATGCGCACCGTGGCGCGGAAGGTGCCCGGCAGGGGAGTGACCGAGCGCAGCTCGTAGTTGGTGATGTGCACGTCGTCCTTGGCGTCCTCGATCAGATCGACGAACGCCTTGCGGCAGTCCGGGCGCACCACCGCGGCGGCCAGGTCGCTGTACTGCCAGCGCACGTTGCGGTGGAACAGGTTGACCACCGAGCGCAGGTCGCTGGGGGATTGTTCGTGGGCGGCGGCGCAGCCCGAAAGCAACGCGGCGCAGACGATGCCCAGCGCCCGGGACAGGATGGGCCGGGTCATTCCTTCTCCTCGCACTTCGCCTTGCCCTCCCACAGCAGGTGGAAGCTCACCGCGCCGGCGCCGAAGAAATACACCAGCGCGAACGCCAGGGTGAACGACAGGATGGCCACCCAGCCCAGGCCGACCAGCCAGCCGGCGACCTGTTCGGGCCACTCTCCGCCGCCGCCCGCCATGACGCCCGAAAGGAAGGCCGGGGCCCCGAAGAGCAGCGGCGCCAGCAGCAGGATCGGCATCTGCACCAGGATGGCCCCCAGCTCCTGGTGGGTGAGGCCGTCCGCGACCCGCACCATCACGGAGAACGCCTGCGCGCACAGCCAGCCCACGCACAGGTACAGCGCCGCCGCCACCAGGCCCGCCAGCAGGTAGTGCAGGAGGTAGCGGCCCGGGTTCTTGAGGATGAAGGAGAAGATGCTGCGGGCGCCGGCCACGGCGGAGAGGTTGGCGCTTCCCAGGAGCGGCAGGTACGAGAACAGGGCCACCGAGAGCGCCAGGGCGGCCAGGACCGAGAGCAGCCCGAGGGCGAACGAGCCCAGGAAGGTGACCCCGTACAGGATCGGGCCGGCCACGGGGATGCGCCCGGCCCAGGACAGGGCCGCCACGCCGAGCAAGAAGACCAGCACCGCGATCACGAACAGGAGCGGCGTGCCCAGGATCCCGCCGAGGTGGGAAAAGACGTACCCCACGCTCTCCCGGAAGGGCAGCCGGCGGCCGGCCCGCATCTCCTGCTCCGCCGAGCGCGTGCTCATGGCCAGCCCGGTGATGGTGGCGGCGACCAGGGCCAGCGAGGCCAGGATCAGGGCCACGGTGGCGCCGATGCCGCTATGGGTGAGGTTGCCGAGGTAGATGAGGCCAGAGAACAGCAGCGAGCCGGTGAAGATGCCGGCGGTCGCCGCCAGCAGCTTGCGCGGGTCGAAGGGATGCGCCAGCGCGAAGAAGAGATCGCGAAAGCGGAAGCGGCCCCCGCTCCCTCCGCCCAGGTGCAGGAAGGCGAGGTAGCGGGCCAGGTGGCCGCCGCCCGGCGCAGGGGATGCCGGCGCCGGCGGGGACGGTCGAGCGGCGCTGTCTTTCGGCTCGGGCGCGGGCGGGGTCGGCTCGGGCGCCGGGACGGGGGTCTTTTCGGGCTCGGCGGCCCGGGCGGCCGGGGCCTGTTTCGGCTCGCTCTTCGGCTCGGCTTCGGCCGGGGCCTTGGGGGCCTCCGGCAGCGAAGGATCGGTGCGGGCGGGCTCGCGGCCAGCTTTCGCCGCAGCCAGCTCGTCGGTCTTGGAGGCCCGGGGCTCGCTCTCGGGCGGCGGCTTGGAGGCGCCGGCCGAGGGCTTTCGCTCGACGGCCGAGGGCGAGGCGGCTGCGCCGGGCTTGCGGGCGACCCGGGAGGCGGTGGCGGGCCGCTCGGCGCCGCCGCGCGCGGGCTCGCTCGAGCGGGCGGGCTTCTCCTCGCGCTTCTCCTCGGCGGCCTTCATCTGTTGCAGCGTGGCGGCGAAGGGGCTGTCCACGCGCACGGTCTTGTTGAAGGCGTCGTCGTCGTCATCGTCGTCGTCCACGGGCGGGGCGATCTTGGAGGCGTCGAAGGCGGGCGCGACCTTGGACGGGCCGGGCTTGGCGTTCTTTCCCTTGATGGAGATGGAAAACCCGCACTTTTCGCAGGGGAGGGTCAGGCCCTCCGGGGGAATGTCGGCGTCTTCCCGGTTGTGCCGGGTGCCGCACTTGGGGCAGAAGAACCTCATCGCCGGGCCTCCTGGTGGAGTTCGCGAAGAAGATAGTCAGAACGGGTTTTTTATGTCAACGAACCGCGAGGGAAAATCCAGTCTCGCGCGTGGGCCTTCGGGCGCGAGATCGCGCGAAGCCGCGCTCACTGGATGGCGGCCTGGAGGGCGCGGCGCAGGTCGAAGTACTCCTCGGAGATGGAGTAGAAGATGAGCTCGCGGATGAGCGAGCGCGAGCTCCCCGACGGGCTGACCACCCGCGCCGACTTCAGCACCTGCACCGCCGCGTCGAGATCGCCCGAGGCCAGCAGGCCCACCCGGTTGCAGGTGTGCTCGACGCCCTCCAGCCAGTCGCGGATAGACAGCTCCTCGCTCTGGGCCCGGTACTGGCGCGCCAGCTGGAGCAGGCGATCCTGGCTCTCCGGCGGGACCAGCCGTTGCATGCGGCGGGCCAGCGCGCCCACCTCCTCGGCCACCGGGTGCACCGGGCCGCCGGGCAGCACCAGCTCGGCCATGGCCTCGAGCAGGTTGCGCAGCTGCCGGGCGGTGAGCGAGGCGGCCAGCAGGTTCTCCGGGCGGGTGAAGGCCACCGCGCGGGCCACCATGAAACGCAGCTCGGGCAGCGTCGCCTTGCGCATGGCCTCCTCGGCGTACAGCACCGCCACCGGCGAGGTGTTCACCGCCATGATGCCCTTGACGAACATGCCCCGGGGGTAGAACTCGGGCTCGGGCAGGCCCAGCAGGGTCAGCGCGTCGCGGATCACCTCGCACATCTTCTGGCTGCGGTCGGCCAGGTTGAGCGCCTCGCGGGGCTTCAGCTTGTACTCCTTGCCGTCGACGGCGAAGAGCGGCCGCGCGAAGTCCGCGGCGAAGTCGAACAGCTCGCCCAGCAGCCCCCGCGAGCCGGGGTGCGTCACCAGGCGGCGGTACTGCGCCTCGTCCATGCGCCGGCCCGGCGGGATGGGCAGGGCGTGCCGAAACTCCCGAAACAGCCGCTGCTCGTCCTCGTTGGCCTCGTCCAGGAAGCTCAGGGTGGCGCACAGGCACAGGGTGCGGTCCCGGTCGCCCCGCGCCTCGCAGATGCGGCGCAGGGCGTGGTAGCTGTCCACCGAGAAGGGGCTGTCGGCGATGAGCTGGCGGTGCAGGTCGGCGGCCCGATCTAGCTTACCGTCGGCCTCGAGCAGGCGGGCCAGATCCTCGCGCACCTTGAGGTTGCCGGGCTCCAGCAGCAGAAGCTGCTCGCAGGCGGCGATGGCCTTGCGCGGGTCGTTGAGGCGGTAGCGGTACAGCTCGACCATCTCGGTCAGGATCTCGATGCGCCGGTCGGGCTGGCCCGGGATGGGCGGCGGCAGGCGCCGCAGCAGCTCCTCCCACAGCGCGGCCAGGCGCCCCCAGTCCCGCTGGCGGCTCAAGATCTTGACCGCGGCGCTCTGCGAGCGGGCGTCGAGCGGGGCGAGCTGCAGCGCCCGTAGGTACAGCCCCAGCGCGCGCGTCTCGTCGTCCAGCCGCTCGGCGGCCACATCCGCGGCGATGCGGCAGTAGCGCGCCCGGGCCGCCTCGTCCGGCGCCAGGTGGGCCAAGCGCTCCAGCACCTGCACCGCCTCGGCGAACTCCTCGGTGCGCACCAGGGCCTTGCGCAGCTTCTCCAACACCTCCAGGCTGCTCGGATCCTCGGCCAGCGCCTGGCGGTAGGCCTGGGCGGCCTGCGCCGGTTCGGCCATGGCGTCGGCCAGCACGTCCCCCATCTGCACCGAGAGCTTGAAGCGCGCCTGCGGGCTGGTGGAGAGCTCGCGCAGCCGGCCCAGCAGCTCCACCATCTCGGCGTGACGCCCGAGCTGCTGCGCCATCTCCACCGCGGCCCGGATGGCCGGCAGGTGCCGCGGGAAGGCCCGCAGCGCCTGGCGGTAGTGGGTGGCCGCCTCCTCGCGCCGACCGAGCTGGAGCAGCCCCTGCGCCACCTGGCAGTGGAGGTCGGCCGCCTCCGAGGGGGCCAGGCTGGCGAGCTGCTCCTCCAGCACCGAGCGGTACAGCTCCACCGCGCGGCCCCACTCGCCGCCCCGCGCCAGGAAGTGGCCGAAGCCCATGCGCACCGCGCGGTCGGTGGGCGCGAGCTCCAGGGCCTGCTGGAACGCGTTGGCGGCGTCCTCGCGGCGCCCCAGGGCCTCCGCGGACTGCGCCATCTTGAGGTACACCGCCTGCAGCTCCTGCTCTTCCAGGCCGGCGTCCGGGCCCCGGCTGGCCAGGCGCGAATACATCTCGTGGGCCTCTTCCATGCGCCGCGTCTGCAGGCGCAGGTCGGCCACCACCCGCACGGCCTCCAGGTTGTCGGGGTCCAGCCGGCAGGCCTCCTCGAAGCACTCCAGCGACTTGTCCTGGTTCTCCAGACGCTCGCGCCAGATCTTGGCCATCTCGACCAACAGCGCGGCGCGCTCGCGGCTCTGGGCGCCGGCGAGCAGCAGGTTGTCGAGGCGGATCACCTCCACCCAATCGCCGCGGCGCCGGGCCATGCCCCGCAGGGCCATGAGCGCGTCGCGCGACGGGGCCGGCCCCGCGGCGCCCTTGCGGTAGGCCTCCTCCGCCTCCTCCGGGCGCAGCAGCTGCTCTTCCAGGATCTTGCCCCGCCGGTAGTGGATGTGGGCGGCCGCCTCGGCGTCCGCGACCCGGGAGGCGGCCCGATCCAGCATCTCCAGCGCGCCTAGCCAGTCGTGGCGCTTCTCGAGCAGCGCGATCAGCGCCTCCAGGGCCCGGGCGTTGCCGGGGTCCTCCTCCAACACCGCGCGGTAGTAGGTGGCGGCCTGTTCGGGGTTGCCCAGCCGGTTCTCCTGGAGCAGCGCGATGGCCATCAGCAGCTCGGCGCGGGCCGCCGGGGTGGGCGCGAGCTTGAGGTGCCGCTCGTAGGCCTTCACCAGGTCCGGGAAGCGGTTGAGCCGTTCGAGCAGGGACTCCTGCAGGGTCAAGAGATCGAGATCCTCAGGGCTGATGGCGGCCAGCAGGTCCAGGTCCTCCAGCGCCTCCTGGAACCGCTCCAGCTCCAGGGCGCGCAGCCGCGCCCGGCGCGAGAGCAGCTCGCGCCGCTGCCCGGCGTCGGTGACTTGATGGAGGGCGCGGCCGAGGAAGGCGTCGAACCGGTCCAGCGTCTTGCGTTCCCGGTAGAGGCTGGCCAGCCCGTCGAGGGCCTGGGGGTGGACCGGCTCGGCGCGCAGGATGGCGCGGTAGGTGGACTCGGCGTCCTCGAAACGCCCGCGCTGTCGCAAGAGCTCGGCCAGCCGGAGCCGCAGCGGCGCGTCTTGCGCCAGCAGCCCCAGCCGCCGCAACAGCACCGCCTGGGCATCGGCCTTCTCGAGCGCGGCCAGCCCCTCGGCCAGGATGTCGAAGGCCGCCGCGGGCCCGCGCGTTTCCCCCACGAGCTGGCTCAGGCGTTCCCAGGCGCCGACGTCTTGCCGATCCGCCGCCAGGATGTGGCGCGCCGCTTCCTCCGGGGAGAGCGTGCCCCCGGGGCGCGTGGGCTCCTCGTCCATGGGGGCGGTGTCCAGGTCCTGGTCCGCCACCGGGGCGTCTTTCGTCTCCGTGGCCGGCGCGGCCGGCGGGCGCGGCGGCTCCGGTTGCGCCGGCGGGGGCTCGGCCGCGGGCGCGGGTGCCGGGGAAGGCGTCTGCGCGGGCGGCTCCTTCGGCGCCGGGGCCGGCGCGGGCGGCCGCTCGACCAGCGTGGGCTCGCGATCGAGGAAGTCGTTCGCATCGTCCTGCTCATCGGCCGGCGGCGGCGCCGGCAGGGGCGGGGGCGGCGCGGACGCGGGCCGGCGCGCGGCGGGCGTGGGGCGAGGGGATGGCTCGGTCACCTCGGTGATCGGCTCCGGCTCGTCGAACCCCTCCAGTTCCTCGACCGTGTCCTGGGGCGTGTTCTGGGGCGCGGCCGGCGCCACGGCCACCGGTGGCCGCCCCTTCGGCTCGGTGACGTCGAGATCCTCCGGGGGCGGCGTAGCCTCGGCCGGAGCGTCGCGCAAGGGCGCGGGCTGCCCGGCCTCGCCGCGCAGGCGGGACAGGCCCTTCTGCGCGGGGATCGAGGTGGGATCCAGGGCCAGCACCCGCTCGTACACGTCGGCCGCCCGGCTGTCATCGCGCAGCCGGTCCTCGAGCACCTCGGCCGCGGACAGCAGAAGCTCGATCTTCTCGTCCGCGTCCACCGGGCGGGAGGCGCGGGCGAGATCCAGCTCGACCAGCCGCTCCCAGGCGTTGCGGGACAAGAGATCGGCCCGCAGGCCGCGGTAGGCGCGGCTCTCCAGCGGATCCAGGGCCAGGGCCCGCTCGAATCGCTCCAGCGCTTCCTGGCGGCGGCCCTCGTCCTCCAGCAGCAGGCCGATGCTGGCGTGGACCCGGGCCGCGGCGGCGTCGGGCATGGTGGCCAGCAGATCCTCGGCCACCGCCAGCACCTCGGTGGTGAAGCCGCCCGCCCGGGCCAGGCGGAACAGCTCGTCGAGCAGCCGCTCGTCCCCCGGCGCCTGCTTGGCGGCGCGCACGATCTCGAAGAAGGCCCGGTCGGGTTGGTGCAATTGCTTTTCGCGGATCTGGGCGATCTCCAGCGCCAGGTTGACCTGGGTCTCGGGATCGGCGCTCTCCTGCATGCGCCGGCCGAGCAGGGTGATGAGCTCCTCCCAGGTGCCCTGGCGCCGGTAGAGCTGCTCCAGGATCTCCTCGCGCGGGCCGGGCTCGGGGGCGCTGGCGTCTCCGGGCTCGCGCAGGTTCTCGCGGTACAGCTCCACCGCCCGCTCGCGCCGGTCGAGCTTCTCCTCGTACAGGCGGGCCAGGCGCTTGCGCTGCTCCCGCGCCATGTCGGCCGGCAGATCGGCGCGCCCCAGGAAGGCCTCCAGGGCCTGGGCCAGGCGCTCCCACTCGCGCGCGGTCTGCAACAGATCGAAGCGCAGCAGTTGCGCCTCCAGGTTGCGCGCGTCCGCCTGCAACGCCCGCTCCACCGCCTGACGGGCGAGGTCCGCGTTGTGCAGATCGTCGAGCTGGAGCCGGGCCAGGCGCACCCACAGCGCCACCCGCGCCGCGCCCTCCGGCAGGCGGTCGGCCAGGTCCTGCAGCACCGCCGCCAGCTCCACGTGCTTGTCGCACTCCACCCCCAGGGTGCACAGCTCCTCCACCAATCCGGCCTGATCCGGTTGGTAGCGGGCCAGGCGCACCAGCTCGAAGAAGGCCGAGGCGGGGTCGTGCAACCCGTCGCGATACAGGCGCGCGATCTCGCGCCGCAGCCGGCTCTTCTGCTCGTTGGTCTCGGCCAGCGAAATGAGCCGGGTGTAGATGGCGATGAGCTCGTTCCACTCCTCTTCTTCTCCGTAGATGGAGGAGATGGCGAACAGGCGCTGCGGATCGTCGCCGGCGAGCTCGAGCGCCTTCAGGCCGTAGGCCCGCGCCGCCTCGTCGTTCTTCTGCTGCTCGTGCAGGCGGGCCAGCTTGAGGTACAGCGCCACCCGCAGCTCGACCCGCTGGACCCGCTCGACCACGTCCTGGTACACCGCCAGGAGCTCCTGGAAGGAGCGGGTCCGCCCGGCCAGCTTCTCCATGTGCAGCAGGATGCGGACGTTCTGTGGCGCCAGGCGCACCGCGCGGATGTACTCGGTCAGGGCGCGGTCCTCGGCCTTGAGCCGCTCTTCGTAGATCTGGGCCAGCTGGGTGCGCAGGGCCAGCTTCTCCTCGGGCGACTGGGCCGCGGCGATGCGCATGAGGTAGATCTCGATGACCTTCTCCCAGTCCTCCAGGTCGTGGTAGATGACCCCCAGCGCCCACAGGGCCCGCTGGTTGGTCGGCTCGATGGCCAGCACCTCGCGGTAGGCCTGGGCCGCCTGGCGGGTGTCCCCCAGCTTCTCGTCGCACAGACCCCCCAGACGGAGCCAGGCCCGCACCCGCTCGCGCTCGTCGGTGAGCGCCGGGATGCGCTCGCGCAGGATCCCCGCCATGGCCTCCCAGGCCTCGGCCTGCACGAAGAGGTCCCACAGCTTGACGAAGATCCCCTCGTCGGCGGGGTTCTCCTTGAGCGCGCGCTTGAGGCGCTGGATCTCCCGGCTGCGGGCGTTGGCTTCCCCGGCGCTGCTCTTCTTCGCGGGCTTCTTGGCCATGGGTGAAGGGACTTTACCCGCGGCCCCTTGGCAAAGTCAAACCGCGGCATTATGCTCTGGCCGCCGCCGCGCGCGGCAGGGAGGATCCCATGAGCGACATAAAAAACGGCCCGCCGCCCAAGATCAACATCCAGATCCAGCTCGACGAGGACATGGCCCAGGGGGCCTACGTCAACCTGGCCATGGTCAACCACACCGAGACCGAGTTCACCCTGGACTTCATCTACGTCCAGCCGCAGCAGCCCAAGGCCAAGGTGCGCGCCCGGGTGATCTCCAGCCCCAAGCACACGAAGAGGCTGCTGGAGGCGCTGCGCGAGAACATCGCCAAGTACGAGAAGCGCTTCGGCACCATCGACATCTCGGGCCCACTGCCCGAGGAGATGCTCAACTAGGTCGTTTCGGTCCGGCCCTGCTCGACGACTTTTCGCGCCGCGCTGCGCGCGCGCCCTTTCTGGCGCGCGTTGGTTTCTCTTGACAAGGGGCGGCTGTTTGAGCGAAAAGGGCCGACGATGCGGGTGTAACTCAGAGGCTAGAGTGCAACCTTGCCAAGGTTGAAGTCGAGGGTTCAAATCCCTTCACCCGCTTTTTTTGATGGCGCCATAGCCAAGTGGTAAGGCAGAGGTCTGCAAAACCTTCATCACCGGTTCGAATCCGGTTGGCGCCTTCTCTCGAGATGAACGGCCGGTGGCCGGCCGGCGCATTGGCGAAGGACGGGCCGCAGGAGGGGAGGAGAGGACCACTGGCCACCCAGGCCGTCGCGTTCGCGCGCGCCACGGAGTCGCGCGCCGCGGGTGGTGGCGAGGCATCGGGCGCAGGCGTTTGAGCTCGCGGTGGTGGCAACGTTCGTGATGAGAGGAACGCCGTGGGACAGAGCATCCGCAAGAAGATCATGATCGTCGAGGACGACCCGGCCTTGCGCCAGGGCCTGTACCACGTGCTACGCACCACCGAGTGCGACCTGGTCTCGGCGGGGAGCGGCGACGCGGCCCTGAAGCAGGTCCCGCGCGAGAAGCCCGATCTCATCTTGCTCGATCTCGTCTCGGAGAGCGTGGACGGCCTCACCTTTCTCAAGATGCTGCGCTCTTTCGCCGGCGGGCAGAAGATCCCGGTGCTGGCCCTGGTGGAGGACGACAACAAGAAGCGCACCGCGGCGGGGCTGGCCGGCGCCACCGAGATGCTGGAGCCCGAGCCCGAGGCCGAGGATCTCTTGCGCCTGGTGGCGCGCAGCATCGAGCTGCCCGACTTCGACATCGAGGACGCCCTGTGGCAGCTCGCCCCCATCGAGGTGCGCGAGGTGATGGCCCGCCCGCGCCCCAAGGGAAAGAAGCTCGGGCTCACCGCCCGCATCCGCCGCGGCCTCACCGACGGCCGCCTGCCCCGCCTGGCCCTCACCGACGACGCGGGGAAGAAATAGGCTTCACAGGCCGACCAGCCGGGAAAGATACGGTGTGCGTCCGATGGCCAGGGCCAGCACGGCGCTGGCGCCCCAGATCAGGGCGGACTGGACCGGGATGTCGACAAGCGGCGAGCCCAGCGCTTTCCCGAGTTCGATGCCGTAGCGGGGCTGGTTGAGCAGCGCCTGGACAAAGGTGTGGATGAGGTAGATTCCGAACGACAACCGGGCCAGGCGGACGGTGGTGGCGCCCGCCGGGCGCGTGCCGAGACGCCCCTTGCCGAACACGAACACGCCGACCGCCATCGCCACCACCCCGGGTGAGCCGTAGCGGTAGAAGACATCCTGGAAGCTTCCCCGCGCCTGTTGCAGCACCCCGGTCGCCAGCGCGGTGAGAAGGAACCCGGCGACAAATAGCAGCGGGGCGCCGCGCCAGAGCCAGCCGGGGGTCTGCCGCCGGTGCAGCGCCGCGCCCAGCAGGAAGAACCCCAGGTACTCGGTGAACAGGGAATCGCCGCCGGCGATGGAGATACCGAACAGAACCTGGAGCAACGGTCGCAGGGATGCGGCGAAAAACCACAGGCTGACGAACGCCGTGAGCCACGCACCTTCCAGCCGGGCCGCGATGGGCTTGAGGAAGGGCGCCGACAGGTACAGCCACAGGATCATGTACAGGAACCAGTACCGGTTGAGGATGCTCCCCCCGAGCAACCCGCCGACGAAGTCGCCGACCCCGAACGGCGCTCCGCTTCCGAGCCGCTGGAACAGGTAGAAGGCCAGCGACCAGAAAGCGAGGGGAATGGCGATCTTCGGCAACCGGCGGGCGTAGAACCGCCCCGGCGAAAGGTCGGGACCGTTGAGCAGCAGCGCGCCGCTCAGCATGACGAACACCGGCACGCACCAGCGCACGGCCGCGTCCCACAGGTTGCCCGTCCACCAGGCGAGATCCGGCGCGGCGCGGACGTCCACGTGGCGGGCCGCGACGTGGATGATCACCACCCCCAGGATGGCGGCGACCCGTAGCGCGTCCAGGTAGGCCAGACGCTCCGGCGGCTCACCTTGGGTGGTGGCCGGCAGCGGCGGATCGGTCCTGGCGGGTGGTGGCGAAGTGGGAGCCACGCCCTGGCCAGGTATCACATCCGGCGACCGCGGACAACCGGCGAGGTTGACGCTGGCGGCGGATGCTCATATAGGTTGGAGCGATCCGACAGGGGAAATCATGCGCCTTTCCCGAGCCATGCGATCGCTCAAGGATGTCCTCCGCGGGGCAGGCGTGCGTCTGCCGGAGCCGACCCGCGCCGCCATGCACCGTTCCGCGCTCCGGCTCGGCGCCGACATCCGCAACACGCTGATCATCACGGTGGACGTCGAGGCCTCCCCCTCGCGCCAGGAGAAGGACCACGTCGAGCGGCTGATCTGGGGCCGCTTCGGAAGCCACGAGGTCGGCATCGGGCGCATGATGGACCTGGCCGAGAAGCACTTCGCGCGCCTGACCTTCTTCGTCGATTTTTGCGAGACGGCGCAGTATTCGGGCGAGATGGAAAAAGTGTGCCGGGAGATCCTGCGGCGGGGACACGACGTCCAGCTCCACGCCCACCGCATCCGGCTCCCCAAGGGTTTTTTTCTCTCGCGCGGTGTTCCCGAGGCGCCGCCGGTGCTCAACGCCTTCTCCCGCGACCAGGCCGAGCTGCTGATGCGCTTTCTCGTCGGCGAGGCCGTGCGTTGTGGCGTGCGAAACCCGGTGGCGTTCCGGGGCGGCGGGTTCGAGTACAACGCCGAGATCCTGCGCGCCATGGAGCGGCACGGGCTGCGGTTGAGCTTCAACTACCATTGCAACCACCTGTGGCAGAATTCCGCCGCCGACTGGCGGCCGATGTTCCGGTGGCCGAACGGCGTCGTCGAGGTCCCGCTGGGGATGTTGCCCCGCGCCGAGGGCTGGAGCATCTTCGACTTCAACTTGTTCGACTTCTCCGACCAGAAAGCGGTCCGGCGATTCCTCATCGAGTACTTCCGTCGCGCCGGCAGCCACGGCGTGCTGGCCATGTGCATGCACAGCTTCTCCTTCCTGACCCCCGATCCCGGTACGCGCCATTTTCAGTATGCCGACGAACGCCCGGCCCTGGTCTTCGAGGATTTCCTCGCCACTCTCCCTGAAAACCTCCGGGTCATCACCGCCTCCGAGCTGGATCGCGAGATCCGGCAAGGTGGCCTCGAAGTGGAGAGGCGCGAACGGTACTCACTGCTCAACCGGCTTTCATCTCCCTCGCGGCGCCCGGGCGAGGCGCCCGCGCCGCCGGCGCGTGCCGAGGCCGGCCGGTGCAACTTCTGCGGCACCCCCCGCTCGCAGATGGAAGACTTCGGTGGCCGGCCGAAGGTGCGCTGCCCGGGCTGCAAGTCGCTGGAGCGGCAGCGGCAGTTCTGGGAGGTCTACCAGCGCCTCATCCGGCGCGAATTCGATCTTTCCGGCAAGCGCGTGCTCCACGTCGCCCCCAGCCCTGCCGTCCGCGACGCCCTCCAGCGCACCTGCCAGCTGGTCACCGCCGACGCCCGGCCGACCGGCTGCGATCTCCAGCTCGACATCTGCCACATGCCGCAGCTCGCCGACGCCTCGTTCGACGCCGTCATCGCCAAGGCCGTGTTGCAGCACTGCCGCGACGATCGCGCGGCGCTGGCCGAGTTCCGCCGCGTGCTGAAGCCGGGCGGGCGGGTGTTCCTGGAGTTCTCCTGCCGCATCAACCAGGAGACGGAGCCGCTCTCCGACACCACCGCCCACTATGGCCAAGAGGCCCTGGAGAGGTACGGCGTGGGCACCTTCCGGCACTACGGAGATCGCGGCGCGCTGCGATTGCTGCAGGAGTTCTTCCTGGTCAAGACCTTCCACGGCTGCGATCCGGTGACGGGGGAGGTCGGCATCATCTTCTGCGGCATCCGCGAGCCGGGAGGTGCCGCGTGAGCGGGCACGATCGCATCTCGGAGCTATACCGGGGAAAACTCTGGGGGGAGTCCGAGCAGCGGGCCGCCCGGGCGCGGATCGACTGGATGTGCGCGCGCGCCGGCGGCCGGGTGCTGGACATCGGTTGTTCCCAGGGCATCGCATGCTTGCTGCTGGCCCGCGCCGGCCAGACGGTGGTGGGCGTGGACCGGGACCCGCAAGCCATCGCCTATGCGAAGGACGAGCTCTCGCGGGAGCCCGCCGAGGTGCAGGGGCGGGTGCGGTTCGTGCTCTCGGACGCCGGGGCCATCCCCGAATCGGAAGGTGTCTTCGACAGCGTGGTGCTGGGCGAGATCCTCGAGCACCAGGACGATCCCGAACGCTTGCTGCTCATCGCGCAAGATCGCTTGCGCCCCGGTGGCCGCGTGATCATCTCCGTGCCGTTCGGGCTTCATCCCGATCCCGACCACCGCTCGACCTTCTACCTGTCCTCGCTCCTCGAACAGGTGGGCCGCCACTTCCGGGTGAGCGAGTTTGCCGTCGTCCAGAAGTACATCTTGTGTGTGGGCGTCCGCTCCGACGAGGCGAGCGAGGCCGCGGCCCTCGGGGATGGCGAGCTGCTGCGCCTCTCCGAGAATGCGTTTCTGGAGGCGGAGCGGGCCTACCTCGAGCGAGAGCGGGCGCTGCGGGAGAAGCTCGAAGCGGCGGCGAGCGAGCACAAGAAGGCACGAGAAAAGATCGAATCGCTGCAACAACAACAGCGGGCTGGCGAGGCGGCGCGGCAGCGCCTGCAGGCCTCCCTCGGCGAGCGCGAGGCGCTGCTGGGCCAGGCGCGGGAAGAGTTGGAGCGGGAGCGGCGGCGGGCGGAGGAGACGCGTCTGGCCCTGGAGCGTTCCCGCGCCGAGCTGGAGAAGACGCAAGACCTCCTCGGGGAAGAGCGGCGGCGCCTCGAGTCGCTGGGCGTGAAACTGCGGGGGGCGCTGGCGCGATCCGAGGAGGCCCGGCAGAAGGCGCAGGCGCTCTCTCGCGACGCCGAGCGCCAGCGGGCGGAGGTCGCCCGTCTCGCGCAGACGCTCGGCGGGCTGCGGGGCGGGGTGCGCTACCGGCTGGGCGACGCGCTGGTGTCGTGCTTCTATCAACCGAGGCGCATCCTGTCGCTGCCCGGGAACCTGCTGAACCTCGCCCGCGAGGGGTGGCGCCGCCGCCGCGCCCGCCGCCATGCGCGCAGCGGCCTGCTGCCGCTCGATCTGACGCCCCGCCTCGCGCCCGGCGGAGGTGGCACGGGGCCGTGCGCCGAGGCCGCCCCCGCGGCGGACGACCTGCTCGAGCGGCTGCAGCGCTTCCTGGAGCGGGTGGCCCAGGCCGATCCCGCGCAGCCGTTCGTGTTCATGTTCTCCGGCACCATCTTCATCCAGGAGAAGCGCGCCAACCGGCCCATCCGGCTGACCCGCGCCCTGCGCGCGCGCGGCGCGCCGGTGTTGTTCTCGTACTTCCGCTGGGACCGCCAGGAGCCCATCCCGCGCGACGATGATCCGCTGCTGTTCCAGTCGCCCATCGATCGCACGCTCGAGCTCATCCGCCTGATCCTGGAGCGTGATTTCGGGCGGCGGCAAAAGCTCTTCGTGCTCTCCTTCCCCTATCCCGAGGCGCTGCGCTTCCTCAACGAATTCTCCGCGCACGGCTGGGTGACCTATTACGACGTGCGCGACGACTGGGAGGAGTTCTCCAAGGTGGGCATGGCCCGCTGGTACGATCGGGCCTGCGAGCGGTATGCGCTTGCGAACTGCGATGTGGCGAGCGCGGTCTCGGAGCCGCTGCGCCGCAAGATGGAGGCGCTCTCGGCCCGGCCGGTGCGGCTCTCGCCCAACGCCTACGATCCGGAGTTCCTCAAATCCGCAGTTCCCGGGGAGCCCGGCGACAAGCCGGCGGAAACCATCTTGGGGTACTTCGGTCACCTCACCGATCGCTGGTTCGACTACCCGGCCTTGTTCGAGCTGGCCCGGATCCGCCCCCAACACCGCATCGAACTCATCGGCCACGGCTTGCCCGAGGGCTTGACGCTGCCCCCGAACGTCAGCTACCGGGGCTTCCTCTCCCACGCGGAGATCTGCCACGTCGCGCGGCGGTGGCGCTGCGGCCTCATCCCCTTCGTGCCGGGGAAACTCGCGGAGGCGGTGGACCCCATCAAGATCTACGAGTACCTGGCGCTGGGACTCCCCACCGCCGCCGTGAGCATGCCCCAGGTCGAGGGCTACCCCTACACCCACTTGGCCCGCACCCGCGAGGAGCTGCCGGCCGCGGTGGAGCGCTGCCTGGCCGAGCGCATCGACGGGGCGCGCATCCGGGCCTTCCTGGCCCAGAACACCTGGGAGCGGCGGGCCGCGCAGATCCTGGAGTGGGCTTTCGCCGCGGAGATCCGGCCCGCCCTGCGCTCGCTGGCCGCGCCTCCGGGAGGACCGGCGTGAAGATCTGTTTCTGCTATCGCTACCTCATCCTGGGAGGCGTGACCACCCAGATCGCCAACCGCCTGAAGTACCTCTCCAACCGGGCCGAGGTCGCCTGCCTGTACCTGGAGGACTTCGGCGGCGCCTGCGCGCTGCGCGATCTGCCAGACATCACCGTGTGCGGCGACGCGGCCGGCCAACGCCGCTACTTCTCCGAGCGGCGCTTCGACGTGGTCTCGGTGATCGACACGCCTATGATCTACCCGCCGCTGCTCGACTCCGGCTACCCCGGGGCGGTCGTCAACGAGGTGCACACCACCACCAAGAACCTCGCCTACCTCGACGGCCTGCGCCGCGACGCGAAGGCGCTGGCCCGCATCCGCGCCATCCTCACGCCCTCCCGCTACCTGGCCAACCGCATCCAGGGCGAGTTCGGGTTCGGCGGGCTTTGCCCCGTGCGGGTGGTGCCCAACTGCCTCGATACCCGCGCGTTCTCGCCCGATCCGGCGCCGCCCTTCCCGGAGCGGCCGGTGGTGCTGTGGGTGGGCAAGCTCGACGAGCATAAACGCTACACCGACTTTCTCGAAGTGGCCGCCGCGCTGAAGCGCGCGGGGGTGCGCTGCGAGTTCTGGCTGGCGGGCGGCCAGACCGCCAAGCACGAGCGCGCCATGGAGCTCTACCGTGCGCTCGACCGGCTCGACATCGCCGACCGGACCCGCTGGCTGTGCCAGGTGGACTACGCCCGGATGCCCCGGCTGTACGCGCTGGCCGCCGGCAGCGGTGGTTGCCTGGTCATCACCTCGAGCGACGAGTCCTTCGGCATGACGGCGGCCGAGGCCATGGCTTGCGGCCTGCCGGTGGTGGCCACCCGGGTGGGCGCCCTGCCGGAGCTGATCCAGGAGGCGGACACGGGCTTCTTGTACGAGCTCGGGGACGTAAGATCTGCCGTGAAGAAAGTGGTGCACCTGCTCGGCGATCCCGAGCTGCGCCGGCGCACGGCGCAGGCGGCCCGCGTGCGGGTGGAGCGGATTTGCTCCATCGATTCGGCGGGGGAGGCATTTTTCGCCGCCGTCCGCTCCGCGGTCGAGAACGCTTGAGAGGCAGGAAGGGATCCTCGGAGTCTCTCGGGCGCGGCCGTGCCGCGGGCGAATCGCGCTCCCGCCCGCTTGTTGCAGAAGTCGTGGCCCAAGGTCGATGGAGAGAATATCCCTGGAGGCCGCCATGAGAATCTTCTCTCTTCTCCCGCTGCTCCTCTGGCTCACCGCCTGCGCCGCGGGCAGCATCTCTGGAGACGGCGGCGTGGACGCTGCGGACGCCACGGCCCCGGACGGCGATGCGGCCCCGGCTGACGGCGATGCCGCCTCGCCGGATAGTGACGCGGCCACCGACGCGCCGGGACCTGGCGACGCGGGCGACGGCGCGGACGCGGGCCCGGACGCGGACGCCAGGGAAGACGGCGGGGACGGCGGCGACGCTGCGGCGGACGGGGGCGACGGGGGCGGTGACGACGGCGGGTGGGTGGAGGAGTTCGGCGCCGAGTTCTACGTCGCGCTCGACGGCGACGACGGCAACCCCGGCACGCGCGAGCGGCCGTTCGCCACGCTGGAGCGGGCCCGCCAGGCGGTGCGCGATCTCAAGAACGGCGCGGGCCTGCCCGAGAAGGGCGTGGCGGTGTGGCTGCGCGGGGGATTGTACCTCCGCCAGGCGGCGCTCGACCTCGGCGCGCAGGACAGCGGCGAGGAGGGGCGGCCGGTGGTGTGGGGCTCGGCGCCGGGCGAGCGGGCGCGCCTGGCCGGGGCGCGGCGGCTGGATGTGTCGGCCTTCCAAGTGGTCGACTCGAGCTCTCCCGCCTGGCCGCGGCTCGATCCCGCGGCGCGGGGCCAGGTGTGGTCTGCGGATCTCCCGGCGCAGGGGATCTCGGATTTCGGTACCTTGCAGCCCCGCGGCTTCTTCACCTCCAACCCCGCCGCGCTGGAGCTCTTCGCCGAAGGGGTGCCGCTCCAGCTCGCGCGCTGGCCGGACGAGGACGAGACCGATCCCGCGCCCACCCCGCTCGACCCGGAGCTCACCCTCTTCGGCCAGCCGGTCCCGGACGTCTCCGGGCGCTACCTGGCCGACGGGACGTCCGACGGGCTCAACCGCTATCGCCGCGACGGGCTGGTGGACGGCCGGCAGTACTACCTGTACCGCTACACCTGGGACTACCAGGGCCGCAGCTACACCGCCTGGTTCCTGGCCGCGCAGAGCGGCGGCTACCCCGGCAACACCGCGCCCTGGTGGTACCTGTACAGCGAGAGTTTCGGGCGCATGCAGCCCTCGAACGGCGCGAGCGGCACGCTGAGCCCCCTCGACCCGGCCGCCAAGAACCACGGCTTCGTCTCCATCGCGCGTGCCATCGACGACACCTCGTTCGGCTACGCGGGCGACCGGCCGGCGCGCTGGACGGCCGAGCCCGAGGTGTGGCTGCACGGCTACTGGATGTACATGTGGGCCGACCTGCACGTGCGCGCCGACGCCATCGACACGGCGAACCGGGTGATCCGCCTGGTGCAGAAGCCCGGCTACGGCATCGCCGAGGGCCAGCCGTACTATGCCGAGAATCTTCTCTCGGAGATCACCCGGCCCGGCGAGTGGTACCTGGACCGGGCCGCGGGCCGGCTGTACCTGTGGCCGCCGGCGCCGCTGGCCGGCGTCGAGCTGCTGGCCTCCACGCTCGACGGCCCGCTGGTCCGCGTGCAGAACGCCGCGTACCTGAAGCTACGGGATCTTACGCTGGAGGCCACGCGCCGGGAGCTGGTCACCGTGTCGGGCGGGCACCACGTGGAGGTCCTGCGCTGCGAGCTTCGCAACGCCGGCAACCACTGCGCGGTGATCTCCGGGACGGACAACGGCGTCTCGCGCTCGCGGGTCCATCACTGCGGCGACAGCGGTGTCCTGCTCTCCGGCGGCACGCGCAGCTCGCTCGTGCCGGGGCAAAACTACGTCACCAACTCCGAGCTGCACCACTTCTCCCGCTGGAGCTGGACCTACCGGCCCGCGGTGAACATCTCGGGGTGCGGCCACATCGTGGCCCACAACCTCATGCGCGACGCCCCCCACAGCGCGGTGTTGTACACCGGCAATGAGCACGCCATCGAGTACAACGAGATCCGCGCGGTGTGCCAATACTCCTCGGACGCCGGGGCGGTGTACACCGGGCGGGACTGGGGCTACCGCGGCAACCGCCTGCGCTTCAACTTCATCCACGACATCGAGAGTTACTTCGAGGGCTACGGCGTGCACGGGGTGTACCTGGACGATTGCGTGAGCGGCATCGAGGTGTTCGGCAACGTGTTGTACCGGGTGTCGGGGTGGGGCATCATGCACGGCGGCGGGCGCGACGACATCATGCACAACAACCTCATCGCGCGCTGCGGCGGGGGCATCTCCACCGACAACCGGGGCCTGGTGTGGATCACCGACACCCCGGGCGACTCGTGGAACCTGCGCGAGCGCCTGCACGCCGACGGCATCCGCTACCAGGAGGACCCCTGGGCCTCGGCCTACCCGCCGCTGGCGCGCATCCCCGACGACTGGGCGCAGATCAGCGATCCGGCCGCCCACTGGCGCGAGCCGGAGGGCAACGTCTTCTCGCGCAACCTGGGGTGGCAAAACGGCCGTTTTGCGGCCGAGTCCGACTGGGCCGGCGCGGGCGGGGTCTTCGTGCACTTTTCCGAGATGCAGGACAACGTGCCCGACCAGGATCCGCGCTTTCTGGACGAGGCCAACCTGGACTTGCGCCTGCGCCCCGACTCGCCGGCGCACAGCATCCCCGGTTGGGTGGACATCCCGTTCTCCGACATCGGCATCCAGCCGTGAGGCCGCGGAACGCGGTCCGCGAGACCCGCGGGACGACGTTTTTTGCGCTCGCTTTGGCGGCGGCGCACGAATGCTCTTTTCGCTTTCGCTCTGTCGCACGATCCCGAGCGGGCTTGTCGGTCGGACAAAATCCTCTCATTGACCTTGGCCGCGTCTCGCCGTATGGTGAGAAGGTCCGGACGATGCCACTTGGAGGAGCGAAGCCATGAAAGCGAACTCAATGCTTCTGATCGTCCTGTTCTGCGCCGGGGCGACCTGGGCCGGCTGCGGCGAGGATGATTGCACCTCGCTGTGGGACGCCAACAACGCGGTGGCGGTCAAGATCCCCTACGCCTACGGCGTCACGGTGTCGAAGATCGCCGAGGACTGCCAGACCTTCTTCACGCTGCACGGGGACACGGCGGTCTTCATCACCTACACCGGGGGCAAGGCCGCCATGTCGCTCTCGGGGCTCGGCCACCTGGCCACGCTCGAGGGCAAGATCTGCAACGCGGACGCGGCGCCCTACAACATCTCTCTGACCTTCACCTCTCCGGGCGGGACCGATCCCATGAAGATCTTTTCGTTCATGGGCACCATCTCGCCCAAGGACGACACCGCCGGCACTCCCCCCCGCCTGTCCGGCACCTTGAGCGGAACCCGCATGAAGCTCGACGGCTCCGAGACCTGCCACATCACCGAGCGGTTCGAACCCACGCTGTGACGGGTCGTCCGGCTTCCCGCCGCCGCCCGGCGGCGCACATTCTTTCGGAATCGCGTTTGCGCGGCAACTGATCCCATCCGCGGTCAGCCGCTCCGAGAGCGCCCGTTCGCCTGCCCGCGCTGGCTCCACGGGCCTCGCATCCAGGCGCCAGGGGCGAGTATGCGTCTGGCCGCGCTAGCTCCGTGGGGCTCCGCGGCCAGACGCTCAAGCTAGATCATTGCAGCTTCCAGGAACAGGAAGAGCACGCATGAGAGATGTGGTGGGTAAAGACGATGACGAACGCGAAGGCTCAGGGCCGATAGATGCGGCCCTCGCGCGCGGCGGCGGCGCCGCGGAACCTCTTGCGAGCGCGGCGCTCGATGGCGGCCAGCGCCCGGTCGTCCCGTGCCGGCTCGTGGTGGAAGAGCAGGAGCTTTCGCACCTTGGCCTTACGAGCCACCTGGACCGCCTCCTGCCAGGTCGAGTGCCCCCAGCCCTTGCGCAGGGCCTTCCACTCGGCGTCGGTGTAGGCCGCGTCGTACACCAGGATGTCGGCGCCCTGGGCGTGGCGGATCAGGCGCTCGTTGGCCTCCGCGCCGTGCTCGTTGTCGGTGGCGTAAACGATGGCGCGCCCGCCATACTCCACACGGTAGGAGAGCGCGCGCCCGGGATGGTTGAGGGACTCGGCCAGGACCACCGCCGGCCCCACCTGCAGCCGGGCGCCGGGCCCCACGTCGCAGAACTCGACCTGGGCCCGCATGGCCTCGATGGGGACCGGGAAGTAGGGCATGGCCATCTGGCCGGCCAGGATCTCCCGCACGCCGCGCGAGCCGCGCGGCTCGCCGAAGATGGTGAAGCGGTTGCCGGGCGAGTAGGCCGGGCTGAAGAAGGGGAAGCCGTGGATGTGATCCCAGTGGTAGTGGGTGAAGAAGATGTTGGCCGAGACGGTGCCGAACTCCTTCTGCAGCGCCGCGCCCAGGGCGCGGATGCCGGAGCCGGCGTCGAAGATGTACACCACGCCGCCAGCGCGGATCTCCAGGCAGGGGGTGTTGCCGCCGTACACGTTGGTGGTCGGGCGCGGAGCGGGAAGCGAGCCGCGCGTCCCCCAGCACCGCAACCAGAAATCCCGTTGCCCTGCGCTCACGCCATCGCTCCTCGAAATCACCGCCGCCGAAGAATACAAACGTGCATACCGCAAGGCCCATCTTATGGCAAGCGGATTTTCCCGCTGTGACATGCCGCACAACGCGCTGGCGTTCCCCCGGTTGACCGCACGCGACGGGCGGGAATACAATCGAGTTGGAGGTGGCCATGCCCAGAGCCGGTTTTCCCAAGGGGACCAAGTTCCTGTTCGTGGGGAAGTTGACCACCATGACCCGGGAGCAGGCCCGGGCCACGGTGGAATCCCTCGGCGGCCAGTGCCCTTCGGCGGTGTCCGGGGACCTCGACTACCTGGTGGTGGGCAACGAGAACTCGCCTTTCTACGGGGGGGAGAAGAAGCCCAAGCAGGCCAAGGCCGAGGCCCTCATCGAGGCCGGCGCCCCCATCGCCATCATCTCCGAGGACGAGTTTCTGAACCTGATCGGCGAGGCCCCCCGGGCCTGAGCTCTCGCTGGGTCTCATGCTCTGACCTGTTCGGGCGTCTGGTCGCGCCGCCGCCAGCGCGAGCGCAGACAGAGGCGATTGGTGATCTGTACGGCAAGCGGGGGCGAGAGAGTCCAGGCGCGTGTCTCGCCTCCGGGGTATTCGCTCAGCGGGGCTCGGGCGCCGTCTCCTCGACCTCGTGCAGCCAGCGGAACACCATGGGGTACACCTCCGCCGGCGCCTCCTTCCCCAGCAGCAGGTCGCCGTGGCCGTAGTCGGCCGAGAAGCCGTTCTCCTTGGACAGGACCACCTGGCGCCGGAGCGTCGAGCCCAGCCGGGAGAGCATGTGGGCGGTGATCTCGGCCGGGGCCATGCGATCCTCGGGGCCGGAGAAGAACAGGGCCGGGGCGTGCACCCGCACCAGCTCGCCGGTGTAGTTGAAGCCGCCGTCGGCGGAGCGTACCTCGCCCCGGCGCACCCAGTCGGAGAACTGCAGCGTGATGCCGGCCGACTCGTTGGTGACCAGCCGCGCGAAGATGTCCTGGCTGGTGGCCGGGTCGATGTTGTCGGGGTTGGCGAGGTAGCGCAAAAAGAACTTCAGCGCCTCGGGGCTCTGGCGCATGAGCGGCAGCATGCGCCGCCCCCAGGCCTCCTGATCCATGGTGGGCAGGAAGCGGTGCACCCGCACCAGGTGACCCCACAGCCGCAGCATGAGCTGGTCTTTCTCGAAGATTAGCGGCGTTCCGAACAGCGTGAGCGAGCGCACCTCGGGGCCGGGGTAGGACTCCTGGTATGCCACCCCCAGCATGCCGCCCATCGAGTGCCCTACCCAGTGCAGCGCCCGACCGCGCCGCTCCACCACGAACGGCACCATCCGCCGCAGGTCGTGGTGGAGGAAGTCCTCGAAGTTCCAGTCGGCGCCTTCTTTGGCTGCGCGGCTGCGGCCGCGGCCGCGCAGCTCGACGATCCAGGGGTCGTACCCCTGCGCCAACGCGGCCCGGGCCAGCGAGTGGCGCTCGTTGAGGTCGAAGTTGAAGCGGTTCGCGCCCATGCCGTGGACGAAGAGCACGGGCGCGCCGGACGCCCCCTCCAGGTGGTAGAGGTGGACGGTCCAGCCGTCGTCGGTCGCGAGGGGGACGATCTCCATGGGTGCCTCGGTGAGAAGGCAGTGTAGCACAGCAGGCCGCACGAACAAGGATTGCGTTCGACGTGGCGCGCGGCTAGCATGCGCGCCATGGAGCTTTCGGCCATCACCGAGAACGCGCGCCGCCTGCTGCGCGAGCTTCCGACCGGGGTCACGCTGGTGGCGGCGGGCAAGGGGCGCACCCCGGAGGAGCTCGCCGCCGCGATCGAGGGTGGGATCACTGCCATCGGCCACAACTACGTCCAGGAGGCCCAGCGCAGCATTTCGGCGCTGGGCGCGCGGGTGCGCTGGCACCTCATCGGCCACCTGCAGCGCAACAAGGCCAAGCTGGCCGCGGGCCTCTTCGACTGTGTGGAGACGGTCGATTCCGTGCGGCTGGGCGAGAGCCTGGCGCAGGCCGCCGCCGCCGCGGGCCGCGTGCTGCCGGTGCTCATCGAGGTGAACATCGACGACGAGCCGGGCAAGTCCGGCGCCCGGCCCGAGGACGTCTTGGCCCTGGCGCAGGCGCTGGCCCGCCACTCGCACCTGCGACTCGATGGCCTCATGACCATGGGCCGGTTGGCGGACGACCCGGAGGAGAGCCGGCCCTCGTTCCGGCGCGCGCGCGCGTTGTTCGAGGAGCTGCGCCGCGCCAGCATCCCCGGCGCGGCCGTGCGCTGCCTCTCCATGGGCATGAGCGGAAGCTTTCGCGTGGCCATCGAGGAGGGCGCCACTCAGGTTCGCATCGGCACCGCCTTGTTCGGACCGAGGTGAGCCGTGCCCGGCGTGCGGACCGACGGCGCGCGCTTCTACGGGCTCATCGCGCTCGGCGCGGCGAGCCTGGCGGCGGCGTTGTGGCTGCTCTCGCCGCTCGACCTCTTGCTTTTGCGCGCGTTGCGACAACCCGGGAGCGTCTTCGGGAGGATGGTCTCGCTCTTTGGCGAGTGGCCGGGGTGGCTGGCGGTGCTGCTGTGCGCGCTCGGGCTGGCCCTGTCCCGGCGCCGGCCGGGCCTGCGTCGCTCGCGGCCGCTGTTTCTGTCGGTGATCCTGCTGGCCTTGCTGCACCCGCTGCTCGTGACCCAGGGGCTCAAGTTCGGCTGGGGGCGGGTGCGCCCGGCGGACCTGCGGGCCGACGAGTCCAACTACACGCCGTTCTTCCGTCCGGCCGGGCCGGGCGCCGGCGAGTCCTTTCCCTCGGGTCACGTGGCCATGTCGCTCGCCGCCGCGCCGCTGCCCTTCCACCTGTGGCGCCGCAAGCGAAGACGGGCGGCGGCTGCCGCCTTCGCCGGCCTTCTCGCGCTCGGGGTGCTCGTCAGCCTGGGGCGCATGGTGGCCGGGGCGCACTATCCCACCGACTGCGTGTTCCCCCTGGGGCTGGCCTTCCTGCTGGCCGCCGTCATCGAACGCCGCCTGGGGGCGGACCGCCCGGCGGACCGCCCGCCGGTTTGACAAGTGACCGGTACATCGGGTAGGGAGATTTTGCTTGAACCGTCGGGGAGGAGGAAGGCGAGCGCATGTCGATCCTGGAGAACATGAAGTATGACGTCCGCATCATGGAGCGCAACCGCAAGGCCGGCACCATCAGCGACGAGGACATCAAGCGCTTTCTGAAGGGGCTCAAGGACGCATCCGGCAACGCCGCTTCCGTGGAGGCCCAGCTCAGCCCGGTGTCCCGCCCGGTCCCCGGCCGGGTCCTGGAAGAGGAGGAGGAGCTTTGAGCGACTCCCCCGAGGCGCCCGAGTGCCGCGGCGCGGAGGTCAGCTTCGCGACCTTCGTGCTGTCTTTGTCCACGACCGCCTTGCAGCACATGGGGGTGGACGTGCTGGGCGCCGGGGCGGCTCCCGCCATCCAGCTTCCGCTGGCGCGGCAGACCATCGACATCCTGGAGATGCTCGAGCAGAAGACCCGCGGCAACCTGAGCGCCGAGGAGGCGAAGCTGCTCAGCGCCATCCTGTACGATCTGCGCATGCGCTTCGTGACCGCCAGCCAGGGCAAGTGCTCCTGAGCCCATCCCATCCCGTCTCCCCGAAAACCATGGGCGCATCAGGCAAGGGATCACCCTGAACCATTCGCCTGGTACGCAGGTGCATCTGGCGGCGCGACCGACCGAACGCAGAGCCTGCGCGGTTCGCGAGACAGAAAAAGGCGATCGCTCGGGGCGCCTGGCTGCGAGGCCGACAGAGCCAGCGCAGCCAGGCGCATCACCGCGTTCCGTCGTGCGTTGGGGCCGCGGGCATAAGTTTTCTGGCAGGTGAGAAAGCGAGACAGCGCAACGAACAGGCTCCGGGGGTGAAAGTGCTTTTTCCGCTCTCATGGAATGCGCTAGGATGTCGAGCATGACCGTTGGCTGGAGTCGCTACCGCATCATGCCGGCCCTTCTGCTGGGTTGGATCCTTCCGGCCTGCCACGCCGAGACGCCGCCTCCCCGGCAGGCTGGCCCGGATGGCGTGGCCGGGGCGGCCGGGGAAGCGCTGCCGGCCTTCGACGAGCTGTTCGCCCGGGTGAGCCCCTCGGTGGTCAACGTCTCGGCGGCGCACGAGCTGCCGGTGCCGCAGGCGTTGCTTTCGCGCCGCGAGCGGGATCTGTGGCGCGCCATGGTCCGCAGCCTGGGCTCGGGCTTCGTGCTGGACCGCGCCGGTCACATCGTCACCTGCTCGAGCGTGGTCGAGGACGCCGAGTCGATCGAGGTGTCCTTGTGGAACGGGCGCACCCTGCCGGCCCGCCTGGTCGGCAGCGATGAAGCCAGCGATCTGGCCGTCCTGGCCGTGGTGGGGGACGCGGCCCTCGCGCCGCTTGCGACCGGAGAGGCGGTCCGAACGGGCGACTGGGTGGCGTCCTTCGGCTACCCGTACGGCATGGCGCACTCCATCTCGGCGGGCATGGTGTCCCTGGTCCGCGACAGAGAGGCGCTGAACTCGATCCACGGGCTCATCCTGTCCGACGCGGCGGTGAACCCCGGTTGCAACGGGGGGCCGCTGGTAAACACGCGGGGGCGGGTGGTGGGCATCAACCTCATCGGTCAGGAGAGCGAAGGCGGCTTGGGCCTCGCCATCCCCATCCAGGACGCGTTGGAGATCCTTTCGCCGCTGTTGCGCGGGGAGACTCCCCGGCGCTCGTTTCTGGGGATCTCGGTGCAGGCGGTCTCCGCGGCGCTGGCGCAGGCTTTCGAGCTTCCGCGGGCGGAAGGAGCCCTGGTGACTCGCGTCATCCCGGGCGGTCCGGCCGAGCGCGCCGGCGTCCTCCCGGGCGACGTCATCCTCTCGCTGGGAAAACAACCGATCCCGGATCCCGCCGCGCTCCAGGCCATGGTGCGGCGCCTGCCCGCGGAGAAGCCGGTGGAGCTTCAGATCCGGCGCAAGGGAAAGCCCCTACACCTTTCGTTGACGCCGTCCTTGGCGGGCCCGCCGGCGCAGGAACCATAGCCCGAGGCACGCCAGCGGGAACCAACCGCCCGCCGTTCCTCCGCCGCAGGCGCAGCCGCCGCCGGCCAGGCCGTCCCGCGGCCCGCACAGATCCAGCGCGTCACGCGGGCACGGGTCCGCCTCGTCGCACTTGCCGTCGTGGTCGCTGTCCTTCACGCACGGGATGCACAGGTCGAGCGGATCCTCCGGACACGGGTCCACGCACGTCGGCTTGCCGTCGTGGTCCGGGTCGCTCTTGTCCCGGCAGGCGTTGCACAGGTTGGTCGCGTCGTCCGGACACGGATCCTCGCTGTCGCAGATCCCGTCCCGGTCCCGGTCTGGACACGGCGCGCAGCGGTCCAGCGGATCGTCGGGGCAGGGATCGTTCACGTCGCACTTGCCGTCCCCGTCCCCGTCCGCGCACACCGCGCACGCGTTCGTCGGATCCCGCGGGCACGGGTCCTGCCCGTCGCAGATGCCGTCGTGGTCGTGGTCGTCGCACGGCACGCAGCCGTCCGTCGGGTCGTCCGGGCACGGGTCCACGCACGTCGGCCGCCCGTCCCCGTCGGGATCGCTCGGGTCCGCGCAGGCGGCGCACTGGTTGGTGGCGTCCCCGGGGCAGGGGTCCCGGTCGTCGCACAGCTCGTCCCGGTCCAGGTCCACGCACGGCACGCAGGCGTCGCTCGGGTCGTCCGGGCACGGATCCACCGCGTCGCAGGAGCCGTCCCCGTCGGTGTCCACGCACCCCTGGCAGCGGTTCTGCGGGTCGTCCGGACAGATGTCGAAGGCGTCGCAGATGCCGTCCCCGTCCCGGTCCGGGCACGTCCCGCACTGGTTCTGCGGATCGTCCGGGCAGGCGTCCTGGGCGTCGCAGATCCCGTCCGCGTCGCGGTCCGAAAACTCGTGCCGGCAGCCCTGCGCCGGATCGCAGCGGTCCGCGGTGCAGGCGTCCCCGTCGTCGCAGGAGAGCGGCTCGCCCGGCTGGCAGAACCCGCCCTGGCAGCGCTCCTGCCCGTTGCAGGTGTCGGCGTCGGCGCAGCGGTTGCTGTCGTCCGCGGTGAAGGTGCAGCCGCGGGCCGGGTCGCAGGCGTCGTCGGTGCAGGGATTCCCGTCATCGCAGGCGAGCGCCGTCCCTCCGTGACACAGATTGTCGACACAGCTCTCCGGGCCATTGCACGCATCGTGGTCGTCACAGTCCGCGTCCGTCTGGCATGCCTGACAGCCGGTGTCCTGGCCGTCGGTCCGGCTGTCGCAGTCGTTGTCCAGCGAGTCCTGACAGGAGGGCTGGCCCAGCGGGCCTTCACTGGCGCCGGGGTTCACCGATGCGTTCGTGTCGTCGCAGTCGCTCCCGCCGCAGGCGGTCGGCCCGTACCCGTCGGCGTCGGCGTCCAGCGGGGAGGACAGGCAAGTGCCCGAGGCGCAGCGGTTCTGGGTGCAAGGATCGCCGTCGTCGCAGGCGTTGGTGTCGTCGGGGGTGAACACGCACCCCGTCGCCGGGTCGCAGGTGTCGTCGGTGCAGGCGTTGCCGTCGTCGCAGGCCAGGGCTTCGCCCAGACACAGGCCGGCCAGGCAAGCGTCGCTCGTGGTGCAACTGTTCCCGTCGTCGCAGGCGTTGGTGTCGTCGGGGGTGAACACGCACCCCGTCGCCGGGTCGCAGGTGTCGTCGGTGCAGGCGTTGCCGTCGTCGCAGACGAGGGCCGCTCCGCTGGCGCACACCCCGGCCTGGCAGGCGTCGTTTGTGGTGCATGCGTTCCCGTCGTCGCAGGCGTTGCTGTCGTCGGGGGTGAACACGCACCCCGCCACCGGGTCGCAGCTGTCGTCGGTGCAGGCGTTGCCGTCGTCGCAGGAGAGCGGGACGCCCGCGGTGCAGCTCCCGCCGCTACAGCCCTCGACGCCAGTGCAGACATCGGCGTCCGAACAGATGTTGCCGCAGGCGCCGCAGTTGTCGGGGTCGGTCTGCTGGTCCTGGATCGGATTGGGGATGAGCGGGCAGGTGTCCACCCCGTCGTCGAAGGTGTCGCCGTCGCTGTCGGCGTCGTTGGGATCGGTCTCGCCCAGGTCCACCCGCCCATTGTGATTGGCGTCCTCGGCGCCGTCGAGCAGGCCGTCGCCGTCGCTGTCCGGGTTGGAGGGATCGGTCGTGGTGGTGGGATCCGCGTCCGGAATGAAAATCGCAACATCGGTGCCACGGCGCGGCCCGCCGCCGTCCGGGTCGGGGATGCCGCCGCTGCGCCCGACCTCGAGGCCGTCCGGGAGCCCGTCACCGTCGCTATCGAAGTCGAGGGGGTCGGTGCCGAAGGCGTTCACCTCCTCGCCGTCGGAGAGCCCGTCGTCGTCGCTGTCGGCGTCGTCGGGGTCGGTGCCGAGCGCGGCCTCCTCTGCGTTGGTGAGCCCATCGCCGTCGGGATCGGCGTTCCCGACGTCGATCACCACCACGTTGGAGAGCCGAGAGAGGCTCGTGTCGCTCTCGATGGTGGCCAGGTTGTGGATCACGGCTCCATCGGGCGTGCCCGCGTTCACCCGCGTCTGGAACTGCAGGACGTACGCGGCGTGGGCCGGGAGCGTGCCGAAGCGCGCCGTCACCTCGCCCGCGAAGCTTCCGCCGAAGTCGCAAGCGTCGGCGTCGAGCGCGTCGCTCTGGACCTCCGGGCCGTTCCCGGTGTCGAGCGTCATGGAGCCGGGGACGTAGGTGGTGAAGGCGGGAATCTTGTCCCGCAGCACAACGTTTCCGGCGTCGAGGTCGCTCGCGTTCTCGATCTGCAGCCGGAAGGTGATCACGTCGCCGGCCACCACCGCCGAGGGTGAGCCGAACTTGGCCACGTTGAGCAGCGGGTACTCGACCAGCGTCTCTGCCCGGTTGGAGTCCACCCGGGGGGTTGCGCTCGAGAAGGCGCTGGCGATGTTTTCGATGACCGTGCCCTCGGGCAGCGTCCGCACCCGGACCTGGAACGTCTGGGTCGTTTGCTGCCCTGCGTTGAGGGTTCCGAGGTTCCACACCACGCTGCGGCTGAGCGCGTCGTAGGAGCCAGGGACGCTCGCTGAAACGAAGTCCAGGCCCTCGTTCAGCGGATCGCGTAGCGAAAGCCCGGTGACGTTTTGCGTGGTTGAAGTGTTGCTCACGGTGACGGTGTAGGCAAGCAGATCTCCCGCCGTGGCGCGGGTGCGGTCCACTGTCTTTACGACCTCCAAGAACGTCTTCACCACGTCGAAGCGGTCGCGGGGGTTGAGCGAGACGCCGAAGTATTGCCCGGTTGCGCCGGCCACGAAGTTATAGATACCGTTTGGCGCCGCATCGAACGAGACATCGAGCGACACCTGGATCTCCTGGTAGCGGTCCAGCTCGGCGTTCGCCGCCCAGGTCAAGGTGGTCCGGCCGCCAGCACTCGTGATGGCGGGCTCCATCTGCACCGGAGGCGCTCCCGGCAGGGTGAGCCAGGCGCTGTTCGGGACGTAGGTGAGCTGCGAGGACATCTCCAGCGACACGCCCGCGCCGGTGAGGTCGTTGAAGTTGCCCGCGCGCGCGGTGACGGTCACGCTCACGTTTCCGCCGCTGGTCGGTACCGAGGTGGCCGAGGGCACGCCGCGCACGGTGAGGATGGGGTTCAGGAACTGGTGCGTGAGCGGCAGCACGGTGTAGCCGAGGTCGAGCATGTCGCCGCCGGCCGGGGCGGTGGCCGCGTCCTGGCCGTAGGCCACCGCGATGGGGGCGTTGGCCCAGACATGGGTGCCGGTGTTGTCGCCGTCGGTCTGGTCGTAGATGCGCAAGACCCCGAGCACGTCGAGGGCGTAGGGGCCGGTGTTGGGGTTGCCGTCGCCGTCGGTGTCCACGTTGTCGGGAACGCCGTCGCCGTTGACGTCCACGTACACGGTGGTGCCGTTCTGGGTGGCGGTCACCCACACGCAGTTACCCTGCACGTCGCCGGCGGCCGGGGTGGCGTTCACCGGCGCCCAGGAGATGTAGTAGTCGTCGTTGAGAAAGCGCGAGGGCACCAGCGAGAATCCCCAGTCGCGCGCGGTTTCGGTGTAATCGTAGGCCACCACGCCCCAGATGAGCCGGTCGGACACGATGCGCGCCCCCGAGTTGCGCGGCAAGAGGTGCCCGGCGGCGGCCGCCTCCAGCCAGGAGATGGCCGAGTTGGCCGGCAGGGCAAAGGTCTTGCCCGCGGCGGGGAGCTGGTTGTCGAAGATGGTGATGGAGGCGGCGGCGGCGTTGGGGTTGAAGAGGTAGATGTTCACGTTGCCGCTGGTGGTGTTGTTGTACTGGCCCAGCACCGGGACCACGTAGTCGCGCCCGTAGGCGCGCATGGGGATGGCGTCGTAGAAGCGGGTCTGGTACGCGCCGTCGGAGCCGGACAGGATGCCGACCTGGATCTCGCGGGTCCCGCTCACGGTGGTGTTCGCGTTGACGGTGATGGCCGAGCCGGGGACGGCGGTGTCGTCCACGTAGCCGCGGGTCGAGTAGGTCTGGCCGCGTTGCAGGTCCACCACCACCTGGGTGGTGCCGTTGTTGATGAGTACCCGGGTGTCGTCCTCGAAGGCCGCCACCTGGAGCTCCACGTGCTTGAACGGCGCGAAGGTGCCCGTGTTGCCCCCGTTGTTGGTGTAGGAGTTGCGGCCCACCGGGATGCGGAAGGTGAGGAACCCCTCGACCGCCTGGCGCGAGTACATCTCCCAGGCGTCGCCGATGTAGACGTTTCCCTGGGGCCAGGTGGCGTGGGCCAGGCTGACCGGGCCGCCGATGCTCACGATGCGGTCGCCGCCATCGTAGCGGATGGCGCTGCTCTGACGCGGAATGGGAATGACGGCGTTGATGCCGCCGGCCGAGCCGTCGCTCTTGAGCGAGATGACCTGTCCGCGGTTGCGGACGTAGCGCTCGGTGCTCGCCTGGCCCGGGTTCATGATGTCCGGTTCGTAGCCGTCCTCCCAGTGATCGTAATAGATGACCTGCCCGTTGGTGGTGGCGGTCAGCGTGATCACCGAGATCATGCCCGGCTGGAGCGCGCCGCCGCCCTCGGCCGTCGAGACCATCTGGAAGAAGTCGTGCACCTGGCTGGCGCGGCCCAGGACGAAGTACTCCTGGATGCCGGCGGGGGTGTCCTGGGCGGCGGCCTCTGGCGGAGCGAGACAAGCCAGCGCAACGCACACGAGAGAAAAACAGATGGCGAGGCGGCGGGTCATGTTTCAACCTCCAAGGTTAACGAGAGTTAATCAGCGGAATTCTATCCGATGAAGCCGGACGGGGCAATTTCCCTTCCGGCAAGACAAATGAAGCAGGCCCGCTCACGCGAGCAGTGGAAAAACCTGTTGGAAATCAGTGAAAACGATGTTGGGCAGGAGAGGAAAAACTGTGGCAGAACAGTGGAAAAGTCAGAAGTACAGCGTCACCCGCCAGTCGAAGTCCACTTGCCGCTCCGTGGGCATGTTGCCATGGACTACCCACTGGGTGAACAGCGAGGCCTCGAAGGCGAAGTGCCGGTCGATGAACATGATGAGCCCGCCGCCGACACCGCCGGCGAAGGCCTTGCGGTCGTTGTCGTAGGCGTAGTAGCCCGTGCGGGCAGAGAGGAACGGATTCACGTACCATTCCGAGAACGGGACCAGGCGCAAGTACCCCCAGGAGCGGCTCTCGTAACCGTCTTTGGGGACGATGAACTGCTGCTCGTAGCCGACCTCGAGCCCCCGCAGGACGGTCACGCCGAAGGCCGCGCCGAAGCGCAGGATGCCCTGCTCCATGGCGCTCACGTTGTCCCAGGAGAGCCCGCCGCGCATCTGGCCCGGAAGGAAGTGACCTTCAGAGGCCCCGGCGCCTGCCGAAATCAAGGAAAGAAATAATATGGAAGCCATCGTCTTCATCGCGCATCCTCATTGTCAGAGCTAGCAAAACCCATGCCCGCGCCGCGTCAATGGAGCGGCGCTCTTTGTGACCCTGCACGTGACGGAAAGTATTCAATTTTTCAAACGTTGCCCAAAAGACCAGTTGCGAAGCTTATGAGCAAAGTGAGCTTGGTCACCCCGCAGGCGTAGTATTTTGGGAAACACCGTGTGTTTTTTCGCAACATGCCGTGCGTTTTCGCAACTGCGACGCTCCGGGCTGAGAGAGCTAGCCGTTAACTGTTCGTAATTGCGATGGGAATCGTGGGGACAGGCCCCGAAATCGTGGGGACAGGCCCTGGTTTCCTTCTGGGTTTTCGCGTTTTTTGTGCTGCCACGGCTCGGGGGGGGCAACTTGCCGTCTTATGGTTTTGCCGGTATATTCCGTTTGATGTCAAAATTGCCAATCTCGCCAAACAGGATTTTATGGATTGTCTGCACGCTTTCGCTGACGCTGCCAGTAAGGGCTCCTGCCCAGCAACGGGGTGTGAGCTCCTTGCTCGAGCAGGCGACGTCGAAATACGCCGAGCTGGACTACGAGGCTAGCCTCCGTCTCCTCGGGGAGGCGATGAAGGTCCCGGGAAACACCCGCCCCCAGCTCCAACGCATCCTTCATCTGATGGGAACGTGTCTCGGCTCTCTGGGGCGATATGAGCCGGCGCAGGCCGCCTTCGAGCGCCTCTTGACGTTGGAGCCCGCCTTCCGGCTGGGTTCGGACGTCTCTCCGCGCGTCCGTAAGCCCTTCGACGAGTTGGTCCGCCGAGGCGTCGAGCGACTCGAGATCCAGGCGCTCCCTCCGGCGCGCATCGAAGAGGGCAAGCCGCTGACGATGATCTTCAAGGTGGCCGGCAACAGCCTCGGCATGGCCACGGGGATTGGATTCTGGCTCCGGCGGGGCGATTCGGAGTACCGCCAGTACCGGGTGACCGTGTCGGGCTCCGGCGAATACCGCATCGAGATCCCGCCCCATGGCTGGAATCTTTCGGCTCACGGCGGGCCGCTTTCGTGGTACGCCGTCCTGAGCGGAGAATACGACTCGGTGCTGCAATCCGTCGGTGACGAGTTGCACCCGATGGCCATCGACGTGTCCGCGCCGGTGCCCAATTCAGCCGTGGCCGCGATCGAGGAGACCCGCTGGTACCAGCGCTGGTGGGTGTGGGCCATCATTGGCGGCGTCACCCTGGGCGCCGCGGCGGCGACCACGGCCGTGATCCTCGGTGGTGCCCCAGATTCGCATGACATTCCGGTGAAATTCTCTATCGGGCCCTGACAGCGCACATCGCATGGCAGCGAACAGCGACACCCACCGGCAATTCGGAAAATACAACCTGTTGGCGCACCTGGCCACGGGCGGCATGGCGGACATCCTGCTCGCCTCTCATGCCGGCATTGGCGGGTTCGAGAAGCTCCTGGTCATCAAGCGCATCCTGCCGCACCTGGCCCGCGAGCAGCATTTCATCGAGATGTTCTTCGACGAGGCCCGCATCGCGGCCATGCTCAATCACCCCAACGTGGTGCAGATCTTCGATCTGGGCTGCGTCGACAACCAGTACTTCATCGCCATGGAGTACCTGCCGGGCGAGAGCCTGGCCATGGTCATCAAGACCGCACGCACCCGCAACGAACCGCTGCCGCCCCACCTGGCGGCCGGGATCATCCTGCAAGCGGCGGAAGGCCTGCACCACGCCCACACGGCGGTCTCGCCCGACGGCCGGCCGCTGTGCATCGTCCACCGGGACGTAAGCCCCCAGAACCTCTTCGTGCTCTACGACGGCGGCGTGAAGGTGGTGGACTTCGGCATCGCCAAGGCGGCCATGCGCAGCACCACCACCCGCACCGGGACATTGAAGGGAAAATACAGCTACATGTCGCCCGAGCAGATCAACGGCATGGCGCTCGACGCGCGCTCGGACGTGTTTTCGCTGGGCGTGGTGCTGTGGGAGTGCCTGACGATGCGCAAGCTCTTCCGCCAGGAGGGGGAGCTGAAACTCCTGCAGTCCATCACCAACGAGGACGCGCCCTCGCCGGCCACCGTCAACCCGGCGGTCCCGGAGCCCCTGTGCCGGATCACGGCCAAGGCGCTCGCCCGCGATCGCGACCAGCGCTACGCCTCGGCCCAGGATCTGCGCCTGGCGCTGGCCCAGTATCTCAAGACCGTGGAGGAGGACGCCGACACGGTGGCCATCGGACGCTTCATGCGGCGAATCTTCGCCGAGCGCATCGAGAAGAAACGCCAGTTGATCGAGGACGCGCGCGAGTCCTTCCGCGACCTGTCCGGCGTCATGGCCGGCGACATCAAGCAGTACCTCTCCGACACGGAGCTTTCGATCCCCCAGACCACGCCCGGTGCGCCGGCCTCTTTGGCGTCCGCGACAGCAGCCCCCAAATCCCGCCCGCAGACGGCCGTGAGATTTGCCGCGCTGACCGCCTTGGTCGCCGGATCTCTGGCGGCGTTCCTTCTGTGGCAGCGTCTTTCGGGGCCGGCGGCGGCCCCCGATGCCGGTCCGGCCCCGAACGCCGCGGACGTGTCGCCGCCCGATCTTCCACCCTCGCCGCCCGCGGCCGTCGAGCCGCCTCCCGCTGCGAGCGACGCGGGAGTCGCCGCCGTGGACGGCTCGGACACGGCCGGCGGGGATGCCGCCCCGGGGCGTCTGGTGACGAAAACACGCCGGCAAAAACCCCGGGACAATCCGCCGCCGGTTTCGCCGCCCGCGCCGGTCGCGCCGCCTGTGCCTCCGGGCACGCTGCGCCTCACCACCGATCCCTGGACCGAGGTATACTATGAAGGCCGCCGGTTGGGGCAGACGCCGCTGGTGGACGTCGAACTCCCCGCCGGAGCCATTCGTCTGCGGGCGGTGAACCCGGAGGTCGGCATTGACAAGGAGATCGTGGTCCACATCAAGCCCGGCGAGCGGACGGTGCAGCGGTTCAATTTCTTCTAGCCGCTACTGAGAGAGAGGTTCGCACATGAGCCCGGAACCGAGGAAGAAACAAAGTTTTCGGAGGATTCTCTTCGCCGCGGCGGGCGCGGTCTTTTTCGCCGGGGCGGGCTGCGCGGGGAGCTACACGCTCGAGATCATGTTCCCCGACCAGGAGAGCGCCCAGGCCACCACCGAGGTGGGCCTGTGGGCGCTTCGGGCCGGCGGCAAGGCCTGCCAGGATGTGCCGAAGATGCTGGCGGAGAGCTGGCCGCCGGGCAACCTGACGCTCCTCTCCGCCTTGACGTTCGCCTACCCGCCGGCCAGTGCGCCGCGATTCGAGGACATCCCGCTGGGGCAGGCCCTGTTTCTCGCCGAGGGCCGGACGGCGGACGGCGCTCGCATCCTGCGCGGCTGCAGCGCGGTCGAGATCGCGGCGCGTTCCCGCGCGCGCATCGTCATCCACCTGGAGCGGGTGTGCACGCCGGAGCCGAGCGGAGAAATTCCCGGGAACGGCGTCGACGACGACTGCGACGGAGCGACGGACGAGTGCCGGGAGGACCGGGAGTGCCTGGACGACAGCGTGTGCACCTCGGACCTGTGCCTGCTGGAGGAATGCCATCATTCGGCCTTCCCCGACGGGTTGGCCTGCAGCGATCGCAACGTGTGCACTCGCAACGACGCCTGTTCGGGAGGCGTGTGCGCCGGGACCGCCAAGGACTGCCGCGCCTACTCGGGCACGTGTCTCGTGGGTCAATGCAACACCGGGAGCGGGCAGTGCGAGCCCGTGCCCACCGACGAGGGATTGGATTGTGACGACCACCTGTTCTGCACCGTCTCGGACAAGTGCCAGGGCGGCCGCTGCCGCGGGACGCCGAACGCCTGCGATGACGGCGACGAGTGCACCGAGGACCGCTGCCTCGAGGGCCTGAACCAGTGCGAGCACACGCGGGTCCCGCGCCCCGGCGCGGAGGGTCCGCGCGGCGCCCCCAGCTGCGAAAACCAGCAGGACGATGACTGCGACGGGCTCGTGGACTCGGAGGATCCGAACTGCCGGGAGTGTCACAGCCCCGATGATTGCATCGACCAGAACCCCTGCACGGAAGATCTGTGCGTCGACAATCTATGCCAGAACGTGCCCCGGACCGACGGCGTCGGCTGCGAGGACGGCCTCTTCTGCACGGTCAACGGCACCTGCCAGGCAGGCGTGTGCCGCAGCGTGCCCAGGCAGTGCCCGCCGGGCTCCGATCCGTGCCGGGTGGGGGTTTGTTCGGAACCGCAAGCCGCCTGCGTGATCGTCTCGCGCGCCGACGGCGCGGCCTGCGACGACGGGCTCTTCTGCACCGTGAACGACGCCTGCCAGAGCGGAGCATGCTCCGGCATCGCGCGGGATTGCTCGGACGACGATGATTGCACAAACGACGTGTGCAGCGACGGCGTGAGCGCCTGTTTCCACGAGCTCGCGCCATCGAGCAGCGCGGAGGGACCCGCGGGCAACCCCACCTGCGCCAACCAGCGCGACGACGACTGCGACGGGCTGACCGATCTCGAGGACGGCGACTGCCGGGCGTGCGAGAGCGACGCGGACTGCGCCGACGGCAACGACTGCACCCGCGACCAGTGCATGAGCGGGACTTGCCAGCGCACCCCCTTGAGCGACACACTTTGCCACACCGCGGATCGCTGCACCTTGAACAACACCTGCTTCAATGGCGACTGCGCCTCGCTCGGCATGGTCGAGTGCCCGGTGGACATCGAGGTCTGTCGCACCCCGTATCAGTGCGATCCCTCCTCCGGCGACTGCTTCAATTCGCCGCTCCCCGACGGCGTGGAATGCGAAGACATCGATCCCTGCTCGTCCTCCACCTGTGTCGGCGGTGTCTGCACCCCGGGACCTACCAACAAGGACTTCGACGACGACGGCTTTCTGGACGCGAGCTGTCCCGGCGGCCTGGACTGCAACGACAACAATTCCATGATCAACCCCGCGCAGAGCGAAGGCGGTTTTGGCATTGGGTTGGACTGCACCGACTCGCTGGACAACGACTGCGACGGGTTGACCGACATCGCAGATCCCGGCTGCCAGACAGGAATCTAGCGGACACTCCAGCCGCTTCTGGTCTTTCGCGATTCGGCCCGTCACGGTTGTGAGCGGTTCCCCGCACCAACCATTTGATGGGGATCGTGGGTGTTGCCTTGCCAACACGGCTCGCGCGAGCTAAGGAAAAAGGCGGGAGGTGCCCGTGCTCGTACCACAGGCGCTAAAATCGCTCGAATCCATCGTGGGCCGCGAGCACTGCACGAGCGCGCCCGAGGAGCGCCTGCTCCATGCCTACGACGCCGTGCCCTCGGCCCCGCCGGCCATGCCCGACGCGGTGGTGTTCCCGGGGACTTCCGCCGAGGTGTCCGCGGTCATAAGGCTCGCCAACGAGCTTCGCTTTCCGGTCGTGCCGCGCGGCGCCGGGACCAACCTCACCGGCGGTGCCCGACCCATCCGGGGTGGCGTGGTGCTCTCGCTGGCCCGGCTCGACCGCATCCTCGCCATCGACCGAAAAAACCTCCAGGCCGTGGTCCAGCCGGGCGTGGTCACCGACGCCCTCCAGACCGCGGCCGACCGGGCCGGGCTCTTCTACCCGCCTGATCCCCAGAGCCAGGAGACCTGCACCATCGGCGGCAACCTGGCCGAGAACGCCGGCGGCCCGCGCGCGGTGAAGTACGGCGTCACCCGCCAGTACGTGCTGGCCCTGGAGGCGGTGCTCCCCACCGGCGAGCTCATCCGCCTGGGCGCGCGGACGCTCAAGTGCGTCTCGGGTTATGACATGGTGTCGCTGCTGGTCGGCTCCGAGGGCACGCTGGGGGTCATCACCGAGGCCACCCTGCGGCTCCTGCCCCGGCCGGCCGCGCGTGGCACGCTGCTCGCCTCGTTTTCGCGCATGGAGGACGCCACCGACGCGGTCGCCGCCGTGCTCCAGGCGGGGATCGTGCCCTCGGCCATCGAGTTTTTGGACCGCTTCGCCGTGGCCTGCGTGGAGGACTTCGAGCCCGCGGGCCTGCCTCGCGACGCCGGCGCGGTCCTCGTCATCGAGGTGGACGGTGTACCCGCCGAGGTGCTGCGCCAACAGGCGGAGATCGAGGCCCTGCTAAAAGATCGCCCCGGCGCCGCCTGCCGCGCCGCCGCCGACGAGGCGCAGGCCGAGCGCATGTGGAGGGCCCGCCGCGCGGTGGGCCCCTCGCTGGCGCGCATCGCCCCGCACAAGCTCAACGAGGACATCGTGGTCCCCATCGCCAACCTGAGCCGGGCCGTATCAGACATCCACCGCATCGCCTCCGAGCAGAACGTGCGCTGCGCCTGCTTCGGTCACGCCGGCGACGGCAACATCCACGCCAACTTCCTGGTGCGCCCGGAGGATCCCGATGAGGTGCGCCGGGCCGAGGAGGCGGTGCGCCGCACCTTCCAGCGGGTGGTCGAGCTCGGCGGCACCCTGAGCGGCGAGCACGGCATCGGCACCACCAAGCAACCCTTCCTCGGCCTCGAACTCGGCGCAGAAGTCATGCGCGCCATGCGCGCCGTCACGCGCGCGCTGGATCCCAACGACGTCCTCAATCCGGGCAAGATCGTCCCCGCGGAGCTTGCGTGA
>CAZLNM010000004.1:0-56302 GCA_964561025.1 uncultured Myxococcales bacterium
TGCTGGGCGGACTCAACGTGTATTGCCTGCAATGGGTGGCGGTGCGGGCGGTGACCATCGACAAGGCCGGCGACGCCTGGTTGGGGTGCTGGCAGGACGGCCACATCTACCAGTACTCCGGCTCCGAGGTGGACAACACCCAGGATCCGCCCCGCTGCGTGCGCAAGCGAGACGTCAACCTGGGGGGCAGCCGGGCCTACGGCGCGGCGGTGGACGGCAACGGCTTCTTGTGGATCGCCACGCTCAACAACGGGGCGCTCAAGAAGATCAACACCGCCACCGGCGAGATCGTGCTCTCGGTGTCGCCCGGGGTGCAGACCTACGGCGTGGCGGTGGACCAGAACAACAACGTCTGGCTGGGCAACTGGTCGGGCGGCGCCACCGGCGTGGTGCGGGTGAACGGCGCCACCGGGGACTTCACCCTGGTGCCGCGCACCCAGGGGACCCTCAACGGGCAGTCCCGCGGGGTGGCGGTCGATCACCAGGGCAACATCTGGGTGGCCGAGTGGAGCAACCGGGCGGTGTCCAAGTACGCGCCCGACGGGACGCACCTGGGCCAGTTTGCCCTGCCCGCCAACAACAGCTGCAACCCGCTGGGGATGGCCATCGACTTCGACAACGTCATCTGGGCCATCAACTACCGCGACGACGCCAGCGCCATCTGCAACGCCAACAAGCTCAACCCTGACGGGACGTTGATCGCCTCCTTCCCGGTGGGGGCGCGCCCCTACACCTACTCCGACATGACCGGCTACCAGCTGCGCACGGTGACGCTCAAGCACGGCACCTGGACGGTGGACTTCGACAGCGGCTACGCGAACGCCCAGTGGGACTCCGTCACCTGGGGCGGCGCACTCGCCGCCGACGACCAGATCCGCATCCGGGCGCGCTCCGCCGCCACCCAGGGCGGGTTGGCCTCGGCCACCTGGTCGCCGTACCACGACACCGACTTCCTCCAACCCAGCCCCTGGACAGCCAGCCTGCAAGGGGAGATTCCGCGCGGGCGCTGGGTGCAGATCGAGGTCACCCTCACCACCCAGGACGACGTCTCGCCCGTCTTCTCCAGCCTGGCGGTCTACTGGCAATACTGAGCGATAAGCACGCCAAGATTGTCTAGCGTTGGCGGCGCCGGCCCCGCGGCTGGTTGGGCGTCGGCGGGCCGCCGTGCGAGGCGATGAAGAGATCCATCCGGTGCAGGATGCCGCGCAGCATCTGGAGCTCGCGGCGCGAGGGCCGGGCGCGCGCAAGCAGCAACCGCAGCGAGTCCAGCGCCAGCGAGGGGTTCTGGGCGTTGAGGAAGTCCAGGTTGGCCAGGGTGAATCGCGCGTGCGCGATGAGCCCCTCGAGCTCCCCCGCCGGCGCCGTCTCTTCCAGCAAGACCGCGGAACCCGCGGCCGGCCGGTCTTCACGGCGGATCTCCCACAGCAGCACCGCCACGGCGTGGGAGAGGTTGAGCACCGGGTAGCCGTCATCGGCCGGGATCCGGATCAACTCGTGGCACAGGGCCAGATCCGGGTTGGCCAGGCCGGTCCGCTCGGGGCCGAACACCAGCGCCACGCGCTCCCCGGCCGCACCACGCAGGCGCTCGGCGACGGCGGGTGGGGCGAGGAACGGCCGGCGCTCGGGGTTGTCCCGCAGGCGCGCGGTGGTGCCGAACACGAGCTGCGCGTCCGCGATCGCTTCCGCCAGGGTGTCGAAGCGCGCCGCCCGATCCAGCAGGGGGCGGGCGTGCACCGCCAGGGTCCGCGCCTCACGCGCGTCGAACGCCGGCCGCACCAGGCGCAAATCCGGAAAGCCGAAGTTGGCCATGACGCGGGCGCAGCCACCCACGTTGCCGCCCTCGGCGGGCTCGACCAGCACCACCGCCACCCTCGCAGGCGGGTTCACCTCAAGATCTCCCGCAGTTCGGGCGGCACCGTGCCACCGCCGGCCTCGCGCAGCAGCTTCTCCATCTGCTCGCCGGTTCCGGAGAGGATGCCGCGGTACTCGGCGAACACGCTCCAGGCCACATACAGGTACACCAGCAGCAGCACCCCGACGGCGAAGAGCTGCACCGCCACCTGGACCCGGTGCAGGTAGGATCCCTCCTGAAGGCGCGCCTGTTGCTCGAGGGCCTCCGAGAGCTTGCCGGCCGCCTCGCCGCTCGTCACCGCCGCCATTCCCGCGTCGTCGAGAAACTCCGCTGCCGAGAGCGCCTGCCCCAGGGTGGCGCCCTCGCGCACCCGGCGCGCCGCGCGTTCGGTCCGCGACTCGATCCAGGCGTCGCCGGTGGCGCGGGCGGCGAGCTCCAGGGAGGCGAACACCTCCAGCCCCGCGGCATTCGCCATGGCCAGGTGCCGGGTGAACAGGAGCTGGCCCCGGGCGCGGCGCATGGCGCCCAAAATCGGCAGGCGCCGCACCAGGGCCGAGAAGTTCTCCTCGCCCAGGAGCCGGCGCAAGAGCCAGGGGACGCCCCACCCGATAAAGACGATGCCCAGCGTCGAGAGCACCGCCGGCACCAGCGAGGCGCTCAGGTACGAACCGAGGCCGCCGGTCACCAGCCGGGAGAGCGGCAACAGGAAAAACGACAGGTAGAAGAGGATGGCCGGGTACAGGCAGGCGCGGATCACCTGCCGGCGAAGCGCAAGGCGCCATTCCAGGACCTGTGCGATGGTCCGCGCCACCGCGGGCAGCGAGCCGGTCCGCTCGCCCACCTCGACCAGGGTGCGTTCCTCGCGCGCGAAGACCTCGGGCGCCGCCGCCGCCGCCGCTCCCAGCTGGGCGCCCCGTTCCACCTCGGCGCGGACCCGGCCCAGGGCGCGGGACAGCGCGTCGGGCCGCCGCTCGAAGTGGCGCAACGACTCGACGATGGGAAGGCCGGCCTCCAGCAAAAAGCTCCATTGGCCGAAGAACGCCGCCCGTCGAGCCGCGCCGATGCCCCGGCCCCAGGAGGCGGCCGGCCGGGCCCCGGGTGGGGTATGCTGCGCGGCAGGAGGGCTCTTGGGTGCCGGGGAGGTGGGGCGCGGCCCCTGGGCCGGACGGGGACGGAACTTGGCCATCACCACGCCGCAGAAGGGGCACTCCGGCCCGTCTGGAACTTCCTTGTGGCAACGAGGACAAAGCATGTGCGCCCCGGATCCGTCCGACCGGGAGGAGAGTAGCACGGATCCTCTTGCATTCGAAAAAAAATGGTGTATGTTACTTCGCCCTTTGGCGGGAAGGAGGTCGGATTCCATGCTCATCGAAATCAACCCCACCCATCCGCAGCCGCGGTTGGTGCGCCGGGTGGTCGAGGCCCTGGCCCAGGGCGCGGTCATCGCCTATCCCACGGACACGGTGTACGGCATCGGCTGCGACATCTTCTCCAAGTCCGGCATCGAGCGCATCTACCAGCTCAAGGATCGCAGCCGCAAGAAGCCGCTGTCCTTCGTGTGCTCGGATCTTCGGGACATCAGCCGTTACGCCCAGGTGTCGGACGCGGCCTTCCGCATCATGAAGCGCTTCTTGCCCGGGCCGTATACCTTCATCCTCGAGGCCACCAAGGAGGTGCCGCGCATCATGATGTCCAAGCGGCGCACGGTGGGCATCCGCGTGCCCAACCACCCGGTGTGCCTGGCCCTGGTGCGCGAGCTCATGCACCCCATCATCTCCACCAGCGCCAACATCAGCTCCGAGGATCCCTTGTGCCACCCCAAGGAGATCCACGACAAGTTCGGCAAGGTGCTGGACCTGGTGATCGACGGCGGCTTGTTGCCCAACCAGCCCTCCACGGTGATCGACCTGACCGGCGAGGCGCCCTACGTGGTGCGCGAGGGCAAGGGCCCGGTGGACTGGCTGAACCAGTCCGTGGCCTGAGCCGCCACCCCCCTGCGAGTGCCTCTGGCGGCGATGCCGAAAGAGCAAGCGCGGCCAGACGAGACCTTCCCACTCGTCGAGTCATTCTGGTGTGGAGTCCGGGCAGGTTCGCGCAAGGCGCATCCGCCCGCGCTGGTTCTGGTGGCCCCGTTTCACGTTACGAACTGACGCCGGCAAATGCTTGACAGGGATGGGGTAAGGTGCTAAACGGGTTGCCCCGTCGGCGCCGCGTTCTGGCCGGCGGACGGTGCAGGTGGCTCGTTGACAATCCGTGTCTTGGGGCTGTAGCTCAGCTGGGAGAGCGCTTGAATGGCATTCAAGAGGTCGCCAGTTCGATCCTGGTCAGCTCCACTGAAGGAAGCCGGTTCCATCGTCGGAACCGGCTTTTTTTTAGCGGCCGGCGGTGTTGGGCGCTCCCGGCGTGGGCGTGGTCACGAAGCGCCAGTCGGCGGCGGCGTTGTCGGTGTCCGCGTGATCGGGGATGCGCGCCATCGAGCTGACGGCGGTGTTGCTGTCGGCTCCGGGCGCGGGGGAACCCTCCACCAAGCTTACGGTTCCCACGCCGGGGATAGCCACCGCGGTGATGCTGCCTTCGTAGGAGAGCGCGTCCACCAGCGTGCCCGCGTTGGTGTCCACCAGGGCCAGCCCGTCCGGGGCGCCGTTCTGGATGTAGTCGCTGCCGGTGCCCAGGCTGATGAAGAGGGCCTCCGGCGGTAGGGAGGCCTGGACCGAGGCCGCTCCCACCACCAGGTATTGACCGGCGCCCAGGCTCCCCGCCGCCGACAAGTTCACCGTGCGGTAGACCGAGGGCGGGTTGGTGCCGCCGTTGACCAGGATCAGGGAGAAGCCATTGAGGTCCAGCGCCCTTCCGGTGCCGTTGTAGAGTTCGCACCATTCCGCGTTGTCTGTCCCCACCTGATCGTAATCCACCTCGTTGATCACGAATCCCCCGGTGCCCCCGGGCACGACCGTGACCGATGTGTCGGCAGAGCCCGCCGCCGTGGAGGCGGTGAGCGTGGTGGCACCCTCGGCGAGGCCCGAGGCGGAGAACGTCGCCGCGAAGCTCCCCGCCGGCGCGCTCGTCGCGGCCGGGGCGGAGACCACGGAGGGATCGCCGGCGCCAATAGCGATGGCGCATCCGCCCGAGGGGGCCGGGACATCCAGGCTCACCGAGAACTCCAGCGAGCCCCCTACGGGGATGGCCGCGTTCGCCGGCAGCAGGGCCACGGGCGCCGGCACCCGATCCGCGGCCAGCACCAGCACCTGGGCGGTGAACTGGTCGGGATCCAGCGTGGCGGTGACGGACACAGTGTCCGCTCCGCTCGCCAGACCCGTGAGCGGTACGGCCACTTGACGCGCTCCCTCGGGGACGGTGACCGCGGCCGGCGCGTCCAGGCGGTTCGGATCGGAGACGGCGATGGCCACGGTGGTGCCGCCTTGACCGACCGGCGAGGGGCGGTCCAGGGTGACGAGGAGTTCGGGGCTGGCGCCGGTCTGGCCCTCGTACACGTACACCGGGCTGGGCCCGAGGCCGGTGAGCCGCGGCGGGGTGGTGCTGCGGAAGACGACGTCGAAGACGTCGCGTGGCTCGACCTTGGAGTCGTTGTTGGCGTAGCGCAGGACGCCGGTGACGTCGAGCCGGTCACCGAGTTGCGGGAAGGGCGTGGTGAGGTACATGAAGTCATTGACCCGCAACATACTGTCGAGGACGTACTCGTTCGTCGGGTCGGTGTCGCCGGCGCCGGCTGGCGGGTTGAGCGCGGTGACCTGGCCATCGCTCACCTTCACCAGGACGCCTTCATACGCAGCCGCCAGGCTGCCACCGGTCGCCACGTCGGAGGGGAGCACCACCACCGGCTGCGGCAGCGGCTCGCCCTGCGCCAGGATCTGCACCGCGCTGACGCTGGAAAGCTCGATCTGGCCGTACCAGAGAGTGACCGTGCCTGTCACTCGTACCCGGTCGCCGCGGACAGGGATGGGGAATCCACCGGGGTTGGTCGCGGGCAGGTACACGTAGATACCGCTGAACTGCTCGCGAAGCTGGGGATCCTGCTCGGCCGGCGGAACCTGGAGGAAGAAGCGGGGCGAGGCAACGGCGGTGGCCACGCCCTGAATGCTCACCACGCTGCCCGCCGGGACCGAACCGTTCTTGACCGCGTAGATGCTGGCCGGGCAGGCGGAGAAGCCGGGGTTGGGGTCGTTGGGGCATGGGTCGCAGACATCCCCGATGAAGTCCTGGTCGCGATCGGCCTGGTCGGGGTTGGGGATGAGCGGGCAGTTGTCGGAGGCGTTGGGCACGCCGTCCCGATCCCGATCGTTGGGATCGGGCGGGCTGCACGAGGTGGTGTTCGGATCGAGGGGGCAGACGTCGCAGGCGTCCCCCACGCCGTCATCGTCCTGGTCTCCCTGGAGGCCCTGATCCATGGGTCGGACGGGGTTGAAGACGTCGGGGCAGTTGTCGGCGGCGTTCGGGATGCCGTCGCCGTCCACATCATCGGCGCTCGGTGTTCCGTCGTACTGACCGGGACGCAAGGGCACACAGGTCGGCTCGCCGGGCGGATCGCCACAGAAGAAGAGCCCGTAGGCGGTGGCGTTGGCAGCCGCCAGCGCGGCGAAACTCTGACCGATCTCACGCTGGACGCACAGGTTCTTGGGCACGCCGCACACGTCGCCGGGGATGGGTTCGCAGCCGGTCTGGCCGCCGGGCAACACCGCCATGATGTTGCTGTCCCCGACCAGCGGCAGGCCGGCGCGCAGCACCAGGGCCAGGTCCCCGGGGTTGCCGGCGATCACCGCCCGGTAGAACTCCCGATCCGAGCGCTCGGCGAAGATGGCGATGTCGGCCACTTTTCCCGCGGCCAGGACACCGACCACGTCATCGATGGCCAGGATGGAGGCGGGTTGGGCGGTGGCCATGAGCCACAGCTCCCGATCGGAGAAGAACGAGTTGAAGTGTTGCCGGTTGAGGTCGTCGGCGCAGTGCAGCTCCCGCACCAGGTTGATGCTGCCGCTGGCGGACCAGTCGGTGCCGATGGCGATGCGCACCCCCTGGGCGGCGAACATGGTGACGGGGGCGGTGTTGCCGTAGAGCGAGACGTTCGAGCGCGGGGACCACACCAGGCCCGCGCCGTCGTCGGCGGCTGCCTGGCCGTCCACCGGCTGCATGCCGACCAGGTGGACGGCACCGACGTTGGTGGCGATGAGATCGACGCCGCCGGCCTGGGCGCCGCTGAGGCACAGGAACTCGTTGCGGGCCTCGGCGTTCACGCCCTCGGCGATGTGGGGCAGGTAGCAGTCCGCTTGCAGCACGCTGACGCCGTCGATGTCGGGGTAGGCGCAGCTCCCGGTGAGCATGACGCCGGAGCTGTCGCCGAGCGGGAAGGTCTGGGAGTTCACCGCACCCTGGTTGAGGCCCTGCTGGCTGCCGCCGTCCATGTTGCGCAGGAAGCCGCTGGCCGAGCCGGCGCCGGCGATGGTGGTCTCGCCTCCGAGCAGGTGGCGGATCTCTCCCCAGGCCACCTGCAGTGCGGTCGCCCCGCCGGGGACCACGATGCGGGTGTGGCCGTTGAGGCCGCGGCGCCACTCGTGGCGGTGGTCGTAACGTTCGGTGCCCCAGTTGCCCGGGGGGTTCTGGGCGTAGGTCAGGTGCTCGTGGGTGTTGATGAGCCCGGGCGAGACGGCGCCGCGCGGGCAGGTCAAGCGCGTGGCGCCCGCCGCCGTGGGCTCTCCGCTACAGTCGCAGGCCACGCACTGGATCCACCCATCCGCCGAGACGAGCACCTGGCCACCCCGCAGCACCCGGTCGGGCGCCAGGATGTCGCCGGTGATGAGCAGGTTCCCGTTGCCCGCGGTGGCCTCGCAGGTGCCGCTGGGCAGCGGGGCGAGATCCTGGCACTCCTCGACCTCGCTGGTCCCGCCATCCCCTCCGTCTCCGCCGTCGGAACCGCCATCCTCGCCCGCATCGGCGCCGCCATCGGAACCGCCGTCCTCGCCCGCATCGTCGCCGCCGTCCTCGGCTTCATCCCCGCCGCCATCCGCGCCGCCGTCGGTCGCCTCGTCGCCGCCGTCCTGGCCGGCGTCGGTCGTGGTGTCGCCGCCGCCGTCCGCCGCGTCCACCGCGGCATCCGCGTCGCCATCGCCATCACCGTCCGAACCGTCCGGCCGGGGAGAAGAGCCGCCGCAACCCATAGAAGTCACGGCCAGGCTCATGAAGAAGGCCAACAGGTAGGAGTGGATCCGATTCATGGTTTCATCCTCTCTGATCTTGCCCCGGCCCATCCTCACACAAACCTCTCTGGACCGCAATCGGTTCGAATCATACGGCAGGCTTGCCCGCGGGGCCGCTTTCGGCGATAACTGCCGGCCATGAGACGGGTGCGCAACTTCTCCATCATCGCCCACATCGATCACGGCAAGTCCACCCTGGCGGATCGATTCATTCAGCAGGCGGGGCTGGTGAGCGAGCGCGACCTGGGCGAGCAGATGCTCGACAACCTGGACATCGAGCGCGAGCGGGGCATCACCATCAAGAGCCAGACCGTCAACCTGCCCTACACCGCCCCCGACGGGAGCGCCTACGAGCTGAACCTCATCGACACCCCGGGGCACGTGGACTTCTCCTACGAGGTGTCCCGGGCGCTGGCCTCGTGCGAGGGCGTGCTGCTGCTGGTGGACGCCAGCCAGGGGGTGCAAGCGCAGACGGTGGCCAACCTGTACGCGGCCCTGGAGCACGACCTGGTCATCCTGCCGGTCATCAACAAGATCGATCTGCCGGTGGCGGACATCCCCCGGGCCCGGGAGCAGATCGAAAGCGACCTCGGGCTGGACGGGAGCGCGGCCTGGCTGGTCTCCGGCAAGACCGGGGCCGGGGTGCCGGAGCTGCTGCAGGCCATCGTGGAGCACCTGCCGGCGCCGGAGGACTCGAGCGAGGAGCCGCTGCAGGCGCTGATCTTCGACGCGCACTACGACGCCTTCCGCGGCGCGGTGATCAGCTGCCGGGTCTTCGCGGGCCGCGTCCGGCCGGGCGACGAGATCCGCCTCATGTCCACCGGCCGCAACTACCGCGTCGAGGAGGTGGGCGTCTTTCGCCTCAAGCGCGTCTTGCGGGATGAGCTGGTCGCCGGCGACGTGGGTTACCTCATCGCGGGCATCAAGACCGTCTCGGACACCCGGGTGGGCGACACCATCACGCACGCACAGCGGCCCGCCGCGGCGCCGCTGCCTGGCTTTCGCGAGATGAAGCCGGTGGTGTTCTCGTCGCTCTACCCGATCGCCTCCGACGACTACCTGTCGCTGGCCGACGCCCTGGAGAAGTACAAGCTCAACGACGCCGCGCTGACCTACCAGAAGGACTCCTCCGCCGCGCTGGGCCAGGGTTTTCGCTGCGGCTTTCTGGGCCTGCTGCACCTCGAGATCGTCCAGGAACGGCTGGAGCGGGAGTTCGACCAGGCCATTATCATGACCGCCCCCAGCGTCCAGTACCGCTTCACGCTCACCGACGGCTCGCAGGTCATCATCGACAACCCGGCGCACTATCCGGATCCGGGCAGCATCCGCAAGGCCGAGGAGCCCTACATCCGCGCCACCATCATCTCGCCGGACCGCTACCTGGGCGCGCTGATGAAGCTGTGCCTCGACCGGCGCGGGACCAACTCGGACCTCCAGTACCTCTCCCCGGGGCGGGCCCAGCTGCGTTTCGATCTGCCGCTGGGCGAGGTGATCTACGACTTCTACGACCGGCTCAAGTCCGCCACCCAGGGGTACGGCTCCTTCGACTACGAGCTCATCGATTACCGCGAGAGCGAGCTGTGCAAGCTGGACATCCTGGTGAACGGCGAGCGGGTGGACGCGCTCAGCATCATCGTGCACCGCGAGCGGGCGCGCGCCCGGGCGCTGATCGCCTGTGAACGGCTCAAGGAGGAGATCCCGCGCCAGCAGTTCAAGATCGCCATCCAGGGGGCCATCGGCGGCCAGATCATCGCCCGCTCCACCGTGCAGCCCTACCGCAAGGACGTGACCGCCAAGTGCTACGGCGGCGACGTGACCCGGAAGCGCAAGCTCTTGGAGAAGCAGAAGAAGGGCAAGAAGCGCATGAAACTGGTGGGCGACGTGGAGATCCCCCAGAGCGCCTTCGTGGCGGTGCTCAAGACCGACGAGGACTGAGTCGGGCGCTCGGGTCGCCGCACTTGGGGAGCTGGTGAATGCCCACACACCTGCCAGCGCGGTCGGACGCGCGAACGCGGGCCGCGGTCGAGGCGGGCTCTTGCGCTGAGTGTGGCCTGTATGTCCACGTGCCGTTCTGCGCCTCCAAGTGTCCCTACTGCGCCTTCGCCTCCGAGGTGCGGCCCGATCTCATGGAGGCCTGGGCCGAGGCCGTGCTGCAAGAAGCCGTTGCGCAGACGGGGAGGTGGGGTGGCTTTGACACGCTGTATCTGGGCGGGGGAACACCCAGCCTGCTGCCGCCGCGCTTGCTCGAGCGCTTGCTTTCCGGGCTGCGCCGGGTGTTTCGCTTCTCTGCGGACTGCGAGACGACGCTGGAGGCCAACCCAGGAGACGTTGATCGAGAGCGACTCGCCGTCTGGCGAGCGCTGGGTATCAACCGTCTGAGTCTTGGGGTTCAATCCTTTTCGGATCCGGAGCTCGAATTCTTGGGACGGCGGCACGATGTTCGAGCGGCGCGGCGGGCGCTGGTGCTTTCCCGGGAGGCGGGTTTTGAAAACCTCGGTCTAGACCTGGTGTACGGCTGGGAAGGCCAAGACGAAAACACTCTACGCAAAACGCTCGACGAGGTGGTGCGCTTCGGCCCCGAACACGTCTCTGCCTACCAGCTTGCCATTGAAGAGGGAACACCTTTCTTCATCCGGCACCAGGTCCGGCCGCTTTCGGCGCCCGAGGAGGAGCAGGCCACCCGGTTCTTGATGGTGAGTGAAGTTCTTGAAGCCAGCGGATTCGAGCACTACGAAGTGTCGAACTTCGCGCACGGCGCGCATCTTCGTTCGCGGCACAACCAGAAGTACTGGGCACGCGTGCCCACGCTGGGACTCGGACCGGCGGCGCACTCGTTCGATGGTACACGGCGCTCCTGGAACGTCCGCTCGCTCGAAGGCTACCTGCGTTCGATGGGTGAAGGCCGGGCGGGTCGGGAAGGAGAGGAGACGCTCGATGAGATTCAGGAGCGAGTCGAGCGCATCCTGCTGGGGCTGCGGACGTGCGACGGCGTGAGCCTGGATGCACTCTCTGCTTCAGCCAGAGAAAAGGCGCTCTCCACGTTCGTGCGGCAAGGTTTGCTGCATGTGCGCGCCGGCCGCTTGTGCCCGACCTCGCGCGGGATGTTGCTGGCCGACCGGCTGGCGTTGGAACTGTCTGAATAGGTGGCTGCTATTTTCTGGGCCGCACGTTCCAGATCGACACCATCAGGAAGGCGGAGACGCTGGCCAGGCCGGCCAGCACGAAGAACACCGCGTTCCACTGTCCCTGCATCAGGTCTCGCAGCCACCCCACGCCCGCGCCGGAGAAGATCGAGCCCATGGCGCCCAGGCACATGGTGAAGCCCGTGGCGGCCGCCGCGGCCGCGGGATGGACGTCGGCCGTGGCCGCGCCGCTCATCAGCATGTCCGGGCCGTAGATCATGAATCCGGCGATCCCCAGCATCACCGTCGCCAGGACCCAGGAGCCCTGCGGCACGAAGACGAACAGGACGCACACCAGCGAGAGCCCGAACAGCATCAGCGCGCACACCGGCGCCCGGCGCTTGCCGAACAGCGAGTCGCTGGCCCAGCCGGCGCTGACGGCGCCCAGCGAACCGATCAGCGGCAGGGCCACGGCCATGAAGGCCGAACCCTTGATGCTGCGCTGATGGAAGTCGGCCATGTACTGGACCGCCCAGTTCATGAAGGCGTAGCGCACCGAATTCATGCAGAAGTAACCGATCCCCAGGATCCACAGGATGCGGTTATTGAGCGTCAGTCGCAGCACCTGGGCCGCCGACAAGGTCGAGGGCGGGCTCGGCGCGGTTGCGGTGACGCCGGGTGGCGTGACTGGGGATTCGTCATGCACCGGCGGCAGGCCGGCGTCCTCGGGGCGGTTCCGAACGAAGAACACGAAGACCGCCGCCACCGGCAGCAGGATCAAGGCGGGCACCCAGAAGGCCGCCCGCCAGCCGATGCTCTGGCACAGCTGGCCGGCCAGCAGCCAGGAGACCACGTTGCCGACCTGGTAGCAGGTGGAGATGAGCCCGATCCACGTCCCGCGTCTCGAGAGCGGCGTCCAGTTGGTGATGGTCTTGACCAGCAGCGACCAGCCGGCGGACTGGGCGTAGCCGTTGACGGCCCACAGCGCGAGCATCAGAGCGTAAGAGGAGGTGAAGGAGAACGCCAGATTGCTCGCCGCCGCCACGACCATGGCCGCGGTCATCATGAAGCGGGCGCCGAGCCGCTCGCCCAGTTGCCCGTTGATGAACTGCCCCGCGGCGTAGAACGCGGCGTAGATGGAGGGAATCCAACCGATGGTGGCCGAGGTCCAGTCGGGGAACTCCTTGAGGATCTCCGGCTGCGCCACGGCAAAGTTCATGCGGCACAGGTAGTAGGAGGCGTAGCTGGTCCACAAGAGGCCGAAGATGCGGAACTGCCAGCGTCGCAGTCGCGTGTCGTTCATGGGTCACCTCGCCTCGTCCTTCGGCGGCGCCGGTGGCCCCAGCGGTGGAAGCCCCAGGAGGTGGCGCCGGACCATGTCCATGGCGTGGGCGGCGGCCAGGGCACGCACCGCCTCGCGGGTCCGATGCCGGAAGACCCGGCGGCTGGTCACGCTGCCGCCCTCGTGGGCCAGCGCGAAGTGCACCAGCCCCACCGGCTTCTCCGGCGTGCCGCCGTCCGGTCCGGCGATGCCCGTCGTCGAGACGGCCAGGTCCGAACCCGACACCCGGCGAACCCCCTCGGCCATGGCCCGCGCGCACGCCTCGCTCACCGCCCCGTGCTCGCGAAGGATCTCGGGGGAGACACCCAGCACCGCTTCCTTGGCCGCGTTGGCGTAGGTGACCGCGGAGAGCAGGAACGAGGCGGAGGCCCCCGGAACGTCCGTGAGCCGCTTGGCGATGAGGCCGCCGGTGCAGCTCTCGGCGGTGGCCAGGGTGAGCCCGCGTTCGCAAAGCAGTTTCAGCAGCGTCTCGGGCAGCGCCTCGCCGCTGGAGAAGACCACGTCGCCCAGCACGTGCCGGACCTCGCGCTCGGCCCGCTCGAGGAGGGAGGAGAGCTCGGCCGGGTCGGTGCCGCGCGCATAGAGCTTTATCTCGATCTCGGGAAGATCGGCGCGAAAGCCGAGCGTAAGTCCGGGAATACGGGCCTCGAGCGGCGCAAGGTGCTCCCCGATCCAGCCCTCGCCGCGGCCGAACACGCGCAGCGTGCGCAGGGCCTGCCGAACGCCTCCGTCTCGTCGCTCGCGCCAGCGGACGAGCCGCGGCACGACCTGGTCCGAGAACATCCGCTGCAGCTCGAACGGCGGGCCCGGCAGCCAGAAGATCAACTGGTCCTCTCGGGTAGCGGCGATCCCCGGCGCGGTGCCCACGGCGTTGTCGAGAAGCTCCGCGCCCACCGGCCGGCGCGCCTGGCGGGCCTGGTTGTCGGTGAAGGGCAGGCCCATTTCGGAGAAGGCGCGGCGCAGGCGCTCCAGCGCCTCGGGGCAGACCTCCAGCGGTGTCTGCAAGACCTCGGCCAGGGCGTCCAGCGTGCGGTCGTCGGCGGTCGGCCCCAGACCGCCGCTCCCGATGAGGACGTCGGCGTCTCGCAGCGCTTCCGCGATGGTCCGGGTCAGATCGGCGAGGCCATCTCCGCAGGTGAAGCGCCGGCCGACCTCGAGGCCGAGATCCACCAGGGCGCGGGAGAGGAACGAGGCGTTCTCGTCCGCGATCTCGCCTCGCAGGACCTCCTCCCCGGTGCTGACGATGGAGAGGCGCATCCGCGTTCAGTAGGCCTTGGCGAAGATGGCGCGCCGCGGGCTCTCCTTGCCGCAGAAGGGGCAGCGGCCCTGCTCCGCCGGGGCGTCCAGCGGGATGCAGCGCACCGTGGCCTTGGTCTCGTTCTGGATGCGGACCTCGCACTCGGTGTCGCCGCAGTAGTGGGCCCGCAAGAAGCCGCCCGGCTCCTCGAGGGTCTTGCGGAACTGCTCTTCCGTATCCACCGAGAAGGTCCGGGCCTCGCGAAAGGCGCGCGCCTTTTCGAACATTTCGCGTTGCATGGCCTCGAGCTCCTGCCGCACGGCCTCGCGCAGGCCGCCGCGCGGCAGAGAGCGTTTCTCGCCCGTGTCTCGCCGGACCAGCACCACCTGCTGTTTCTCCAGATCGCGGGGGCCGAGTTCCAGCCGCAGCGGCACCCCGTGCTGTTCCCAGTAGTGATACTTGGCGCCGGGGCTCAGGTTGGGCCGGTCGTCCACCACCGCGGCGCGCCCCAGGCCGAGCTCGTCGGCCAGGCGCCGGGCCTCGCCCGTCATCCGCTCCGGGTCGGCTTGTTTTCCGGGGATGGGAACGATGGCCACCTTACGCGAGGCCAGCCGCGGCGGCAGCACCAGGCCCTTGTCGTCCGAGTGGGCCATGATCAGCGCCCCGATCAGGCGGGTGCTCACCCCCCAGCTGGTGGCCCACACCAGCTGGCGCTGGCCCTTCTCGTCCTGGAAGGTCACGTCGAAGGCCTTGGCGAAGTTCTGGCCCAGGTGGTGCGAGGTGCCGGCCTGGAGCGCCCGCCCGTCTTGCATCATGGCCTCGATGGAGTAGGTGCGCAGCGCGCCGGCGAACTTCTCCTTCTCGCTCTTTCGGCCCGGGATGACCGGGATGGCCATGTGCTCCTCGGCGAACACCCGGTACACCTCCAGCATGCGCCGGCACTCCTCCTCGGCCTCGGCGTCGCTGGCGTGAGCGGTGTGGCCCTCCTGCCACAGAAACTCCGTGGTGCGCAAGAACAGCCGGGTGCGCATCTCCCAGCGCACCACGTTGGCCCACTGGTTGATGAGCAGCGGCAGGTCGCGGTGGCTGGAGATCCAGTTGCGGAACATGCTCCAGATGATGGTCTCGGAGGTGGGGCGCAGGTAGAGCGGTTCTTCCAGCTTCTCTCCGCCGCCGTGCGTCACCACCGCGCACTCCGGCGCGAAGCCCTCGACGTGCTGTGCCTCCTTCTTGAAGAAGCTCTCCGGGATCAGCAGGGGGAAGTAGGCGTTCTGGTGCCCGGTGTCCTTGAACATGCCGTCCAGCACGCGCTGGATGTTCTCCCAGATGGCGTAGCCGTCCGGGCGGATCACCATGCAGCCCTTGACCGGGGCGTAGTCGGCGAGCTGGGCGGCGGCGATGACGTCCAGGTACCACTGGTTGTAGTCTTGGGCGCGGGGCGTGATCTTGGTCTCAGTGCTCATGAGGGTCCTCGATGTAAGGGTGGATCATCAATGGAAGAGGGTGATGGCCGCGGTGGCGACGAGTGCCGCTCCGACGGCGCAGGCCACGAGCCAGGCGGCGGGGTCGGGTGCAAGGCGGCGAGCGTGGTCGGCCAACTGGACTCGCGTCTCGAGCGGCGCGTCGGCGGGCAAGGTCCGCACGAGCCGGCGCGCTCTGGCGAAATCACCGGCGGCGAGACACTGTCGGACCTTTCGCGCCAGCTCGGCTTCGGGCTGCGTCTGGTCGGGCGGGAATGCGGTCTGGGGAGTGTCGCTCGTAAGGTTCGATCCCTCGATGTCGTCGGGCATGGTTTTGCATTCCTTTCTCGCGCGCGAGCATACTGTCAAGCTCTGGTGCGATCAACCAAAACCGCTCTTCCGCGCAGAGGCCATTTTTCGATCGTGCCGAGCGGGACTGCCACAGTGACACGTGCTCGTTGTTTGTCTTTTGATAATGATTATAAATATCAATGTGTTATGTCGTATAGGTCAACAATAACATTCTTTTATTCGTCTATGGGGTTCGTTCTTGTAAAAATTTGATACAACGCATTTTGATGAAGCTCCCGGCTTTTTGAAATTTATGTATATATAACATAGTATTATGTCACTGTCTGGGGTGTGCTTGGCGCGAGGTGCGCCTTGCTGTGGTGTGTATATTTTTTAGTCAATTTGGTAGTGCCCAATGAGTATTATATAGACGTTTTTTCTTTGTGAAGCGAGGACTTTTTCTTGACTTGGGGAGGAGGATCCACGACGATACGCGGTGGGAAATAGTGGTATTTGGTGACGTACAGAGGTATTCCGTCCCTATTCGGGACCAGGTGGTGGCAGGAATGTTCAGAGGCCGGTTCGAACACACGACGGACAGCAAAGGCCGAGTGAGCATCCCCTCGCGCTTTCGAGAGATCCTGTCGAGCAAGTACCAGGACGACCGGTTGATCGTGACCTCGTTCGTGGACCCTTGCCTGATCGCCTACCCCGTGGCCGAGTGGCAGGCGTTCGAGGAGAAGGTCCGCAAGCTCCCGCAGTTCGATCCGCGCGTGATCCAGGTGAAGAGGGTGCTGATCTCGGGCGCCATGGAGTGCCCCATCGACAAGAACGGCCGCATCTTGATCCCTCCCACGCTGCGCGAGTTCGCCGCGCTCGAACGCGAGGTGATCTGGGCCGGCATGGTGGACACCATCGAGATCTGGTCCAAGCAGAACTGGGAGCGGATGTTCGTCGACACCCGCGGCCGCTTGACGGACCTGGGCGGCGCGCTGGGAGGTCTGGGGTTGTAAGCGGGACCGCGCGTTCCCGGATGCGCGTCCGGGTTGCGCGCGGGGTCGTGCAGGAGGGATTGCGGTGGGCTCGATCCGGCACCGTCCGGTCATGGCGAATGAAGTCCTCGCGGCGCTGTCGCCGCGGCCCGGGGGCGTGTACCTGGATCTCACCCTGGGGTTGGGCGGGCACGCGCGCCGCATCCTCGAGGCCAGCGCGCCCACGGGGCGTCTGCTCGGAATCGATCGAGATGCGCGGGCGCTTTCGCTGGCGCAGGAGGCACTGTCGGAGTTCGGGGCGCGCGCCACACTCACGCACGCCCGCTTCTCGGAGCTCGAGCGGGTGCTGGTGCAGGCCGGGGTCGAGGCGGTCGACGGTATGCTGGCCGACCTGGGGGTGTCCTCGCTGCAGCTCGACAGCCCCGAGCGCGGTTTCTCCTTTCAGCAGCCGGGGCCGCTCGACATGCGCATGGATCCCGAGCGCGACGCTCCGCTCGGCGAGCGCTTGCGCTCCATCGGTCTCGACGAGCTGGCGCGCGCCCTGGAGCGGGCCGACGTGCCGGGCGCGAGGCGCCTCGCCGCTCGCATCCTGGAGCGTGTGCGTTCGGGCGCCGCCGTCACCACCCGCGATCTGGCAGAACTGGTCACGGCGCCGAGAGCCGGCGCTACGCACCCGGCCACGCGCATGTTCCTGGCGCTGCGGGTCCTGGTCAACGCCGAGGTGGAGGAGTTGCAGACCCTCCTGCGGCGACTGCCATGGCCGCTTCGGCCTGGTGGGCGGCTGGCCATCATCTCCTTCCAGAGCCTGGAGGACCGCGCGGTCAAGGAACGGCTTCGCGACCTCTCCGGCCGGTGCCGCTGTCCGGTGGATCTGCCGCGCTGTGTTTGTGGAGCACGGGCGAGGTTGCGCCTGATCTCGCGGCGCGCCATCCGCCCGACCGCCGACGAGGTGGCGGCAAACCCGCGCGCCCGCAGCGCGCGATTGAGGGTGGCGGAATGTCTGGCCGCGTGAGGACACCCATGGCGCTGCGCAAGCAAACGCCGTCGCCGGCTCAGCCGCAGGCCGCGGTTCGGGCCCCGGTGATATCGAAGAACGCCTGGGCGGTGGTCATCGCACTGCTGGTGTTCACCCTGGCCGCGTTCCAGCTGGTGCGCACCCGCCATGCGGCGGTCCAGATCGGCTACGCCCTGTCGCAGGCCACCCGCGAGCACGATCAGTTGCTCGAGGACCAGCGCAAGTTGCGTCTGGAGGTGGCCACCCTGAAGAACCCGGTTCGCCTGCGCTCGCTGGCGCAGAGCCTCGGGCTGGTGGAACCCGATCCGGCGCGCATCGTGCGCCTGGGCCGGGCCACGGGCCGCCTGGCGCTGGACGGCGCCAGGGGTCACTGAGGGAGAGGATGCCAGATCGCCGGAACATTCGCTGGTTGCGCGTGCGCCTGTTCGGCGTGGTCGGCATCCTTTCGCTGGCCTTGCTGGCAGTGCTCTGGCGCATCGCCAACTTGCAGCTGGTTCAGGTGGATTGGCTCCAGGGCCTGGCGCGCGAGCAGTACCTGAAGGAGATCTCGCTGGAGCCGATGCGGGGACCCATCCTGGATCGGAACGGCAACCCCCTGGCCCTGTCGATCATGACCGACTCGCTGTTTGCCGTCCCCCGGGAAGTGGTGGACGCGGAGCGCACCGCCCGCGAGCTGTCGAAAGCGCTGGGCCTGCCCGAGGCGGCGTTGAAGAAGAAGCTGTCTTCTCAGAAGCATTTCGTGTGGATCCAGCGGCGGCTCCCGCCGGACGAGGCCGAGCGGATCCGGTCGCTCAAGCTCGCGGGGCTGCATTTCACCCGGGAGAGCCGGCGCTTCTATCCGGCGCGCGAGCTGGGCGCCTCGGTGATCGGATTCGCCGGGGATGGCCGGGGCCTGGAGGGCCTGGAGCTGCTGTTCGATGGCACCTTGCGCGGGACCCAGGTCATGGCCCAGGGGCTGCGCGATGCCCGGCAGCAGATGCTGCTGGCCGAGGGGCTGGGCGCGCGCGAGTCCAGCGGTGGTGGGACGGTGGTCACCACCCTGGATCTGACCCTGCAAGAGATCGCGGAGCGGGAGCTTGCGCGCGCCGTGCTCGAGTCTCGGGCCGCGGGCGGCAGCGTGGTGCTCATGGATCCGATGACCGGGGAGATCCTGGCCCTGGCCAACCAGCCGGGTTTCAACCCCAACACCTTCGGCAAGGCCCGCCCCGAGCAGAGGCGCAACCGGGCGCTGGTGGACTGTTTCGAGCCGGGCTCCACCCTGAAGAGCATCGTGGTGGCCGAGGCGCTACAGGCAGGCGTGGTGCGTCCCAATGAGAGCATCGACTGCCGCGCGGGTGGGCTGGTGGTGAGCGGCCACGTCATCAACGACTCGCATCCCCAGGGAGCGGTGCCGCTGTCGCTGCGGGAGGTGCTGGTGCGGTCGAGCAACGTGGGCATGGCTCGCATCGGTCTGCGCCTGGGGAGAGAGCGGCTGCACGATGCGCTGCTGAACTGGGGCTTCGGGCAGCGGAGCCAGACGGGGTTTCCGGGAGAGAACGCCTGCCCCCTGCGCCCGGCGCGCTCTTGGCCGGAGGTCGAGGTGGCCACGGCGTCCTTCGGACAAGGGGTGAGCGTCACCGCGGTGCAGCTGGCCGCAGGGTACGCCGCCCTGGCGAACGGCGGCGTGCTGATGCAGCCGCTCCTGGTGAAGGAGATCCGGGGGGCGCGCGATCAGGTGTTGCAGCGCTTCGAGCCCGAGCCGCTGGGGCGGGTCGTGAGCGAGAAGCATGCCGAGACGCTCCGGGGGATGTTGGAGGGCGTGGTGGAGCCGGGTGGAACCGGCACCGCCGCGGCCGTCCCGGGCTTCCGGGTGGCCGGCAAGACCGGCACGGCGCAAAAGGCCGATCCCTTGATCGGGGGATACTCCAAGGACAAGCGCATCGCCTCCTTTGTCGGATTCGTGCCTTCCCGGCGGCCCCGGCTGGTCATCCTGGTGGTGGTGGACGAGCCTGCCACCAGCCCCTTCGGTGGCGTGGTGGCGGCGCCCGTGTTCGCCCGCATCGCGGAGGCGGCGTTGCCGTACCTGGGGGTGTTCCCCGACTCGCTGGTGGCCGGCGCCCCGATCCTGGAGACGTCTCGAACCCCACCGGCTCGGGAAAGCCTTCCCCTGTTGGATGACGAGCCCGAGCCGGAGCCAACGTTGGCCCAGGGAACCGGCCTGGTGGTCCCCGACGTGCAAGGCCTTTCCTTGCGCGAGGCGTTGCGGCGCCTGGGGCAACGCGGGCTGGAGGCCGTGGCCCAGGGATACGGGCGCGTAAAGAGGCAAGCGCCGGGTGCGGGGACCTCCATCCAGCCGCTCGCCCGGGTTCAGCTCGTCCTGGATCGCGGAGAGGGGGCCGTGCCATGAATCGTCGCGGCATCCTTCTGCGGGAGCTGCTCCGCGCACTCCAGCCGCTTGGCGTCGAGGGGAATGATGGGGTGTCGATCCGGGGCCTGGTAACAGACTCGCGGCGGGTGCAGCCGGGCGATCTGTTCGTGGCCCTGGTGGGGGAGCACGTGGACGGCCACCGCTTCCTGGAACAAGCCGCCGAGCGGGGAGCGGCCGCCGCGGTGGTGGAGCGCGCGCTGCCAAGGGGTCGCCTGCCCGCCCTGGTTCGAGTGGAACGTACCCGGACGGCGCTGGCCCGCGCGGCGGTTCGGCTGCATGACGCCCCTGCCCGCACCCTGGAGCTCATCGGCATCACCGGGACCAAGGGCAAGACCACGGTGGCGTTCCTGCTCGAGTCCGTCCTCCGCGCCGCCGGCGGCCGCCCCGGGGTGATCGGAACCCTCGGTGCGCGTTTCGAGCAGCAGCGGTTCCCGACCGAACACACCACGCCGGAGGCGCCCGAGCTCCAGGCGCGGCTGGCCGAGATGCGGGACGCCGGCGCGACCCACGTGGCCATGGAGGTTTCCTCCCACGCGCTGGAGCTGGAGCGGACTCGCGGCACGGACTTTCGGGCCGGGGTGTTCACCAACCTGGGTCGCGACCACCTGGACTTCCACGGCGATCCGGCGCGCTACGCCGCCGCCAAGCGGCTCCTGTTCTCTCGCGAGCTCGCCGAGAGCCAGGCCCGGGACAAGGTGGCCATCGTCAACCTGGATGATCCACATGCGCCGCTCATGATCGATGGCTTTGCCGGCCGCGTGCTCTCCTTTGGTTTTCGAGAAGAGGCAGATGTGCGGCCGGTCGAGGTGGAGGAACGCGGGCTCGCGGGAGCGCGGCTGCGCCTCGCCTTTCCGGGTGGCACCCAGGAGGTGAGCTGCCCGCTGCCGGGCCGTCACAACGTGTACAATTTTCTGGCCGCCTTCGCCTGCGGCCTGGCGCTGGGCCTTCCACCCGCCGCCGTCTCCGCGGGTCTGGCGGGCGCCCCGCCGGTGCCGGGCCGGCTGGAGCGGGTGCCCGCGGCGGCCGGGCCGTCGGTGTTCGTGGACTACGCGCATACCCCGGAGGCCCTGGAGGCCGTGCTGGCCACGCTGCGGCCCATGTGCCGCGGCCGGCTGTGGGTGGTGTTCGGCTGCGGCGGGGATCGCGACGGCGGCAAGAGGCCGTTGATGGGGGCGGTCGCCGCGCGTGGAGCGGACCGCGTGGTGGTGACCTCGGACAATCCGCGCAGCGAAGATCCCATCGCCATCATCGAGGCCATCCTGCCCGGGCTCCGTCAGGCGGGCGGGCGAGAGGGAACCTGGCTCGAGGCGGAGAGTGGCGAGGCCGGTGTTTTCGTCATCGAGCCGGACCGGCGTCAGGCCATCCAGCGAACGGTGGCCCTGGCGAATGATGCGGACGTGGTGCTCATCGCCGGCAAGGGGCACGAGGACTACCAGATCCTGGGCGCGGTGCGGACACACTTCGACGACCGCGAAGAGGCCCAAAAGGCCCTGGAGCAGAAAGGGAGCGAACTTCGTTCATGACCGACGGCGTGTCCACCCGAATGTTGTGCAGCGCGCGGCAGCTGGCCGAGGCGACCGGCGGGACGCTGGTCCAGGGTCCGGCCGACGCGGTGTGTGGTGCGGTGACCACCGACAGCCGGCGCGTGCAGCCCGGGTCGCTGTTCGTGGCCCTGCGCGGCGAGCGTTTCGATGGAGCGAGGTTCTGCGCCCAGGCGGCCGGCAGCGGAGCGTCGCTGGTGCTCGTTTCTCGCGAGGCCTGGGAGCAGGGCCTTCCGGGAACCCTGCCGCCGCGAGTGGCCGTGGTCAGCGTGACCGACACCCTGCGCGCGTTGGGGGACCTGGCGGCCTGGCACCGCGGCCGTTTTCGGGTGAGCCTGGTGGGCATCACCGGCTCCAACGGCAAGACCACCACCAAGTTCATGACCGTGGCCGTGCTGGGGGGGCCGGCCGGGGTGCTCTTCAACCGCGGCAACCTCAACAACCTGGTGGGGATGCCGCGCGCGCTGCTGGAGCTCGATGAGACGCATCACCACGCGGTGATGGAGATGGGCATGAACGCCCCGGGGGAGATCCGGCGCCTGGCGTCCATCGCGCGTCCGCAGGTGGGTGTGATCACCAACGTCCATCCCGCTCACCTGGCCGGGCTGGGCACGCTGCAGGCGGTGGCGGATGCCAAGGGGGAGCTGTTCGAGACGCTCTCCGCCCGTGACACCGCCGTGGTGAACGCCGACGACCCGCTGGTGTTGTCCCTCATGGCGCGGACGAGCGCCTCGCAGATCCGATTCGGGCGCGCGCCGTACGCGGAGGTGCGCTTGCTGGACGCGCGCGCGGAGGGGGCCGGGGTCCGTGGCACGCTGTCGGTCCAGGGCCGGCAGATCGAGATACGCCTCGACCGCCCGGGGTTGCACAACCTGCACAACGCCACGGCGGCCGCGGCGGTGGGATTGGCTCTCGGCGTGGCGCCGGAGGCCATCGCCGAGCGGCTGCCCCGGACGCCGTTCGCGCCGTTGCGCATGGAGCCGCTCGTGCTCGCCGGAGCCACGGTGTTGGTGGATTGCTACAACGCCAATCCGCGCTCGATGCAGGCGGCGTTGGAAACGCTGCGCGAGCTGGCCGGTCCCTCCCCGCGCCTGGCCCTGCTCGGCGAGATGCGGGAGCTGGGCGCGGCCAGCGCCGATCTCCACATACAGATCGGGCGGGCGGCGGCGGAGGCGGGGGTCGGCGAGCTGTGCGTGTTTGGCGCCCAGGCCGGCGAGATGCTACGGGGCGCGGCGGAGGGTGGGCTTCAAAACGCGCGCCAGGTCACCGAGGTGGAGGAGGCCGCGGCGTGGCTGGAACAGCGGCTGCGCCCGGGGACCTGGGCGCTGGTGAAGGGCTCGCGCGGAGTGGCCCTGGAGCGAGTCGTCCGCGCGGTGGCCGTCCGGCTGGGTCGGGATTGGGATCCCGTCCACGAGGATTGAGCGATGCTCTACTACCTCTTCTACCAGTACGATCGCTGGATCAACGTGGTGCGCTACCCCTCCTTCCGCGCCCTGGCGGCCGGAGGGACGGCGTTGATCCTGGGGCTTCTCCTGTACCCACCCTTCATCCGCTGGCTCAAGCGGATGCAGGCCGGGGCCAGCAACGTGCGCGAGGACACTCCCGAAACTCACAAGGCCAAGGCCGGTACGCCCTCCATGGGTGGGCTGCTTTTGCTGGTGACCATCCTGTCGAGCTGCCTTCTGTGGGGCGATCTGACCAACCTCAGTTTGTGGGTGGTGGTGGTGATGACCACCTGCTTCGGGCTGGTGGGCTTCATCGACGACTACCGCAAGCTGCGCCAGCGGAACTCCAAGGGCCTGCCCGGGAAGGCCCGGCTGCTGCTGCAGTTCTTCATCAGCGGCAGCCTGGTGTCGGTGCTCTACTTCTTCACGGACTTCGACTCGCGGGTGTCCTTCCCCGTCGTCAACTTCGAACTCTTCAACCCGGACATCGGGGGATTTTACATTCTGTTCGCGGTGGTGGTGGTGGTGGGCACCGCCAACGCGGTGAACCTCACCGACGGGCTCGACGGGCTGGCCATCGGCCCGGCCATCACCTCGGCCTTCACCTTCCTGGTCCTCTCCTACGCTGCGGGCACGGTGCTCAAGATGAAGGGCTGGCCCGCCGGCGTCGAGTTCAACATCGCCGACTACCTGCGCATCCCGCACATCCCCGGCGCCGCGGAGCTCACCGTCTTCTGCGCCGCCATCATGGGGGCCGGGGTCAGCTTCCTGTGGTACAACACCTACCCGGCCTCGGTGTTCATGGGGGACGTGGGGTCGCTGTCGCTGGGCGCGGGCCTGGGCACGCTGGCGGTGCTCACCAAGAACGAGATCGTGTCGGCGATCATCCACGGGGTTTTTCTCATCGAGATCCTCTCGGTGATGATCCAGGTGGTCTCCTTTCAGCTCACGGGCAAGCGGGTATTCCGCATGGCGCCGTTGCACCACCACTACGAGCTGCTGGGCTGGGCCGAGCCCAAGATCATCGTCCGCTTCTGGGTCGTGTCGACCATGCTGGCGCTGGTGGGTATCGCCAGCTTGAAGCTGCGCTGAGGGACGGGAATGGACGGATGGCAGGAAATCCTTGGCCGACTCGCCGGCCGCCGGGTGCTGGTGCTGGGCCTCGCGCGTAGCGGCCAGGCCGCCGCGCGCTGGCTGGCCCGCCGGGGCGCCCAGGTGACGGGCGTCGACCGGAGCGCGGACGCGACCCTGGGCGCCGGGCTCGCCGCGGACAGAGTGGAGCTGGTCATCGGTTCCGAGCCCGTAGAGCGCCTCAGGGGCTGCGACCTTCTCGTCCTGAGCCCGGGCGTTCATCTCGATCACCCCATGGTCCTGGAAGCGCAGCGTCTGGGGATTCTGGTGCTCGGGGAACTCGAGCTGGCGGCGCGGCTGCTGAGCGCTCCCATGCTGGCGGTGACCGGCACCAACGGAAAGTCGACCACCACCGCGCTCTGCGCCCACCTGCTCCGCCGGGCGGGGCACGCGGTGTTCGCGGGCGGCAACCTGGGAGAACCGCTCATCTCGAGCCTGGAGATGCCTGCGCTGGACTGGGCGGTGGTCGAGGTTTCGAGCTACCAGCTCGAGCACCTGAGCCAGCCCGGGGCCCTGGTGCCCTCCATCGCCGTCTGGCTCAACCTCACCCCGGACCACCTGGATCGCCACCGGAGCATCGAGCGCTACGCGGACTGCAAGCGGCGCCTCTTCGAGGGGCAGGGTTCGCGCGAGAGCGGTATCTTCTTCGCGGACGATCCCGAGGTCTTCTCGCGGGCGCAAGGCCTGTGCTGCCGGCGCCGTTTCTTCGGCCGGGAGCCGCGGCACCTGGCGGCGGGAGACATCCTCATCCAGGGCCGGACGTTGCTCGCGGTAGGGCAAGACGCTCGCTGGCATCTTCCCGACGACCGCCTGCTGGGCGATCACAACGCGGAAAACGCGGCGGCCGCGGTGTTGGCCACGCGGGAGGCCGGCTTGCCGCCCGATGCGATTCAGCAGGGCCTGCTGGACTTCGTCGGCCTGCCCCACCGGTTGGAGCTGGTGGCCGAGCGGGATGGGGTACGCTACGTCAATGACTCCAAGGGCACCAATGTGGACTCCGTGGTGCGCTCCCTGTCCAGCTTCGGCGCCTCCAGCATCGTGTGGATCGCCGGCGGCCGGGGCAAGGGGGCGCCCTATACGCCGTTGCGGCCGCTGATCCAGGCGCATGTCCGGCACATGATCCTGCTGGGGGAGGATGCCGAGCGGATGGAGCGGGAGCTGGCCGGCAGCGCCGCTTGCTCCCGGGTCGAGGATCTTGCGGGGGCGGTCGCCCTGGCCCGCCGGCTGGCGCGGCCCGGCGAGGTGGTGCTGCTCAGCCCGGCCTGCGCCTCGTTCGACATGTTCCGGGACTTCGAGGAGCGCGGCGAGGTCTTCCGGCGCCTGGTGCTCGCGGGCGGGGAGGGCGCATGAACCAGCGGCCTCAGGTCGACGGTGTGCTCTTTCTGGCCGTGATGGCCTTGCTGGCGTTCGGGCTCATCATGGTCTACAGCAGCAGCGCGGTGTTCGCCGAGGACCGCTACGGTGATGCCTTTTTCTTCGTCAAGCGGCAGGTGGTCTTCGTCGCCCTGGGGCTTGTGGCCATGCTGGCCGCGTTGCGGTTCGGGTACCAGCGCCTGGTGCGGCTGGGGTTTGCGCTGCTCCTCTTTACCGTGGTCCTGCTGGTGCTGGTGTTGATCCCGGGGCTGGGCAGCACCGCCGGCGGCTCCTCGCGCTGGCTCCGGGTGGGCTCGTTCGGGTTCCAACCCGGAGAGCTGGCCAAGATCACCTTCGTGATCTTCCTGGCGGTTTCGCTGACCCGGCGCAAGGAGCACATCCGGGCCTTCTCGGCCGGGTTCATGCCGCACCTCGTCATCGCGGGCGTCTTGATCGTGCTGCTCCTGGGGCAGCCGGACTTCGGCACGGCCGCTACGCTGGCCATGCTGTTGTTCTTCATGCTCTTCGTGGCGGGCACTCGTCTGAGCTACATCCTGGCGTCGGCGCTGGCCGCCCTGCCGATGGCCTACCTGTTGATCGTGGGCGAGGGGTACCGGATGCGAAGGCTTCTCGCCTTCCTGGACCCCTGGAGCGATCGGCTGGACAAGGGCTACCAGGTGACCGAGAGCCTCATCTCCTTCGGTTCCGGCGGCCTGGTCGGCCTGGGGCTGGGCGAGGGGAAGCACAAGCTCTTCTTCCTGCCGGCCGCGCACACCGATTTCGTGTTCTCGATGGTGGGGGAGGAGCTGGGTTTCGTCGGCGCCCTGTTGGTGCTCGGTCTGTTCACGGTGGTGGTCTGGCGCGGGCTGCGCGCCGCGCTGCGGGCGCCGGACCTCTTCGGGACCTACCTGGCGTTCGGCCTGACCGCGCTGATCGCGCTGCAAGTGCTGATCAACGTGGGCGTGGTGGTGGGGCTGCTGCCCACCAAGGGACTGACGCTGCCGTTCTTCAGTTACGGCGGCAGCTCGATGATCTGCATGTTGTTCGCCGCCGGGCTCCTGCTGCACGTGTCCGGCAGCGGCTCGGCATCCAGCCAGGTCGAGTCGAAGCTGACCTGGCCATGAAGGGAGTCGCTCGAGTGGGTCTACGCTTGCTCATCGCCGGTGGAGGAACCGGCGGTCACCTGTTCCCGGGCATCGCCCTGGCCGAGGCCGCCGTGGCGCGCGGCGAGGGACACCAGATCCTGTTCGTCGGCACCCGCCGCGGGGTCGAGGCCGAGGCCGTCCCCCGCGCGGGATTTCCGATCGAGTTCATCGAGGTGGGAGCGCTCAAGGGCCGGGGCGCGCTCGGCTGGCTGCGCGGCCTGCTCGGCATCCCCCGGGCGCTGTGGCAGTCGCGCCGAATCCTGCGCGCCTTCCGCCCCGACCTGGTGATCGGTGTCGGCGGGTATGCCTCCGGCCCGGTGCTGCTGTGCGCCTGGCTCCAGCGGCGGCCCACGGTGGTGCTGGAGCAGAACGCCCTGCCGGGGTTCACCAACCGCGTGCTGGGTCGCCTGGTGCGCCGGGCCTACGTTTCCTTTCCGCAGAGCCTGGAGCACTTTCCGCGGGGACGCGCGGTGCTAGCCGGAAACCCGGTGCGCCGAAACCTGGTGGAGAGTCTGCGCGAAGCCCCGCAGGCCCCGGCGGGGACAGGCCTGCTGGTGTTCGGCGGCTCCCAGGGCGCCGCCGTGTTCAACCGCCTGGTGCCCGAGGCGGTGGCGCTTCTGCGCCAGAAGCTGCCGGAGCTGAAGGTGCGGCACCAGACCGGCCGCAACGACTTCGAGCGCGTGCGCGCGCGCTACCAGGAGCTGAACCTCAACGTGGACGTGCAGCCCTTCATCCACGACATGGCCGCCGCCTACCAGGACGCCGCGTTGGTGGTGTGCCGCGCCGGGGCCACCACGGTGGCCGAGCTGGCGCTGTGCCGGAAACCCTCGATCCTGGTGCCGTTCCCCCACGCGGCCGACAACCACCAGGAGGTGAACGCCCGCTCCCTGGCCGACGGCGGCGCGGCCGTGCTGATTCGCCAGTCCGACCTGACGCCGGAGAGCCTGGCCCGGGCCGCCGGCGAACTGCTCATGGATCAGAACCGGCTTCGCCTCATGGCCGAGGCCGCGGCGCGGGTGGCGCGGCCCGATGCGGCGAGCGACATTTTGCAGGACTGCCTGCGGCTCGTCGGCGCCCGGAGCGATGCCCCGGCGGGAGGCGCGACATGATCGGCGCGCGCACCTACCGGGTCCACTTCGTGGGCATCGGCGGCATCGGGATGAGCGGCATCGCCGAGCTGCTGCTCAACCTGGGGTACCAGGTCAGCGGCTCGGATCTTGCGGAGAACGAGAACGTGACCCGCCTGCGCCAGCTCGGCGCCCGGGTGCAGGTGGGACATGGCGCTGAGAACCTGACGGAGGCCGACGTGGTGGTGGTGTCCAGCGCCGTCCGGCCGGACAACCCCGAGGTGCTCGCGGCGCACCAGCGGCGCATCCCCGTCATCCCCCGGGCGGAGATGCTGGCCGAGCTCATGCGCATGAAGCGCGGGATCGCGGTGGCCGGGACGCACGGAAAGACCACCACCACCTCGCTGCTCGGCACCGTCCTCTCCGAGGCCGGCCTCGACCCGACCCTGGTCATCGGCGGCCGCCTGAACAGCCTGGGCAGCAACGCCCGGCTGGGGCGGGGGGAGTACCTGGTGGCCGAGGCCGACGAGAGCGACGGCTCCTTTCTGCGGCTCCAACCCACCCATGCCATCGTGACCAACATCGATCCCGAACATCTCGATCACTTCCAGACCTTCGAGGCCGAGCAGCAGGCCTTCCTGCAATTCGCCAACCGGGTGCCGTTCTACGGGCTGGTCGTCGCCTGTCAGGATCACCCGGTGGTGGCCGCGCTTCTGCCCCGCGTCGGGAAGCGGGTGGTGAGCTACGGCTTCTCGCCCCAGGCCGAGATCCGGGCCCAGGCCGCGACTTTCGGCGAGCAGGGTTCGAGCTTCGAGGCCTGGCGCGACGGCCAGCGTCTGGGACGGGTGGAGCTGCGCTTGCTGGGCCGGCACAACGTCCAGAACGCGCTGGCGGTCATCGCCATGGCCGAGGAGATCGGGGTGCCGTTCGAGATCACCGCCCGCGCCCTGGCGGGGTTCCAGGGTGTACAGCGGCGCTTCAGCCTGATCGGCGAGATCGGTGGCGTCCGGGTGGTGGATGACTACGCGCATCATCCCGAGGAGATCCGGGCCACCCTGGCCGGCGCCCGGCTGTGCCATCCCGAGCGGCGCCTGGTGGTGGTCTTCCAGCCGCATCGCTTCACCCGCACTCGGGACCTGGGGCCCGCCTTCGGGCCGGCGTTCCAGGATGCGCACGTGGTGCGCCTGCTGGAGATCTACGCCGCCGGCGAAGCCCCCTTGCCCGGGGTGAGCGGCGCGGGCCTGCTGGCGCACCTTTCGGCGAGCGGGCACCCGGACGCGGAGTTCCTGGGGACTCCGGCGGCGGCGCTCGACTGGCTGGAAGCAGAGGCACGAGCTGGCGACCTGGTGATCACCATGGGCGCCGGCGACGTGTGGAAACTTGGGCGGGCCTTGCTCGAACGCTTGCGGCGGCGAGGGGCGGAGGGTAGCGCGTCATGAACTACAAGGACCGGCACATCGGTGTCTTGCTGGGCGGGCACAACGCCGAACACGAGGTGTCGCTGCGCACCGGCGCGGCACTGGCCAAGGCCCTGCGCGGTCGCGGCTACCGGGTGACGGAAGTCCCCGTCGAGGCCGATCTGCCCGAGACGCTCCGGCGCCAGGGCATCGAGGTGGCCGTGTTGGCCGTGCACGGGCGCTTCTTCGAGGACGGCTGTCTGCAAGGCCTGCTGGAGATGATGCGCATCCCGTACACCGGCTCCGGGGTGCTGGCCTCCGCGCTGGCCATGGACAAGGTGGCCGCCAAGAAGGTGTTTCGCGAGGGCCGCCTGCCGGTGGCCGAGGAGGTGGTGGTCGATCCGGCGCGGGCCGAGTCGTTCGAGCCTTCCAGTATTCCATTCCCCTTCCCGGTGGTGGTGAAGCCCGCGCGCGAGGGCTCCAGCGTGGGCGTGAGCATGGTGGCCGAGCCGGCCGCTCTGCGCGAGGCGCTGCGCCTGGCGGCCCGTTATGCCGGGGACATCCTGATCGAGCGGCGCATCTTCGGCCGGGAGATGAACATCGCCATTCTGGACGGGGAGCCGCTGGGCGTGCTGGAGGTCGTTCCCGGGGACGACTTCTACTCCTACCAGGCCAAGTACCAGTCCCAGGGGCGCACCCGTTACCTGTTCCCGGCCCCGGTGGAGAAACCCGTCGAAGCGAGGCTGCGGGAGCTGGCGGCCGAGGCGCACCGCCGCCTGGGGTGCAGCGGGGTGAGCCGCGTGGAAATCCTGCTGGATCGGCAGGGTGGCATGTTCCTCCTGGAGGTCAACACTCTGCCGGGCATGACCGAGGCCAGCCTGGTCCCCAAGATCGCCGCCGGCGCGGGATTGTCCTTCGAGGACCTCGCGGAACGGATCCTGGCGGGTGCCCGTCTGCAGGCCTGAAGGAGGAGTCGTGACGCGGAGGAACCGCAGACGTCTGAACCCCGAGGAGCGCAGCGCCCGGCGCTCCTGGAGGCTGCGTACCCTGGTGTGGGGGCCCCTGCGGTTGTTGGGCCTGGCCTGCATCGGCGTCGCCCTGGGGGTGGGCGCCTTCGCGCTGGAGCGCTTCCTGCGCAGCTCCCCGGCGCTGACCATCCGGGTGCTGGAGGTTCGCGGCGTCGGGATGACGCGGCCGGAGAGCTTGCTGCGAGCCGCGGGCCTGCAAGAAGGCCAGAACATCTTCTCGGTCGACGAGGTGGCCGCCGCCCGGCGGATACGGAACCATCCCTGGATCCGCTACGCCCGGGTCCACCGGGTTGTCCCGGATCGTATCGTGGTGGAGGTCGAGGAGTTTCAGGCCGCGGCCCTGGTGAACCTGGATGGGTTCTACTTTCTCGACTCCAGCGGCGAGATCTTCAAGCGTTGGCAGGCGGGGGAGCCGGCGGATCTGCCGGTGATCTCCGGTGTCTCGAGAGAGATGGTGCAGCAGGATCCGCTGCGCGCTCAGGAGCGGCTGCGAGAGGCGCTGCTTACGATCCACCACCTCGAGGGCCAGGCCTGCCTGACGGGGCTGCGGGTGGCCGAGATCCACCATGATGAGCTTCTGGGCATCTCGGCCGTGCTGGATCCCGGCGCTCGCGTGGTGCACCTGGGGCCACCTCCGGTGGCGGAGCGCCTGCCGCGGTTGTGTCAGGTGCTGGCCCAGTTGAAAAAGATGCGGGCCGAGGCGGACGAGATCCGTCTGGTCCGCGCTGGCCGGTCGGAGTGGATCGGGGTGCAACTCGCCGCGGTGGCTATCGGCGATGCCGGAACGAACAAGAATCTGGAACTTCGGACGAGGTGAGGCAATGGCCAAGAACAGCGAGATCCTGGTGGGACTGGACATCGGCACGACCAAGATTTGCGCCGTGGTCGGCGAGGTGCGCGAGGGCGGCGCCGTGGATGTGGTGGGCATCGGCTCGGCGCCATCGCGCGGTCTGCGCAAGGGCGTGGTGGTGGACATCAAGAGCACGGTGGCCTCCATCCAGCAAGCCATCTCCGAAGCCGAGATGATGGCCGGCTGCGAGATCAAGAGCGCCTACGTCGGGATCGCCGGCAGCCACATCAAGGGCGTCAACTCGCAGGGTATCGTGGCGCTCAAGGACAAGGAGGTCACGCCCTCCGACATCCGGCGCGTGATCGACGCCGCCCGGGCGGTGGTCATCCCCCTCGACCAGGAGGTCATCCACGTGCTTCCGCAGGAGTACGTGATCGACAACCAGGACGGCATCAAGGAGCCGCTGGGGATGAGCGGGGTGCGCCTGGAGGCGCGGGTGCACCTGGTCACCGCGGCCTGCAGCTCGGCGCAGAACCTGGTCAAGTGCGCCAATCAGGTGGGCCTGGACGTGGCCGACATCGCCCTCCAGCCGCTGGCCTCGGCCATGGCGGTGCTCAACGACGACGAGCGCGACCTGGGTGTGGTGCTGATCGACATCGGCGGGGGCACCACCGACATCGCGGTGTTCGTGAACGGCAGCATCGTCTACACGGTGGTGCTGCCGCTGGGCGGCAACCAGATCACCAGCGACATCTCCATCGGCCTGCGCACGCCGGCGCTCGAGGCCGAGAACCTCAAGATGCGGCACGGCTGCGCCCTGGCCTCGCTGGTGGACAAGGAGGAGACCATCGAGGTGCCCTCGGTCGGGGGACGCAACGCCCGCTCCATGTCCCGCCAGATCCTGTGCGAGATCGTGGAACCGCGGGTGGAGGAGATCTTCGGCCTGGTGCAACGAGAGATCCAGCGCTCGGGGTACGCCGATCTGCTGGCCTCGGGCGTGGTCATCACCGGCGGAACCTCCATCATGGAGGGCATCCCCGAGCTAGCCGAGGAGGTCCTGGGCATGCCGGTGCGCCGCGGCATCCCCGAGCGAGTGGGTGGGCTCACCGACGTGGTGCGCTCGCCCATCTACTCCACTGGCGTGGGGTTGGTGCTCTACGGTCGGGATCACCTGGGCAACAAGTTCTTCCCCGTGCGTCCCGATCGCAACCTGTACGGGCGGATCCGGCAGCGGATGCAGACCTGGATCCGAGACTTTTTCTGAACCTGAAACCCAGGGGCCTCGAGCCCCAAACCTTGGACCGCGCGCGCGGCCCGAAAACGGAGGGAGCCATGATCGAACTGATGGGAGTCGAACAGACCGGTGCCAGGATCCGGGTGGTGGGAGTCGGCGGGGGAGGCGGCAACGCCTTGAACACCATGGTGAAGAGCGGGTTGCAGGGCGTGGTCTTCGTGGCCTGCAACACCGACGCGCAAGCCCTGGCCCAGAACGCGGCCGAGATCAAGATCCAGATGGGCGAGAACCTGACCCGAGGCCTCGGCGCCGGGGCCAACCCCGAGATCGGCCGCAGCGCCGCCATGGAGTCGAAGGACCGCCTGGCCGAGGTGCTCGAGGGCGCCGACATGGTGTTTGTCACCGCCGGCATGGGCGGCGGCACGGGCACCGGGGGCGCCCCGGTGGTGGCGGAGGTGGCGCGCTCGCTGGGGTGCCTCACGGTGGGCGTGGTCACCCGGCCCTTCGTCTTCGAGGGACGGCGCCGGGCCCGTCAGGCCGAGGAGGGCATCAAGGCCCTCAAACAATCGGTGGACACGCTGATCACCATCCCCAACCAGAAGCTCATCGACCTGGCCGGAGAGAACACGGCCCTGCTGGACGCCTTCACCCGAGTGGACCAGATCCTGCTGAACGCGGTGCGCGGGATCAGCGATCTGGTGACCGTGCCCGGCATGATCAACGTGGACTTCGCCGACGTGCGCACCGTGATGCAGAACCGGGGCATGGCGCTCATGGGCACCGGCGCCGCCACCGGCTCCAACCGGGCCCTGGAAGCGGCCCACCAGGCGGTCAACTCGCCGCTGCTGGCCGAAGTGGCCATTCAGGGCGCCACCGGCATCCTGCTGAACATCAGCGGCGGGCCCGACCTGCGGCTGTACGAGGTCAACGAGGCGGCCACCTTCATCCAGGAGCAGGTCCACGAGGAGGCCAACATCATCCTGGGCTCGGTGATCGATCCCAACATGAAGGACGAGATCAAGATCACCGTGATCGCCACCGGGTTCGAGACCTGCCCCGAGCTGCTGTCGGAGCGGCCGCGCCTGGGCGCGCAGGCGGACGAGAACCTGGACATCCCCACCATCATCCGGCGTAACCAGCGGCACAACGAGCTCCAGAGCGCGCCCCCGCCGGTCCTGGAGAGGGTGCCGCTGGCCCGGCCGGCCCCGGCGCGAACGGCGCTCCGCGAGCCGGCCCGCGACGCCGCCCGCACGGTGGAGTCCCAGGCGGCCACGGCGGCCTTCAACTCGGTCTCGATCGAGGAGGAGGAGTACGACGTCCCCACCTTCCTGCGCCGCCCGGACCGGTGATCGTTTGCGGCGTGTGGCCGCAACGACAACACGTCATCCGCCACGCAGGTGCGGCTGTTCTTTGTTGAGCCGGTGAATCGCGCGGATGCGCCAGGCCGCTTGCTCTTTTGGTATTGCAGCCTGGCCTTGCATGTCCTGTCTTGCGAAGAAGGGTGCTCTCAAATCGCGGACCTCTCGGACGGTCGAGAAAAATGGTCACGCGCACGAAGCGGGTCTATGGGGGGATGAGATACGCAATCTCCCTGCCGAGAAGGATCGACCGCTGAAATTTTTCAGGTTGGCGACGAAGAGAAGCGGAGCGAACGCCTGCCGAGTCAGCCTGCGGACTCGGCGGGCTTCTTCTGGGCGCCGCCCGTGGGCAGCACCGCGAAGTTGATGTTGGTGTAGCCGACCGAGGTGCAGGTGAACATGACCTTCTTGAGCACCCGGAAGGGGATCTGCTTGTCGCCCTGGATGATGATCTGCCCTGAGAACTGCTGGTTGGGGTGCAGCGACTGGTAGTTGCGCTTGAGGTTGTTCAACCTCTCGGAGAGGTCGGCGATCTCGAAGTTCTCGTCTTCGGCGATGTCGTCCATCTTGCCCACGCTCTGGCCCTCGATGACCACCTGTCCGGCGCCGATGATGACCACCGGAGCCTGTTCGAGGGTGTCGGACTTCTCGGCCTTGGGCAGCTCGATGTCCTTCTGGATGAACAGAATCTCGCCCGAGGTGGAGAAGGTCATGAGCAGGAAGATGACCAGGGTGACGAACATGTCGATCATGGGGGTCAGGTTGAGCGACACGTCGTAGCTGGCGCTCTTCTTGCGGGCCAGGTGTTTCTTGGCGTACTTGAGCTTGACCGAGTTGAGCAGGTGCGGAGCGGGTTTCTTGATGGGCATGGCGTCCTCCCTAGATGGTTCCGGACACCGAGATGTTGGGGAACTCGTTCGCCAGGCACACGTCCATGGTGCTGATGAGATCCTCGTACTTGATGCTGTCCTCGCTCATCACCACGATGTCATTCTTGTCCGGGTACTGGCTGTGGATCTCCTTGAGCTTCTTGCCCAGGCGATCGTAGTCGTAGCGGTTGCCGGACTTGAGGATGTCCCCGTCCTGGAGGGTCTGGCCATTGGCGGTGATGAGGAAGCCCTGCGGGGTGATGGCCACCACCAGGTTGAGCTGCATGCGCTGCTCGGGCGTCTGCTCGGTGGGAGCGCCCTGGCCGGACTGGGTCACCGAGATCTTGCCGATCTGCACCCACACCGCGGCCATGAGCAGAAAGCAGATGAGGCAGCTCAGCATGTCGATGAACGGGACGAGGTTGAACTCCACGTTCAGGTTCTTCTTGCCGCCGCTGCGGCCGCCGGGTGCGCTGACACTGGCCATTCTGTTCCTCCTGCGGCTTGGTACACCGCTTCGGGGGAATGTTCCCGAACCTGGCTATTCGGCGGCGCCGCGCACGTCCGCGGTGTTCAACTTGTCCTTGTTGGCCAGGATCAGGTTCAGCATGCGCACCGTGCTCTCGTTGATGTCGTCCAGCAAGTGCTGGGTGGTGCCCGAGAGCACCGAGAACAGCACCAGGCCCAGGATGGCGGAGCCCAGCCCGAAGGCGGTGCAGTTCATGGCCTCGGAGATGCCCTTGGCCAGCAGCACGGCTTTCTCGGCGGCGTCGGCGAACGACACGGCCGCGAAGGCGCGGATCAGGCCGGTGATGGTGCCCAGCAGGCCGCACAGCACGGCCACGTTGCCGAGCATGGCCAGGTAGCCGGTGCGCTTCTCGATCTTGGGGACCTCCTGCAGGGCCACCTCGTCCATGGCGGACTGGATCTCCTGCTCGGTGCCGTCGATGCGCAGCAGGCCGGCCTTGATGATGTTGGCGAGCGGCGCGCGCTGGCTGGAGCAGTAGGTGATGGCCCGCTGCAGATTGCCCTGGAAGAGGTACTTGTGCATGGTGTTGACGAAGTCGTTCTTGTTGATGCGCGCCCGGAAGAACAGGTAGGCGATGCGCTCGGCCGCCACGGCGATGATGAAGACCAGGCAGACGGCGATGAGGTACATTCCCCAGCCACCCTCGTTGAACGCTTCGGCAATGGCGTCGAACATGTCTTTCACTCCTTTGTTTTCGACCTTCCAGGGTCGGAAATTTCCTGGTCACAGCCAGGCCCGGATTACCGTGGCCTAAACATCATATAGCCAGCCTGGGGAAGTCAAGCAAAAATGTACGGCAGTGGCGCACGGCGTCGAGCGCATGGTACCTTCCTCGTGTGACACGGACTCGGACCACCCCCGCCAGTAAAAGTTCCCGCAAATTTCCCATGCAGAAAGCGGTTCGTCCCGGTGGGAAAGTGAAGGAATTCGGGGGGCGGGTCGCGGCCGCGGTGCTATCGTTCGAGGACTTGAACGGGGAGATGGGAGGTCTGGCGGTCGACCTGCTATGCCGCCTGGTCAACGCCGATCCGCTGGCGTTGGCCGAGCGACTGCCCGGGGTCGAGCGGGGGCCCTATGCCTGCCGCACCCTGGAGAGCGGCCGGCCGGCGCGAGATTTCGACCTTCTCCTTTGCACTCTTTCGGCCGAGGAACAGTTCGCTCGACTCCCGGAATACCTGATGCGGTGTGGCATTCCCACCCGAGCGGCGCAGCGCGGCGAACGCGACCCCTTGGTGGTGGCGGGGGGGATGGCGGTGCGCCTGAACCCGAGTCCGATCCTGCCATTCCTGGACGCGTGGACCCCGGGCGACGCCGAGCCGATTCTGCCGGCGCTGCTCGAGGCCGTGCGCGGGGCCTCGGGGCGCGGTCCGAGGCTGGACGCGCTGGCGGGCGTCGCGGGACTCGGCGTCGTGGATCGTACCTTGGGGCCGGTCCGCTGTGTCTGCTTTTCCGAGGATCGGCCCGCCGCGCGTACGCTGCGCCCGGGCGAGCCCCAGGGAGGGATTTTCGCGGTGGAGACGGGGCGAGGTTGCCCCGCCGGGTGTCGCTTCTGCGCCGTGGGTTGGGCCACCCGGCCACCGCGCTTTTTCTCCGCCAAGACGATCTGCGAGGCGGCAGGCGAAGGGGTGCGGCACGGCCTGCGCATCGGCCTGGTGGGCGCCTCGTTGGCTCTGCACCCGGAGCTAGCGCCGTTGCTCGAAGAGCTTGGAGCGGAGCGGGCCGATCTCACCGCGGCTTCCCTGGAGCCTTCATTCCTGGCCATGCCGGTGGGACAGGCGCTGCTGCGTCGCCTCTCTTCGAGCGGCCTGCACACCTTGACCCTGGCGGTGGAGTGCGGCTCCGATCGGCTGCGCCGCGTGATCCACAAGACCGGGCGGCGCGAACAGATCCTGGAGGCCGCCGCCCGTGCAGGCGAAACGGACATTCGCCACCTCAAGCTCTACCTCATGGTGGGGCTTCCCTCCGAGGAGGAGGAGGATCTCGGGGCGCTGGTCGAGATGGTCGGCGCGATCCAGCACGCCTGGCTTTCGGCCCGGCGCCAGCGGGGCCACACCGGGCGCCTCTCGGTGTCGCTCAACCCGTTCGTTCCCAAGCCGCACACGCCGTTTGCGTTCGAGGCCATGCCCCGACTGGCCGAATTGAAGAGACGGATGACGGTGGTCCAGGACCGGTTGCGCCGCCTCGGGGGGATCGAGCTTGCTGGCCTGTCGCCCCGCCTGGCGCAGCTCCAGTGCTTGCTGAATCGTTCGGACGAGACGATGGCCGAGGTGTTGGAGCGTTCGGGCGGGCGTTGGCCGCCGCCCACCTCTCTCCTCGACGATCTGCTCGAAAAATGGGAAGAACGGGTCGTGCAGGCATGGCCCGCCGAGCGGCCTCCGCCCTGGCGCATCGTGAACACCGGCGTCTCGAACGCCTGGCTGGAGGCGGAGAATGGCCGCGCGCGGCGCGCCGAGCCGGGCCCGGCGTGCCGGCCCGGGAGCTGCACCGCCTGCGGCGCCTGTTCGCAGAGTCCGCGCTAGTCCGGGAGGCGGATCACCAGCTTGCCAAAATGCCGGCCCGCCGCCAGCGCCTCGAACGCCTCCGGGGCCTGTTCGAAGTCGAACACCCGGTCGATGACCGGCCGTAGGCGTGAAGCGGTCAGCGCCCGATTGAGGTTTTCGAACATCTCCCGGCTGCCCACGAACACCCCTTGCAGCCGGGCGTTCTTCATCAGGATCGAGGTCACCGGCAGGCGAGCCTCGACGCCGCCCAGCACGCCGATGACCATGATTCGCCCCGAGAGCCGCACCGCCTGCAGCGAGCGGGCCAGGGTGTCGGCCCCGCCGACCTCCAGCACCACATCGGCGCCGCCGCCCGTGAGCTTCTGCACCTTGCGCTCCCAATCGGGTTCCGCCCGCCGGTCGATCACCGCGTCCGCCCCCAACTCTCGTAAGCGTGCAACCTTGTCGGGGCTGCCGGTGACCACCGCCACTCGCGCCGAGAAGAGCTTGGCCAGTTGCAGACCGAACACGGATACGCCACCGCTGCCGAGAAGCAGCACCCACTCGCCGGGACGGACGGCGCCCTCCTCCGCCAGGGCGTGCCAGGCGGTGAGCGCCGCGCAGGGCAGGGTGGCCGCCTCCTCGTTCGAGAGGTAGTCGGGCACCTTCACCAGGCCATCCTCGGAGAGCAACGCGTATCCTCTCAGCATCCCCGGCAACGGCCCGCCCAGGGTGGAGGCCCGGGCCTCGGGCGTGAAGGGGCCCGCCAGCCAGCGCTGGGCGAAGATGCCGGCGACCCGGTCGCCCGTACGGACCCGCGTGACACCCGCGCCGACCGCGGCCACCTCGCCCACGCCGTCGGAAAGCGGAACCAGCGGCAGGGGCTGGCGCGGGTTGTACTCGCCGCGCGCCATCATCAGGTCGCGGAAGTTGAGCGAGCAGGCCCGCACCCGCACCAGCACCTCGCCCGGACCCGGCGCCGGGTCCGGCAAATCAACCCGCTTGAGGTTGGACAGCCCAAAGAAGCCCTGGATCTCGTATGCGCGCATGACGCCTCCGTAGCGGCGGCGCCATTTCAGCAGAAGGCAGGGCGCCGGTCAAACCGAGCTGGTGGAGACGGACAGGTGCTCCTTGACGCCGGCGAACGACTTGCGGTGCCAGGGGCAGGGGCCGTGGCGGGCGATGGCCTCGAGGTGCTCGCGTGTGCCGTAGCCCTTGTGACGGTCGAACCCGTACACCGGGAAGGCGCGGTGGACCTCCGTCATCAGCCCATCCCGGTACACCTTGGCCACTATGGAGGCGGCCGCGATGGAGGACGAACGTCCGTCTCCCCCGACGAAGGCCCGCTGCGGCAGGGCGGGTCGCGCGGGCAGCGGCACTCGGTCGCGCCCGTCCACCAGCACCAGGTCCGGTTCGATGCCCGCGTCCACCACCTGCATCAGCGCCAGCGCCATGGCCTGCAGCGTGGCCTGACGGATGTTGATGCGATCGATGGTGTCAGCTTCCACCCGGGCCAACCCCACCGCCCGGGCGCACTGGCGGATGAGCCGATCGAGTTGCTCGCGCCGTGCCGGAGAGAGCCGCTTGGAGTCGGCCAGTCCGGGCACCGGCCGCTCCGGATCCAACACCACCGCCGCGGCCACCACCGGACCGGCCAGGGGCCCGCGACCGACCTCGTCCACCCCGACCAGGAGGCGCGCGCCGCTCTGGCGGGCCCAGGCGTCGAGGTCGCCTTCCGGCAGGCGCAGCCCGGCGGTTTCGGCCGGTTCAGATCTCGAAGGAAGCTGCGGCATGCCGGGCGAAGTCCGTCTGGGACGTGAACAGCACCACCTGGGTGAGACGCCCGAGGCCGGCCAGCATCCGGCCCAGAAGTTCGATCCGCTCCGGAGGGTGGGAGGTGAACGGGTCGTCGAGCAGCAGGGGCACCGGTTGGCGGGGGCTGATCAGCTCCACCACGGCCAGGCGCAGGCCCAGGTCGACCAGGTCCCGCTCCGCCGGGGGCAGGGACGCGGCCGGGAGCGCGGGCGCCGGCGGCGGGGGTTGCACCTCCAGCGAGCCCTCGGCCGTGATGGCCAGCCGCAAAATTGCTTGCCGCGTCAGCGCCGCCACGTACTGGCTGGCCCGGGGGGAGAGCACCTGCTGGAGGCGCTCGATGTCGACCAGGAAGAGATCCCGCGCCAGCTTGATGATCCCAGCGAAAGGATCCGCCCCCGCGGCCGCCGGCGCCTCGGCCTGGGGTTCTTCCTCGGCCGGGCTTCCGTCCAGGTAGGTGTCCGGGCCCGCGCCGAAGTCCGGCGCCGGTGGCGGCTGCGGTGCCGGCTCGCCGCCCTCCAGAGAAGATAGCTTGGCCCGCAGCGCCTTCAGGCGGCGCTCCATCTCCTGCGGTCCCATGGTCAGCCCGGCGGCGGCCGAGAGGCGGGCTTCCAGCGCGCCGATCTCCGACTTGAGCTCGTTCTGGCGGGCCTCGAGTTCGGCACGGTTCCGGTCGCTCTTCTTGGCCTCGGCCTCCTTGCGCGCGTTCTCCAGCGCCGCGCGTAGCTGGCTGCGCTGGGAGAACTTCTCCAGGATCTCGGCCGGGGACTCGGCGCCCAGCACGTCCATGCTGCGCTTGACGACCGAGGTCTCGATCTCGAACTGGCGGCGCAGCTTCTCCGCGCGAGAATCGACGAGTTTGAGGCGCGCGGCCGCCCGTTCCGCGGCCATGGAGCGGTCCAGGTGGCGCACGGCCACCACGGCCGCCAGGCCGAACCCGAGGAGGTCGCCCAGCGCCGCCCAGCGCAGGCCCGGGCTCACGAAGAAGCCGGCGATCCCCAGCAGCAGGCACAGCCCCCCCAGGACCATCCCCAGCAAGAAGGAGCGGTTCTTCACGAGGGGCTGGGGAGATTCGGCGCGGGACTTCTCCTCCCACTCCTGACGCTCCTCCTCCAGGCGGGCCATGTCGCGCTCGAACTTCCCCTTGCGCTCGGAGAACTCCCGCAGCCGCTTCTCGAAGTCACCCGGCACCTGCTCCAGCGGCGCGTAGGCCTTGAGCTGCTCCTCCAGTTGCCGGACCCGCTGCTCGCCCTCGCCGAAGCCCTTGAGCTTCTGCTCGATCTCGAACTGCTCCTTCTGCAGCCCGTCCAGCCGAAACTGGGCCTCGTCCGCGTCCCGGGCGGCGGCCAGATCGCGCTCCAGCACTCCGATCTGGTCGCGGATGGCCGCGGCGTCGTCCGGCAGGACGTCCCCGCTGTCGCCGCCCAGGTCGCCCTGGTAGCCGGGGAAATGCGGGCCGTCGCCCTCGAGGCCATAGGAGCTCGGTGGCAGACGCCGTTTGGGAGGCGGGGCCTTCTTTCCCGCCGGGGGTTCCGAGCCCGCCTTCCGGCCCCGGGGCGGGCCTGCTTCCACCGCCGCCGCCGGGAGCGAGCGCAGCAGGTAGAACACCGAGAACAGGTCCTGCTGCGGCAGGTGCAGGGTGGAGCCCAGGTACTGCGCCACCTCGGCCGGCGACGAGGAGATGGGGACGAAGCGGTTTTCCTTCTCGTCGAGGCGCGTCAGGGCGATCCCGCCCTGGACGAAGTCGTGGACCAGCCGGTGGCGTGCGCCGCGCTCGTCGTCGATGAGCAGCGCCGCGCGGCAGGTCTCGCTCTCGCGGCAGGCGAACTTGCGGGTGGCCGGCTCCAGCGGATCGGGGAACAGCATGTGGGCCAGCGCGTCCACCAGGGTGGACTTGCCCGTTCCCGGGCCGCCCACGAACACGGTGAACCCCGGGCCCAGCGGGAAACGATGGGTCTGAGAGAAGCGGCGAACGCCTTGCAGTACCAGTTCGGAGAAGCGCATGGCTCCATCCGCAGGGCGGCCGTGCGGCCACCCCGTGCTTTCGGCGCGAACGTACTTACTCCGCCGGTGCGGCGGGGGCGTCCGGGGTCGTCTCCTGCGCCTCGCGGGCGCCCCGCAGGCGGGCGGCCTTCCCCTTGAGGTCGCGCAGGTAGTAGAGCTTGGAGCGGCGTACGTGGCCCGAGCGCACCACCTCGACCTTCTCCATGCGGGGCGAATGCAGCGGGAACTGGCGCTCCACGCCGACCCCGTAGGAGATCTTGCGCACCGTGAAGGTCTCGGAGAGGCCCCGGCCGCGGCGCCGGATGACCACGCCCTGGAACACCTGCACGCGCTCCCGCTCGCCCTCCACCACGTGCATGTGCACCCGCACCGTGTCACCGACCCGGAACGGGTCCACGCTGGACTTCATGTGGGACTTCTCCAACTGCGACAGACGGTTCATGATACTTCCTCCTCAGGCTCGTCGGCCCGTCGATTCAGAAACGATCCAGGCGCGCTCCTCTTCGTCGAGTTTCGCTCGCTCGAGCAGGTCGGGCCGGTGCTGGGCGGTGATGCGCAGCGCCTCCCGCCGGCGGTAGCGGGCGATGGCCCTATGGTCGCCAGAGAGCAGCACCTCGGGGACCTCGCGCCCGCGAAAGACGCGAGGCCGGGTGTACTGCGGGTACTCCAGCAGGCCATCGCCGAAGCTCTCCTCGACCTTGGACTGTTCGCAGCCCATCACGCCGGGGAGCAGCCGGGTCACCGCGTCCATGATCACCCAGGCGGCGGGCTCGCCGCCGGAGAGCACGTAGTCGCCCGCGCTGATCTCGCCGTCGACGAAGTCACGGACCCGCTCGTCGACGCCCTCGTAGCGCCCGCACAGCAGGCCCACGTGGGGCAACGCGGAGAGCTCGACCGCCAGCGCCTGATCGAAGCGCCGGCCGCGCGGTCCGAGCAAGAACACCCGCACACCGGCATCGCTCTGCCGCACCGCCTCGACCGCCCGGACCAGCGGCTCGGCCTTCATCACCATCCCCGGGCCGCCGCCAAAGGGAGCGTCATCGACGGTGTGGTGGCGGTCCTCGGTGAAGTCGCGCAGGTCCACCCGGTCCACTTGCAGCAGCCCGCGCTCGACGGCCTTGCCGAACAGGCTGGTCGAGAGCGGCGAGTCGAAGCACTCCGGGAAGATGGTGAGCAGAGTCCAGCGCATGCGCTCACAGCTCCCACAGGCCGGGCGGGATGTCCACGATCACCCGGCCGCCCGCAAGGTCCACCTCACGAAAGATGCCGCCGGCCACCGGCAGCAGGTGCTCGCGGCCATTCTCCTCTACCACGAAGATATCGTGCGCGCCGTTGTCAAAGATCCGCGAAAGCCTTCCCAATCGCCGCCCGGCCAGGTCGACCACCGTAAGGCCGATCAGCTCGCCGGTGTACCGCGCGCCTCCCGAAAGGGGAGGCAGATCCTCCAGCGCCGCGAACACGTCCAGGCCCGAGAGCTCGCGGGCCCGCTCGGGATCCGAGATGCCCTCCAGGGCCACGATCACGAAGCGGCCCTGGCCGCGCACGCCGCAGAGCGACATGGGCCGCGCCTCCTCCAGGCTGCGGCCCACGAAAACCTCCTTCACGCGGCGCCAGCCGCCCGACGACTGCTCCTCCTCCACCACCTTCAGCTCGCCCGCCACGCCGTGCGGCCGGGCGATGCGACCGATCCTGGTCAAGCGCCGGGCCATGCCCGCCTCGGGCGCCGACCTCAGTCGGCGATGTCGAGCCGGGCCCGCGCGCCCGTCCGGGTGGAGGCCACCGCCAGCACGGTGCGCAAGGCGCGGGCGGTGCGGCCCTCGCGGCCGATCACCCGCCCGGTGTCTCCCGGGGCGACCCGCAGGCGCAGCACCCGCTCCCGCTCGGCGCTCTCCTCGCTCACCTCCACCGCGGCGGGGTCCTGCACCAGGGCGCGCGCCATGAAGGCCACCAGCTCGCGCATCGGCATGGCGCTAGCCCTGGGCCGTCGGCGCCGCGGGGGCCGCGGCCGGAGCCGGGTGCCGCGCCACCAGCTCGGCCACCGTGCGGCTCAGGCGCGCGCCGCGCTGCATCCAGAAGGCCAGCCGCTCCCGGTCGATGGCAAAACCCTTGCCGCCGCGCGGGGCGTAGTGCCCGAGCTGCTCCAGGCACCGGCCGTTGCGGGCCCGCCGCGAGTCCGCCACCACTACCTGGTAGTAGGGCTCGTTGCGGCCGCCGGATCTCCTCAGTCTGATCGTGGTCATGGAAAAACCGCCTCTCCTTCTAAAGGCCTCTGCCCATCAAACTGCGCATCAGCGTGCGCATGCCGAATCGGTTGACCTTCTTCATGAGTTTCTTCATCTCCAGGTACTGCTTGATGAAGCTGTTCACGTCCTGGACGGTGGTGCCGCTGCCGATGGCGATGCGCCGGCGGCGGCTGCCGTCCAGGATGGCGTGGTTGAGCCGCTCCTCGCGGGTCATGGAGTTGATGATGGCCTCGATGCGCTTGAGCTCGTCCTCCGGGGGTGCCATGCCCTGCATCTTCTTCTGCATGCCGCCCATGCCCGGGATCTTGTCGAGCAGGTCCGAGATCGAACCCATCTTGCGAAGCTGCTGCAAGTGCTCGCGGAAGTCCTCGATGGAGAACTCGTTCTTCTTGAGCTTCTTCTGCAGCTCCAGGGCCTTCTTCTGGTCGTAGGTCTCCTGGGCCTGCTCGATCAGCGAGAGCATGTCGCCCATGCCCAGGATGCGGCTGGCCATGCGGTCGGGGTGGAACACGTCGAGCGCGTCCATCTTCTCGCCCGCGCCCACGAACAGGATGGGCTTGCCGGTGACCGCCTTGATGGACAGGGCCGCGCCGCCCCGGGCGTCGCCGTCCATCTTGGTGAGGATGACGCCGTCGAGGCTGAGCGTCTGGTTGAAGCTGTCCGCCACGTTCACCGCGTCCTGGCCGGTCATGGCGTCGGCCACGAGCAGGATCTGCTTCGGCCGCACCTCGCGCTGGATGTGGGCCAGCTCCTGCATCAGCTCGGTGTCCACGTGCAGCCGGCCGGCGGTGTCGAGGAGCACCGTGTCCAGGCCGCGCCGCTCGGCCTCCTCCACCGCCTGGCGGCAGATGGCCACCGGGTCCTGCGCGGTGGTGGAGGGGTGCACCGGGAGGTTCAGGTCGGCGCCCACCTTGGTGAGCTGTTCGATGGCCGCCGGACGGTACACGTCGGCCGGCACCAGGTAGGGGTGGCGGCCCTTCTGGCGCAGGCGCAGGCCGAGCTTGCCGATGGTGGTGGTCTTGCCGGAGCCCTGCAGGCCGCACAGCATGATCACCACCGGCGGGCGGCCCGACAGATCCAGCTCGGCCGCCTCGCCGCCCATGAGGCGGGTGAGCTCCTCGGCCACGATCTTGATGAACTGCTGCCCCGGGGTGAGCGAGGCCAGCACGTCCTGGCCGAGCGCGCGCTTCTTCACCGCCTCCACGAAGTCGCGCACCACGTTGTAGTTGACGTCGGCTTCGAGGAGCGACAGGCGCACCTCGCGCAGCGCGTCCTTGATGTTGGCCTCGGACATCTTGCCCTGGCCGCGCATGCGCTTGAAGGTCTGGCCCAGCTTGTCGGTCAGCGACTCGAACATTCCTCGCGCGCTCCTGGCCGCGCCAAAACCCCTTTCGGGGAGGCGTAAGCTACCTTCCAACCCGGCTCAATGTCAAGGGAAACCCGAGCGACGGATGACGACCGGGCCCGGCAGTCGGGCCGCGTTTTCGGGCCGGGATCCGCCGGTGGGGATTCTGTAGCTTTCTGAAATTGCACGAAAAACACCGAACCGGACCGGTCCCCTATAAGCCGTCGCCCCCGGATGCCGCCGCGGGGAAGGACTCCGGGTGCTCGGCGCGATACTCGGCAAAGCCGCGCACCGGGTTGTGCCGCGCCGCCTCTTGCATGAGCTGCTCCAGACGCTCCCACCCCTGTGCCGAGATCTCCTCCTCGCGCGAGGGCGGCGCCCGCCCCACCACGTCGCCGGCGATGCGCAGCATCGGATCGCCCTGGATGACCATGCCCAAAAACCAGGCGTCGTCGGTAGCGCCGTTGCCGTTGTACCAGCGCCGGAACGACTCGCCGAAGGCGTGGCCATCGCCCAGGCTCTGGTGGAACAGCCGCGGGGTGACCATGCCGCCGACCTTGGTGGTGCCGGTGAGGGCCAGGCCGCGATCGGTGCCCATGAGGTAGGCGCGCGCCAGGTTCGGCTCGGTGAAGCGCGCCGCGGAGCAGTTGAACAGGTTGTAGAAGGCGCCCTGGTGGTTCTCGGCCACCACCTCGGCCGTGTCGATATAGCCCTCGCCGGCGCCGTAGATGTGCAGGTAGGTCGGGGTGGAGTGGATCCACTGGAAGACGAACTCGACCCCCGGGAGTAGCCGCTGCAGGTAGGCCGCCTTGGAGGTGGCGGCCGGGTCGTTGAGGATCTCGACGGTGGTGTAGATGTACTCGAGCCCGTAGCGGCCGGGGAAGTTGCTCCAGTCGTCGTCCATGAAGATGAACCCCGCCACCGGCACGCCGGAGCCGGCCTGGCGGTAGGCGTGGATCTTTCCGAAGTACGCCGTAAGTTCGGCCTGCGTGCCGATGATCCGCGAGACGAAGATGTCCAGGGCCAGCGGCGAGTGGCCGTCGAAGATGCCGTCGTGGTTGTTGTCCGAGAACGTGGCGTCGAGATCCATGAAGGGGAGGTCGCAGGGAAACTCCTCGTAGGTGTTGAAGGCCGTCTGCTGGTACCAGGCCGCCGGCAGGTCGCCCACCAGCAGCGCGCCCTCGATGGCGTGCTCCCCGGCCTCCGCCGCGAGCAGGGCGCGCAGGCTGGCCGCCGAGCCCCCCGTCCAGGTTCGCAGGTAGGCGCGCGTGCCCTCCTGGGCCAGGTCGGCGAGGTACTGATCGAGGCTCGCCTGCAGCCCCGGCAGCAGGGCCTGGGACACGATCACCAAGAGGGTGTAGTCGCAGTCCTGCGGGCAGCCGTTCAGGGTCTCGCCGGCCGGGCACAACCCGTCGCCGCACACCGGCTCGCAAGCGAAGCCATCTCCGGAATATCCGGTCAGGCACCGGCAGGCGCCGCCGGTGCAGGCGGCCCAGGCCGCGCAGGGCAGGTGCCGGCAACCCGTGGCGGGATCGCACCAGTCGCGGGTGCATGCGTCGGCGTCGTCGCAGGCGCCGCTCGCGTCGCTGTGGAAGCACCCCGCATCCGGGTCGCAGCCGTCCCGGGTGCAGGCGTCGGCGTCGTCGCAGTCGAGCGCGCTGGCGCCGGGCTGGCAGGCATCGCCGGCGCAGGTGTCGCCCAGGGTGCACACGTCGCCGTCGTCGCAGGGGGCCGTGTTGTCCTGGTGCAGACAGCCCGTGGCCGGCTCGCAGCGGTCGTCGGTGCAGCCGTTGCCGTCGTCGCAGTCGGCAGTGTCCGGGCCCGGCTGTCAACGCCCCGCGGCGCAGGCGTCGCCCAGGGTGCAGGCGTCGCCGTCGTCGCAGGCGGCCGTGTTGTCCTGGTGCAGACAGCCTGTGGCCGGGTCGCAGCGGTCGTCGGTGCAGCCGTTCGAATCGTCGCAGCTCACCGGCGAGCCGCCGCACCGGCCGAGAGCGCAGGTGTCGGCCTCCGTGCACGCGTCGCCGTCGTCGCAACTACCGGTGTTGTTGGTGTGCGCGCACCCGACGCCGGGTTCGCAGCGGTCGTCGGTGCACGGGTTGTCATCCGCGCAGTCGGCGTCGCTCGCACAGGGCGGCTTGGGGGTGGCGCCGCACCCGGCCAGGAGCGCGGCGAGCGTAAGAACGGTGGCGAAGAGGCGGGCGGAAGGCATCGCATCCCCCTGCGGGTACCTTGCATAACATGCCGCCGCTGATTCAGGCAAGGTATCGAAGGCAATCGCCGTGAGTCCGCGTAAGATACCGTGGGCGGCGCGCTGGTGGTCAGACATGAGGGTCATTGCGGTTGCGGTTTTTTACAAAGCTTTTACAATCTTTTGACGGCCACAAGACCACTCCAACGGCCGGCGCGAGGATCATGGAGTCAGGACCCATTAATCCAAGGAGGACTCCATGACCCGAAAGTACCTCGTCGCCGCGGCGCTGGCCTTCCTGTTTTCGCTCCCGGATGCCGCCCACGCCCAGAGCGTGGACATGAAGGTCTCGCTCTCCAACCCGCTCGTGCTGGCGGGGCAGAGCCAGACCGGCTACCTCAAGGTGGGCATGCTGGGCACCGGCTTCGGCGAGGCCCGGCCGCGGGCCACCGCCAACCTGGCGCTGGTGATCGAGCGCTCCGGCTCCATGGCCGGCGCCAAGCTCGAGCGCGCCAAGGAGGCGGCCATCCAGGCCATCGCCCGCCTCTCGCCCCAGGACATCGTCTCGGTGGTGGCCTTCGACGACACGGTCAGCGTGCTGCTGCCGGCCACCCGCGCCAGCGACAAGGAGGAGATCTACCGGGCCATCCGCAACCTTCGCCCCGGCAATAGCACGGCGTTGTTCGCCGGGGTGAGCCGCGGCGCCGGCGAGGCGCGCAAGTTCCTTGCGCGCAGCTTCGTAAACCGCGTCATCCTCATCTCCGACGGCCTGGCCAACGTGGGGCCGAGCTCCACCGAGGCGCTGGCCGCGCTGGGGGCCTCGCTGCGCAAGGAAGGCATCTCGGTGACCACCCTGGGCCTGGGGCTGGACTACAACGAGGACCTGCTCTACCACCTGGCCCAGGCCAGCGACGGCAACCACACCTTCGTGGAGAACGCCACCGACCTGGCCCGCATCTTCGACGCCGAGTTCGGCGACGTGCTGTCGGTGGCGGCCACCGACGTGGAGATCCGCATCGCCTTCGCCCCCGGCGTGCGCCCGCTGCGCTTGTTGGGGCGCGGCGGGGAGATCGTGGGTCAGACGGTGGTGGTCCGGCTCAACCAGATCCTGGGCCGGCAGGAGAAGTACGCCCTGGTCGAGTTCTCGGCGCCAGCCCGGACCGCCGGCGAGACGGTCTCCCTGGCCGAGGTGCGCGCCGACTTCACCGGCGTCGGCGACGGACGGCGCCAGAGCCAGAGCCGCTCGGTGACCGTGCGCGCCAGCGCCGAGCGCGCCGAGGTGGAGCGGGCCACCGACCGCGAGGTGATGGTGGCGGCGGTGGAGCAGCTGGCCAACGAGCGCAGCAAGGAGGCGCTGGCCCTGCGCGATCGGGGCCTGCTCGAGGACGCGCGGGCGGCGTTGCGAGAGAACGAGCGCTACCTCAGCGAGAACGCCGCCCGGCTCCAGTCGGAGCGGCTGCGCCGGGCCAGCGAGCAGAACCGCGCCGACCAGACCAACCTGGACGGCGACTGGAACCGGACGCGCAAGTCCATGCGCCGGACCCAGTACTACTTCGATAGCCAGCAGAGCTACTGAGGAGGGTGTCGTACCGTGCGGGCCCGGGCGCTCCTGCTGCTTGCGCTGATCACGCTGCTCCCCATCGGCGCCCTGGCCGTGCTGGGGGCGCGGCTCGTGCGCGGCGAGTCCGAGCGGGTGCGGCGGGCCTTCGGCGAGGTGCAGGAGCAGCGCCTGCGCGAAGTCGGCGAGCGGCTCATGGGGCTGCTGCGCGCCCGGGAGCAGCACCTGCTCGCGCACCCTGGGCTCCTCGCGGCGCGCGCGCCGGACGAGGTTCGCGACTTCGTTCGCGCCGAGCCGGCGGTGCGCGCGCTGGTGGTGTGGGACGCGGCGGGACGAGTGGTGTTCCCGCCGCCCCAGGGCCCACGCTCGCTCGCCGAGCAGCGCGACCTGCTGCGCCAGGAGCAGGCCCTGCTCGATCGGCCCGGGGCGGGGACCTCCGCGGCGGCGGAAGAGGGGGCCGCGCCGGTGGGCCCATCGCTCGCGCGGCAGCCCGCGGAACCGTCCGGCGCCGGCGGCGCGAGCCACGGCTGGTACGTGTGGTACCACGGCAACGACCTCAACCTGATGTTCTGGCAACGCGGCGGCGGCCGGGTGATCGGCGCCGAGGTGGACCGCTACCGGCTGCTTTCGGACTTCGTGTCGCTCTTGCCCGAGGAGGCCTCGGGCGAGATGAGCTTCGAGCTGCTCGATGCCCGCGGCCTTGTGCTCCACCGCTGGGGTGGGGGTGGGACAGGGAGCGAGGTCGCGCGCCTTGCGCTGCCCGAGCCGCTCTCGGCCTGGCACTTGCGAGCCCTCGCCGCCGCCGCGCCTGGCGACGAGGCCTGGGGCCAGAGCGCGGCGCTGGGGCTGGGAGCGGGGCTGCTGGCCCTGGCGCTTTCGCTGGTCGGCCTGGCGGTGGCGTTCTGGCGTTCCCAGGCCCGGGCGCTCAACGAGGCCGAGCGCCGGGTGTCCTTCGTCAACCAGGTCTCGCACGAGCTCAAGACCCCGCTCACCAACATCCGCCTGTACGCGGAGCTTTTGGCCGAGCGGCTCGATGGCGCGGGCGGCGAGGCCGAGCGGCACCTGGCGGTGGTCGTCGGGGAGAGCCAGCGGCTCGGCCGGCTCATCGACAACGTGCTCACCTTCGGCCGGCACCAGCGCAAGACGTTACGGCTGCGGCCGGCCCCGGCCTGCCCGGACGAGGTGGTCGAGCGCGTGCTGCGGGTCTTCCGCCCGCGGCTTGCCGAGCGCGGGGTGCGTGTCGAGTTCGAGCCCGCTGCCCCGGCCCAGGTGCTCGTCGACGCCGACGCGCTGGAGCAGATCCTGGGCAACCTCTTGTCCAACCTGGAGAAGTACGCCGCCGCCGGCGGCCTGGCCCGTGTGGAGACCGGCCAGGAAGGGGACGTCACCTCGCTGCGGGTCGCCGATCGGGGGCCGGGGGTGCCGGCCAAGGATCGCGAGCGGATCTTCGAGCCCTTCGTGCGCCTCTCGGACAGCCCGGGGGAGGGGGCCAGCGGGGCGGGCATCGGGCTGGCCGTGGTGCGCGAGCTGGCCCGGTTGCACGGCGGCGAGGCGCGCCTGCTCGAAGGCTCGCCGGGGGCGGTGTTCGAGGTGCGGCTGCATACGCCGCCCGCTGGCGCGGGAGAGGAGACATGAAGGTTCTCATCGCCGAGGACGACAAGCTCACCCGAGAGGGCCTGGTCGAGATCCTTTCGGACGAGGGGTACCGGCCCCTGCCGGCGCCGGACGGCGAGACGGCGCTGGAGCTCTTTGGGCGCGAGCGGCCGGACTTCGTGCTGCTCGACATCATGATGCCCGGGCGCTCCGGCTACGAGGTGTGCCGCGAGATCCGCAAGCGGGACGAGGCCGTGCCCATCATCTTCATCAGCGCCAAGTCCGAGGAGATCGACAAGGTGCTGGGGCTCGAGCTCGGCGCCGACGACTTCGTGGTCAAGCCCTTCGGGGTGAAGGAGGTGGTGGCCCGCATCCGGGCGGTGACGCGCCGGGTGGTGGCCAGGCGCCGGGGAAAGCCGCGGCCCGCGCCGTTTCGCATCGGCGATCTCGAGGTGGACCCGGCCGAGCTGCGCGCCCGCCGGGGACGCCAGGTCATCGACCTCTCGTTGCGGGAGGTGCGGCTGCTCGCGCTCTTCGCCCGCTCGCCGGGCGTGGTGCTGGATCGCGACCGGTTGTTCGACGCCGGCTGGGGCCAGGACTACCTGCCGGACAGCCGCACCCTGGACCAGCACATCTCGAAGCTGCGAAAGCGCATCGAGCGCGATCCCAAGAAACCGGCCATCATCCAGACCGTCCACGGCGCCGGTTACCGCTACCAGCCGTGACGAGCACCGCGTGCGCGAGGAGAGGCCCCGGGTTGGATTCGGCTGAGAAACTTCCTGTGCGAATTCAGCCGCGAGATCGGCGGGAGGGGTTGACATCGAGACGAGACGTCACCACACTCTCGTTGGCACGGTGTGACGCTCCCCACGGGAGCCCGAAAAAGGAGGGAACGACCATGGAAGAGAAAGCCGTCATGATGCCGCGCATCGGGGACAAGGCGCCCGAATTCACCGCCACCACCACCCAGGGGACGATCCACTTCCCCCAGGACTACGAGGGGAGCTGGGTCATCCTGTTCAGCCACCCGGCCGATTTCACGCCGGTGTGCACCTCGGAGTTCATGACCTTCGCCACCATGGAGGAGCAGTTCGCCAAGGCCAACTGCAAGCTGGTGGGGCTGTCGGTGGACGGGCTCTTCAGCCACATCGCCTGGCTGCGCACCATCAAAGAGAAGATTCAGTACAAGGGCATGAAAGACGTCGAGGTCAAGTTCCCGCTCATCGAGGACATCACCATGGAGGTGGCGAAGAAGTACGGGATGATGCAGCCCGGCGAGAGCGCCACCAAGGCCGTGCGCGCCGTGTTCTTCATCGACCCCAAGGGGATCGTGCGGGCCATCGTGTACTACCCGCTCAGCCTGGGCCGCAACTTCGACGAGATCTACCGGGCCCTGATCGCCATGCAGACCGCCGACGCCTTCCAGTGCGCCACGCCGGCCGACTGGCGGCCCGGCGACGAGGTGATCGTTCCTCCTGCCGGCTCCTGCGGTGTGGCCAAGGAGCGCATGCAGGGGAAAGACCCGAACGTCACCTGCCACGATTGGTTCTTCTGCACCAAGAAGCTCGACAAGGAGACCGTGCTTCGGACCGTGCTCAAGAAGTAGTGGACCTTGGTCGAGAGATGGCGTTCGGTCGGGCGCTTCCGTGCTGGGGTGCCTTTTTATGAAACTGCGCGTCTTTTCTCGCAGGCTCCTCGGCATCCGCAACCCGAACTGCGTCATCCCCGGCTGCGCCTCCACCATGGAGAGCACCGGCTACCTGGAGCACCGCGACGGGGCCTGCGCCGGCTGGTACCTCGAGTTCGAGTGCCCCGAGCACGGCCTTCAGCTCTGCGGCGGAGGCGCCTGGCAGGCGGCCATCGAGGCGGCGGTCGCGGCCGAAGTTGGCCCGGACGGGATCAATCGCAAGGTCTGACGCCTCGGCGGAAAATCCAAACAAACGAAAGATCCTGGCAAGGGGTCGCGCCTCCTTGAACCCCCGGAGAACCCCCGAAAAAAAAACGCTAATAATGGTGGGGAGAAGAAAAAGATAAAAAAGCGTGCGGCAACTTCGCTGATAAAAAAAGACATCTTCATCGAGGTGGCCTTAACGAAACTCCCTGCATTCTCTTGTCGGGCGCTGAACACGACACACGAGAAGTCGGTTGTACCGATGCCTTTCTCCAAGTTTTGGTTTTCCTTGGTAGAAAGTTTTCGCCGGTGTTCTCCGGGGTTCTTCTTGCGGGTCAAAGGGGGCTTGGTCCCTTTGCCGAGATTTCGTTTGGGAGGCTTGCGGCCTACAGGAAGAGCCAGCTCACCAGCAGAAACAACGGAATCAAGATGATAAGCGGGTAGAGCATGTAGCCGAAGAACGAGGGCATCTTGATGGCGCGCTCCTCGGCGATGGACTTGATCATGAAGTTGGGGGCGTTGCCGATGTAGGTGTTGGCGCCCATGAACACCGCCCCCAGCGAGACCGCGCGCAGTAAGGGGTCGGCGATGCCGGTGTCGGCCACCGGCGCCTGCCCCGCCACGCTCCCCACGGCTTGCCCCAGGGCGAAGAACACCACGAAGGTCGGTGTGTTGTCGAGAAACGAAGACAGCATGCCGGTGGCCCAGAAGTAGCTCATGGTGCTCTCGATGCCGAGCTCGGCGCCGCGCGCGCGCAGGATGAGCAGCGCCGGGATCATGGTGACGAAGATGCCGGCGAACAGCACCGCCACCTCCACGATAGGGTGGAAGGTGAAGCGGTTCTCCTCTCGCAGCACGCGGGGGGTGAGCTTCCAGGAGGCCGCCGCCAGCAGCAACAGCACGATCTCGCGCACGGGAAACGGGACCACGCCCTCGTGCAGGAAGGCCACCGACAGCACCACGCCGAGGAGCAGCGGCAGGTTGAGAAGGCCCAGCACCTCGGGACGCCGGACGCGGGCCCGGTCCAGCATGAGCGCGGCCTCGGGCTCGCGCGCGTACTGATAGCGATCGATGACGAAGTACAGTGCCGCCAGCGTCAGGTTCACCGCCGCCCACTCCGGCCACAGGCGGAAGAACCAGGAGAAGGGCACGCCGGCCAGGTATCCCATGAAGAGCGGCGGGTCGCCCAGCGGGGTGAGGCAGCCGCCGGTGTTGCCCACCATGAAGATGAAGAAGATCACCGTGTGCGTAACACGGGTGCGCTGTTGGTTGGTGTCGAGCAACGGCCGGACCAGCAGCATGGCGGCGCCGGTGGTGCCCATGAACGAGGCCAGCACGGCCCCGAGCAGGAGGAAGGCGGTGTTCACCGCGGGCGTGGCCTGGAGATCGGTGCGGATGCGGATGCCGCCGGAGACCACGAAAAGCGACCCGAGCAGGATGATGAAGGACAGGTACTCCTTGCCGGTGTGCAAGAGCTCGTGCGGCGCGTTCGCCAGCAAAAAGGCGGCCACCGGCAGCGACAGCACCACGGACGGCACGGCCTTGTTGCGGTTCTTCTCCCACCAGTGGGGGAGCAAGAGCGGCGCCAGCGCGATCACCAGCAGCATGAGCACGAACGGCGTCACCCACAGGAGCGAGAGCTCGTGGCCCAGCGCCTCCGAGGCCAGGGCCGGGCCGGCACACAGCAGGACGGCGAATCCCGTCAGGACCGCCGGAAGGCGCGGGATGGCTCTTGCGGCCGGACTCCCGGTCTCCGGGGTTGCATCCCGATTGTCTCTCTGCCTGGTCGGCATCATCGGTGCTCGCGATTCTGTTGCGCCGGGCCGCGCCGCCGCCGGAGCCAGCGCAGCCTGGCGGGCTCCGGCCGACGGTCGTGTGACCTGGGGCGACGCCGGCCGCGCTAGCGGATCACGCCGTGTTTCTTGCCTACCTTGATGAAGGCCGCGATGGCCCGATCGAGGTGCTCGCGCTCGTGGGCGGCGGAGATCTGCACCCGGATGCGGGCGGCGCCCTTCGGCACCACCGGGTAGGAGAAGCCCACCACGTAGATGCCCTCCTCCAACATGTCGCGCGCCATGTCGGCCGCCAGCCGCGCGTCGCCCAGCATGATGGGCGCGATGGGGTGCACGCCCGGCTTGATGTTGAAGCCGGCGGCGGTCATCTTCTCGCGGAAGTAGCGGGTGTTGTCCTCGAGCTTGTCGCGCAGGGCGGTGGTCTCGGAGATGAGCCCCAGGCAGGCCAGGGCCGCGCCGGCGATGACCGGCGGCAGGGTGTTGGAGAACAGGTACGGCCGGCTGCGCTGGCGCAGGTAGGCGATGATCTCGCGCCGGCCGCTGGTGAAGCCGCCCGAGGCGCCGCCCAGGGCCTTGCCCAGGGTGGAGGTGATGATGTCCACCCGGCCCTCCACGCCGCAGTGCTCGGGCGTGCCGCGGCCGTGCTTGCCGATGAAGCCGGAGGCGTGCGAGTCGTCCACCATCACCAGCGCGCGGTAGCGGTCGGCGAGATCGCAGATCTTGTCGAGCGGTGCGATGTTGCCGTCCATGGAGAACACCCCGTCGGTGGCGATCACCCGGCGCCGTTTTCCCTGGGTGGCGGCGAGGTGTTTTTCCAGCTCGGCCATGTCGGCGTTCTTGTAGCGCAGCCGCTCGGCCTTGGACAGGCGCACCCCGTCGATGATGCTGGCGTGGTTGAGCTCGTCGGAGATGATCACGTCCTCCGGGCCGAACAGGGTCTCGAACAGCCCGCCGTTGGCGTCGAAGCACGAGGAGTACAGGATGGTGTCCTCGGTGCCGAGGAACCGGGAGATGGCCTCCTCCAGCCGCTTGTGCAGGTCCTGGGTGCCGCAGATGAAGCGCACCGAGCTCATGCCGTAGCCGTGCGTGTCGAGCGCCCGGCGCGCCCCCTCGATGACCGCGGGGTGGCTGGAGAGCCCCAGGTAGTTGTTGGCGCAGAAGTTGAGGACCTTCTTCCCGCCGCTCACCGCGATGGCCGCCGCTTGCGGTGTGGTGATGATGCGCTCGTCCTTGAACAGGCCGGCGTCCTGGATCTCCTTCAGTTCCTTCTCGAGCTGCTGTTTCATCTCGCCGTACATGGTTCACCTCCGGTTCGGCGCGTAATGGCCGGATTGTATGGTCGCGCGGCACGGGGCCGTCAACCCAAATGTTTGGGTTGGAGCGTTCAATTCGGTATTGCCTGGATCGATGCCGGGGGATAATGAGTATTCATGGAAATGCTGATTCGGGACCTGGTCGACGAAACTGAGACGTCTCAAGGAGCTGAAAATGCGTAGGGAGCATTGGGTGCGGCATGCGGCGTTCGGGATTGGGATTTTATTTTCGGGGATGGTTTTTCTTGGCTGCGTCCACCGCGAGGTGGTGCCCTTTGTGACGCTCAAGACCTCGGAGACGCCGGACGTCTGGAAAAATGTGTCCCTGGCGTACGTGAAAGGGGACTCCCGCACCGAGCTGGATCCGTTGTTCTCGCTTTCCATGCCCCCGCCGCTGGCGCTGGAGCAGGCCCTGCGCGCCCGCTTGCCGCAGGCGAACGCCGCCGACGCCCGGGTGCGGCTGCGCGTCGAGAACGTCCGCGCCGCGCTGAACAAGGCCGAAACCACCCTGGGCCTGGCCGCGGATTTCACCTTGCAGACCATGTCGTCCTCGGTCACCATTCGCCTGGAACACTCGGTGACCTACGTCTCCAGCAGCCAGGGCGCTTTCTCGCGGGCGGTGTACGATCTCACCGACCGGCTGCTGTACCATCCCAAGGCGCTCGAGTTCCTCGAATCCGGCTCGCTCTTGTTGCGCGACTCCGCCAAGATCGACGAGCCCGAGGCCCGGGGGCCCATCATGCCTCTCTCGTCGTCCGCGCCCGGGATCCAGGCCGGCGGGCGCTACCTGTGGGGAGACAAGGACACCACCATGGGGTTCATGGGCCTGGTCTTTCTGAAAGGCGACCCGGCGTTCATCGCGTCCGTCAGCCAGACCGAGATGCACCGATACTACGGGTTCGCCATGAACGCCGGCGTTGGTGGATTTTTCCCGGAAAAGGGAGATTCGATGTTCATGGCCCAGGTCGGCATGTCCGCCGGTCTGGGGTTCAACGGCGCCTGGACCGACGCCGACGGGTACGTGCTGGCCCCGGGTCTCTCCGTACTGGTGGGGCCGAGCATCAGCGGCGTAACGATGATGGCATCGGGGATACACATCACCTCGCTCCAGCTCGGTGGCAAACTGGATTTCGACTTGCCGGTCCTGGGCATGTTGGGGTTTCGGGGAGGAGTGTTCGTGGGAGGGATGCTATCGGAAACGACCTTCACCGAGACCATTCCCGGCGCGCCGAGCAGCATGAGCTCCGACGCCTTCATCTGGTATCCCT
>CAZLNM010000004.1:56312-66915 GCA_964561025.1 uncultured Myxococcales bacterium
CCTACGGTGACCTGTACTATCAGACCGCCACCGGCCGCATCTCCATCGGCATGACCTTCCAGGCCCTCAAGGAGGCGAAGAGCTTTTTGGAGAACCCTGTGTTGCTCATCACCTACGAGATGCGAAAGGGCCGCGGGCTGGCCTACGAAAAAGAGCAGGTGCAACTCGCCGACTTCGACCTGGTCAACCGCGCGGACACCCTCTCCACCCCGCGTAACGCTTTCCTCGGCACGATCCCGCCGGCTCCCCCGCCGGCGCTGGATCCGGCCTTGTTTGGCGGCGCGCCCGCTTCTCCGGCGCCCTCTGAAGCGAGCAGCGGATCGCCGGCACCGGAAAGCGCGGCGCCGGTTGCGGCTCCGGTCTTGCAGAAGAAGAAACTCGTGGTGTTGTCCCTGCGGCTGGACCCCTCGCTCCCGGCCGAGACCTCGGCCATCCTGGATAACATCGTTGGCGAGGAGACCGCCAAGAAGGGGCTGGGCCAGGTCCCGTCCGCGTTCGCCGCGAAACTCATCGAGCTGGCCGGCGAGAAGGATCTCGACACGCCCGAAAAGCTGACCGCCGCAGCGCGCTCCATGGAGGCGGCGCTGGCCCTCACGGGCTCCGTCCGTATCCTGGGCGAGGGCAAGCTGGTCATCGAACTTTCGCTGCTGGAGGTGGAGAGCGGCAATGCCCGCACCGCCCGCGAGGAGCTCTCGCCCGCGGGCCTGGTGGAGGCCTTCCGGCGGTCGCTGGCGGGGCTGTTGCCGTGAGCGTCTTGTCCTCTCGAATGCGAGCGCCCATTCTCTATCCCGCCCACCCGAATTGATGACTATGGGGTGTCCCGCCAATGCCCGAAAGGTGTAACAATCAGGATGGGGTCAGAAAGATGTGCGGGGAGCAGGAATTCGCAGCTTTGGCTGCAGTACCCGGTACAGGACGGGCACCACGAACAGGGTGAGCAGCGTCGAGCTGAACAGTCCCCACACGATGACCGTGGCCAGCGGCCGCTGCACGTCGGAGCCCAGGCCCGTGGCCAACGAGGCCGGCAGCAGCCCGAAGATGGCCACGATGGCGGCGATCATGATGGCGCGCAGCCGTTGCAGTGCGCCCTGGACGATGGCCTCGTCGAGAGGCAAGCCGGCCTCGCGCATCTCGGTGATGCGGCGCACCATGAGCACGCCGTTCATGATGGAGATGCCAAATAGCGCCGCCAGGCCGACCCCGGTCGAGGTGCTCATGGGCATGTGACGCGCGTACAGGGCCAGGATGCCACCGACGCACGCCAACGGGATGCTGGCCAGCACCAGGATGGCGCTGCGCAGCGAGGCGAAGGTGATCCACAGCATCACGAAGATGAGCGCCACCGCGGCCGGGATGACCAGGGAGAAGTGCCGGGTGGCGCGCTCCAGGTTTTCGAACATGCCCATCCACTCCACCCGGTAGCCCTCCGGGAGCGATGGCCGGATCTCGCGCTCGAAGCGCCGCTGGGCCTCGGCCACGAAACTGCCGGAGTCGCGATCCACGATGTCGCAGCGGGCGGTGAGGATGCGCCGGCCGTTCTCGCGGGTGATGATGGTCTGGCCGTCCGCGATCTCGATGCGCGCCACCTGGGCCAGCGGCACCGGTTGGTTCTGGGCGTTGGCGAGCATCAAGCGGCCGATGGCCTGGGGGGAGGCGACGCTACCCGGATCGAGCTTCACCACGATGTCGAAGCGGCGCTCGCCCTCATACAGGGTGCCCACCGGCGCCCCGCCCAGGGCGACGTCGATGAGGCGGCTCACGTCCTCGATACGGACGCCGAAACGGGCGCACAGGCGGCGATCCGGCTGGATGATCAGCTGGGGCTGTGGTCCCTCCTGTTCGATGTTCACGTCGCGGGCCCCGGGGACGGACGCCAGCAGCGAGAGGGTACGGCGCGCGAGGGAGAGCAACACAGCGGAGTCTGGGCCGGAGAACTGGACGCCCAGGTTGGCGGAGGTGCCGTTGGTGTCCTGGGTCACCATGTCGATGATGGGTTGCGTGAACACGAAGCGGGTGGTGGGAAACTCCTCCCGCAGGCGCCGGGCCAGCGCCTCGACCAGTTGGGCCTTTGCCGGGAAACGCCGCCAGGTGGCCGGTGGCGCAAGCCCAATCATCATCTCGATGCGGCTGGGGGGGAACGGCTCGGTCCAGGCCTCGGTGCGCCCGATCTGGGCGGAGGCGAAGCGCACCTCGGGGAACTCCAGCGCCACCCGCCGGATGGTCTTGCCGAACTCGGCCGTCTGTTGCAGCGAGGTTCCCTCAGGGAAGTTGGCCTTCACCCAGATAGGTCCCTCGTCGAGATACGGCAAGAACTCGGTCCCGAGCCGGGGCAGCACCCGCCCGCCGACCAGCGCCAGGATGGCGGCCACCGTGATCACCGCCGGCCAGCGGTGTGCGATCAGCCAGCGCAAGGTGCGGGCATAGGCGGTCTGGAGCGCGGCCGCCAGCCGGCCGCTGGATTCATGGTAGCCTGTACGGAACAACACCGTGGCCAGCGCGGGGACGAGGAACAGGGCGAAGACCAGCCCGCCGAGCAGGGCGTACACCATGGTCTGGGCCATGGGGCGGAACAGCAGGCCCTCGATGCTGGTCAGCGCCAGGATCGGCAGGTAGCCGGCGACCACCATCAGCATCGAGGAGACCACCGGGCGCTGGACCTCCCGCACCGCCGCCAGCACCACCCCGGGCACATCGACCGGCCCCGGGCCGCGCTCGCGCGCGCAGCGGGTAGCCTCGCCCAAGCGGCGCGCGATGTTCTCGCCCACGATCACCGCGCCGTCCACGATGATGCCGAAGTCGATGGCGCCGATGGAAAGCAGCCCGATGGGGATGTCGGTGAGCCACATCAACACCAGGGCGAACAGCAGCGAGAAGGGGATGGTCACCGCGATCAGGGTGGCCATGCTGGGCCGGCCCAGAAACAAGAGCAGCACCAGCACCACCAGCACGATGCCCAGGGAGACGCTGTGGGCCACGGTGTGCAGCGTGCTGTCCACCAGGTGCTGGCGATCGTAGAAGGGCTGGATGCGCACGCCGGCCGGCAGCTCGGTTTCGTTGAGCTCGTCGATGGCCTGGCGCACGCCCGAAAGCACCCGCGACGGGTTTTCGCCGCGCCGAAGCAGCACGATCCCCTCCACCGACTCGTCGGCGAGATCCTTGCTATAGATACTGGAGCGCGCCATGGGGGCGGGCCCCACCTCGGCCACGTCCCGCAGATACAACGGAGCGCCGCCCACCGACTTGACGAAGATGTTGCCGATCTGCTCCGCGCTCTCGATCAGCCCGGCGCCCCGGATGACTAGCGACATACTGCCGCGCGGCAGCACGCTGCCCCCGGCCGCGGCGTTGTTCGCCTGGATGGCCTCCACCATGTCGGCGACCGTGACGTTGTATTGGGTGAGCCGGGCCGGCTGCACCGTCACGGCGTACTGCTTGGCCAGGCCGCCGAAGTTCGAGACGTCCGCCACTCCGGGCACCCGCAACAGACGGGGGATCACCACCCACTCGTTCAAGGTGCGCCGCTCCATCAGATCGGTGGTCCCGTCCGAGATGAGCTCGTAGCGCAGGATCTCCCCGCAGGGCGAGGTCACCGGCGCGAGATCGGCGCTGGCTCCTTCGGGCAGCTCCACGCCGGCCAGGCGTTCCTGCACCCGTTGCCGCGCCCAGTACGTCTCGGTGCCCTCCTCGAAGATGAGTTGCACCAGCGACAGCCCGAAGATGGTCTGTGAGCGCACCGTCTCCACACGCGGCACGCCGCGCATGGCGATCTCGATGGGGATGGTCACCCGGCGCTCGATCTCCTCCGGCGCCCGGCCGGGATAGGTCGTCACCACCCATACCGCTTGCGCCGCGATGTCCGGGTAGGCGTCGATGGGCAGTTGCTGGAAGGCGAAAACCCCCGCCAGGGCCGCACCCAGGCCCGCGAGCAGGAACCACCAGCGGTGGCGCAGCGAAATTTCTACAAGAGAGGTCATCAGCCGCGCTCCGTGCGAGATTCCGGCGGAGCATGTCGCGCGGTGTCGATCAGGGGTTTGAGCAGGATCGCCCCTTCGCCGATCACCTTGTCACCAGGGTGCACGCCCTCCAGGATCTCCACTCGATCTCCCTGCACCTCGCCGGCCTTCACCGGCGTGGGCCGCCAGCGCTCGCCGTCCTCGCGCCGGAACAGGTAGTCGGACCTGCCGACGTGAATCAGTCCCGCCGCGGGAACCCGGAGCGCGACCCGCTCCTCCGTCCCCAGCCCGATGTCCGCGAACATGCCCGGGCGCAACTTGTCGTCCGGATCACGGATGGTGAACAGCACCCGGAGGGCGCGCCTTTCCACCGACAGGACCGGGGAGATGGAGCGCACCACGCCGGGAAAGGGACCGTTGTTCAGACAGGTGAAGCGCGCCTCGCAGGACTGTCCCACGCGCACCAGCGATAGCAGAGTCTCGGGCACGTCGGCCACCACGATGTCGACATCGTCGTCGCGCGAGAGGAGCAGCGAGGCATCCAGGCCCGCCTGTTCCAGTTGCCGCCGCAGCGCGGCTTCGGCCCGGTGGGCCTGACGCCAGAGCGTCTCGGCCTCGTGGACATCCTTCCGCCCTTGGATGCGGGTTTGCGCCAACTCGTTTTGCGCCGCTGCCAGCTCCCGGTCGGTTTCCGTGCCGGCTGCAACCAGCTTGGTGAGTCGCTGCACCAGCGCATCCTGCGCCGCCGCCCGGTTCTCGGCCAGCTCCCGGATGGCCTCGAGCTGCGTCTTGGAAAAAGTGATGTCGGCCACCGCCTTTTGCCAGTCGGCGTACGTGGCCAGCAGCTCGGGCGAGTTGAACTGCCAGTCGCGCGAGTGTCCTGGCTCGCCCCGCAGGCTGGCCACCACGGTGCCGGTAACGTTGACGACCGGGATGCGGATCCGCTCCTCCTCGATGGTGAAGACCTGCAGTTTCTGTTCGAGCGGCGTACCGGGCTGGATGACGATGCGGTGTTCGTCGTCCAGGCGAACAGCTTGGCTCTCACGGGAAGGATCGGGTGTGGGAACGGCCCTTCCGGTTCCGCCGTCCGGCCACAGCAGGAAGGTCAGAATGCCGATGGTGAGCGCCAGGTATGCCCAGTACAGCATTCGGGACGAGCGCGAGGGGGGTGGCATCGTCTGCCCGCACACTGGCGGAGGCGCTTGCGTGTCCATACGGAGTGGTTCGAATTTGGCATCGGTCATGGCGTCAGTTTTCCTCCCAAGGTTGCCTGGAGCCGGACGCGGGCTCGCCACAGCTCTGCGCGGCTAGCGACGTAGGCGCGGTAGGTTTCGCGATAGCTCTGCTGCGCGTCGATAAGCTCGATCATGGGCCGGCCACCCGAGGCGAGGGCCTGCTGGATGCTGTCGCGGATCTGGGCCGCCAGGGTGAGCTCTTTCTCCGAAATCAGGCGGGCGTTCTGCTCCGCGGTGGCCAGGGCTTGCACGGCGAGTTGAACCTCCGCGCGCAACTCGAGCAAGGTTGCCGCGAGTTCGAGCTCGGCCTGAGAGGCCGCGGCGATGGCCCTGGCGCGGTTCCCCTGGTTGCGGTCGAAGAAGGGCAGGGTCACCTCGAAGGCGACGCCGAAGGCGGTGACGTCCGGGGCGCCGATCGGCTGTTGGAACTGGTGGGTCACGTTGATGCCCACGGAGGCCTCGGGCCAGGCGTTTCTCTCCTCTACCAGCTGGGCGCTCTTGGCCAGGGCGCTCTTGTGCCGCAGGGCCAGGATGTCGGGGCGGGTCTGCACGGCGATCTGATAGGCCTGCTCGGTGGACAGGGTGGCGCTCGGCAGCGGATCGTCGAAGGAGCCGGCGGCCACGATGCGGGCGGGTTCACGGGGTGGATCGAGCAGGGCCGCCAAACGCAGGCGGGCCGCGTCCAGCTCGGCGCGTATGCTCCGCTCCTCCCGTTGCGCGACTCGTGCCGCCAGCCGCACGCGGGCCAGGTCGAGCTGCGAACGGCCGCCGCTTTCGACCGAAGCCTGCACCGCCCCCTCGAGGTGGCTCAGGTCCCCGACCGCATCCTGGGCGACACCAAGCATGTTCTGCCATTCGAGGACATCGTAGAAGGCGAGCGCGGCTTCCAGCGCGCGCTGGCGAATGGCGTCGGCGTATTCGGCCTCCGCTACCCGCAGAGCCGCTTCCCCGGCCTCGATCGCCGCAGACCTTTTTCCGAAGAGCAGCCGGTCGATCGGGTAGCTCAAGCTCCCGGCCAGCTCCGAGGGGCCGCCGGGTCTCTCGGGGGTGAAGGCGCGGCTGAGCGGCAGCAGCCCTCCTTCGATGGACAAGGAGGGATTGGGAATCACAGCCGCGCTTTGCAATTCCGCGCGGGCCTGGTTCACGGCTTCCTGCGCCGCTCGCACTCGTGGATGTCGCAGGCTGGCCTGGATGGCCTCCTCGAGCGTGAGGCCGGGTTCGGCCCGCGAAGACATGGTCGGTGCCAGCAGCAACAGGATAGCCCCTGTCCAGACAACGGGCGTACATGTTCGAAGGTCAAACCTCATGCGACTCCTCGTCAGACGTCTTTGAGACAAGCCCGTGGCGCGAGGCCCAGGTAATCGAATGGCCCTCCCGAATACGGGACGACCGCCGATGGCGGGCAGGCGCCGGAATCAGATCGAGACAGGAGCTGGCGGAGAGTGCTTCGGCGCGACGCTGAGCGGATCGCGGGCAGGGATTTCGCGCCACACCGCTTTCGGGGCGTGGCTCGATGGCAACCCGATCGGTAGCCCGAGCGGGATGAGTGCCGTCCGATGGCTTTGCAGGTGAAGGTTCGAGAGAACGCAGGGTGGGGTGTCGTCGAGGGGGAGCGTCCCGGCGCGCAGAGGAGAGAACGAGACCTCGAAGTCGCCGATGGAGCGGAAGCGAAGTGCCCGGACCCGCTTGAGCCCCGCATCCTCGATCCGGTGGTGCTGAGCGCACAGGACGTGGTTGTGCTCGGCGAACGCTTGGTGGAGTTCGGGGAGCACCGGGACGACCGCCACTCCGGCCGAGAGGACCGAGGTGAGCCATGCCAGCACAAGTTGTCTTCGGCGGTTCGTCATCGCGTGAGGGGATGCAATACCATTTCAGCCATGCTTGTCAATATCGGCTTACGCGCCAATTTGAAACGGCAACGTTTCAAGGCGACGCCGTGGCGTTGGTGATCTCCATGCCGATCTCGCGCCCGTCGCGTCGAAAGGTCAGCCGGTGTCGCCCGCGCCCGAGGGTGATTTCGGAGCGGGGGGTCTGGCCGGCGGGCTGGCCGTCGAGCAAGATGTCCGACCAGGGTTTCGACTCGGCGTTGAGCGTCCAGGCGCCCGGTGGGTCCGGAGCGGGTTCGAGCCGCAAGCGCACCCGGAGCGGGTCCGCCGGATCGTTGGAGGCCAGTTCCAACAAGGCCGCGCGCCGAGGGAGCCGGACCTGGCGTCCTCGGATGGGCCGGTGATCCAGCAAGATGTCGATGTCCGGGGCCACCACGACCGTGAGCGGTGCCGGTGCGACAGGGCTTGCCGGCGCCGGCGCGATCCCGGCGTCCGGCGTCACCGATGGTGGTGGGGTCTCCGCTGTGCCCTCGGGGGCCGGAGTGATGACCTGCGCGGTGAGGCCGGTGGGGGCGGCCGGCCGCGTGGAAGCCAGGGGTTTCGGCGGAGCCGCTGGTTCCGGGTACGCCGCCCACCAGGCGAACCCGGCCGCCCAGGCCACGGCGAGAAGCAAGAGCCACAGCCGGCGAGCGGAAGAGCGCGGCGGCGCCACCGGCCGGGCGGCCAGGGCGGTCCGCTCGGGCGCGGCGGCCTCGGTCTCGGACGCCGGCAGCGAGCGTTGCAGGAAGGCGGCCAACGCTTCCGGGCCGCAGGGGGAAAAGATGGCGCCGACGGCCTGCGCGATTTCGGCGGCGCTCTCGGGCCGCGCCCCGGGCTCGAGCGATAATGAACGCCGCAGCAGCTCTTGCAAGGCCGGCGGCATATCCCCGGGGAGTTCGCGCACGCCAATCTTCGCCCGCGCCAGGGCCTCGTCGGGCGAGTCCGTCGCGGGAAGGGCGGGGTGGCCGGTGAAGATCTCGAAGGCGATCAGGCCCAGCGCGTAGATGTCGCTCGCGACCGTGGCGCTCTGGCCGTCCGCCTGCTCCGGGCTCAGGTAGCGGAACTTGCCGGCCACCGTGCCGCGCGCCGCCGCCATGCTGCGCAGCCGCGCCAGGCCGAAGTCGGCGAGCTTCACCGCGCCCTCGCGCGAGAGGAGCACGTTCGAGGGCGAGAGGTCGCCGTGCACCACCCCGCTGTGCAGGCCCGAGAGGTCGCGCCGCTGGTGGGCATGGCACAGGGCGCGGCCGAGCTGCACCGCGATCTCGGAGGCGATGGCGGGGGGCAGCGGGCCCCGCACGGCTTCGAGGAGCCGGCCCAGGTCCGCGCCCTCGACGAACTCCATGGCCAGGTAGCTGTGGCCCTCCAGACAACCGTGATCGAACACCTGGACGATGTTGGGATGGTTGAGACGCGCGGCCAGCGTGGCTTCTTGGGTGAACAGCTCCACGAACTCCGGCCGGCAGGCCAGCGTGGGCAGGATGCGCTTGAGGGCCACCGGCTTGGCGAACCCGCCTCGTTCCAGCACCGCCAGGTACACCTCGCCCATCCCGCCGCGAGCGATGAGGCGCATGAGCCGGTAGTCTCCGAAGCGGGCGGCCATGTCCGGCATTGTACTCTCGAAAGGTCCGGCCACAAGCTTTGCGCGGCGGGTGTGAGAGATCCTTGGCGGGGCCCGATCGAGCTGACTTCATGGGACCCGCGGCCGGGAGCGCCGTGAGGGCGTCACCTTTATGTTATTTTTCATTGCAAAAATACCCCGACCAGGTCCCCGGGCCGGCAGTTGCCAGATGTCGGTCGTTGGGGTATATCGGCATTCATCAGGAGGAGCGGAGGCGATGAAATACAAGATCCTGTTCATGCTGGCGGTGATGTTCTTGTTCTCCTGCCGGATGCTGGGGTGTTTCACCGTCAAGGACGCATGCAAGGAGTGCTGCAAGCAGGCGACCAACCGGCTCAAGGGCCCCCTGGGGAGCGAGAAGGCCTGGCGCATGCGCGAGCCGTGCATCCAGGAGTGCGTCGATTTCGCCAACGAGCGCGACAAGGACGGGGAGTGGGTGGAGGCCAACGAGGCCTGCTTCCTCGATCCCAAATCCTACAAGTTGGACTAGCCGGAGCGCGATTCGGTAGCTTGCGATAGACTGCGCCGGCGCCGCGCGATCCACCCGAGCAAGCCGAGGCCCATCAGGCTGGCCGCCATTCCGGGGCCGCTGGAGGCGCAGCCGCAGCCGCCGTCCCCGTCGCCGCCTCCGCCGTCGCCGCCCGCGTCCGTCGACCCGCCGTCAGCGCCGCCGTCCTTGCCCGCGTCGGTGCCCGCGTCGGTGCCGGCGTCGGTGCCGGCGTCGGTGCCGGCGTCGAACCCGTCCGGGCCCGCGTCGATGCCCGCGTCCGGTTGCGGCTCCTCTTCCTTGATGCAGAAGCCGTCGCGGCACACGGCGTCGGCCGGGCACACCACGCCCTCGCAGGCGTCGGCGACGCACTGGCCGTTTTCACACCGCTCCCCGCGCGGGCAATACACCCCCTGGCACGGGTCGGCGGCGCACTCGCCGTTCTGACAGAAACGGCCGCTCGGGCAGACCACGCTGGCGCAGGGGTCGGCTGTGCACTGGCCGTCCTGGCAGGTCTCGCCCGCGGCGCAGTCGGTGCAGGCCACCTCGCGGCACACTCCCTCGCGGCAGTACTGATCCGCCGGGCAGTCGATCCCGGCGCACGGATCGGCCACGCAAACACCCGCGGCGCAGCGCTGGCCGGTGGGGCACTCGTGCCCCGGAGCGTAGCAGTCGGGTTCCACGCACAGGCCGTCGCGGCACACTTGCTCGGGCGGGCAGGAGACGCCGCCGGTGAGGCAGGGATCCTGGCACTCGCCGTTGCTCTGGGCGCTGCAGGCGGTGCCGGCCGGGCAGTGCACGCCGCAGCAGGGGTCGGAGACGCACCAGCCGAAGACGCAGCGCTTGCCGCCGGCGGGGCACTCGCCGCTGGCGCAGGGGCCCACGCACTCGCCGCACAGGCACTCCTCGCCCGGCGGGCACAGGGGGCCGTCGTCGGTGAGCCCGTCGCAGTCGTTGTCCAAGAGATCGCAGATCTCGTTCGCGGGCGGGGTCTGGCCGCGGCAGTCCGCCCAGCGCCCCTGGCTGGTGCAGATCTGGACGCCCTCGCGGCACTCGCCGATGTTCACCCCGCAGGGCCGCTGCTCGCCCGGTGTGCACACGCCGCAGGTGGAGTCCTCGAGGTCGGTGAAGCCGTCGCAGTCGTTGTCGCGGCCGTCGTCGCAGACCTCGTCCGAGGGCATTCCGGCCGAGCACTGGCCCAGCATGCCGTTTGTGCAGTCGATGGTTCCGTCGCCGCAGGCGGTGAAGCACTCCTGCGGCCAATCCTCGTCGACCTCGCCGTCGCAGTCGTCGTCCTGGAGGTTGCACTCCTCGAACTGCGGCATCCCCGGCTCGGCCGAGCACATCACGTCCGTGCCGTCCGGCGTGCAGATGTAGGTGCCCTGGCGCAGGCAGGCGCCCCGGCCCGCGCTGCAAGGTTGTCCCTTGAGCGGGTAATCCTCGTC
>CAZLNM010000004.1:66925-94451 GCA_964561025.1 uncultured Myxococcales bacterium
GTGGTCCTTGTTGTCGCACACCTCGGGCTGGGAGGTGCGCTCGCCGATGCACTGCATGTTGCCGTCGAGGCACAAGAGCGCTCCCGGGGCGCACTCGCCGCGGCAGGCCGGCGTGGGGGCGCCGCAGGCACCGCAGGCGCGGCCCATGTTGGGATCGGATTCGTCGATGACGCCGTTGCAGTTGTCGTCGCGGCCGTTGCAGGTCTCCGTGGCGCCCGGGCGGATGGAGGCCGCGCTCTGTGCGGTGCAGCCGATCATGGGCTCGCTGCCGCTGTCGCAACAGTCGCTACAGGTGCTCACCCCGTCGTGGTCCCGGTCGAAGATGGTCACCCCGTCCGCCTCGTCGATCTGCGAGTCGCAATCGTTGTCCACCCCGTCGCAGATCTCGGTGGCGGGGACGATCTGGGCGGTGCACACCAGGCCGTCGCGGGCGGCATTGCACTGGTATACGCCCTGGCCGGTGCAACCGCCCTGGGTGACCGTGCACAGGGTGCCCTTTAGCGGCCAGGGCTCGTCCACCTGGCCGTTGCAGTTGTTGTCGCGGTCGTCGCAGATCTCCTGCAGGCTCTGGTTGATGATGGTGCTCATGGCCTGCTGGAGTTGGTTCTGATCGTCGGCCTGGTAGTAGCTGCCAGTGTGGCCGGCGGCGGCGATGGCGTTGAGGGCGTTGGCGTCGACGCCGGTTCCGAAACCGATGACATAGGTGCGGATCCCGTTATTGTAGAGGTCGGTGGCCGACGTCACCGCGTTGCCGGCGCAGGTTTCCTGGCCGTCGGTGATCAGCAGCACGAAGTTGCGGCGGTTCGGATCCTTGAGCGGTGCGTACTGGTTGAGTACCGCCAGCGTGGCGCCGAGCGGGGTGTTTCCGCTGGGCCAGTAGGCGTCCGTGGGCAGGGCGGCCATGATGGCGGCGGCGGTGTTCACGCCCACATTGACCAGCACCGTGCCGGCGTAGCAGTCGTTGTTGGCGGGGAACAGGTTGAGCCCGAAGCGGAGCAACGCCCCATAGTTGTCCAGCACGTACTGGACGGCGTTGCGGGCCTGGGTCCACTTGGTGCCGTCCATGCTGCCGGACTTGTCGAGCACGATGAGCATGTTGGGCATCTCGCAGGCTGGTTGGGAGCGGGCCGGCGGCGCCAGCAGGACGAGCAGCGCGCCCAGGGTGCAGATGGAGAATATCGTCTTCATGGGGCACCTCGCTCGCTAGGGACAGATGGGACAGGTGGTGGTGGTGCAGCAGCTGGTGTTGGGCATGCCCGCGGGATAGCAGTTGTCGGCGCCGTCGAGCAGCCCGTCACAGTCGTTGTCGACGTTGTCCAGGCACTGCTTGGTGCCCCGCCTCTCCTCGGTGGGAGTTCCCGCCACGGCGCTGCACTTGGTCCCGCCGGTGGCCGTGTCGCAGATGATGTATCCCACGCTGCGGCAGGCACCGCGGCCGACCTCGCAAGCCTGGCCGAGGGTGGGGTAGGTCTCGTCGGTCGCCCCGTCGCAGTTGTTGTCCAGGCCGTCGCAGGTCTCATTCGCCGGCGGGACCTCGCCCACGCAGGTGAGCTGGGCAGAAAGACACACGAAGATACCGGGGCGGCACTGCCCGCGGCAGGCGGGCGTGGACGAGGTGCCGCACGAGCCGCAGGCGGTGCCGATGGCCGGATCGCTCTCATCGGTGGAGCCGTCGCAGTCGTTGTCGCGTCCGTCGCACACCTCGGTCTGGGTGCCGCCTTGGGTTGCGTTGCACACCGTGGACTGGCGATCGGCCGAGCACACGAAAACGCCCGACCGACGGCATTCGCCCAGGCCGGCGTAGCAGGTCTGGCCGAGCAAGGCGAAGGCCTCGTCGGTGCGCCCGTCGCAGTTGTTGTCCTTCCCGTCGCACAGCTCGTTCACCGGCTGCACCACCGGGGCGTTGCACACCACGCTGCCGGTGGCCGAGCAGGCCATGACGCCGGTGGTGTGACACTCGCCGACGCCGCGCTCGCAGAAGGTGCCCACGTTGGCGAAGTCCTCGTCGGTGCTGCCGTCGCAGTCGTTGTCCAGCCCGTCGCACAGCTCGGCGTGGCCGGTGCCCGGGGTCGCCGAACAGACCACCCCGGTTTTCTCCGAATTGCACAGGAAGATCCCGGTGCGCTGGCACACCCCGGTGCCGACCTGGCAGGCCTGGCCCAGGGTGGGGAACTCCTCGTCGGTGGAGCCGTCGCAGTCGTTGTCGCGGTGATCGCACAGCTCCGGGCGTGGCGAACGGCCGCCCTGGCAATCGCTCCACTTGCCGGCCACGCAGGTGCGCAGGCCCTTGCGGCACTCGCCCACGTCGCTGCCGCACTCCTCGAAGATCCCGTCCAGACAGTCGCAGCCCTCGTCCACCTGCCGGTCGCAGTCGTCGTCCAGGCCGTTGCACACCTCGGGCTCGGGCCAGCGGGCTCCGACGCACTGCTGCCAAACGCCGTTGTGGCAGGCCTGGGTGCCGGAGTGGCAGATGCCCACGTCGATGCCACAGCGCCGGCTCTCCGCGCTGCACAGGCAGCCGTTGTCCACCGTGCCGTCGCAGTCGTTGTCGAGCCCGTCGTCGCAGACTTCAGGCACGGGCTGGGTGCCGCCCTGGCACGGTCCCCAGGTCCATGTCCCGCCTTGCTCCACGCAGGCCTGGGTGCCGGGGGTGCACTCGCCCAGGTTGCGGCCACAGACTCTTGTGTCGTCCGGGGTGCAGGGACAGTTGTCGTCGGTGGCGCCGTTGCAGTCGTTGTCGAGCCCGTCGTCGCAGGTCTCGGTGGCCGCGGGCGGGACCCCACCGACACATTGGCCCCACTGGCCGTTCTCGCAGGTCATCTTGCCCATGCGGCAGATGCCGATGTTGGAGCCGCAGGGCTGGACGTCGCCGGTGTTGCAGGGGCAGCCCTCATCCACGTCGCCATTGCAGTTGTTGTCGATGCCGTCGCACTTCTCCTCGGCGCCGGGATGGATGTCGGCGCGGTTGTCGTTGCAGTCGTCGCCACCCTCGTTGCGGGCGCAGTAGAAGTCGCCGTCCACGTCGGAGCAGTTCGGGCCCTGGACGCACACCCCGTTGCGGCAGGCCCAGCCGGGTTGACAGTCCTGCGGACCCTGGCACGGGCCGCTGTCCCGGCCGGTGGTGGCGGACGAGCAACCCGTAAGGAGCCATGCGAGGGCTACAGACCCGAGGAGAGCGATTCGGTTCTTCATGGTTTTCCTCGATGCGCGGCATATCACCGCAACCACGATGACGCGCCCGCGCGCGCTGGCTTCGAGGGCCTCGCGCTCGGTCGTGTCGGATTTTTCGGTAGGGTGTGAATCCAGGCTCACGGTCATTACTCCATTCAAAGAGCAGGTGGTCATTCCAGGTAGTAGTTTAGCACGAGCAGGATGGCCGCGTCATCGGGGCTTACGCCCTGGTTGGTGTACATGATGGCGAAGTAGCGCGAGCCGGCGGCGTACACGAAGATGGTGCCCCAGGTGGGGTCGTTCTTCTGGGCCACCGGGGCGCCCAGCTCCTGCTCCCACTCCGACTTCTTACTCCCCAGCCCGTGCCCCGCGGCGGTCTGCCCGTAGAAGAGCGGATACAGAGCCAGCACCACCAGCTTGTCCACCACGGTCATTCCGATGACGTCGTCGCCGCCCACGAACTCGAAGCCCAGCACCCGGTACGAATCGAGGTAGAACTGGACGTTCGTTCCCTGCACCATCTGGGTGAAGTTTGTCGCAGCGTCCGGCTCACCGAGCAGGTTGCGGTGCACGCTGCGGCGGGTGCCCGAGTTCGTCCCGTCCCCGCACACGATGGTCGTCGAACCGATGGTGACCGTGGCCGCCGACGGGTTGATGGTGCCGGTGGGAAGCGTCTGGAACGGCCGGGTCACGGTGAAGGCGGAGAGGTTCTGGTTTTCGTCGTACCCCAGGAAGGCGCCCATGCGGAAATACGACTCCATCAGCCCGCCGGGATAGGAGCCGTAGGGTTCGGCCACCACCGAGCGATCCGGGGTGGCGTACGCCGGCTGGCCGTGGACGAAGGCCAGCGAGCTGCCCGGCGCGATCCACTCCGCCGTCCGCGCGTTGAAGCCCTTGCGCACCATGATGGTGAGCACCCGGTCGTTGCTGTCGAAGACCTTGTTGCCGCTGGTCTCGATACCGCTCACCCACAGGGTGTCGTTGCGGAAGGAGCGGGCGTACTCGACCCCGGTGGAGTTGCCGCTCTCCCCGAGCGCGACCTGGATCTCCGAGAGCTGGTGACCGGTGGTCAACCCCTGGCTCACCTTGAGCGGGCCCACGCCCACCCCGGGCTGGATGATCCACGGCTCTCCCGGATCGCCGCCCGGGTCGCCGCCTTCCTCGGCCGGACCCGGATCCGCGCCGTCGTCCTGCATCGGGCCGGGATCTCCGGCGTCAATTCCGGCGTCCGGGTCACCGCCCGCCGGCTCTCCACCATCGAAGCGCAGGTAACACACCCCCGCCACGCAGCGGAAGCCCTCGCTGCAATCCGCGTCGCTCTTGCACTCGGTCGTGCCCTGGGTGCAGCAGCAAAGAAAAAGGCACAAGAGCGGTAGAACATTTTGCTGCATGCAGAAAAGCTATCATTATCTCCCACCGCGAATCAACGGGGGTTGCCCGGCACGGGAGGGGATGATACCGTGGCGGCGTTCGGGAGAGGCCCCAATGCTGCGCGAAGCTTTTTACGATCTCAACCGCATGCGCCGCATCTTGCAGATCGCGGTGCGCTACGGGTTTGGGGACCTGCTGGCGCGCGCCCGGGTGTTCGAGCGGTTGCGCCTCAAGCAGCCGGCCGCGGAGGCGGCGGAAACCAGCTCCCCCGCCCAGCGGCTCACCCGCATGCTGGCCGAGCTGGGGCCCACCTTCGTGAAGCTGGGCCAGATCCTGTCCACCCGCCCGGACCTGCTGCCGGCGGAGTACATCGCCGCCCTGAGCGAGCTTCAGGATCGCGCCCCGGCCATGCCGTACCCCGAGGTCCGCAAGGTGCTGCGCCAGGATCTCGGCGCCGAGCCCGAGGAGCTGTTCGCCCGCTTCGAGGAGGAGCCGCTGGCGGCGGCCAGCATCGCCCAGGTCCACCGGGCCACCCTCAAGGATGGCCGCGAGGCGGCGGTCAAGGTGCGCCGGCCCGACATCGAGCGGGTGGTGCGCGCCGACCTGGACATCCTGTACACCCTGGCCCACCTGTTGCAGTCGGCGCCGGAGGAGGAAGCGGCGCTCGTGGACGGCGTCGGGCTGGTGCGCGAGTTCGACCGGGCCATCGCGCGCGAGCTGGATCTGGGCCGCGAGGCCGAGACGCTCAAGACCTTTTTTAGGAACTTCGAAAAGCGCGCCTCGCTCTCCATCCCCGAGCCGGTCGAGCCGTTGTGCGGCCCGCGGGTGCTCACCATGTCGCTCTTGTGCGGGCAGCGCATCTCCGAGATCCCGCCGGGGAGCGAACTCGCCCAGAAGGCCGCGGCCAACCTGATCGAGGGCGCCTACCAGCAGATCTTCGAGGACGGGCTGTTCCACTCCGATCCGCACCCCGGCAACCTGTGCGTGCTCGCGGACGGGCGGGTCGGCATGATGGACTTCGGCCAGGTGGGCCGCCTCACCCCGGCCATGCGCAACACCCTGGCGCTGCTGGCCCTGGGGGTGGTGCTGCGCGACCCGGACACCCTGGCCCGGCTGGTGTACCGGGTGGGGGCCTCGGGGCGGCGGGTGGATCTCGGCGAGCTGCGCCAGGACATCCAGCAGATGCTGGACGGCAACATCGAGAAGGCGCTGGGCGAGGTGGACACCGGCAAGGTGCTGCAGCGCTTGCTGCTGCTGGCCCAGCGCTACCGGGTGGCGCTGCCCGCTGAGTACGCCCTGGTGGCCAAGGCGGTGGCCACGGTGGAGGCCGCGGTGCGCACGCTGCACCCCGGCCTGGTCCCCGCCAGCGCCACCGCCCCCTACGTGCGCCGGCTGCTGGCCGACCGCTACAACCTGGAGGACCTGCGCGGCGGCATGGCCCGCACGCTGCTGCAGCTCTCCAGTTTCCTCAGCGAGCTGCCGCAGCAGGCCTCCCAGATCCTGCTGGATCTGGAGGGCGGGCGCCTGACCGTCAACGTGCGGGACCCCGAGGCGGGCAAGCGGCTGCGCGTGCTGCGCTACGTCGGGCTCGAGGTGTTCTGGGGGCTCATCGCGGCGGGCCTGCTGGCCGGCTCGCTGCCCGCCTTCTTCGGCGAACGCCCGGCGCCCTGGATCGCCGTGCTAGGCGTCGCCGGCGCGACGGCCATCGCGCTGTGCGGGACCGCCATCCACTTCATCGGTCCGTTGCTGCGGCGGATGAGTTTGCGGCGTTGGCTGGAGCGGCGCTTCGGCGATCGCGAGTAGCTCAGCGGTACTCGAGCTTCTGCAGCTTGCTTTCGGCGCGGCGGATGTTCTCCTTGGCGCCGGTGTTGTAGGGATCGAGGCGCACCGCGCGCTGCCACACCTCCACCGCGCGCTTCAGGTGATCGGCGGCGCCCTCGACCTTGCCGGCGCGGGTCATGCGGTCCCCCAGCACGCCGTTGCACAGGCCGATCTTGTACAGGGCCTCGACCTTCTGGGGGTTCTGCCGCAGCGCCTCCTCGTACTGCTTCAGCGCCTCGGGGTAGTCCTTGCGGGCGTAGGCCGTGTCCCCGGCCAGCATGGCCGCGTCGGCGGCGCGCCCGCTCTCGGTCTGGATCTGGTTGGATACCGGGATGAGCTTGGGGATGCTGTCCGGCGCGGCCTGCGCCGGCGGCGCGGGGGCGGCGGCTCCCGGCGTCGCGGAGGCGGTCTTCTCCTGGGGGCGTTTCACCACCACCTTGGCGTAGCGGGTCGACGACCCGGTCTCGTCCACCGCGTCGGATGGGGCGGGCGTTGCCGGGGTGATGCGTTTCAGCGGCATCTCGTCCATCACCATGCGCTCATCGGACTTGATGGTCCCCTCGAACGGGCGCAAGAACTCGAACTCGCGCATGCCCTCCTCGCGCACGAACATCTTGCCCTGGATCTTCTTGCCCGAGAGCTTGCCGCGGTAGATGTGCTCGAGCAGGTAGCGCTTGCCCTCGAACTCCGGGTGGAGCTGGCGGTAGAAGGTGACCTCCGCGCCCTTGTGCTCGACCTTGAAGTTGGTGTCCTCGGCGTTCAGCGCCTGGTAGCTCCATTCGCCGGAGAGGTTCTCCGCCCGCGCCGCGGGCGAAAGCGCCAGCGCCTGGCATGCCGCCACGATCGATATCACCCGCAACATGTCGCCTCCTGGTCCGAAAGAGCCTCGTTCCATAGCCCTAGCACGAAACCTTGGCCGGTGCCAGCGGCGGGTGGCCGCCAGCCGGTCCGTCTCGCCGCGCGGCCGCGGGGCCCCGAGGCCAGCGCGTTCGCGCGCGACAAGGCATTGGGGCCGAGAGCCGAGAGGATGTGAAGCCGGCTCTTGAGGATCGTGCCGTTCGGGAGTATGCATACCAAGGAATGTCACAATCAGATCCTACGTCCCGTCCCCGCCCGGAATTCAACGGGCTCCTGTTCCTCGCCGTTCTGCTGGCCTCGTGCAGCTCGACGTTCTCGGCCGGCTGCCGGCGCGCGCCCGAGGGCCCGGCGCGGGTGTTCTTGCCGTCCGCGGCGGGCGAGGTGGTGGTACGGGTGGAGGTGGTGCGCCGGCCCGAGGAGCGGGAGCGCGGCCTGATGTACCGGCGCCACCTGGACGAGGACGCGGGGATGCTGTTCGTCTATCCCACCGAGGGGCGCTTGCGCTTCTGGATGAAGAACACCTACCTCCCGCTCGACATGATCTTCATCGGGGACAACCGGCGCATCGTGGGGGTGGTGAAACGCGCCGCGCCGCTCACCGAGGAGGGCCGCGAGGTGGACGCCCCGGCGCGCTTCGTGCTCGAGGTGAACGGCGGCTTCTTCGAGCGGCACCGCGTCCAGCTCGGCGGCGAGGTGCGGTTCGAGAACGTGGAGCTCACCGCCTGGTGATTCTTCCCCAGCCGCATTCCTCCCATCGGAGCGCCTCTGGCCGCGATGCCGAGAGAGCCTGGGCATTCGCCCGCGGATCGCCTCCACCCGACCTTGGGTTGAAGGGAAAATCACAGCCAGATGCAGATGATTCGACTGGTGGCCGGGGACCGGGGCAAAGTGGAGTCGCTACACGGGCTCCTTGCCCAGCAGCTTGCGGAAGAGGTGCTCGCCCAAAGACTCGCGCAGCATGCCCTCCACCATGCGCTCGAACTCCTCCCGCTCGCGGTCGTCGCGGTACACGAAGCGGATGCCCATGCCGGGATCGGGCACCTCGGGGTTGGTGGGCGCGCCCAGCTCGTTGACCCACACCACCTGGCCCCGGATCTCCACCGGCTGGGGGATGCGCGGGATCACCAGGCGGAACAGGAACTCGGTCCCCACCGGCAGCGGGCGCTCGGTCTTGATGAAGGTCCCGCCCTTGGAGATGTTGCGGGTGTAGTCGGCGAAGAAGGTGTTGAGCTTCTTGTACTCCACCTTGAGCTCGATGGGCGCCCGGATGAAGCGGCGCTTCTCCTCGCCCTCGGTGGCCGGCGGCGGCGACCCGCCGTCTTGGATCTCTTCTGGCGCCATGCCGGGGATGCTATGCCCAAGGCGCGGGGCGGGTCAATGTTTTTGCCGGGTGAGCACAGGCGGGATTCGTGCTATATCCCTCCCGTGCCCCAATCGAACACGAAAGAACGCTTGCGCGCCAGGGCCGTCCGCCTGGGCCCCGCCTTCTGGATCTCCCTCGGCCTGCACGGCGCCCTGGCGCTGGCGCTGACGCGCATCCCCCTGTTCGACGTGCTGGGCTACGAGTCGGGCGCGGCGCTCTCGCTGCTTGCGTCGTTCTGGGCGGGGTTGGTGGCGCTGGGGGCGGTGCGCCGCGCGCCGCTGTCGCGGCCGGGCATGGCCACGCCGGCGAAGCTTGCGCTGTTCTGGGCGGGGCGGGCCCTGCTGCGAAACGCCGTCGTGCTCTCGCTGCCGCTGGCCCTGCTCCTCCTGAACGCGCTGTGGGTGAAGAACTGCGCCCCCGGCACGGGCCTGGCCTTCTTCGTCCTGCTGCCGCTCGCCAGCGCCGCCTTCGCCTCCCTGCTGGGCGTGGCCCTGGGGATGGTGGTGCGCCGGCGCTTCTTGGGCGGGCTCGCCTGGGGGCTTTTGTGGCTTTCGCTCGCGGCCGGCTACCTGCTGGAGGCCTACCTCGGCCTGGAGGTGGACTCCTACAACCAGCTCGCCGGTTGGATCGCCGGGCCGATCTACGACGAGGTGGTCGAGCCCTCGCTCCCGCTCGTGGCCTGCCGCCTGCACGGCCTGCTGTGGGCCGGCGCGGCGCTGGCCCTGAGCTGCGCCTTCCTCGATCGCGCGAAGCTGCGGCCGCGGCTCGCCGCCGTGCGCGCCAACCGCGCGCCGCTCCTTGCTGCCCTGGCGCTGGCCGCCGCCGGCGCCCTGGTGTTCGCGCACGGGGACGCGCTGGGCTTCCGGCGCACCCGCGCGGCGGTCGAGCGGGCGTTGCCCGTGGTGCGGGCCACGCCGCACTTTTTGCTTCATCTTCCGGACGGCGTCTCGCGCGAGCGGGCGGCGCAGCTCGAACAGGATTTCGAGTTCCGCTACCACCAGCTCGAGCGGCTGTTCGGGCCGGTCGCGCTCCCGCCCATCCACGGCTACCTCTTCGAGAGCGCGGCGAAGAAGCGCCGCCTGCTCGGGGCGGGCCGGACCCAGTTCGCCAAGCCCTGGCGCAACATGCTGGCGCTCAACGGCACCGAGTTTCCGCACGGCACGCTCATGCACGAGCTGGCGCACGTCTACGCCGGCGCCTTCGGCGCCTGGCCGCTCTACGCCAGCAGCCGCTTCTGGTTCTGGTTCAACCCCGGGCTCACCGAGGGCCTGGCGGTGGCGGCCGAGTACGCCGGCGATCCTTCCTACCTCCACCGCTGGAGCGCGGCCATGCGGCGCGCCGGCCTCGCCCCGAAGATCGAGCGGCTGTTCGACCCGGTGGGGTTCTGGAGCGAGCCGGCCCGGCGCTCGTACCTGGTGGCGGGATCGTTCGTGCGCTTCCTCATCGATCGCTACGGCCAGGAGGTGTTCCGCCGCGCCTACGCCGCGGGCACGCTGGAGGCCTACCCCGCGACCCCTGCGCAACTGGTGGCGGAGTGGGAGCGGCGGCTCGACGAACTCGAGGTGGAGCCCGCGCAGGTGGCGTCGGCCCAGGTCCGCTTCGGCCAGGGCAGCATCTTCGCGCGGCCGTGCGCGCACGAGGTGGCGCGGCTCCAGGCGCAGGCCCGCGCCAGCCTGGGGCAGGGACGATCCGGGGAGGCCCTGCGTATCGCCCGGCGCATTTTGGAGTGGTTCCCCGACGATACCGACGCCTGGCTGCTCTATCTCGACGCGCTCATCCGCGGTGAAGATGATTCGGAGGCGTACCAGACGGCCCAGCGCTTGCTCGCTCGCCCGGAGCTTCCGCCCGCCGCCCGGCTCGGCCTGCTCGAGCGCCTGGGCGGGTTGGAGATCCGCCGGCAAGAGGCCGAGCGGGCCTGCCCGTACTTCGAGGCGCTGCTCGAATCGAACGCCGACGAGGGGGCGAACCGGCTGAACCTGGCCCGCCTGGACGCCATCGCCCGCGGCGAGGCGGGGCGGCGGGTGCTGGAATTCCTCCAGGGAGAGGGCGGGCTCGCGGCGGGCATCCTTGCGCTGCTGGAGGCCGACCGCCTCGAGCCGGACTGGGGCCTGCCCGCCTACCTGCTCGGCCGCCACCTGGCGCAGGGCGCAAGCTGCCGGAGGGCCCTCTTCTGGCTGGAGCGGGCCGGGGAGCGAGGGCTGCCGCACCCGGCCTTCGCGGCCGAGAACCTCAGGCTGCTTCTACTCTGCCGCTACCAGACCGGCGACCGGCAGGGCGCGGCCGAGGCGGCGGCGGTGCTCGCGCAGTACCCTCCCGACAGCGCGACGCGGGCGCAGGCGCGGGACTGGCTGGAGCGGCTGGCCTTCGAGGCCGGGCTCACTTGCGGCGAATGATGTACACCTCGGGGAAGAAACTGGCGCGGTTGGGGCCGGTGAACTCGCGCGTGGTGACCCCGCGCAGCGTGCCGTCGGTGGCCAAAAACCAGAAGGTGTAGCTCTCGCCGCTCTTCTCGACGCGGTGGATCGAGAACACCGTGCCCCACTCGAGCGGGATGGTCTGCTTGAACTCCAAATTCTCCCAGACAAAAGGCACGGTCTCGCCGGAGATCTCCGGCAGGGGAGGGACCGGCGCGGGATCGGCGGCCAGCGCCCGGTAGCCGAGTTCGACGGCCGCCATGAGCAGGGCGCCCGCCAGCGCCGCCAGCAGGACCAGCAGTCTAAACCGCATGCGCGCACCTCGCCGAAAAGACAACGCGCTCATGATACCCGAGAGAGGCACCGGGCGCAAACCCGATGGCCATGGCGCGAAGGATTCATGCGCGGGCGGCCGCGAGCTGCCTTCTTGCGGCTCGAACGCGCCTCCATCAGGGCACGAAGCGCTCCCGGGTCTCGGCGTTCTGCACCACGTCCTTCTCCGTAAAGTAGAGCGGCGGGGCTTCGTTCTTGCGCCAGTACTGCGCCTCGTCGGCGTGGTGCGGGTTGGTGTAGTCGTGCACCTCGCCGCCGGCGATGGCGTTCCAGATTCGCGGCCCCTGGTCGGTCATCTCCACCACCAGCCGCTGCTGCGGGCCCGAGCCGTAGGTGAAGTCGGTCTCGTCCCACAGGCCGGTGTGGCTGGCGTCCACCCCGAAGTTGTCGCCGTGCCGCGGGAAGCCGCCCGGGAAGTCCGGGTCGGTCGCCTGCGGGATGCTGAAGGCGTCGAAGAACGGGATCAGCGTCTCGAAGGTCACCCGGTGGAGCTTTCCCCAGCGCCAGCCGGCCGGGTCCGCCCCGAGCGTGCTGGAGAGGAAGCCGTAGGCCAGGTGCGCCGCCCGCAGCACTCGATCGCCGCGGCTCTCGCGCTCCGGGGTGGCCAGATCGTCCCACAGCACGGTGTCCTGGAGCTGGGCATCGTAGGTCGTGAGCCGCTGGGGTTCGAGCAGCGCCCACTGCAAGGTCTTGGCCAGGTAGTCGTCCGCCGGCCGCACGCCGATGGCCTCCACCTCGTCGCCGAAGGCGAGCCGCACAAGGCGCGGCACGATGGCGTTGAAGATGGAGGTGGCCACCGACTCGTCGATCTCGGCCTGCGTGGGGGTGCCCTCGACCGCCGGGGGCGTGGAGAACTTCCAGTTCTTGAGCCGGTCGCGAAGGCCCAGCACGGCGGGCATGTCGGCGCCCACGGCCGCCACCGCCGCGGCCAGGTCCGGGTGCGTGCCGGGGTGCGCGGCCTCGGCCTCGGCGCGGTCGAGCTCGGTCACGATGGCGGCGCTGAGTTTCGCCCCCAGCACCGAGCGGTCGTCCGCCTGGATGGCGCGCATGTCCTCCGGCGTGACCTTGCGCGAGGAGAGGAGCTCCTCGAGCCGGGCGCGGATACGGGCCATGCGGTGCCCCACGTCCCAGTCGAAGCCCAGGTACACGTGGTCGTTGAAGGGGTTGCCGTCGGCGCTGAGGCCGACCAGGTCCTGGTTGGCGGTGGCGATGTAGCCCTTGGCCGGGTTCTGGTCGTGGGGGAGGTACTTCTCGTCCACGAAGGTGCCGATCCACTCGTACTCGCCGCTGCCGGGGAGCACGAAGGCGGGGGCGAAACCGCTCTGGGCGACCGGGTCGTAGCTCAGCGCGCGCGGGTCGCGCCGGGGCACCTTGGACTGGGTGCTCCAGAAGATGTCGCCGGCGCGGCTCACCACCACGAAGCTCTGCGCCCCCACCTCGAAGAAGTCGAGCGCGTTCTCGACCTCGGAGACGTCGCGGGCCTTCATCAGGCGGCTCACCGCGCGCAGCTCGTTGGTGATGTCGTTGCCGGTCCAGCGCACCGACAGGGCCGCGTCGGTGGTGCGCGAGCCGGGGATGATGGTCCCGTGGTGCGGCACGATCTCGAACGTCACCTCGCGGGTCTGACCATTGTTGAGCGCAATCGTCTCGGTGCGCGTTTCGATGGGCACGGTCGTGCCCTTGAACTCGACCGCGTCGGGGTTGCCGCCGGCGCCCGGCACGATGGTCTCCTGGTACACGTCCTGCACGTCGAACACCGCGGTGGTGAGCCCCCAGGCGATGGAATCGTTGTAGCCGAGCAGGATGCCGGGCGCCCCGGCCAGCGACAGGCCCTGCACGTCCATGTCCCCGCCGGCGCGCTTGGTGTTGAGGTGCACGTACCAGAAATTCGGCGGGCTATCCAGGCTGAGGTGGGGGTCGTTGGCGAGCAGGGGAAAGCCGCTCTGGGTCTTGCTCCCGTGCACCACCCAGTTGTTGGAGCCGCCGTGGGCCCCGCGCAGCTCGACGGGCGAGCGGCTCCGCGTCAAGAACGCCCGCGCCCGCGAAAGCAGCGCCCGATCGGGCAAGAACGCCGGCTCGGGCCGGGCGGGAGCACGCAGCGCCACGGTGCCGTTGTCGGTCGGCCAGTTGGGGATCCCCTCGCGGGTGAACACCGCCTCGCCGGGAGCGAAAGACCAGAAGTCCGAAAACAGCCCCGCGCGCGCCGCCCGCGCCGGATCGGCGGAGGCCGCCGGGAAGACCTGGGCGATGGCGGAGCGGGCCTCGGTCATGTCCAGCTCGATCTCCAGCGAGCGCGACAGGTCGTAGGACATGTAACGGGAGATGGCCAGGGTGTCGGCACCGCTCCAGTCGGTGAGGTGATCCTTGTGGATCAGGCTGCCCACCCCGCCCGGCAGCGTGGCCGTGCCGGCGCGCAGCTCGGCCAGGTAGGCGTTGACCCCGGCCGAGAAGGCGTCCAGCATGGCCTTGATGTCGTCGCCGGCCGGCAGCGATTCATAGATGGCCGCGCCCAGCCGCCCGAAGCCGGTAAAGCGCGCCCCGATGTCCATGTCCAGCAGGCCCGGGTAGGCGGAGTAGGCCACCTGGGAGAGCCGGCCCTCGACCGCGCGGCGCAAGAACTCCATCTGGGCCATGCGATCGCGGGCCATGAGGTAGCCCTGCACCTGGATGACGTCGAGATCGCTTGCGCCGTACACGTGGCGCATGCCGCGCCGGTCGGTCACCACCTCCACCGGGGCGGAGAGGTTTGAGAGTTTCATCTCGCCGGCCACCGGCAGGTCCTCGATACGGCTCGGTCCCGACTTCGAGCCCGAGCAGCCTGCGGCGACGAGAAGCGATGCCAAAAGAGACGGCGCCAGGGTATGGACCGCGAGGCGTTTCATGGATTTCCCCTTCCGTATGGAGGCCTGCGACGCGGGGGAAGATACCACAGGCGCCGGTTCCGTCAACGGAATGTTGCCGATGTTCATGGCGCGCTGCGGCAGCGGGCCACATTTCAGACGGGGTCTGTCGAGAAGGCTTATGAGGCAATTGTCTTGAAATGGCAGGCGCTCGCGCCTTAACATGAACCCGCTTCAACCCGTGGTGCGGAGGCTCAGGAGCCGTTGGGGAGGAACTATGAACACGGAACATCGCGTATTGACAGTGGAAGAGTGGAGACGGTACCAGACGCTGCTAGCCGAACTCCCTGACATCGTCATGGAGGTCGACGCCCGTAAAGTCTACACCTGGGCCAACGAGGCGGGCTTGCGTTTCTTCGGCCCTGACGTCTTGGGCCGAGAAGCGGCCGAGTTCTTCATGGGGGACCAGGACACATACCAGCGCGTGGCGCCACTCTTCGGGGGCCGGGAGGACACCTTCTACGTTGAGAGCTGGCAGCGGCGCCAAGACGGACAAAAACGCCTTCTGGCCTGGTGGTGCCGCGTGCTCAAGGACAATCAGGGCGAGGTGATCGGAGCGCTGTCCACCGCTCGCGACATCACCGAGGAACGTGCGCGCGAGGAGGAGGCCCACAAAAACGAGGCCCGGCTGGAGAGTCTGCTGCGCATTTCCGAGATGGAGGGGCTCTCGGAGAAGGAGCTTCTGGACCGGGTGCTCGACGAGGCCATCGCCCTCACCGGCAGCACCATCGGTTACATCTATCATTATTCCGAGGAAACCCGGCGGTTCACGCTAAACACCTGGTCCAAGGGCGTCATGACGGTCTGTTCCGTCAGGGAACCGCAGGGCATCTACGACCTGGACAAAACCGGAATCTGGGGCGAGGCGGTGCGCCAGGGGAGACCCATCGTGCTTAACGACTTCGCCGCTCCGCACCCGCTCAAACGGGGCTACCCGGCGGGACACGCGCCGCTCACTCGCTTCCTGACCATTCCGGTCCGTACGGGAGAGAAGATCGTGGCGGTGATCGGCGTGGCTAACAAGCCGAGCGACTACGACGACGGGGACGTGCGCCAGCTCCAACTGCTAGCGGGAGAGACCTGGCGCATCCTGGAGCGCAAGCGCGACTCGCAGGCCGTGGCCGAGAGCGAGGCGCGCTACCGGCTCCTGGCGGATCACATCAGCGACGTGATCTGGACCGCCGACCTCACGCCGCGTCTTACGTACGTCAGCCCATCTCAAATCCGGCTCACCGGCTACACGCCGGAAGAGACGCTGGCGCTCCCGCTGGAGCGCTTGCTGACGCCGGAGTCCTTACAGCGCATCATCTCGGTGCTTGGGGAAGAGCTGTCGGCCATTGCGTCGGGAGCTGTCGCCCAAGGCCGCACCCGCACCATCGAGCTCGAACAGTACCGCAAGGACGGCTCCACGGTGTGGGTCGAGATGAGCGCAACCTTTCTGGCCGACGCCACGGGCCAACCGAACGGCATCCTCGGGGTGAGCCGCGACGTCAGCGAACGACGCAAGCTCCAGGCCAGCGTGGCTCAGGCCGACCGACTGGCCAACATGGGCTTGCTGGCCGCGGGAGTGGCCCACGAGATCAACAACCCGCTGTCGTACGTGCTGTACAACCTGGAGAGTTGTACCGAGGACCTCACCGCGCTGTCCGCCAACCTCGCCCGGGTCCGCGGCGCCCTGGTCGACCGTCTGGGTGAGGACGAGATGCGTGCGCTCCTCGGGGATGGGATGGCGGCGCTCGACGGAGCGGCCTTCACCGACCTGGTGGAACGCTTCCAGGATGCGCTCTCGGGTGCCCGGCGCATCCGGGACATCTCGCGCGGGCTGGGGACGTTCGCCCGGGTCGAGAAGGACACGTTGGCGCCTGTAGACCTGCGCTATTCCATCGAGGCCGCGCTCAGCATCGCCTTCAACGAGATCCGGTACCGGGCGCGCATCGTCAAGGACCTGGGACCCGTCGATCCAGTGCTGGCGAGCGACGGTCGGTTATCCCAGGTCTTCTTGAACCTGCTCGTCAACGCGGCGCACGCCATCAAGGAGGGCGACCTCGAACGCAACAAGATCGAGGTGCGATCCTGGCAGGAGGGGAACAGCGTGTTCGCCTCCGTGGCGGACACCGGCTGCGGCATCCCCCCCGAGAACCTGGAGCGCATCTTCGACCCCTTCTTCACCACCAAGCCGGTCGGCGTCGGTTCCGGACTTGGGCTCAACATTACCCGCAACATCGTCCAATCGTACGGCGGAACCATCTCCGTTGAGAGCCAGGTGGGTATCGGCACCCGTTTCGTCATCCGGCTTCCCGCGGCGGGCGCGGTCGCGGGGGCCCGCGGCGAGAAGCCTTCCAAACGCCAGGGTGCCGAAATCCGCGGCCGACTGCTGATTATTGACGACGAGCCCGGTATCCGACATGCGCTCCGGCGTATCCTGCGCGCCCACCAGATCGTGGAAGCCGACTGCGGAGAGTCGGGGCGCGCCATTCTGGAGAAGGACCAGGAATTCGACGTCATCCTGTGCGACATGATGATGCCGCGCATGTCCGGCATCGAACTCCATAGCTGGCTGGCGGAGCGTTACCCGGCGCTGAGCCGCAGGCTCGTGTTCATCACGGGAGGGGCTTTCACACCCGAAGCCCGGTCTTTCCTCGAGCAGGTGGACAACCTGCGGGTAGAGAAGCCCTTCGACCAGACCAATCTTCGCAAGATGGTCGCGGAATGGGTGGCCGCCGCCAAAGGAGAAAACAGGTGAGTTTCGGTCGATCAGGATGGATGTTCGGTCGAGAACGTTTGCGGTCGAACCGGGCCCGCGGGCCCAGGAGGCGGAGCATGACGACGAACGCGCGCTGGCAGATCGTTTCGCTGGCTCTGGCCCTGGCGCTGGCCGGCCCGGGCTGCCCCCGGCCCGACGGCGCCACCGGCGGCCAGGTTTCCGGGCCGCCCGCCTGGGACGACAGGGCCCGGGACATGTTCGAGTCGAAGGGCCTCCTGGTGCCCGCCACCGAGATGACCGCGCGGGTGGAGAACGCCGAGGCGCTCGACCTGGCCCGCATCCGCGAGGCCATCGCCGAGGCCAAGGAGGTGTCGCCCGAGGAGATGACCCGCCTCGAGTCGGCGCAGCGTGAGGGCGCGCCCGCGCCCAGCGAGGTGGCGCTCGCGGGTGCGGCGCCCGAAGAACGCCCACGGCCCGCCATGGCGCCGCCGGCCGCGCCGGAGCCGATGCGGGAGGCGCGGGAGCAGGAGGCCCCGGTCGACCGCGTGCGGGCCGCCAAGTCGGCCGAGGCCGACGAGGCCCCGGCGTCCAAGGCCGAGGCCCCGGCAAGCCCCGGCGGGGGCGCGGAGGAAAAGCAGAAGAAGAAGCCGGAGGAGGGGGGCGAGGCCGGCCGCACGGTGCTCAAGCAGATCGCCGGCGCTCCGCGCGAGCCGAAGATCCTGGTGCGCGACGAGGAGGGGAAGCTTCAACCGCTTTCGCTGCGCGAGATGCGGCTCATCGCCTTCCTGCAAGGCCCGCGCGCCCGCACCGTCGTGGACGTGGTGTTCGAGAACCGCACCGACCGGCGCATCGAGGGGACCTTCTACTTTCCGCTCCCCGCCGACGCTTCGCCGGTCGGGTTCGCCATGTTCTCGGGCGCGCCGTCGCTGGACGCGGAGCGGGCCTTCCCCGGTGGCCGGGCGCTGCCGCCGCTTTCCCAGGACTCGGGCGCCTTCGACAACCTGGAGGCCCTCTCGCCCGCCCGCGCCGGCGCCGGGCCCGACTGGCAGCTTCGCCAGACCGCGCGGGTGGTAGCGCAGAAGCGCGCCCGCGAGGTGTACGAGGAGGTGGTGCGCCGCTCGGTGGACCCCGCCCTGCTGGAGTGGTCGGGCGGCAACACCTTCCAGGCGCGTGTGTTCCCCATCGAGGCGCGCTCGTTGAAACGCCTGGTGCTGGTGTACGAGCAGACCCTGCCCTTCGACGGCGAGTTCTTGCGCTACACCTTCCCGCTGCCCGAGAAGAAGCAGCCGCGGCCCATCACCGCGCGCGTCCACCACGACGACTCGCTGGGAACGGTGCGGGCGGTGGCCATGGGCAAGGACGCGCCGCTTTCGGTGCCGCGGGGGACGGCCCTGGGCCCGTGGACGGCCTTCGACCTGGTGCAGGAGGACGAGGGCGGCGCGCTCTCGGTGGCGGTTGCCCCGAAGGACGCCGCCGTCCAGGCCATCGCCGGCGCCGACCCCGGCGGGCTGCCCGGCCGGGCCTTCTTCGCGCGGCTGCTCCCCAAGATCCCGGAGGGCAAGCTGGGCAAGACCGGCCGCGCCCTGTTCGTGATCGACAGCTCGCTCTCGGCCGAGGACGGCAAGGCCTACGAGCTCCAGAGCCGCACCCTGGAGGCGCTGCTGGAGAGGGATGACTCCATCGCCCAGTACGCGGTGGTGTTGTTCGACGTGCGGCCGCGCTGGCTGCACGCCCCACGCTACCGCGACAACACGCCCCAGAACCGCGCCGAGACTCTGCGCGAGCTGCGCAAGGTCTACCTGGAGGGCGCGACGAACTTCGAGGCGCTGCTTTCCGATCTGGACGCGAACCTCTCGTGGATCCGGGCGGGGGAGGGGACGGCGCCCACGGCCTTTTTGCTTTCCGACGGCCAGATCACCTGGGGCCAGACCGAGGTCCAGGCCATGGCGCGGCGCCACCCGGCCGCCGCCGCCCTGCGCTGGGTGTGCTACCGTTTCGGCGAGTCCGCGGTGAACCAGGCCCTCTTCGACGAGCTTTCGCGCGGCAGCGCCGGCCGCACCGTCACCGTGCTCTCGGAGTCGGAGATCCCCGCCGCCGCCGCCGCCCACCGGCGCCCCGCCGCCGTCATCGAAGGCGTGGAGGTCCTCGGCGGCAAGGCGGCCGATCTCACCCTGGCGGGCGCGCCGAAGCTGGTCTTCCCCGGCCAGGAGCTGCGCCTGGCGGGCCGGCTGCTGGAGGGTCGGGGGACCCGGGTGGTGGTGCGGGCCTCGCTGGGCGGGCAGGCGCTGCGCTTCGAGGCCGCCATCCCCGACGACAGCGACCACCGGCTGGCGGCGCGGGCCTTCGGCGAGGCGCACGTCTCCCGGCTGCTCTCGCTCGACGACGAGCGGCTGGATCGCATGATCGTGGCCCTGTCCCAGCACTACCTGCTGGCCAACGCCCGCGCCAGCCTGCTCATCCTGGAGGACGAGCGTGCCTTCGAGGCCTTCGGCATCAAGGAAGAGCAGGTGGATCTGGCCAACCTGGAGCGGCTGCGCGCCCAGGAGGAGGACCAGCGCCTGGAAAAGCTCCAGGGGCTGGATCTGGACCAGGCCTCGGATCTGGCGCGGGCGGTGGTGCGCGGGCTCTCCGCCGCCAGCGACAAGATCGCCGCGCCGCTCCGCCCGCAGCCGCTGCTGGACCGTCCGCTGGCCGGGGGCGAGGAGCGCTTGCAGGCCGAGCTGCGCTACCGCGAACTGCGCAAGACGGAGCGCATGGACGTGATGATCTACGACGCGGTGGCGCGGGTGCGCGCCCTGGCCGGCGACACCATGGGCGCGGTGCGGGCGCTCTCCTGTACGGTGGAGCTGCGGCCGCAGGACACCGAGGCGCTGCGCCTGGTCGGCTACGGGCTGCTGGCCCTGGGACAATACCAGCCTGCCGCGGAGCTCTTCGAGCGGGCGCGGCTGCTGCGGCCCTTCGAGGGGCAGGTGTACCTGGAGGAGGCCCTGGCGCTCGACGGCTGCGGCCGCCTGGGCGACGCCGCCCGGCGCTACGAGATCGTGCTGTCGCGCGCCTGGCCGCGGCACGATGGCGAGGTCAAGACGGTGGCCGCCTTCCACTACGCCCGGCTGCTCAACGCCGCCGCCCAGTCGAAGAACCTTCCCATGGAGTTCGCCAACAACGCCCGCCGGCGCCTGGAGGAGCTCGCGGCGCAGACCGGCGCCGGCACCATCGACTACCAGCTCACCACGCACTGGAGCACCGACGGCATCGACATCGACCTGTGGGTGATCGAGCCGGAGGGCACCAAGTGCTACTACGGCAACCGGGAGACGCCGCTGGGCGGCAAGCTGTGGTGGGACATCACCGACGGGCTGGGGCCGGAGCTCTACCACATGCGCAAGGCGAAGAGCGGGCGCTACCTGGTGCTGGTGCACTACTACGGCAACAACTCGCCGCGGCTCGCGGTCCCCACCGCGCTGCTGCTGGTGGCCGACCGGCAGGTGTTCGGCCCGGAGGACCGCTATACCCGGCGCATGCAGATGCGCATGCTGCCCAAGCGCGACGCGGTGCTGGAGCTGCGCCGCGAGGAGCTGTAGACGAACATGCGAACGGTCAAGACCCGCGGGCCCTCGTTCCCCGAGCTGCCGCCGGACGGCTGGACCGCGCCGCCGCGCAAGGAGACCTGGCAGGTGATCTGCGGCGACACCGGCCACTGGCGGGTGGGCCTGTACGCGCCAAAGAACTCGCGCGCCGAGCAGTGCCGCGAGCTCGAACGGCACGACTGCCCGGAGCTGTTCTTCCTGCTCTCGGGGCGGCTGGTGCTGCTGCTCGAGGACGCCTCGGGCGCGGTGCGCGAGGTCGAGCTGGAAGCGGGCCGGGGGCTCCTGGTCACCTCGCCGCACAACGGCTACTGCCCCGATGGGCCGCACACCGGGCTGGCCCTGGTGGTGGAGCGCGACGAGTTCGACACGGTGTACCATGAGCGAAAGAAATAGCGCCGCGCCGGACATCACGGATATGGTTGCGGAGTTCCGGCGGCGCTTCGGCCGCGCCCCCGAGTGGGCGGCCAGCGCCGGGGGCCGGGTGAACCTCATCGGCGAGCACACCGATTATCACCAGGGGTTGGTGTTCCCGGCGGCCATCGATCTGCGCACCGTGGCGTTGGGGGCGCGCCGCGACGACGGGCGGCTGCGCGTCTTTACGGCCAACACCGATCACATGGTCGAGGCGCGGCTTCCTGAGCTGGCGGCGCCGGAGCGGGCCACCTTCGAGAGCTACCTCCTCGGGCCGTTCTACGCCCTGCATCAGGCGAGGCTCGCGCCGCCGGGAGCGGACGTGTGGCTGCGCGGCCAGGTCCCCCTCGGCGGCGGGCTCTCCTCCTCGGCCTCGCTGCAGGTGGCGCTCTCGGGCCTGGGCGCGGCGCTGGCGGGGCACTCCATCGAGCCCCAGGAGATCGCGACGATCGCGCACACGGCCGAGCGCGAGTTCTGCCGCGTCCCGTGCGGGATCATGGACCAGCTCGCCGCCGCCTGCGGCCGCCAGGGCCACGCCTTGCTCATCGACTGCCGGAGCCGGAGCCTCGACGCCGTGCCGGTGCCGGACACGCTGGCGCTCTTCGTGTTCGACTCCGGGGTGAAGCACGCCGTGGGCGCGGGCGAGTACGCGCGCAGGCAGCAGGAGTGCGCCCGGGGTCTCGCGGCGGCGCGGGAGTTGTTCCCAAAGCTCTCCGCGGCGCGCGATCTGGATGACGGCATGCTGTCGGCCGCCCGGACGCGCATGGAGCCGGTCAGCTTTCGTCGTCTCCGGCACGTGGTGGCCGAGAACGCCCGGGTCTTGGACGCGGCGCGCGCCCTGCGGGCCGGGGACGGCGAGACCCTCGGCCGGTTGCTCTTCGCCTCTCACGAGAGCCTGCGCGACGACTACCAGGTGTCCTGCCCGGAGCTGGATGCCCTGGTCGCGGCCGCCGCCGAGACGTCCGGGGTGCTGGGCGCCCGGCTCACGGGAGCGGGTTTCGGCGGAAATGCGCTGGTGCTTGCGCGCGCGGAGGCGGCGGCGCAGGTTGCAAAGAGCGTGCGCGAGGGTTTTGCACGAGCCACCGGCCGGGTCACCGAGGGGAGGCGGGTGAAGCCGGCGGCGGGCCTCGTTCTGTGGCGCACCGTTTGAGCGCGAGCGGCCGGGTAATTATGACGATGGGCATGTCCGGTGGCCTGTTCTATCCTTGGGTGGCTGGCCGCGAAGCCGCGCCAGGAGGATGCGGACGTGAAGAATGGCATCTCCCTGCCTGAAAATGTGAGCGCCTTCCTCGCCGCGAGCCCAGCGGAAAAGAACTCGTGGGAGAAACTGTGCGCCCTCGGCAGTGGAGGAACGGCCGAGAAGTACCTGGCCGGGCTTTCGCGGCAGGGGTTGGAGGCGTTCTTTTCGGAGCTCGAGCAGGTGGATTTTGCCTGGCTCGAATCGCACCGGCGCGCCTTGCTCGGCAGGGAAGATCCGCAAGAGGAGTCGGAGTTCGCGCCGATCGAGGCGCCCCACGAGGAAGCTTCCGGCGAGGAGTTGGCCCGGCTCGGGCAGGCGGCCGTCGCGGCGGGGGAGGTGGCGGTGGCGGTGTTCGCGGGAGGCGCCGCCAGCCGGTTCTTTGGCGCTGACGCCGGGGCGATCGACGGCTCGGCGGGGATCGTGAAGGGCCTTTGCCCTGCGACGCCGGTGGCCGGGTTCTCCTTCCTGGAACGCTTCGCCTTCGAGTTGTTGGAGGAAGGGATGCGCGCGGGGAGGCTCCCGGTGTGGATCCTGATGACCTCTCCCGTGACCGATGAGGCGATCCGGGCCTGGCTGCGTCGAGCGGCGCTCCGCGGCTTTGCCAAAGAGCGCGTCATGGTCCTTTGCCAGGGCGCCAACCCACGCCTCGACATGGACGGCGATCTCGTCGCCAGCCCGGACGGTCGGCTGCTGTGGACCGGAAACGGCCACGGCGGCATCTTTGCCGAGTTGTTGCGCCGGGAGGATGGCGGCGCCCGGCCCGTCGACCGATTGCGCTCGCTCGGCGTGCGTCACCTTTTGCTTCACAACGTCGACAACCTGTGCGCCCGTCCGCTGTGGCCGGCCAGGTTGGGCTTTCATGTCCGCGCCGGTCATGACATGACCTTGAGCGCGGTCGCACGGGACGACCCCAAGGAAAAACTCGGGATTTTTGCCCGACGGGCCCGGGATGGGGTCATCGAGGTACTGGAATATTCCGTGTGCCCGCAGGCCATCGCATGTAGAGAGGCGCATGGTGGCTCGCTCGCCTTCCGGCTCGGCCACATCAACACCAACATCGTCCGGCTGGATGCGGTGCGGGCCGACATCCCGCCCACCCTGTACCGGAACAAGCGGGTGTCCGCGGGGGGCCGGTCGTTCGAGACCAGCACCTTCGAGATGCTCAACCAGGGCCTCGCCTCGCTGCTCGAGCCCGAGCGGGTGGGGGTTTTCGAGGTGGGCCGGGAGTTCTTCCGGCCGACGAAGTCTATCAAAGGAGAGGATTCCCTGGAGGAGACCCGGGCACACCTTTGCCGGGTGGATGCTCGGCGGCTTTCTGCGCTTTTCGCTCGAGTGGATGCGAGCGCGCTGGTCGAATTGGATCCGGCGCTCGGGTTGGAAGGATCAGCGCGGACGAATGATGCCCAGGCCCTGCGTGGAGCAGGTCGAAATTGGCGCCTTGACGCTTGGGCGCGGGTGTTCCTCGGCGTGCGGCATGGTCCGGTGAGCGAGGCGCCGCCGTACGGTGAAAACCTTGTGGTGGGTAAGGGTGCCACATTCTGGGTGGAAGCCGAGGCGCCCTACGGGAGGGTCCGGTGCTCGCAAGATGGCCGGGTGGTTGAGGATCCCGCGACCGCTGGAAAAATCCTTTTGGGACGGGGTGCTTACGTTTCGCCAGGCTCCTTCGTCCGGATCCGAATCCAAGGCGATGGCAAGGCGCTGGTCCCGGATGGCGCTCGCCTGTCTGGAAACATTGATCTCGTCGTACCGGCGGGCGAGACGGTCACCCTGGGCGGGTGAGAGCGCTCCAGAGCATTTGTCGTTGATTTGCATTTTTGGTATCCTCGGATCGTCGAAGGCTTTTGGCGAAGTTCTGACCTGGAGGTTTCCCATGAAAAGAGCCGCTCTTCTTGTCGCGACCGTGGCGCTGTTCGGGCTTGCGCTCTCGGCGCTGGCCGGTCAACCCGGTTCCAAGAAGGACTTCTCCGCCCGCTTCCAGGCGCTGGTGGCCAAGACCCCCGGCGGGGCCTTCAAGGTGACGGCCCGGCCGGGCGAGGACATCCCCGAGGCCACGCTGAACTTGAGCTTCGGCCCGGGCGCCACGGTATCGGTGTCGCGCGGCGGCCCTCCCAAGAACATGCTGGATGACAGCGACATCTCGGCGGTGGTCAACAAGAACCTGCGCGCGGTGAAGTTCTGCTACTGCCAGGCCCTCAAGGCCGACCCCGAGTTCGAGGGCGAGGCCATCGTGGGGGTGCAGGTCAAGACCACCGGCAAGGTGCAGAAGGTCGAGATCCAGCCCGAGGACATCGCCGAGCACGCCTTCGGCAAGTGCCTGGCGCCGCGGGTGGCCAAGTGGAGCTTCCCTCCCTTCTCCGGTCAGAAGGAAGACGGCCTGGCGCTCAAGTCCATCGGTTACGAGTTCCCGCTGGAGTTCTCGCGGGCGGGGGAGTGAGCCTCCTCGCTCCGCGGCCCTTCCCGCTCGTCGTCCTCATCCGCTGACGCCGCACGGCCGTGCTCCCGGGCGGCCTCCTCCTCCAACTGGGAAAACCGGCCCTCGTACTTGGGGGAGAAGTGGAACACCACCAGCCGGCGGGCGCCCGCCTGCCGCGCCGCCCGGCCCGCCTGGGCGGCGGTGAGGTGGTAGGTCTCGTTGGCCCGCTCGCGGTCTTCTTCCAGGAAGGCGCCCTCGCAGAACAACCAGTCGGCGCCGCGCGCCAGCTCGGCGATGGCCGCCAGGTTGGCCTCGTTTCCCAGGGCGTCGGCCGCGTAGGCGATGGTGCGGCCGCGGGTGGTGTGCAGCAGCCGCCGCGCCAGGTCCGCCACCTCGAACTGCCGCCCGTCGATGAGCAAGGGCGTCGGGTCGCTGGTGCGCACGCGGCGCTTCAGCTCGTTGAGCCACGCGCCCGGCGTCAGGGACAGCTCGGATATCTTCACCGGATCCACGTTGAGAAAATCGCGTTCGCTCACTGCGAAGGCGAGCGACGGGATGCGGTGGTCCAGCGGCGCGGTGCGCACCCGGATGTGGTCGTCTCGCCACAAGAACTCCCCGTTGGGCAGGTCGCGCGAGGCGCCCGCGGCGAAGCGCCGCCGGCACAGGAACTCGGTCACCCGGACGCCGGTGGGGCTCCACTCGTGGACCTCGTACACCAGGCGCTGGTGGCGCACCAGGTTCCAGGTGTAGCCGGAGAGCTTGCCGCGCACGCAGGCGGTGATGCCGGGCGGGCCGAACACCCGCACGCGCTTGCCGCGCCCGAGGTGGAGGCGCAACAAGTGGTCGAAGCCGATGAAGTGATCGATGTGGGCGTGCGACACGAACACGTCGCTGATGCGCAGGATCTCCGAGGGTGAGAGCGGCGTGAGGTTGCCGCAGTCGAAGAGCAGGGCGCGCTTTTCGCGCAACAGATCCACGAACAGCGCCGGATCCCCGGTCTGCCCGTTTACCAGCCGCGGCAAGAAGGAGGTCTTGGCCATGGAGATGGCGGTGGGCTAGTCGCCTTCCGCCGCGGGCAACAGCACCTCGAACGCCGTCCGGATCCCGGGGGCCAGCTGCCCCGCCTCGTCGTCTGCGAGCAGGCGGATCTCGCCGCCGTGCTGGCGCAGGATGTCGCGGCAGATGGACAGCCCCAGCCCGGTCCCCTTGTCCTTCTTGGTGGTGAAGAACGAGTCGAAGATGCGCTCGCGCACCTCGGCGGAAATGCCCGCGCCGCTGTCGCCCACGCGGATCCGCACCTGCTCCCCCAGCGCCTCCAGGCGCACCACCACCAGGCCGCCCGCGCCCTCCATGGCGTCGATGGCGTTGCTCAGCAGGTTGCTCATCACCTGCTGCAGGTGGCCGCGGGTGACCCGGACCGGTGGCAGGCGCGAGGCGCCCTCGATCTGGAGCCGGATCTTCAACTTGCGGGCCCGCTCGCTGAAGATCTCGGCCGCCGCCCGCACCGGCAACGCCGGATCCACCCGGGCCTGCTCGTGGTTCTCCACGGTCGAGTACTGGCGCAGGGTGTCCAGGATGGTCTCCATGTGGGTGGCCTGCTGCTCGATCATGCGCGCCTTGGGCTCGATGAAGGTGTCGTCCGGGAACTTGCGCCGGATGATCTGGGCGAAGGCCTTGATGCCGAGCAAAGGTTGGCTCAGCTCGTGCACCACCACCGCCACCAGCTTGCCCATCTCCGCCAGCTTGGCCATGTGGAACATCTGCTCCCGGACATGGCGCAGCTCCTCTTGCAGGCGGGCGAGGCTGGAGGATTCGTCGCTCATTTCCACAACCCCTCGGCGTCCACCCGCAGGCCCGGAGGCCGGGTGTCCACCTGGATCTCGGGTGATTCGGCGGAGGTGGTGTTCCCCGAGGGATCGGTGGCGCTGATCACCACCCGGTTGCTGCCCTCCTCCAGCGCCACGTCCAGCGAGAAGGCGCCCTGGGGATCCGCCCGCACCAGCACGCCGTTCACCAGCAGCGTGGCGCCCGGCGAGGTCTTGCCGCTCACCGTGGTCACCTTGCGGTCCATCTTGACCGGGGGCCACTTGACCTGCAGGGCCAGCGAGCTGGGGATGGGCATGAGCTTGCCCGGGGGTTGGGAGGGGGCCACCACCGAGCGCTTGCCCTTGGGGACGGTGGTGGACTGGCCGGCGGCCGACAGCTCGACCTCCCCGGAGCGGCTGTCCACCACCACCGTGCCGCGGCCATCGGTGGCCAGCGAGAACTCGCCCTCCCGGGTCCGGGCCACCGCGTCGCTGCCGCGCGAGCGGAACTCGAAGCGGCGCTCTCCCGCCGGGGCGATGGCGGCGGTCACCTGTCCCAGCCCGAGCTCGAACGAGGCGCGCTCGACCTGATCGCGGCCCACCACGAAACTGCTGCCGGCGGACACCACCACCGAGGATTGGCCGCGGAGCTGGAGCACCGCCTCCGAGAACAACCCGGTGCGCACCTCGTCGTTCTCCGAGAGCACGTCCCCCGGCCGCACCGGCGACCAGGTTTCCTGGCCGCCGCGGCGCACCTCGACCTGGCCCGCCACCGAGCCCAGCCGCGCCGCCGGGCTCGGGGCCGAGCGCACCTCGGCGGGGGGCGGCGAGACCATGTTGAAGGCCACCAGCCCGGCCAGCAGCAGGCCGTTTGCGCCGAGCAGGAGGGCGGGGAGGCGCGCGGTCATGATGGGAGCGAATGATACCTTAGGGCCGGGCTTCAGGCAAGCGGGACCGGCGCGCTACCGCCGCTCCGCTCGTGCGCCGGGAAGCGGAAGGTCACCACCGTGCCCTTGCCTTCCTCGCTCTCGATGGTCACCTGGCCCTGGTGCTCCTGGACGATCTGGTACACCACCGAGAGCCCCAGCCCGGCCCCTTTCCAGTTGTCCTTGGTGGTGAAGAAGGGCTCGAACAC
>CAZLNM010000005.1:0-33453 GCA_964561025.1 uncultured Myxococcales bacterium
TTTCAACCGAGCGCGGCTCGGCGGTGAATGTTCGTGAGAGGCGCCATCCGAAAGACCCTGGACGTCGCGCGCCGGCTGGTGATCGCCGGCGTGGTGGCGTATCTTGCGCTGATCGCGCTGGCGCTGCTCATCCCGCTCCCCGCGCGGCTTTGGCAAGGCCCGTCCCCGCTGGTGCTGTACCGCGACGGAACCCCGGCGCACGCCTTCTTGTCCGCGGATGACAAGTGGCGCCTGCCGGTGCGCTGGCAGGACGTCGATCCGGCCTACCTGCGGGCGCTGCTGGCCTTCGAGGACCGGCGCTTCTTGCGCCACCTGGGCGTGGACGCGTGCTCGCTGCTTCGCGCGGCCGCCCAGAACCTCGCGCAGGGCCGGATCGTCTCGGGGGGATCCACCATCCCCATGCAGCTCGCGCGTCTCTTGGAGCCGCGGCCGCGCACGTTCGGCGCCAAGCTCATCGAGGCCTTCCGCGCCCTGCAGTTTTCGCTGCGCCTGTCGCCGGGCGAGATCCTGGACGCCTACCTCGAGTTCCTCCCCTTCGGCGGCAACCTGGAGGGCCTGGAAACCGCGGCGCGGGCGTTCTTCGGGCACGGGGCCGGCGCGCTCTCGCCGGAGGAGATCGCCTTCTTGCTGGCGGTGCCGCAGGATCCGTCCCGGCGCGCCCCGGGCGAGGGCGAGCGCTTGCTTTCGGCGCGCAACCGGGTGGCCCAGCGGCTGCGCGCGGCCGGCGCCCTGGAGGCCGCGGCGCTGCCCCACCTGCTCGCAGCGCCGGTGCCCGAGAAGGCCCTGCCGATGCCCCGCGAGGCGATCCACGCCGCCCGCTGGCTGCTGGTGCGCTTTTCCGGCCTGGACGTGCTGCGCTCCTCGCTGGATCTGAGCACCCAGCGCCTCGCCGAGGGCCTGCTGTCCCGCGTCCGCCGCGACATGGCCCAGCGTGGCATCCACAACGCCGCGCTGGTGGTGCTCGATGGCGCGGGCGCGGTGCGGGCGCTGGTGGGCAACTTCGACTTCTTCGACGAGGCGCATGGCGGCCAGTACGCCGCCTTCGCCGTGCCGCGCTCGGTGGGATCGGCGCTGAAGCCCCTCCTGTACGCGCTGGCCATCGACCGCGGCATGATCCTGCCCGGCTTCATGGTGCCCGACATCCCGGTCGAGTACGGCGGGTACGCCCCCAAGAACTTCGACGAGTCCTTCGACGGTTTGGTGCGGATGGAGGACGCGCTGTCGCAGAGCCTGAACGTGCCCTTCGTGAGCCTCTTGCGGAGGTTCGGCGTCGACGAGTTCATCGGGGCGCTGGCCCACCTGGGCGCGCCGCGGCTGGCGGCCGATCCCGGGCGGCACGGCCTCTCGGCCATCATCGGCTCCATCGAGCTCACCCCGCTCGAGCTCGCGGCCATGTTCAGCGTGCTCAACCAGGACGGGTGGTTTGGCGAGCTGTCCTTCGTGGAGGGCGCGCCGGCCCCCGAGCGGATCCGGGTCATGTCGGCGGGCGCGGCCTATCTTACGCGCAAGGCGCTGCGGCGGCGGGACCGGCCGGATTTTCCCCAGCGCGCCAGATTCACCGGCCTTGTGCCCCACGTCCACTGGAAGACCGGCACCAGCTACGGCCACCGGGATGCCTGGGCGGCCGGCTCCTCGGGGGAGTACACCGCGGTGGTGTGGCTGGGGAACCTGGACAACCGCGGCAGCCGCGATCTGCTGGGCGCCGAGGTGGCGGCGCCGCTCCTGTTCGACCTTCTGGAGGCGCTCGACTCGCGCAAGAACCGGCCCGAGGGCGAGGCGCCGCCCGAGGACCTCGTCGAGGTCGAGGTGTGCGCCTTCTCGGGTTACCCGCCCGGGCCCGACTGCCCGGAGCGAAAACAAACGCTCGCGCCGCGCCGCAACGTGCCCACCGAGCGCTGCCCCTTCCACCTCGGCCTGGAGGTGGACCGGCTCACCGGGCTGGCCCTGTCGCCCGCCTGCCGCGCCGGGCGCGAGGTGGAGCGGCGGGTGTTCGTGACGCTGCCGGCGGGGGTGCGCCGCTTTTTACAGGGCGGGTTGCAGTGGGCCGCGCCGCCGCCGTTCGCGCCGGGGTGCGCGCCGGCGACGGAGTCGCGCCCGCCGCGCATCACCTCTCCGGCCTCCAACCAGACGCTGGTGCTGCTCCCCGGCCTGCCGCCGGACCGGCAGGAGTTTCCGCTCGCCGCCGAGGCCGCCGGCGGCTCCGGCCGGCTGTCCTGGTTCGTGGACGGGCGCTTCCTCGGCACCTTCGACCCCGGCGAGCGCGTGTGGTGGACGCCGAGCCCGGGCCAGCACGACGTCGTGGTCACCGCCGAGGACGGCCTCTCCGACCAGCGCCATTTCCAGGTCCGCGCCGGCGAGTGAGCCATCCCGGGCCGCCGTAGAAAAAGCGGCCTTCGCCCGACCTTTGCCGTCATGGCCGGACGGGTCGCGCACGTCGCGCCTCACCGCGCTCACGCTGGTGGCATCGCGGTCAGAGAATCTATGGAACGCGTTCCGAAGACGGGGAGGAGGATGGGGCGGTCTCCGCGCGCGAAGCCTGCGACATCCAGGAGCCGAGGAAGATCTCGGGCCGCCGCCCCGGGTGAAAGTGGGCCTCGAGGTAGTTGCGGTATCCGCGCAAGAGTTCGCCCGCCTCGTCGTAGATGGGCGCCCAGGTGCCGGTGTCGGCGAAGGTCGAGCGTTCGTCGAGCGGCAGGAGGCGCGGCACGTGATCGTGGCCGAAGGCGATGACCGGCGAGTCCATCAAGGTGGCGAGCTGGCGCGCCACGCGCGGGAACTCCCGCTCCACCCCGAACACCGACTCGCCGTGGGCGAAGGTCTCGTAGATGAAAAAGAGCAGCGGAAAGCATGTGAGCGGCACCATGAGCTTCAGCCACAGCGGCACCGGCACCAGCGCCAGCGTGATCGTGCCGCCGACCATGAGGACGAAGAGCAGGAGCCGGTCCAGCCAGAACTCGCGCAGCATGCGGTAGAGCCGGTTGGTGATGGGCGGCTGCTGTAGCGCGGCGATCTTCTCCACGGTGGCGGCCTCCAGCGAGACGCGCGAGCCGACCGTAGCGAAGTCGGTTGCGCACACCCGCGGCGCGCGCAGCTGGCGCTTCTTGGTGGCCAGGAGCTTTCCCAGGACCACCATGCTGCCCCATAGCCAGGCGATGGCCAGGCTGCGCCGCGAAAAGGCGTAGTATCTCAGCCAGTGCCACAGGTAGGAGAACAGGTTGCGGATGTAGTCGGTGGCGAAGGGGTTGAAGTACCCCATGCGGGTCATCAGGAAGCGGTTGGAGAGGTTGCCCATGGGCAGCGCCAGCATGGGGCCCTCCTTGCCGTCCACGGTGGGGCACAGCACGTTGCGGAAGGTGGTGTAGAAGTCGTACTGCTGGCCGTGCTCGGCGTAGATCTCGCCGGGTCGGTGGAAGAACCAGGGCTCGAAGCGCACCTGCTCGTCGCGAAAGTCCCCGCCCTGGCCGCGCGCCGCCAGGTGGAGCTGGTGCAGAAGCGTTTTCTGCACCTCGGGGAAGTGGAACTCCCGGTCGTGGTTGCCCATGACGTACACCAGCCGGTGCCCGGCGCGAAGCCAATCGGCGATGGCCAGCTCGAACCAGCCGTGGCAGGAGAGGATGAGGGAGAGCTTCCAGGCGGATTTCTCGGCGGTGGAGCGCAGGCCGCGGAAGCGTTCCGCCGGCGACACGGGCCAGGGCGGGTCGGCCGGCACCGCCGAGACCAGGTCGAAGTCGAAGACGTCGCCGTTGAGGATCAGCACAAGCTCATCCCCCGGCGCCGCGCGCGCGCGAAAGTCGGCCAGCAGCGCGGCGAACTCGCCGTCGAAGAGGTAGCGCGCACTCTTGTAGGCCTTCCAGCCGTCGGCGTGGTCCTCGACGTCGCACAGGTGCAGATCGGACACCACCAGGTAGCTTCGCGCCATGTCCAGACCGGAGTGGAAGTTGCCAGACGATATTCTGCGGCGCCCGGGCCGTCAAGTTGTGCAAAAAAAACCGGGGCCCTCGTCGTGAGAGCCCCGGCATCGGTCAGGCGGGATTTGCGCTTCTCAGTTGGCGCCGGCGAAGCCGTGGATGAAGCTCTCGAAGGCGTCCGCGCGGGTGCTCACGCCGTACACGAGGCAGTTGGCGTCGCCGTAGGAGGTCATGCCACCGACGTAGGCCTGGCCGTTGCGGTACACGAAGGCCGGACCGCCGCTGTCGCCGGAGCAGGGGCCGCTGCCGGTCGCGGGCGGGGTCTGGTGGTAGCAGATCTGGGTGGCGGGGACGCCCGGGGGAACCTGGCAGCCGCACAGGGTAGCGCTGCAGCCGAAGCCCTCGAGGGTGCCATCGACCTGGAGCTTGGTACCGTAGGTCCCAGCCTCGGTCAGCCCGAAGCCCGCGAAGTTGATGCGCTCGCCGATGGCGAGGCCGACGGTCGCCGGGGCCTCGGGCACCGGGGTGACGCCGGGGACGTTCTGGGTGAGCTTCAACATGGCCACGTCATTGGTGATGGTGCGCGAGTTGTACAGGGGGTGGACGGTGAGAGACGACCCGTAGAAGGTGTTGACGCCCACCTGGAGGTTCTGGATCTGGTCGCCCACGAAGGCCACCACCTTGTTGGCCTTCTTGCCTTTGAGGCAGTGAGCTGCGGTGAGGACCACGTTGGGCCGGATGAGCGTGCCCGAACAGAAGAACGTGGCGTAGCCGAGTTTCACGTCCATCAGGGCCACCACCGCGTTGTGCTCGGGGGCGTTCGGGGGGCTGCCGTTGAAGATGGCGCCCTGGAGCGTGCCGAGATCAACCTCGAGCTCCGCGCCGCCACAGGCCATGACAGAGAACATCGCGACCATCATGAGTCCCAGGATCCTTGCCGCCTTCATTTTTTCCTCCTCCGAGGTTTGGGTTCGCTATATCTGCATAACGGTGACTACTTCCAAATGCATCTTGCAGGCCAACCGACGGAACGATTGACGAAGTTTGGATAGAATCATTTGAATTGTAAAGAAAAAATTTTTTTCCGGCGAGCAATAGACACCAGCGTCTTCTATGAAATTTGTATTCTCCGGGAGTCATGATCTTCGCCGCCACATGGCCCTGTGTTTGTAATATTTTGAATTATATAAATAAAAATTATAGATACTCCGAATACATCGTGTTGCGGCGGCCTGATTTGCCTTTTATTTATATATAACTCAATAAGTTGTAGTTTTCTCCCGATCATCCCGCTGGCCGCAAAGCAGGGGCCTGTCCCCAGTTGTTTTTATGTTTTATTGTTGTTTTACGGTATTTTGTATAGATACGTCCACCATGATCGAATCTCGGCCGATTTCTGCCAAGATTGGCAACCACTGTAGCTCTCGGGATTCACCAATGTCGATTCGCTTTTCGTTCAGGAACTTTGAAAGTTGCTCTCCGAACGCGCGGAGCATGTCCTTCTTCTTTTCGATGGCCTCGCGGACACGGGCCTCGCCACGCGAGGCGCCTTCGATCACTGGCTCAGAGAGCGCGATCCGCAACCGGCCGTCCGGGCCGCGTTCGATTCCGGCAGTGAGCGCGATATCGGCTTCGACGCAGGGGAAATGGGTGCGCCAGAGCTTGACGCCGATTGCGATCTTTCCGTTCGCGAAGTCGAGCCGGTTGAGCGTGAGCCTGGTCTTGCCACCCGAGAGCGCCTTGCCGATGTTCCCGGCCGCGCCGAGCCGGCCCGCGAGCGCCGCGCGGGCCAGCGCTTCGAAGAGCCCCCGGGGCGCGCGCAGCCGGAGCGATGCCGGGCCGAGGTCGACCGGGCCTGTGTACTCGAGAAGTTCGCTGCCGGGTACGTTGAGGTTGGTGGTCAATCCCAGGTAGAGCTGGTTCTTGTCCCGGTCGGTGTGGATGGCGCGCACTGCGGTGGCGAGGCCCGTCGCGCTCTCTTGTCTCGCGCGCAGGCGCAAGAGCCCCAGGGCCCCGACCCGGGCGTCGCCGAGGAGCCGCTCGGCGGGCTCGAATTTCTCCTGGATGATTTCCGCCCAGCGCGCGGGCAGCAGCGAGAGCGTCGAGCGCAGCGCCTCGCGCAAGCCGAGCCAGAGATCGATGGAGACCTGCGCGCCGCCGTCCTTGGGCGCGACGAACAGGCGCGCCTGGAAGGCGATGGTTCCTTCACGGACGAGACCCTGGGCGGGGATCCCCAGCGCGGCCTTGAGGCCCTCTCCGACGTCGGGATCGATGGAGGCGCGGTACGCGAGCGTGACATCGAGGCACCCGTCGCACTCGGCCGCGGCGAACGTGAGTCCCGTGGATTCAAGGCGTAGGACGACGGCGGGCGCGTTCGAGCCCTCCGCGCCGAGCGAAAAGCGCCGCTCGAACCTCGGCCGCGCCGACTCCGGGAGATCCGCGACGAGCGCGCTCAGCCTGGCGAGGTCGAGGTACAGCCCCAGGTGATCGCCCGGCTCGCCGTCCGCCAGCGTCTCGCGTAGCGCCGCCCGGTCGCGCTCGAAAGATGCGCGCCAGGCGTCCTCCAGGGAACAACAACCGGTTGCGGCGAGGAGCATCGCAGTGACCGCCAGCCCGAGAATCCCGGAACGCATACGTGCATGGCCGCGCTTGCTCTGGGGGCAGCACGGCCATGAGCTCCCATGACTCGCACATGATTCGCCCGGCTGGCCGTGCCGGCCGCGCGACCAGGCGCCAAGATCACGGTCGCGTCTGGCTGCGCTTGCTCTTTCGGCATCGCAACCAGACCCACCAGTGATATCGGAGGCCATCCTGGAAGGAATGTGCATGTCGCGGGCGATGACGTCATCCGCGCGGGTTCGCTCTTCGCCGCGCAACGATGCAAGACAGGAGCAGGAGCAGCGCCGGGGCGCCCGCCGGCGCCGCGCCGCAACCGCAGCCGCTGGCCGCGCCGCCTCCGGAGTCGGTGAGCGCATTCCCGTCGCCGGCGTCCACACCCGCGTCGATTCCCGCATCCAGCGCCTCGTCCGGTCCCGAATCCGTCTCATCATCCGCGCCCGCATCTTGTCCTGCGTCCTCTCCTGCGTCCGCCGTCTCGTCCGGGCCGCCGTCGACCCCCGCGTCCTCGCCGGCATCGGCTCCTCCGTCCACGCCGCCGTCCTGCGGGCCCCCGTCGGGCACCACGTCGCACACGGAGTGTTCCTTGGTGAGCACCACCGTCTCCAGGTTGGTGGAGCAATCGGCCCCGACGATCCCCAGCACCCCGCAGTCCACGCTGGTGATGGTCATCTGGTTCCGCTCCACGTCGATCACCAGGTAGTTGAGGTGCGCAGAGCCCTTGGCGTAGCCTTCCACGTACGGGTAGAAGATGATGTTCTCCAGCGCGCCGCCGCCGCCGGTGACGTAGTACACCGTGCCCTGGGGCGTGCCGCGCCGGCCGTCGTCGAACGGCAGGGGGTTCACCTGGCGCGGGACGCCGCCGTACCCGCCCCGGCTGGGGTGGAAGCGCTCGTAGTCGTGGTCGTGGCCGTTCAGCACCAGCTCCACCCCGTACTCGTCGAGCAGCGGCACCAGCCGCTCGGCGTGGTTGAGGTTGTTCTCGTTGCTGCCGTGGGCCCCGCTCGACCAGATGGGCACGTGGAAGAACACCACCCGCCAGTCCACCAGGTCCTTGGTGCGCTCGAGCTCGGCGCGCAAGAAGTCGATCTGCTGGTCGTAGTCGAAGGTGTAGTTGGACAGCCCCACGATGAGCACGTTGCCGATGATCATGGAGAAGTAATCGTCCACCGCGTCGGGGCCGTTGGCCGGTGTCTCGAAGAGCTGGTTGAAATACGCCGCCGGGCCCTCGGGCGACATGTCGTCGTGGTTGCCCATGATCATGTAGTACGGGCTGATGGCGGAGAGCGGCTCCAGGCGAGGCATCTCCTTCTCCCACTGGTCGGGCTGGGCGCCGTCCCGCACGAAGTCGCCGGTGTGCACGAAGAACAACGGCTGCACCGCCGCGGCGAAGAGCACGATCTGGTCCCACTGCATGGAGGGGATGTAGGTCAGGATGTCCTCGCCCCGGCTGTCGCCGCCGGCCATGAAGCGGAAGGGCTTGCACTGGTAGAGCGGTGGCGCGGTGCGGAAGGTCCGCCAGTCGCTATACTCGCCGCCCGAGTTCACCCGGTAGCGGTAGTTCGTGTCGGGCCGGAGCCCCTCGACCAGCGCGCTGTAGGTCGCGCCGAGCTCGGCGGCGCCGGTGGCGAAGGAGGTGGCCGGGAACACCTGCGCGTTCTGGTCCGGATCCCGCACCTCCACGGTGCCATCGCCGGGGGCGGTGTCGGTCCAGGTGACGGTCATGCTGGTGTCGGCCGGCCGGGTCCAGGACAGCCGCAGCCAGCGCGGCGCGGCCAGCGCACCGAAAGGAACCAAAACGACGAGAAAGAACACGCATAAGATGCACCGGCGCTGCGTTTTCATGCAAACACCTCGATTCCCCGGCCCACTGTATCACGCCGCGCCTGGTTTTTCCTAGCGCGGCCGTGTCGCAACCGGGGCGCGCGCCCGTCCGCGCCGGCCGTGTGGGCTCCGTGGTCGGCCGAGGCGCGCTCGTTGACACTCCGGCGCTCCGATGGCACAGTCAGGCCGGATTTCGCATGAGAAATCGCTGCAGAGAAATGAAGCTCGCAGGAATCCTTGGTTTGGCGATGGCCGTGGCCTTCGGCGCCCCGCTCGGGGCACAAGACGCGTTGCCGCCGCCGGGCGATGGCGCGGCGCTGCACCGCGCCGTTCTCCCGTCCGGGACGGTGCTGCTCGTGGAGCGCGTGCCGGGGATGGAGACGGTGGCGCTGCAGGCGGTGTTCCCGGGCGGAACCCGTGCCGAGGAGCCGGAGAGCTGTGGCATCCATCAACTCATCGCGCGCCTGCTAGGCCGCAAGACCTCGCGGCACGGCGTCGGCGAGATCGGGCGCTTGCTTGCCGAGATGCGCGGCCGCCTGGAGGGGTTCGCGGGGCGCAACAGTTTCGGGCTTTTCGCAGAATTCCCCAAGGACCGCGCGCGCGAAGGGCTGGCCCTGGCGGCGGAGAGCCTGGCCCCGGAGTTTTCGGAGCGCGAGGTGCTGCGGGCGCGGGACGAGCTGCTCTCGGCCATCCGCGAGCGCGAGGAGGATCCGGCCGCCGCGGCGCTGGATGCCTTCCTCGACACCTTGTACCGCGCCCACCCTTACCGCCTGCCGCTGCTCGGTCGCATGAGCGCGGTGGCCGATCTGCGCGCGCCCCGGCTCCGGGAGTTCTACGCCCGCGCCGCCCGGCCCGACCGGCTGGTGGTGGCGGTGGTGGGCGACGTGGAGCCCGCCAGCGTGGTGGAGACGCTGCGCTCTCGGCTCCCGGCTCCAGCGCAAAAGACCAAGTCCGCGCCGCCGCCCGCGGTGCCGCTGGAGCCGCTGCCGGACCAGCCGCGCGCGCGCGCGGTCGTTCGCGCGATCGCGAAGACGTACCTGGTCGTCGGGTTCGCCGGGCTCTCGGTGCAGGACGCCGATCGGCACGCGCTGCAACTCGCCGGGGCGCTGCTGGAGGGGCCCGCCGGGATATCGCCACGGCTGCGGGCCGCCGGGGTGTCCGCCTCGTCTCTGAACGTGGCCCACATGAACGGCATCGAGCCGGGGTTTTTCGCGGTGGTGGCCGCCGTCGAGCCATCGCAGGTTGCGCGCGCGCAAGAGGCCATCCTGGAGGCCCTGCGCGCGCTGGCCGCATCTCTGGCGCCGGCGGAGGAGCTCGAGCGGGCCCGGCGAGAGGTCCTGGAGGCCGCCACCTTGGCGCGGACCCGGCCCGCCGCCCGCGCCGCGGAGCTGGCCTACGCGGAACTCTTTGGGCTGGCCTCCGGCGCCGGCGGCGCCGACCTGGACGGCCTCTCCCGGGTGTCGGCCGGCGATGTCCAGCGCGTCTCGCGCCGCGTCTTCGTCGAGCGAGCGCCGGTCGTGGTGACGGTGGGGCCCGGGGCTCGCCCGGCGCCTTGCGCCGCAGAGGAAAAGAAATGAACACCGCCTGCGTCATCCTGGCGGCCGGGCTCGGCAAGCGCATGCGCTCGCGCCTGGCCAAGGTGCTGCACCCGGTCCTGGACCGGCCCATGCTGCTGTACCCGGTGGAGCTGGCGCTCGCGCAGCGCTGCAAGCCCGTGGTGGTGGTGGCCGGGCACCAGGAGGAGACGGTGCGGCAGTTGCTCGGCGGGCGGTTCGGCGCCGGGGTGCGGGTGGTCCGGCAGTGGCCGCCGCGCGGGACGGGTCACGCGCTGCTCATGGCCCGCCCGGCGCTCCCCCGGAGGGGGCGCCTGCTGGTGTTGTGCGGCGACGTGCCGCTGCTGACGTTGGCGGAAGTCGCCCGGCTGCGCCGGGGCGCGCGCGACGCGGCGGTGGCGTTTCTCACCGCGCGACTTTCCGACCCGTCGGGGTACGGCCGGGTGGTGCGCGACGGGCGCGGCGAGGTGCTGCGCATCGTGGAGCACGCCGACGCCGGCGCCGCCGAGCGGCGCATCGACGAGATCAACACCGGGGTGTACCTTTTCGATCTGGCCTTCGTCCACTCCGCCATCGGACGGCTGCGCGCCGGCAACGCGCAGCGCGAGTTCTACCTCACCGACCTGGTGGCCGAGGCGCGAAAGCGCGGCCGCGCCGTGGCCGGCGTCGCGGTGGATGATGCCGAGCCGGTGCTGGGGATCAACACCCGCCAGGAGCTCGCGCGCGCGGAGGAGGTTCTCTCCGCCCGCCTCGCGCGCACACTCTCCCGGCGCGGCGTCACCGTCCATGCGCCGTCCACCACGCGCCTGTGCGCGGAGCTGCGCGCCGGGCGCGACAGCGAGATCCTGCCGGGGTGCCAGTTCTCGGGGAGGGTGCGCCTGGGGCGCGGCTGCCGAATCGGTCCGTACGCGGTGCTGCGCGACTGCGCGGTGGGCGACGGCGCCTCGATCGGCCCGTTCTGTGTGCTCGAGGACTGCCTGGTGGGCAAGGACGCGCGGGTGGGGCCGTTCGCGCGCCTGCGGCCGGGCGCCGTGCTCGGCCCCGAGGTCCACGTGGGCAACTTCGTCGAGGTCAAGAAGAGCCGCCTGGGCCGTGGCAGCAAGGCCAACCACCTCACCTACCTGGGCGACGCCGTCGTCGGGCGGGGCGTCAACGTGGGCGCCGGCACCATCACCTGCAACTACGACGGCAAGCACAAGCACCCTACCGTGATCGAGGACGGCGCCTTCATCGGCTCCGACACCCAGCTGGTGGCCCCGGTGCGGGTGGGCAAGAACGCCGTGATCGGGGCCGGGACCACTGTGACAAACGACGTCCCGGCCGAGGCGCTGGCCGTCTCCCGGGTGAAACAGACGCACGTGCCTGGCTACGCGCGCCGCCGGCGGCGCTGAGCCGGGCCGGCCGCAGAAAGGACCCTCATGACCGCCGCCGTCATTCCCGCCGAGTTCCGCGACCCCGCCTACCGGCGCCGCCGCTTCCAGAACTGGATGATCGTCGGCCTGCTGTACTCGTTCTTCTACATGACGCGCTACAACTTCACGGCGCTCGGGCCGGTGTTGATGGACGCCTTCGGTTGGACCAAGGTCGATCTCTCGTACCTCGAGACCGCCATGCCCTTCATCTATGGCGTGTCGGTCATCTTCAACGCCATGATCGCGGACCGCCTGGGGGGCCGCAAGGCCTTCCTGATCGGCGCGGCCGGCGTGGTGGTGATGAATTTCATCTTCGGCGCCTTCTACCTGGCGGTGCTGCAACCGCCCGTCATCCAGAGCGGTGGCGCCGAGCGCGTCATCCTGCAGCCGGCCGTCATCGCCGGCGGCCTGACGTCCAGCCAGCTGGCGATCATCATGTCCGTGGTGTGGGCCGTGAACGCCTACTTCCAGTCCTTTGGCGCGCTGTCGATCGTCAAGATCAACGCGCAGTGGTTCCACGTGGGCGAACGCGGCACCTTCGGCGCCATCTTCGGGGTGTTGATCCGCTTCGGCCTGGTGCTGGGCTTCTCGGGCGCGCCGCTCATCGCCAGGGTGCTGCCCTGGCACTACGCCTTCTGGCTGCCGGCGCTGGCGGTCGCCATCCTCTTCGTGCTGGTCAAGCTGTTCGTGGTCGAGCGGCCCGAGGACGCCGGTTTTGCAAGGCGAGAGACCGGCGACGCCAAGATCGGCGACGACAACCAGCAGACGCGCATCCGGGACGTGCTCGTCAAGATCTTCACCAGCCGCGTGATGTGGATGATCGCGCTTGCCTCGGTCATGATCGGCTTCGTGCGGCGCAGCATCGTCGACTCCTGGTGGCCGGTCTATCTGAAAGAGAACTTCCCGGCCGATATCGATACGCTGCAGCAAGCCATGGCCTGGGGCATCGCCGTCTGCGGCATCATCGGCGGCTTCGTGCTCGGCCCGCTGTCCGACAAGGTCTTCCAGAGCCGGCGCGCGCCGGTGGTGGTGATCGGGTTTGCCGGCATGGCCGTCTGCTTGCTGCTGTTCTATTTCTCCGACGCCCTGCACCTCGGCGGCTGGGCGGCCTTCGTGTGCATCTCCCTCCTCTCGTTCTTCGTGAACGGCGCGCATGGCCTGATCGGTGGCGCGGCCTCGATGGACTTCGGCGGGAAGAAGGGCGCGGCGACCGCGGCCGGGCTCTTCGACGGCATGCAGTACTTTTTCGCGGCGCCCTTCACGGGCCTGCTGGTCGGCTGGATCACGCAGAACTATGGCTGGCAGACCTGGAAGCTGTGGCCCATCCCCTTCGCCGTGATCGGCGCGGTGGTGATGGCCACCCTGTGGAACGTGACCCCGCGCGGCAAGGGCGGCGGGCACTAGGCCGTGGCGCGCGCGAAGAAAAAGGCGGCCGGGGCCGGCCCCGACGTCCAGTCCCGGCGCGATGGGCGGCATCTCCCCATCGACCGGGTGGGGGTGAAGGACCTGCTGTACCCGATCCAGGTGCTGGACCGCGAGCGCGGCCGGCAGGCCACCGTGGCGCGGGTGAGCATGTTCGTCAACCTGCCGCACCGCTTCAAGGGCACGCACATGAGCCGGTTCGTCGAGCTCCTCAACGAGCGCTGCCAGGACATGAGCACCACCGCCATCCCCGGTCTGCTGCGCGAGATGCGCCGGCGCCTCCAGGCCCGCACCGCCCGCATCTCGGTGGCCTTTCCCTTCTTCCGCAAAAAGCGCGCCCCGGTCTCGGGCGCCGAGGGGCTGCTGTACTACCCGGTGACGGTGCGCGGCGAGGCCGGGCGCCGGGTGCATCTGGAGATCGAGGTCGAGGTGCCCATCACCGCGCTGTGCCCGTGCTCCAAGGCCATCTCGAAAGCGGGGGCCCACAACCAGCGCGGCTGGGTGCGGGTGCGCTTTGCGCCGCGGCGCTTCGTGTGGCTCGAGGAGATCATCGATCTCGTCGAGGGTTGCGCCTCCTGCGACATCTACTCGGTGCTAAAGCGCGCCGACGAAAAGTTCGTCACCGAGCGCGCCTACCGCCGGCCGCGCTTCGTCGAGGACGTGGCCCGCGAGGTGGCGCGAGCGCTCGCCCGCCACCCGCGGCTCGCCGCCTTCTCGGTCGAGGTGGAGAACCAGGAGTCCATCCACGCCCACAACACCTACGCCTACCTGGAGAGCCGCCCTAGCTGAAGTCCTTCCCCGTCACGATGGCCAGAAGCAGCGCTAAAATGCCGAGCGGGCACACCACCCGGATGAGCCACAGCCAGAGCGTAAACAACCAGCCCCGCCCGCCGGCGAGCTCGTCCCGGGCGGCGTCTTTTTTCAAGAACCAGCCCACGAAGACCGTGGTGAACAGCCCGCCCAGCGGCAGCATCCAGTTGGCAGCCAGGTGATCCAGGGTGGAGAGCACGCCGGTCTTTCCCGAGAAGATGGAAAACGAAGACAGCCAGGACACCGCGCCCAGCGACAGCGCCGAGAGGCACGAACCCCCGAACACCGCCCCGGCCGAGAGCAGGGTGGCCCGCGGCCGCGTCATGCCCTGGCGGTCCACCAGGAGCGACACCAGCACCTCGAGCAGCGAGATGGTGGAGGTGAGCGCCGCGAAGGCCACCAGCACGAAGAACAGCGGCCCCAGCAGCGCCCCGCCCGGCATCTGGGTGTAGAACAGCTTGGGCAGGGTGACGAAGAGCATGCCGATGGAGGAGGCCGAGACCTGGTCCTTCATGCCGGGGATGGAGTGGATGATGCTGAACATGATGATGCCGGCGACGAGCGCCACCCCGGTGTCGAGCAGGGTGACCGACAGCGCGGCCCGCGGCAGCGAGACGTCCTTCTTGAGGTACGAGCCGTAGGCGATCATGGCCCCCAGGCCGAGCGAGAGCGAGAAGAAGGCCTGGCCCAGGCCCTCCAGGATCATGGCCGGCTTCCAGGTGGAGAAGCGCAGCCCGAAGAGGTGCGTGAGCCCCTCGCCGGCCGCGGGCAGGGTGAGCGCGGTGACCAGGATGTAAAGCAGGATGAACGCCAGCGCCGGCATCATGATCTTGCTGCCGCGCTCGATGCCGCTGCCCACGCCGCGGTACACGATGAAGGCGGTGAGCCCCGAGAAGAGCAGGGTGAGCAGGAGCTGCAGCGGGCCGTTCGACAAGAAGGCGCCGAACTCGGCGGGGGCATTCGCGTCGTAGCCGGCGAACGACCAGCCGAGGCACTGCACGAAGAGCTTCAGCGACCAGCCGGCGATCACCGTGTAGTACGACAGGATGACCGCCGCCGCCGCCACGCCCAGCCAGCCCACCCCCGACCAGGCCCGGTTGCCAAGCTTGGTGAAGGCCACCACCGGGTTGGCCTGGGCGCGCCGGCCGACCATGAACTCGGCGATCATGATGGGCAGGCCGAAGAGGGCCACCGCCACCAAGTACGAGAGCACGAACACGCCGCCGTCGTTCTCCCAGGCCAGGTAGGGGAACTTCCACAGGTTGCCGAGCCCCACCGCCGAGCCCGCCGCGGCCAGGATGAAGCCGAGCCGCGAACCCCAGTGACCGCGCTCCGCTGCCATGCACAACTCCTCGGGAGCATGCGCTCAACGCGCGTTTTCGGGCCGACATCTTAGCGCAGCCTTCGACGATGGCAAAAAAAATCGCGCTTTCGAAAAGGCACGCCCGGTCCGGGCCACGGGATAAATCCCCTGCGCCATGCCTGATGGATTTCGTTGTTGTTCGGCGGCTGGTTGGCTGGTTGAATGCTCACAGCACCTTCCACCAAGGCACGGCAAGGACGTCGGGCGCGAGCCAGTCGATGACCGTGCCGGTATGCAGCAGCAGCCCCGCGCGCGACTTTTTCCCGTACTCCTTGCGAAAGGTCCGTAGGTTTTTGGCGTCGGCCAGGCGGGGGTGCTCGCTGGCCTTGACCTCGATGGGAAGAAGGGTCCCTTGCGATTCGATGACGAGATCCACCTCTTCGCCATTCGCCGTGCGCCAGTAAAATATTTCGGCGCGGTGGAGACGGGCGTCCCGCCAGGCCAGCAGATCGCACAGCACCAGGTTCTCCAGGTGGGCGCCCGCCGGCGTGTCCATTCCGGAAAGGTGCAGCGCGAGCCCGGTGTCGCACCAGTAGAGCTTGGGAGCCTTGATGAGGCGCTTGGTCCGGTTCACCGAATACGCCGGCAGGCGAATCAGCAGGTACGAGATCTCCAGAAGATTGAGCCAGCGATGAACCGTGGGCTGGGGGATGCCGGTGTCTCGTCCCAATTCTGTCTGGTTCAGGATCTGTCCCAACCGATTGCAAGATGCGCGTATGAGCCTGCGAAAATCGGGCAAGGCGGATATGGCCGCGATGTCGTGAAGATCTCGCTCGATGTAGGTGCGCACGTATCCGTCGAACCAGACGGCGCGCTCCTGGTCCGTGCGCATCGAGAGCGACGGGCTCGGAAAGCCTCCCCTCCGGGCCAAGGCGCGCCAGTCTTCCGCCTCGGACGCTCGCCGGGTCAGCAGGTCGAGCCAGTCGCCATCGCCGGACGATAGAAGCTCGTCCCAGACGCCCGCTCGCCCCTCGCCGCGCTGTTCGCTCCGGGTCATGGGCCATAGAGTCAGATAGCTCGCTCGCCCGGCCAGCGATTCGGACACGCGCCTCAAGAGGAGCAGGTTGGCCGAACCGGTGACCAGGAACCGGCCCGGCCTGGCATCCCGGTCAATGGCCCGTTTGATCGAGAGCATCAGCTCGGGTGCGCGCTGCAACTCGTCGATGGTGACCGGTTCGTTGCCGCCGATGATGGCCTCCGGGTCATGCCGGGCTGCATCGAGAGCGTCCATGTCGTCGAGCGAGATGTAGCGCCGTTGGTGAAAGACCATACGCTGCGCCAGGGTGCTCTTTCCGGTCTGCCGCGCGCCCGCAAGGACGACCGCTGGCATGATCCGTAGCCGCTGGTCGAGGGTTCCAACGACGGCACGGGGAAGTGTATTCATTGAATGAATGATTATCATTCATTAAGTGAATTGTCAACATGTTGGTCCTAAAGGTGGAAGGAATGGTGCAAGGAATGGTGCTGCAAGGAATGGTGCCATCGATAAAGCGACCGGCCCTGTCAAGTAGAGGCTACCCATCAAGACCTCCAAGATTGTTGCCGTGACCGTGACGAGGGCAAAATCTTCCTCAGCCACCCACCCCGGAAATTAAACTTAACAACCTGAAATCAAACAGGAATGTCTGGGGCGCCCAGTGCTCTAAAAACCCAACCGGCGCACCTCGATGGCCCGGGTGAAGTCCTCCTCGGGTTCATCGAGGGCGCTTGTGGCGCGGGCCACTTCGCCGAAGCACTCGAAGAAGAACGACACCTGGCGCTGGCTGGTGCTCTGGCCGGCGGCCGGCTGGAGCAGGGTGCGGGTGCGTACCCGCAACGCCTGGGTGAAGGTGAGCTGGGGCAGGACAAGCTCGCCGGCGGCGTCGATGGAGATCTCGTAGGTGTCACGGCCGGCGTAGGGCAGGCCGCGAAAGACGCCGTTTAGGACCTCGCCCACCGAGACGCGCCGATCGCCGACCTGCAGCGGGTAGCGGTAGAGCATGACCGGGCTCTGGTAGGGGAGCAGGGTCTTGCCCTCGGGCGGGTTCTCCTCGGCCGAGGCCACGCCCAGCAGCAGCAGCGCGCCGCCGTCGTTCTGGTAGATGGCCTCGACGCGGCAGCCGGCGTCGAAACAGGCGACGAAGCGCGCGTTGGGAAAGTGCGGCGCGTACCAGCGCTGGTTGGGCTTGTGGACCGCCACCGCCAGTGCCTGGTCGGAGGCGAAGTCCGCGCCCCAGTCCCAGGCCCGCCGGCCGGCGCCGTCCACCCGCCCGGCCACGTCCACCGCGCGCTCCTCCCCCGCTGGCGAGATCAAGAAGGACGCCGGGAGATCGAAGGACACCACAAGCTCGCTCTCGTCGATGCGCCCGTCCAGGTTCGGCAGACAGTCGAGCGGCTGGATGTCCGGCGCCCGGTACGGCGGGCGCTCGGGGAGGAAGGTCTGGTTGTCGCCGCAAGCGGAAAGGAGCAATGACGAGAGCAGCAGGGCGAACCCAGCCTTGGTCCGGGCCGCGATCGCGCGACCGCCCGCGCTGGCTACGTGGGCCCCGCGGTCGGTCGCGCCAGCAGATGTTGGCGCCCGAGGCGCGCGGTCTTTGAGCAAACACGATACCGGCGTCATTCGATTCATGTGGAGAACCTCACCATGAGCCGCAGCCGCAGCAGTTGGGCTGGCCGGGCGCGCAGCGCGAGCGCGGGGTTGTCGAGGCCCGAAAGCGGCACGAGCAGCGCGTGCTCGAGCATGAGCGAAAACCCGTCGGGGTTGATCCAGGCCAGGGTGGGGTCGATCTCCACGCCCAGCGGCCGCGCCCCGCCGGGAGTGGAGGTCGCCTCCAGGGCCGAGGAGAACACCGCGGCCACGCCCAACGACAGCTCGGAGCGCGAAAGGCGCAGCATGGTCCAGCGCAGGTGGGGCCGCAGGTACCAGGCGTCGGTGACCGCGCCCACGATCTCGGCGAACAGGATGCGGTCGATGCGGTAGTCGGGGTGGAAGCGGAAGTTGTCCACCCTGTTGTCGCGCGGGGGATTCGCCTGGGCCCCGTCCAGATCGCCCGCTTGCGGCGCGCGCGCGCCGGCTACCGGGAAGGCGCCGAAGCCGGGGGCGCTGTCGCCCGAGGCCACCCCGGCGTCGAGTCCGAGGAAAAAGCGGCCCCGCACGGCCTCGAAGTCGCTCTCGAGCACCGCGCCGAACTGGCGCGCCTCGATGGCGTCGTGGAGCAGCGCGCCGGGGAGCACCGAGGCCTGTTCGATGCGGCCGAGGAGCAGCGCCCCCTCGGCCTCCAGCCGCAGGCGAGGGAGCTGGAGGCGCAGCCAGGCGTCCAGGGCCAGGGCCGAGAAATTGCGCCGCATCACCGCTTCCGAGGTGATCTCCACCGGCCGGGCCACATCCAGGTATCCCGCCGGCACGTCGTTTTTCTGGAAGCGGTAGGAGGCGTAGGCGCCGTACTCGAGGGTGGTCTTGCCCGCGCGCAGGCGCCGGCGGCGGCTCGCGTCGCTCATGATGTTCAGCACCGCGAAGGTCACGGTGCGCAGGTCGTCGCTGGGGTCGAGATCGATGGAGGTGTTGGGGGCGCGCCGGGCGGTGCTGGGCCCGATGGCGGAGAAGTCGTAGGCCAGCGCGAACAGATGCCCCAGGGTAGGTAGCACGAAGGCCACCCGGTCGGCGGCGTCCCCGCTGTTGCAGTCTGCGCAGTCGCCGCCGTTGGCGAGCATGCCCAGCCCCCAGGTGGCGCCCATCCTTCCCGCGGCCAGCACGCCGAAGGGCAGCAGGACCTCGGCGTAGGCGCGCTTGAGGCGCAGGGCGCTGCCGGGCGGGCGCTGCGAGGTGGTCAGCGTGGGCGCCGCGTCGGGGGTGCTCCCCAGCACCAGGTTGTCCAGCACGTCCAGCCGGGTGCGCAGGGCCATGGCCGCCCGCGGCATCAGCAGCGAGACGTCGGTGCGCAGGCGCAGGTCGGCCTGGGTGAGCGTCTGCCCGGTGGGGTCGGCCAGCGGCACCGGAAAGAGCACCTCGCCCGAGGGCGTGGGCCCCCGGTCGAGATCGAGGTTGTAGAAGAGTTCGCCGCGCAGGCGCAGGTCGCCGTCGAGCTTGATGGTGGTGGCGGAGGCCGCCTCGATGTCCTGGCCCAGATCGGAAAAGCCGGTGCCACGCGCGACGGGCGCGGCCAGCAGCGCGCCGAGCAAGACGAAGGCGGCGCGCATCATGGCGTCCCCCCGAAGAAGCGGACCAGCTCGCGGTTGGAGGCCGCGGCCGCCTCGATCATGGGAAAGTGCCCGGCGCGCGGATAGACCACCAGGCGCGCGTCGGGCAGGATCTGCTGCAGCCGCTCGCCCACCGAGACCGGCGACACCGCGTCCTCGCGGCCCCACAAGAGCAGCACCGGCTGGCGCACCTCGGGGTAGCGGCCTTCGAGTTCCTCGAAGCGCTGCCCGCGCACCGCTTGCAGCGCCGCCGCCCGTGTCCCCGGCCGGGAGAGCGCCCGCTCCACCTCCTCGACCAGCGACTCGGGCACCGCCTCGGGATCGAAGAAGGCGAGCTCGAGCTTCTCGCCCGGCCGCTCGTTGTAAAAAAGCGAAAACAGGATCTCGCCGACCCCCGGCGCGCGCGACCAGTGAAAGAAGGTGGGCAGCTGGTCGGAGAACACCCAGGCGTCGTACAGCGCCAGGCGGCGTACCCGTTGCGGCGCGGAAAGCGCAAGCGCCAGCGCCACCGAGCAGCCCCAGGAGTGGCCCGCCAGGTCGAACTCGCCCACCTCCAGCCGATCGAGGAGCGAGAGCACCAGCTTTGCCTGGGCCGCCGGGCTGTAGTCTCCCTCGGGGCGATCGCTCCAGCCGAAGCCCATGAGATCCAGGGCGATCACCCGGTGGTGGCGCTCGAGCTCGGGGATGACGCCGAGCCAGGTCTCCAGCGAGGAGGCGAAGCCGTGCAGCAGCACCACCGCCGGCCCCGTGCCTCGATCCAGGTAGCGCAGGCGCACGCCGTTCACCTCGGCGAACGTGGCGCCCGGCGGTTCGCCGGGCATGGGGCCGCGGTGGAAGGAGAGGCAGCCCGCAAGCAGCGGCAGCAGCAGCAGCAGGGCGCGCTTCACGGAGACAGCCTCCGCACCTCGCTGGCCCGGGTGAACTCCACCTCGGTCTCGTAGTCCCGGGAGTGGATGGCCGCGATGGAGCCGAAGCACTCGGTGACGAAGACGAAGGAGCGGCTGGTGGTGACGACCGTCCCCACCGTGCGAGTGAGGTTCACCCGGATGCGCAGCACCGGGAAGGTGTCGTAAGGCGTGGCCAGCTCTCCGCGGGCGTCCACCTGGTTCTCGTACTTCTCGTAGTAGTAGCTGTAGACGCCGCTGGCCTGGCCGCTGATCACGGACTCGGAGGTCCAGGCCGCGCCGGTTCGCAGCGGAAAGGAGAGGACCCGGATCGGCTCGGAGTACTTGAGCAGCGTGCGGGTGTAGTCGTCCTGCGGCGAGGCCACCCCGCGCAGCAGCAACGCGTCGTCGGTGGCCTCGAACACCCCGAGCAGGTTGGAGTCGTCGCGGAGCTGGGCCGCGTAGGTGGCGCCCGGAAACTCGGGGGCGAACCACAGGCCGGTGAGCGGGCGCAGCTCGACCAGCACCGAGTGGTCGCCGGAGAGCTGTGCGGTGAGATCCCAGAATCGCGTGTTGTCGGGGCGAGACTCGCCGGCGGTGTTCACCGGCACGTCAGCGGCGATGAGGAAGGTGGCGTGCATGCCGGCGCGGATGGGCACTTCCGAGCGCAGGATCTCGCCGTTGTGCTCCGGGGTGCAGGTGATCATGCCGTCGCCGCCGTCGCCCGCGTCCGGGCCGCCGTCGGTGCCATCGCCGGGCCCCGCGTCGGGGCCCCCGTCCGGCGTGCCGTCGGCCGCGTCATCGCCGCCGTCTGCGGCGTCCCCGTCTTGCGGGCCGGCGTCGCCGTCCGGCGGGGCCCCATCGGGCGGCGGCTGGCACTTGCCGTTCGAGAGGCACACCCCGGAGACGCAGTCGGCGCCGACCCGGCACTCGGGCGTAGAGCCCGCGCAGCCGAAAAAGACAGACAAGAGCCAGAGCAGGCCCGCCGCGGCCAGGGCCGACGCGGGCGCGGCGCCGAACGTCGCTTTTCGCTTCAAGCGCATGAGGTCTTCTCCTGGAGCCAGCGGAAGATGCGGGGCCAATGTTTCTCGATGGCCACACGCCCCATGAAGGTGCCCACGTGGCCGGCCGGAATCTCCTCTCGCAAGACGTGCCGCGAGCGCGCCGCGCGCTCCATGGCCCACACCTGCGGCGGCGGAGTGATGTGATCGCGGCTGCCGGCCACCAGCGCGAGCGGGCAGGCGACACGGGCCAGCTCCACCCGCCGGCCCAGGGCAAAGAAGCGCCCCTCGATCAGCCGGTTCTCCTTGAAGAGCTCCTGCACCACCCGCAGGTAGAGCCGCCCGGGGAGATCCTTGGGGGTGCGGTACCAGTCCTCCATCTCCAAGAAGCGCGCCATCCACTCCTGGTCGTCGAGGTGGTTGTACACGGCCAACGACTTGAGGGCGTAACGCTCCAGCGGCAGCAGGTTGTCGAACCCCAGCGAGATGAAGTCGCCGCGCATGACGCCGCCGCCGAGGGTCACCAGCGCCTGGTAGGCCGCCATCGGCATGACGGCGGAGACGGCGCGGATGAAGCCCAGCCCGGCGAAAAAGTCGATAGGCGCGGCCACCAGGGTGAGGCTGCGGCACAGCGCGGGCTCGAGCGCGCACAGCATGGCGGATTCCCAGCCGCCCTGGCACAGGCCGACCAGGTGGACCGGGCCGCCCAGCTCCTCGATGGCGCGCTGGATCTCGAGCAAAGAATCGTCGATGTCGCGCCCGGCGGACTCCCGGGTGGCGCTCTTCCACTCCAACGCGGCAACGCGGCCGAAGCCGTTTTGCAATGCCGCGGCCACCAGGCTCTGGCCGGGGCCGAAGTCGGCGATGGCGCTGTGGTTGACCTCGGGCGGCACGATCAGCAAGGGCGTGCCCGCGTCCGCCGCGCTGGCCCGGCCGAAGTCGCGCAGGCGGCAGACCGCGTTCTCCGCGATCACCCGGTTGGCCGTGGTCCAGCGGGGCGCGGGCCGCTCGCGTAGCACGGTGGCGCCAAAGAAGCGCCGCTGGCGGTCCTGCCACTCGCGCACGGGGCGCAGCGCGAGGCGGGTCATTTCGGCGAGCATGGTTTCCTCCGGGGCCGGCGCCGGGGGGCGGGCGGGTGCCGCGGGGGGCTGCCGGGTTGCGACTGCGCAAGGCGCAGCAGCTCCTGCCCGAGCGCGTGCAGGCCCTGCTCCAGGCGGGTGGTGCGCTGCTCGATGAGCTCCAGGGCGCGCACCAGGCCGGCCAGCTCGTCCTGCGCGGGCGCTCGGGCCGCCGGGCCGTGCCGCTGCAGCCGCAGGGAGAGCTCGGTCAGGCGCGAGGCGTCGGAGAACCACGCCGCCAGGGTCTGCTCGATGAGCTGGCGCAGCGAGAGCAGCAGCGGATCGCCCAGGCGCAAGGCCGCGCCGCCGGCGAAGGCGTTTTCTTTTTGCGATTGCGAAGGCTTCATGGTACAGGAAGTGTAGTGGGCGCTCGCGCCCCTGTCAAGCGAAAAATGTTGCTACGCACAATAAATATCGCAATGCAACATAACGGAGGTTGACATGCTGGCCGGCGCGCCGCAGCCGATTCGCATTCGCAAGTACGGGAACCGCAGGTTGTACGACACCTCGCGCAGCCGCTACATCACCCTGGAGGAGCTGGCCGGCCTGGTGCGCGCCGGGAACTCGGTCCTGGTCCAGGACGCCAAGGACGGGCGGGACCTCACCCGGGCCGTGCTCACCCAGGCCATCCTGGAGGAGCAAGAGCGGCTCGAGCTGCTGCCCACCGAGCTCTTGGAGTCCATCATCCGGGTCCAGGGCACCTTCCAGCAGGCGCCCTTCTTCGAGTTGCTCAGGGCCGCGGCGCGGCAGTTCGGCGTGGCGGGGCGGGATCTCGCCGCCTGGTTCGCGCCGCCGGCCCCGGCGGAGGTCGCCTCGGCTCCGGCGGAGCCAGGGCCGAAACGAAAGCGCGGCCGGCGGCGACGGGCGCGCGCGGCGGCGGGCGATGGCGAGCCGCCATCCAGCGCGGGCGCGGACGCCCAGGCGCGGCTGCGGGAACTCTTGCGGCGGCTCGGCGGGTAGTGTCGCTCGACCCCGGGAGTTCGTTCGGGTGAATCCCATCCATGGCCTGGCAGCAAAACCCGCACCGGCGACGCGCGAGAGGTCTTGCCTGACCGCCGCTGAATTCGCGCGGTCCAGGGCCTCCGGCCCTTGCGAGATCCCTGCCGCTCACCATGGAAAGCTTCTGAGCTTGGGTTGAATCAACAGCTGACGCCTTCGCGCGTTGTCGGTCGCGTCGCTTTCGCTCGGCACGGGCTGCCAGAGAAGGCGAGGCGGTACGAATCGCGCGGCTAGGAGCGGTTTTGGCTCCGGGCCGGCTTTTTCCGGCGGCGGGGCGTAGCAGTGGCGCGCCGGGCCGGCGCGCGCCGGGGTCGGCGGGCCCGTTTGGCGGGGCGGGGCGGCGGCGCGTTCTCGAGGAGGAAGTCGCTCATCTGCTTCCAGAGGGTCCGGGCGCGGGGATCGATCATGATCCCCACGTGGGCGCCCTCGATGAGGGTGGCGCGCCGATCACGGCTTTTCACCAGATCGTTGAGGACCATGGCGCTGTCGGGCGGCACGATCCAGTCGCGGCTGGCGGCCAGGGTGTAGACGGGGCAGGTGATGGCCGAGAGGGCGGCCCGCCGGCCGTGGATGAGAGTCTGGCCCTTGGCGAAACGCTCGTCTTGCAACACCTCGCGCACGAACGCACGGAACACCTCGGCGCTCACGTCCACGTTCTCGTTGGCCCAGCGATCCACCGGGTAGAAGAGATTCATCACCGCGTCGTTGCCGAGGTTCTCGAGGAACATCTTCCACTTCATCACCTCGTAGTACGGCTTGAGGGCGATGAAGGTGTAGCGGATGAGCTTGGCCGGCATCAGGCCGTAGCGGTCGACAATGTCGTCCACCGGAAAGACCTGGGGGTCGGTCCACAGGGCCACCACCCCGCCGCGGGCGGCGGTGATGGGCGTGGTGAGGATGACCAGCCGCTCCACATCGCGGGGAAACAACGCCGCGTACAGCAGGGCGAAGTTGCCGCCGATGCAGTGCCCAAAGATGGGCACGCGCTTTGCGCCGGTCATGCGCCGCACCGCCTGCAGGCAGCCGCGCATGCCGGGATCGATGAGCGCGTCCAGGGTGCTGTCGCGGTCGAACGGCTCGGCCTTCCCCCACTCCATCAGGTACACGTCCAGCCCCTGCGAGAGCAGGTGCTCGATGAAGCTGTAGCCCGGCAAAAGATCCAGGATGGTGGAGCGGTTGATCACGGAGTAGCACAGCAGCACCGGCTTGCCCCCCGGCGGCCGCCCGTCGGGGTGGCGGTAGCGGAAGAGCTCGATGCGCCCCTCCTGGTGCACGCGCTCGCGCGGGGTCTGGCCCAGCGGCGTGCGCTCCGGGTCGGCGTAGTACTCCCAGCCGAACTTCGCCTTGACGCGCATGGCCTCCTGGAAGCGCTCCCAGACCTTCTTGGCCTTCTCGTCCGGGTCGCCGGTGAGCGTCCGGGTCCAGGCGTCGATCAGCTCGGCGGGGTTGATGCGGAAGGCGTCATCCTTGAGGCTCTGGAAGTCGGCGGCGATCTCCTGGACCATGCTCTCGATCAGGCGGCCCAGGCGCGCCGGATCGGCCTGGGCGGCGCGGGTCAGGAGCTGGGCCGGCACATCGGACAGGCGACGCAGCTCCTCCTCCCAGCGGGCGCGGGCCAGGTGGCGCAGCGCCTCCATGCCGGCGCCGTCGATGTCGGCGGCGCGCTTTTGCGTCTGGGCCGAGAGGTCGGCCAGCACCTTCTGCTGCCATTCCAGCAGGTCGCGGCCAGCCTTGCCGAGCTGTTGCAGCAGCTCGGGCACCGCGCCGGGCTGGCGGGCGCGCTGGGAGAGCTCGTTCGCGGCGCGGCCGAGGGCGCTCAGCAGATCTTCCAGCGACTTGCCCGACTCCTGCCACAGGCGGGCGAACTTCTCGAATCCATCGGGGGGCGCGTCCATGTTCTCACCTCGACGAATGCTCAGGCGCCGCGCAGGGCTTGCTCGCGCAGCGCCGCTTTGTGGATCTTGCCGGAGCTTCCCTTGGGGAGCTCCGGCAGCACGGTCACCTGGCGCGGGATCTTGAAACGGGCCAGCTTCTTCCGGCAGTGCTCCAGAATGGTGGCCGCGTCCGGGCCCGGGCCGCGCAGCGCCACGAAGGCATGGCCCACCTCGCCCCACTTGGCGTCGGGCACGCCCACCACCGCCGCCTCCACCACCTCCGGGATCTCGTGCAGCACGCGCTCGATCTCCGCCGGGTACACGTTCTCGCCGCCGCTCTTGTACATCTCCTTGAGGCGCCCGACGACGAAATGATAGCCCTCCTCGTCCTGGCGGAACAGATCCCCGGTGGCGAACCACCCGTCGGGGGTGAAGGCGGCCCGGGTCGCCTCGGGGTTGTTGAAGTACCCCGCGCACACCGTGGGCCCGCGCAGCTGCAGCTCGCCGACCTCGCCCCGCGCCACCACCCGCTCTCCCACCGCCAGCCGGGTGTCGAGGTGCATCACCGGAAAGCCCACCGAGCCGGCCTTGCGCACCGCGTCCCGCTCGTGCAGCACGAAGCAGTTGGGGCCGACCTCGGTGAGCCCGTACCCTTGCTTGAAGACGATGCCGAACTTCTGGAAGGCCTCGATCAGCGGCACCGGGCAGGCCTGGCCGCCGCTGATGAAGAAGCGCACCGCCCCGAGATCGACGCGGGCCAGCTCTCCGGAGTCGAGCATCATCTGGAACATGGTGGGCACGGCGAAGAGCACCGTCAGGCGGTGACGGGCGACGGCGCGCACGGTCTCGGCGGCGTCGAACTTGCGGGAGAGCACCACCGTGCCGCCGCGGTGGAGCAGGGGCAGCGTCAGCACGCTCCAGCCGCCGGTGTGGAAGAACGGCGTGTGGGTCAGCGTGGAGTCGTCCTGGCGCAGGTCCCAGCCGATGCCGGTGTTGATCGAGTTCCAGGTGATGGTGCCGTGGGTCAGGATGGCGCCCTTGGGCCGTCCGGTGGTGCCGCTGGTGTAGAGCAGCATGAGCGGGGTCTCTTCTTTCACGTCCAAGACGCCGGGCTCTTCGGCGGCGTTTGCCAGACGGCGGGCGAAGCCTCCGTCTCCGTCATCATCGAAGTCCAGGACCGGGCCCTGCCATTTTTGAGGATCGATCCGGCCCGGCACCTCGCGCGTGTCCGCGCCCACGCACAGGAGCTTGGGAGCGCAGTCGGAGAGCACGTAGGCCACCTCGTCGGCGGCGAGCCTCCAGTTGATGGGCACCAACACCGCTCCCAGTCGCGCCGCGCCGAAGAAAAGCAGCACGTGCTCCCAGCGATTGAGCCCCAGCAGCGCCACCCGATCCCCCGGGCGCACGCCGAAGTCTCGCCGCAGCACGAGCGCCGCCCGTCGGGACAGGCGCGCCAGTTCGGCGTACGAGAAGCTGCGGTCGCAGCCGAGGTCGATCAAGGCGACCTTTCCGCCCAGCAGCGGCTCCCATCGCTCCAGCCAGTTCGCGCAGTTGATGGACATGGACGCCTCCTTGTGGTTGGGCCCGATTATGCGGATGCACAATACTAATGTCAAGAGGTTTTTTGCAAGTGCGATATTTCAAGCGGAGCCGCGTTGTTGATAATGTTTATATATATTGAGATATTGCGCGATATGTCGGATTGGTGCTTGACAAAATATGTTGCGATGCACAATATATCGCCGTCGCCGGGATGGGCCCGGCGCCTACAAGGAGTGATGCCATGTCGAACACGACCCAGACCAATTCCCGCCTGCCCCACCAGGAAGCCGCGGCCGCCTTCCAGCAGATGGTGAACGCACAGCTTCAGCGGATCGCCGAGCTGCACCGCGAGATGGAGCGCCACGAGCGCCAGGGCCTGGAGCAGGCCCAGGCCGCCATCGACGAGCTGTCCCGGGCCATGAAAGAGGCGGTGGCCCAGTCCGCGCGCATCTCCGCCGAGTGGCGCGCGCTGGCCATGCAGAGCGCCGAGAAGGCCCAGGAGATGTTCAGCCGCTTCGAAGCCTGAGGCTCCGTCAGCGCCCGGGTGGGGGGCCGAGGCGCCGGCCCACCTCCCGGGCGGCGTCCCGCGGAAGATCCAGATGGGTCACCAGGCGGATCATGGTGTCTGACAGCGCCAACGCCAGGATGCCTGCTCCCTCGAACCGGCGTAGCGTCTCTTGCGTGGTGGCCGGCCCGTCGGTGTGCAGCAGCAAGATGTTGGTCTCGGGCTCCTGGACCCGGTGGCGGCCGTCCAGCGACCGGCGCAGCTCCTGCGCCAGCTCGGCGGCCATGGCGTGATCCTCGCTCAACCGCTCGAGGTGGTGGTCGAGCGCGTACAGCCCGCAGGCGGCCAGCACGCCGGCCTGGCGCATGCCGCCGCCGAGCATCTTGCGCAGCCTGCGCGCCTCGGCCACGAAGGCCCGGTCGCCGGCGATGAGCGATCCCACCGGGCAGCCCAGCCCCTTGGAAAGACAAGCCATGAGCGAGTCCACCTCGGCGGCGTAGGCCGAAAGCGGCGTGCCCGAGGCGGCCGCGGCGTTCCACAGGCGCGCCCCGTCCAGGTGCAGCCGCAGCTCCCGCTCCCGCGTCAAGCGGCGCAGCTGCTGTAGCCGGGCCAGCGGCACCACCCGCCCGCCGGCCAGGTTGGCGGTGTTCTCCACGACCACCAGGCGCGTGCGCGGCTCGTGGATGTCGTCCGGGCGGACGGCGGCCAGCACCTGCGCCGGGCCCAGCATCCCCTCGGGGTTGTCCAGCGGGGTGAGCTGGATGCCGAACAGGGCCGCGGCGCCGGCCGCCTCGTGGACGAAGGAGTGGGTGCGCCGCTCGAGCAGCACCTCCTCGCCGCGCCGGCAGTGGACCGCGATGGCGATCAGGTTGGCCATGGTACCGGAGGGCACGAACAGGGCCTTCTCGCGGCCGAACAGCTCGGCCACCCGATCCTCCAGCCGGTTGACGGTGGGGTCTTCCTCGAACACGTCGTCTCCGACCTCGGCCTCGGCCATGACCTTGCGCATGGCGGGGCCGGGGCGAGTCACGGTGTCGGAGCGAAAGTCCAACACGGGCAGTCCGGCGCTCATGGTGTTTCTCCTCGGGAAAGATTCGCAGGCGACAGGCCCTCGGCGGCGATCTCCGAGAGCCACTCGTCGCGGCAGCCGCAGTCGAGGGCCAGCAGATCGGAAAGCCGCTGGCTGGCGTTGAACTCGGAGAGCGCTTTGCGCAGGCGCGCCGAGCAGCGCTCGCAGTTGCGCGGCCGGTGCGAGGCGCTCATCCCCTCGTCGCTGAGGCCCACCTGGATGCGGCCGAGCGCGTGGGTGTGCACCAGCACGGCCAGCACCGACCACAGCCAGGGCGGGCGGTAGCGGCCCTCGTCGCAGGCGCGCGCGAGCGGGGTGCCCGGCACCACGAAACACGGCTCCAGCGCCACGCGCGTCGGCAGCGAAAGCTCGCGCCCTGTCTCGAACACCCGCCGGATGGTGGCCACGGCGTCGAGCAGCGCTTCCCCCTCGCGGGTGTCCATGGGTTTTTGCAGGACATACACCACCAGGCCGAGCCCCGCCGCTGCCACCCGGGCCGCGGCCGCGGCGAAGTCATCGAAGGAGAAGCCCTTGTGGATGCGCGACAGCAGGACCGGGCTGGCGCTCTCCAGGCCGATGGCGATCTCCAGCGCTTTTCCGGCGCAGGCGTCGCGCGCCGCGCCCAGCCGCTCGGGCGTGGCGTACTCCGGCCGGGTCTCGACCAGCAGCGAGCGCACCGCCGGGTGCGCCGCGCCGATCCGCAAGAGCTCCGCCTGGGCGGAGGCGGGGATCTCGTCCGGGTTGAAGAACGATCCCGAGCAGAAGAGATCGAGCTCGACCGGGCCTGCTTCTGCCGCGGGGATCCGCCGCAGCGCCTCTTCCAGTTGGGCCGCGAGCTCCGCCGGGCCCACCGGCCGCGAGGTCCCGAAGGCGGCCGCGAAGCCGCAGTTGGTGCACCCGCCCGTGCGGCGCGCCCAGGCGCAGCCGGGCGCGGCCAGCACCACCATCAGGCGGTGACCCGGCCGGCCGGCCACCGTGCCGCGGATCCACTCGACCTGGGCGGGGAGCGAACTCATCGCGCCTTGGGGTTCGGCACCAGGAAGGGACCCAGCGCCAGCGCGTCCATGGAGGAGCGCAGGAAGGTGTCGAGCGCCTGGTCCGGCGTGGTGACGATGGGCTCGCCGATGTTGAAGGAGGTGTTCAGCAGCATGGGGATGCCCACCCGCCGCTCGAAGGCGGCGATGGCCTCGGCGTACAGCGGATCGATCTCGGGGGTGACCTCGTGGATGCGGGCGGTGGCCTTGCCGGTACTGCCGTTCTCCTGGACCACGGCGGGGATGATCTGGGATGCGCGCCGGTTGGAGAGCGGCAGCGCGGCCAGCATGAAGCGCCGGGCCAGAAGATCCGCGGGCTGCTCGAAGAAGCGGGCCACGCCCGAGGCCAGCACCGAGGGGGCGAAGGGCCGGAAGCTCTCGCGCATCTTGACGCGCAGGTTGAGCCGGTTGCGGCTGTCGAAGCGCGTGGGGTCGGCCAGGATCGAGCGGTGCCCCAGGGCGCGCGGCCCCACCTCCTGCCGGCCCTGGAACCAGGCCACGATCTCTCCCCGCTCCACGCGGGCAGCGGCCTCCTCGGCGATGGAATCCGGGCGCTGGTAGAGAAGACCCCGCCGGCGCAGCGCCTCCTCCATCTCCGCGACGGTGTAGCCGGGCCCCCAGAAGGCGTGCGTCATCGGGGAGGGGCGCCGGCCCTCGTGGTGGAAGTCGATGAGCAGGGCGGCCCCCAGTGCGGTGCCGGCGTCGTTCGCCATGGGCTGCACCCAGATGCGCCGAAACGGCGTGCGCGCGGCGATCTCGTAGGTGGCCACGCAGTTGAGCGCCACGCCTCCGGCCAGGCACAGGTCGACCACGGGCTGCGCGCGGCCCTCGTTCAGGCGAGCGTACAGCCGCCGGCACAGGTGGACCAGCACCTCCTGGGTCTGGACCTGCAGGGCGGCGGCGATGGACGCCTCCTCGTAGCGGTCCACCACCACGCGCCGGCGCGGGCCGAAGTGCCGCTCGAGGCCCGAGAAGTCGTCGGTGCGGAAACGGAAGGCCTCGTTGTCCACCTCGAACAGCCCCCCGGGCACCTCGTGAAAGATCTCTCGCATCGAGCGCAGGTAGTCCTTGCCGGTCAGCTCGCCGACGGGATCGGTGATGCAGGCATACCCCATCACCTTGCCCGGGCCGCTGTACACGTCGAAGCCCAAGAACTCCGACATCCGCTCCCACACGAACCCGATGGAGTTCGGGTACCTTGCGTTTTCCTCCTCAATCAAAGCCTTGCTCGTCCCCACGCCCAGCCAGGTGGAGCCGATCTCGCCGATGCCGTCCACCACCAGTACCGCGGCTTCCGAAAACGGGGAGGCCAGGAACGCGGAGGCGGCGTGGCACAGGTGGTGGGGAAGAAAGGTGAAGTTCGCCTGCGGAGCGTAAGCGCGGAGCTTGTCGCGGGCCAGCAGGTTGTGCCGGTAGAAGATCTCCTCGCCCTCGGGCGTTCCCCAGTCGTTGGGTTTCACCCGGTGGCGGTCGGGCAAGCGGGAGTTCCCCGCCTTGCGCATCTCTGGATCCAGGGCGTAACCGATGTCGGTGATGTCCTTCCAACCGACTCCGCCTTGCGCAAGGCACCAGGCCATGGCCTGTTCGGGGAGCTCGTCCGGGTTGTCGATGCGGGAGTGTTTGCCGTGGCGCACGCGGTTGAAGCGCTCCTCCTCGGCCATGGCGACGATCTCGCCATCTCGCACCAGGCAGGCGGCGGACTCGTGGTAGGCGGTGTTGACGCCCAGGCAAAGACGGCTCATGAGGACCTCCTCCGAAAGCTCCGTGCGCGGCGAGGAGCTTACCATCGGCCCGGTCAGCGCACAAACCGCAGCCCGGGTTGCCATCCGCGCTCGGGGTGTGCTAAGCATGATCTCGTCGTGTGTGGGTCGGTCGGTGGGTTGGCGGGCGTGCGGGAGGGGACATGGGCCGCAGGAGTTCCAAGGGCGCCTCGGGCGCGATCGACTGGGAGAGGGTGTTTCAGGCGCTGGACTACCCGGCGATGCTGCTCGATGAAGCGCACACCGTGGTGGCGGCCAACCCCGCCAGCGAAAAGATGCTGGAGCAGCCGGCGGGGGCCCTGCTCGGCCGCAAGTGCTTCCACCTGTTCCACTCGCCGGAGAGCCAGGCGCCTCCCTCCGGTTGCCCCCACCGCCGCTTGCTCGAGTCCGGCGCCGGTGGCACCGTGGTGATGGAGATGGAGACGGTCAGGGGCGTCTTCCTGGTGTCCTCCACGCCCGTCTCGAACGCGAGCGGAGGATCCGCGCTCTACCTCCACCTGGCCACCGACATCTCGCTGCTGAAAAAGGAAGAGAACGAGCGGCGCCGCCTGGAGCAACAGCTGTTCCACACCGAGAAGATGGACGCCATCGGACGGATGGCCTCTGGCATCGCGCACGACTTCAACAACCTGCTCTCGGCCATCATGGGCTTTTCGGACCTGGCCTGCATGGAGCTGCCGCCGGGACACCCGGCCCGCGCCAGCCTGGACGAGGTCCGCTCTGCCGGCCGGCGCGCCACCGAGCTCACGCGCCAGCTGCTCGCCCTGGGGCGGCGCGATGCCGGCGAGACCGAGGTGCTGGATCTCGGCCAGGAGGTGGCCCGGCAGGAATCTTTGCTGCGGCGGGTGATCACCGAGCCGGTGGCCATCGACCTCTTCGTCCCCGAGGAGCCGGTGGCCATCCGGGGCAACGCCACGCAGCTCCAGCAGATCCTGCTCAACCTGGCGCTGAACGCCCGGGACGCCATGCCGAATGGCGGGCGGCTCTCCATCCGGGTCGATCCGGTGGAGCTGGATCGTCCCGAGGAGGCCCACTTCTTGAGTCTCGCGCCGGGGGCGTACGCCGCGCTGCTGGTGGGCGACACCGGCAAGGGCATGGACGAGCAGGTGCGCGCGCACCTCTTCGAGCCGTTCTTCACCACCAAGCCCCGCAACCGTGGCACCGGGCTCGGGCTGGCCACGGTGCACAACCTCGTCAAGCACCATGGCGGCGGCATCCATGTGGACAGCGCCCCGGGGCGAGGGACGCGGGTCAAGGTGCTGTTCCCGCGCTGCTTCGAGGCGCCCTCCCGCCCGTCCGTGTTCGTGGAGCGAGACCCGGGAGCGCTCTCGCCACAGGTGGTGCTGGTGGTCGAGGACGACGACAGCGTGCGGCGGCTGGCGTGCCACATGCTTCGCGCCCACGGGTTCTCCCCGCTCGAGGCCCGGACGGCGGAGGAGGCGCTGCACGTGGCCGCTTCGCAGGCCAGCGCCGTCCGGCTGCTCCTGGCGGATGTGATCTTGCCGGACCGGGACGGGCGGACGCTGGCCGAGGAGCTGAAGTCCCGCCTGCCCGGCCTGCGGGTGCTGCTCATGTCGGGCTACACCGACGACGTCATGGCCCGCCACGGAGTGGACCGGCAGGGGATGGCGTTTCTGCGCAAGCCGTTCTCGGTCACCGATCTGCTCGAGGCGGTGCAGCGGGTGTCGGGCAACTCCTGAGCAGCTCCTCGGTAACGGGCATTTCTGGCAGCGGTGCTTCTTGAGCTTGCGTGGCGAGTGGCATCGGAAAAGCCGCTTGGCGAACGCATGGCACGAAGAGCCAGCGCGTTTGCCCACAATGGAGAGTGAAAGGGACATGAACTTCGCGAACGCTATCCCGGGGCGTGGGTGGTGGATCTCTTTCGTGCTCGCCGGGGCCGTCTTGGGCGTGCCCTCCGGCAGCGCCCAGGGCCAGCCCGTGACACCGTCGCTCGAGAGCGTGGCCGAGCGGCAGGACGTGACGGCCTTTTTACCCTTGTTGCGCTCGGGCGACCTGACCCTGGTGGAGTCTCGTTCCGACGGAAAGCTCAAGCAGGTCACGGTGTTGGGGCTGGTGGCGGCGCCGCCGCAGCGGGTGTGGGACGCGCTCACCGACTATGCCCACTACCGGGATTTCATGCCGTCGCTGGCCGAGTTCGAGATCGTACGACGCGAAGGGGACGAGGTGGTGGCAGCGTACGAGGTGGAGGTCCCCGGCAGCAACCTGGAGTACCGCTTGCGGCACCGCCACCGGCCACCGACGCGCGTGGACATCTCGCTGGCCGACGCGGACGGCGACATCCGCACCGGCGCCTGGCGCTGGGACCTGGTGGCCTGCGCTGGCGGCCAGCATACCATCGTGCTGTACACCCTGTACACCGACGTGCGCGAGTCGAGCTGGATCGTGCGCCAGGTGCTCAAGTCGCAGCCGGCCATGGAGCACGCCATGAACGTGGCCACCGGGCTGCTCACTCTCTCCGCCGTGCGCCGCTGGGCCGAAAAGGCTCGTTAACCGCTGAAAGGACACGAAAGGCGCGCCGCCAACGGGTCCCCGGAGGCGCGGCTGCTGGCGATGAGTCCTCCC
>CAZLNM010000005.1:33463-86061 GCA_964561025.1 uncultured Myxococcales bacterium
ACTCATCTGGCGCGCCGCGAACGGGTGACCGGAGGCGCGGCTTGGAAGTCGCGCCGTGATGCGTCCTGTGGATTGACTCGGCAACAGCGGAAACTCAGTCGCGGGTGCGGTACCAGAAGGTGATGGTGAGGCAGTGGAACTCCTCGTCCGAGGACTGCGTGACCGAGACGTCGCGGATCTCCTTGGGCGGCGCGCTGTGCAGCCACTCGTTGATCCGGTCCCCCAGCCCGACCCGCTCTTTCGCCTTGCTCGCGGAGAACACCTTGATCCCTTCCATGCTCCCTCCGGCTCCTCGCGCGTACACCGCCGATGGTTCCACAACCGCCGATCCCTGTCAAATGCAGGGGTTTTCTTTTGACAACGAATGCGCCATCGGATACCTAGCTAGCCCGAGGGGGTGGATGGCCCGCCGCGCGCCGGCGCGGGAGGTGGAACATGGCAACGGCCCGCCGCCTGGATCCTCTTCCGGACACGCCGTTCCAGTATGGCTCCAAGGTCGACTTCACCTTCGAGGGAAAGCCCTTCTCGGGTTTCGCGGGCGAGCCGCTGGCCCTCTCGTTGCTCGCCGGCGGCGTGCGCGTGTTCGGCCGCAGCATCAAGTACCACCGGCCCCGCGCGCCCATGTGCCTGCACGCCCACTGTTCGAGCTGCCTGATGCGGGTGAACGGGCGGCCGAACGTCCGCACCTGCGACACGCCATGCGCGGCGGGCCTGTCGGTCGAACGCCAGACCGGCTGGCCCGGCGCCGGTTTCGACCTGCTGCGCGCCATCGACGTGGTGTACCCGGAAGAACTGCGGCATCACGAGCTGTTCACCTCCAGCTCCGCGCTCTCCCGAATGGCTGCTCCGTTCGTGCGGCGCATGTCCGGCGCGGGGGAGCTTCCCTCGGGCCCCCCGCCGCTGGCCTTCCCCGTCGAGCGCCAGAACGTCCGCGTGGTGGTGATCGGGGCCGGTCCGGCGGGGCTCTCGGCCGCGCGCCGGCTTTCGCAGTCCGGCGAGAAGGCCGTATTGTTCGAGGCGGACGCGCTCGCGGGTGGACGGCTGCTGGACGGCGCGACGCGCATCGAGGGGGACGGCGATTCGACGGGCTGGCAGCGTTGGAAGGCCTGGTCGGATCCGGCGGCGCTTCCCGGCATCGAACTTTTGTGCCGCATGCCGGTGGTCGCCATCTATCCGGGCCGGCCCCCGACCGTCGTCGCGGTGGGAGAGGATCGGGCCCGTGTCGTTCAACCACAGCGGGTCATCCTGTGCATGGGCAGCTACGACCAGCTGCCGCTGTTTGGCAACAACGATCTCCCCGGCGTCATGACCCTGCGGGCCCTGGACCGGATGATCCTGGGGCACGGGGTGCTGCCGGCCGAGCCGGTGGCCCTGGTCGGCGACTCCGACGAGGCGTTGCGCCTTGCGGCGCGGCTCCTGGAACGCGGCGTCGCCCTCGCCGGCGTGGTCACCCGGCGGCGCGACGGCCCGCTCATCGGCGCGCTGCAGGACAAGAAAGTGCCGCTGGTCTTCGAGCGGGAGGTGGCGCGGGCCCGCGGAGGGCGCTGGATCCACGAGCTGGAGCTTTCGAAGCAGCGGCAGCACGAGCCGGACCGGCTGCTCGATTGCGCCCTGTGCGCGGCGGAGGCGCCGGCCGCCCCGGCCTTCGAGCTGGGGCACCACGCCGGCTGCCGCGTTTTCTTCAGCTCGCAGGGCGGGTACCGCATCGCAAGCGACGACACGGGACGCACCTCTCGCGACGACATCTTCGCGGCCGGGCACTGCGCGGGTGCGGCGGACGTCACCACCGCCATCCGCGCGGGCGAGCGGGCCGCCGCCGCTTGTCTCGAGTCGCTGGCGCACGGCGCCTGATGGGAGGAGGCCGCATGCCGAAGACCATCGTCTGTCGTTGCGAAGACGTCACCGAGGAGGATCTCAAGCGCGCCTTCGAGAGCGGATTCCGCGATCTCGAGTCGCTGCGCCGCTTCACCGGGTTCGGCACCGGCTTTTGCCAGGGAAAGTCCTGCCTGTGCCACGCGGCGCGCTTTCTGGCCGCGGTCAAGGGCGGCGACGACATGGTGAGCGATCCGCCGCGCACCCGGCCGCCGCTGCGGCCCACCCCCTTCGCGGCCTTCGCCGGCGCGCTGCCGGAGGCGGACGCCGGCGCCGAGGAGAAGCCATGAGAGACCGGGCCGATCTGGTCATCGTGGGCGGGGGAGTGATCGGTTTGTCGCTCGCCTACCACCTGGCCCGCCTCGGCTTTTCCGACGTGGTGGTGCTGGAGCAGGGCTACCTGTGTTTCGGCGCCTCGGGCCGCAACGGCGGCGGGGTGCGCCAGCAGTGGTCCACCGAGGAGAACGTCCTGCTCATGAAGGACGCGGTGCGTCGCTACCGGCGCCTGTCCCAGGAGTGCGGCTACAACATCTGGTTCCGCCAGGGGGGCTACCTGTTCCTGGCGCGCGACGACGCCTCCGCCGCCACGCTGGAGCAGAACACCAAACTGCAGAACCGCCTGGGGGTGCCCACGCGCCTGATCTCCCCCGCCGAGGCCAGGCGCATCGTGCCCGTGCTGAACCTCGAGGGCGTGCGCGTGTGTGCCTACAACCCCACCGACGGCGTGCTGTTCCCCTTCCCGGTGGTGTGGGGGATGGCCCGCATCGCCTCCGATCTGGGCGTGGAGATCAACACCTTCACCCGGGTGACCGCCATCGACGTGCGTGGCCGCCAGATCGTCAAGGTGGTCACCGACCGCGGCGCCATCGCCACCCGGCGGGTGGTGAACGCCGCCGGCGCCTGGTCGCCGCAGGTGGCCCGCCTGGCCGGGGTCGAGCTTCCCAACAAGCCCTACCGGCACGAGATCCTGGTCAGCGAGCCGGTGAAGCCCTTCCTGGATCCGCTGGTGTCGGATCTCTCCAACGGGACCTACTTCAGCCAGACCATGCGCGGCGAGATCTGCGGCGGGCTTTCGGATCCGGCCGAACCCTCCTCCATGGAGAGCGGCTCCTCGCTGCGCTTCCTTGCGCGCATGAGCCAGTCGCTGATGCGCCTCGTGCCCCAGCTCGGCTCGCTCAAGGTGCTGCGGCAGTGGGCCGGCTACTACGACGAGACCCCGGACGGGCAACCCATCCTGGGGAGGGTGGACGCGGTGGACGGCTTCATCCAGCTCAACGGCTTCGGCGGGCACGGCTTCATGATGGCGCCGGCCATCGGCCAGCTCGCCGCCGAGTGGATCCTGCGCAAGGCGGAGCACCCCATCTTCTCGAGCTGCGACCTGGGACGCTTCGCCCGGGGGGAGCAGCGGCGCGAGACCTTCAGCATCGGCTGAAGTTGACGTCTGCAGCGGATGATCTAGCCCTCGCCAGCAGCGCCGGACATGTTGCGGCACGGGGACGTGCCGCGAAACCCGGGACGGAAAACGCCGTGGACGGCGAGCCCCAGCGAACCGAGAGCGAACGCTCCGAAGGAATGGCGGCCCGAGGAGCGGCGGGAGCGCCGGCGAGCGTCGATCGTCTGGTGGAGACGGCGTACCGGAGGCACGGCGCGTACCTGTACCGTCACCTGGTCTTCGTGCTTGGAGAGAAGGACGAGGCCTGGGACGTATTGCAGCAGGTCTTCTTCCGGTTTCTCGAGTTCCTGCGCCAGGGCAAGAGCTGCGAACGGACCCGGCCGTTCCTTACGCGAACCGCCACGCGCCTGGCCATCGCCCATGCGCGTTCCTGGTTGTGGAGACGCCGGCCTCTCGATGTGCTGCCCGAGGAGGCGCTGCGCGGCGACGAGCTCCCCGCCGAGCTGGTAGAAGGGATTCGCCGAGCGCACCACCGGCTGGCACCCAAGGCCCGGGCGGTGCTCGAGGCGATGCTGGTCGAGCGGATGAGCTATACCGAGATGAGGGATTCGTTGGGGTTCTCCGCCAGCACGGTCAAGCGAGCAATCCGTAGTATTATCAAGGAGTTGAAAAAATACGGGGTCGACATTGAAAAATTTTTGGCCCCAAACAGGGGGTTGGATGCCTCTATATGATTGAAAGGGAGGCTCATCCAGATGGCGAACGATTCTGAAAAAGATCGAAAAGACGCCCGTTGTCCCCGTCGGTTCGAGCTGGATGCTGCGCTTTCCGGCGAAGTGGATTCCGACCGACGGTTGGAGATCCTGGGTCACGCCGAGGGTTGCCCCGCCTGCCGCGAGAGTCTCGTAAGGATCGAGCGCGAACGCGAGGAGTTCCTGCGCCAACATCCCTACTCCATGCTCAAGGCGGGGATGGAGCGGCTCACAAGAAAAGGCGAGCGGCGGCGGGCGATCTTTATGCGGCTCGTGCCCGCCTCCGCGGCGGCCATCGCCATCATGATCGGCACCTGGCTGGCCTGGCCCACTGCGCCCGGAGTGCGCACCAAGGGGACCGTGGCGCTCTCTCTCTACCTGATGCGCGACGGCGACATTCGCCCCGCGCGGCCGGACGAGGTGTTCGCGCACCGGGACCGCATCCAGTTCCTGGTCTCCGCGGGGCCCCACCGCTACTTGCTGCTGGTGAGCGTGGACGACGCCGGCCGGGTCTTCAACTACACGCCCGGTGCGGCGCTCGAAAGCATCTCCATCACGCCGGGAGAGCGCCGGCCACTACCCGAGAGCGTCGAGCTCGACGAGAGCCGGGAGAATGAAAGGGTCTTTGCCTTGTTCTCCGACGAGCCGCTCTCGTTTACGGAAATCCGGTCCCGGGTCGAGGGGGCCCTTTCCGAGGTCAAGCGGCGCGGAGGAACGGTAAAGGAGCTTGGCCACCTCTCCGGGCCCTGGCCCCAGGCCAGCGTGCTGCTGCGAAAACACTGAGGCGTACCCGGCCACGTCCGGGCGGGGGCTGTAATGGCGGCGATTCGATGCCGGTCAACCGCCATCCCTCTGGGGGCATGGAGTTTGGGAGAGTTTGCGCCAGGTGCGTCCCGCCGTGGCCTCGCGGTCGGACGCGCGAGCGTAAGAGCGAGCAGTGTGTTGGCGAGAACCCAAAAGCTGGCGACGGACGTTTTTTCGTTGCCGAGACGATGACATGTTCGGCTTGCAACAACACTTGCTCGTTCCGAGGCTTCATCAGCGGCGCGGTGTCTGGTATACTGCATCCCGGGAACAGCCGGGAGAGTCCAGATGTCCGGCGCGAGGGTCACGGCATTTCTTCTCGTCGGGATGGCGGTGTGCGCCCCCTGGGCACGCGCGGGGGACGTCCGGCTGGCGGTGCTGGCCGGGAACAACCGCGGCGGTGAAGAACGTCCGGTCCTGAGCTACGCCGGCTCCGACGCCCGCAGGCTCGCTGAGGTGCTGACCCGGCTCGGGGGCTTTCCGGCCGACGGGGTGACGGTCCTCGAGGACCGTTCGCGCGGGGAGTTTCTCTCGGCGCTGGGCGAGGCCAACCGGCGGCTGCGGGGAGCGGCGAGCGGAGAGAAGAGCCTGCTGCTTCTGTACTTCTCGGGGCACTCCGACGGGGAGCGGCTCTTCTTGGGCGACGAGGCGCTCTCGCTCGCCGAGCTTCGGGCGCTGCTCGACGAGTCGCCGGCCACGGTCGTCGTGGCCATCCTCGACGCCTGCAACTCCGGCGCCTGGATCCGGGCCAAGGGCGGGACGCCGCGGCCGCCGTTTTTGCAGCTCGATGACTTCTCCCGCACCCGGGGCCGGATCGTGCTCACCTCGGCGGCGCAGGGGGAGCTGGCCCAGGAGTCCGACGACATCGGGGGCTCGTTTTTCACGCACTTTTTACTATCGGGCCTGCTCGGCGACGCCGACGAGGACGGCAACCGCCGGGTGTCGCTCCACGAACTCTACGCCTACGTGTACCAGCAGACGGTCCACCGCACCGTGGACACGCTGGCCGGCACCCAGCACCCGTCGTTCTCCTACGAGCTGTCGGGCGAGGGCTCGCTGGTGTTGTCCGAGCTGGATTCCGGCAGGAGCGGCATCCTGCTTGCGGCCGCCGAGACCGGCACTTTTTTGGTATTCGATCAGAAGCGCCGGCGCGTGGTGGCGGAGATCCACAAGGAGCCGGGGGAAAGCCGCCTGGTGCCGCTGCCGGCCGGGGAGTACCTGCTGAAGAAACGCCTGGTGGCCGGGCTACTGCAGTCCCGGGTGCGGGTCGAGGAGGGTGTCTTTCATAAGGTGGACGCGGCCGCCATGGAGTTCTCGCCGTTCGAGGATCCCGCGGTCAAGGGCTGGGACCTGCTGCTCTCGGAGCAAAGGAGCCCGCTGGCGCTCTACGCCGCGGGCGGCGTGCTCGCCTTCGGGATCGCGCCGGCCGGCGGCGCCTGGTGGCTGCCGCTGGCGGGAGCCCGCCTGGTGTTCAACGGCTGGCCGGCCCGCCGGTGGGGCATCGAGGCGGAGATCCTGGCGGGGGGCTCGCCGCAGTCGCTCCCCCTCCCGGAGCGGCGGGCGCACTTTACCCTGATCGGCGCCGCCGCCGCGGGCGGGATCTTCCGGGAGTTCGTGCTCGGCCCGCTTTCGGCCCGCGCCGGCGCAGCGGGTGGTCTTATGTACCTCGAGCGCCGTTTCGACTCTGCCGGATACGGTGGCATCGACCGGACGCTGGGCGCGGATCTGGCGGCACAGGTCGGTGGGCAGATCCGACTGGGCGGGTTTGTGCTGGGCCTGCGGCTCTCGGCGGGGGCATATCTGTTCCCCTTCGCGGACCGGGTCGTTGCGCCGTTCATCTTCGGGGGCATGGAGGCGGGGTGGGGGATCCTGGATTGAGGGCGCGGGCGCAGCGCGGCGGGGCCATGAGGCCGGGGCTCGCCGCGGTGGCGGTGGCGTGTCTTTCGGGCGCGTGCCTTTCGATGTCCGACGGGCCCTTCGCGAGCGGGCGCGGCGAGATCGCCGGGCGCGCCATGGCCGCGGGGAGCCCGGCCGCCGGGGCGCTGGTCCACCTGATCGACCGGCCCGAGCTTCCGCTCGTGCGCGCCGATGACGACGGCCGCTTCTTGATCTCGGGTGTCCCCGCCGGGTGGCAAGAGATCATGCTGCGCGCGCCCGAGGTCAATTGCGCTTTTCGCGGCGGGGTGCTGGTCGCGCGCGAGCGCCGCTCGGATCTTGGCGAGATCGATCTGCCGCCGGCCGGCACCCTTCTGCTCCACCTCCAAGACGGTTCGGAAAAAAACGATCTCGATCTCGAGGACGCGACGGTGGCGGTGCGCGAGGCGCCGGAGCTTGCGGCGGTCACGGACTTCGGGGGCCTCGCCTCGCTCGGCCCGCTGCCGCGATCGGGTTGCTACAGGATCGTCGTCGAGAGAGAGCCGTTCGAGTTCGATGAAGATACATTGTGCCTGAAAGATACCCAGTGGGGCAGTCAAGTGACAATTTCTCCTAAAAAAACAACTGAATCCGTGTACTTGAAACTGCACCATGCGTTGAAGAAACTGGAAGATCTCGTTCATTCAAATGCCTGTGCTGAGAACACCTGCGAGGTACCAGAATTCTGGCAGGATAATCAATCTCCGCCGTGTGCGTGGCCGGTGAAAAATTTCGGGCAGGATACAGAGACATTGAGGATTGTCATTGAAGCCGTAAGAGCGACTGGTCGGTTTTCACAGAACCCCTGGAACACCATCGGTTGTCCGGACGCATATCCGGCCGCGATCTGCCGTGATTCCGAGTGCCGGTTCGAGCCGGATTTCGGCGTCGAGGTCGTGGAGGTGGCGAAAGGCCTCTGTGACGCGTCCTGTCCGACGGCGACCTCGTTGGAGCTGAGCACCAGGGAGGACGTGGCCACGCTCCTTTCCTCGCTCGGTGTCTCGAACGCCACGATCCCGCCGGAGGCCAGCCGGTTCCTCTTCTTCCGCACGCTGGCTTCCGATGTTCCGCCGGAGCCTGTCTTTTTCGGCCTGGGGAGCGAGGAGCGGATCCTTTTTTTCAGGGGAGGGATAGGCTCCGGCGCCAAAGACCTTCCGACCCGGGTTGGGGCCTCCGCCTGGGTCATCGTCGCGCTGATCGATCGGAATGGTCTGCTCCCCGAAAGTCTTTCAGGAAAGCTGGCCTGGCTCCGGGCCTTGTAACTGCTTGAAATAAAATCATAAAAAAAATGGCCCCAAATGGGGGGTTCGACCCCTCTATAGAACGGAAAGGAGGGGCCTGTCCCCACCTTTCCAGAACAAGTCGGAGGGGAAGAAAGGCGGCTCTTATGTCATTGTTTGGAAATAGTTTTTTATTTTCTGCGCCGGTATTTTTCTCCTTGCTTCCGGGGTGCCTGGCACCCGTGCCGGTGCCGGATGGTTCGGGTGCAAACCCGGAACCGGCGTATGACGCCTGGGCCGTCCATGACGAAGACGGCGTTGTCGTCGTGGAGGGCCGGCGTGAACTCGGCCCACCGGAGCCGCTCGTGCTCTCGGCCGAGGAGCAGTGGCGTCTTGCCGAGGCCGCCTCGCAACTTCTGGTGGAGACCGCTCCGGCCATCCATCCGGAGATCGAACGCGCGCTCGCCGACGGCAGCGACGAGGCGGAGCTTTCCGTCCTGGTGGCCATCCGGGCGAGCAGGCCGCTGCGGCCCCTGCCGCGGTTCCGGGAGGAGAGCGACCGCTTCTCGCCGGAGAACGCCGATATCCGCGCCGAGCGCGCGCGCATCTTGAATGAAGACGCCGCGCTGCGGCGGGAGGACCGGGCCGCCTTCGTCGAGCGCGCCCGCGAGCTCGGCGCAACGGTTTTCGAGGAGTTCGCCGCGGGGAACATCGTCTCGCTCCGGCTCCGGGCCGGCGCGCTCAAGACGCTCCTTGCCGAGCACGGCGAGATCGCGGCGGTGTCGCCTGGCGAGCTCGACGCCCGGCCGGCCGGTTTCGCCACCATCCTCACCGCGCGCACGCGGGCCCAGACCGACTACCTGGTGAGCGCGGGGTACAATGGCGCCGGCCGCTACATCGGCCTGCTCGACACCGGGACCAAGCAGACCCACCGCACGCTCGCCGAGCCCGACAAGATCCTCTTCTGGCGCGACTGCGCCAGCACCGTCATGGCCGACTGCACCGCCACCCCGCTCTTGCCCTACAACCCCGACGACGCCTATGCCCCCGGCACCGGCCACGGCACGGCCATGGCCGACATCCTGGTGGGGAGCGCGATCCTCGGCGACGCCTACCGCGGTGTGGCGCCGGGCGCCTATCTGGACTCCGCCAACGTCTATTCGGGGACGAGCCACGACACCGTCTCGAGCGCGGCCGTGGTCCGCGCCCTCAACTGGCTCGATGTATATGACGACGTGATCGTGGCCAACGTGGCTGCCGACGAGATGGATGATGGTCCGATATCGCTAGCGGCCGACGATCTCTACTCGCAGGGGGTGATTGTTGTCGCCCCGGTTGGCAACTGCGCTGTCTGCTCAGCGAGCGCGCCAGCCAATGCACACAAGGTGCTGGGGATCAGCGGCTATTATGCGGACACGGGCAATGAGGACTACGGACACTCTAACGGGCTGTACTATCCCAACGACCGGATCAAGCCCGACCTGGCGGCCCCCACGCTGATGTGGGCCGCGGCGACGTACAATATCGGTGGCGTGGCCGAGTTCGGCGGCACCTGCACCGCGGCGGCCTCCGCCGGCGGCGCGGCCACCATCCTCAGGCACTACTACGACTACCGCGGCTGGTCGGCCGACCCCGGGGCGATCTACGCCGCCATGATCAACTTCGGAGACGACGACAACCCGGACAACACTGACGGCGCAGGCAACCTCGCCATCGGCCCGCTCTCGAACACGGTTTGGATGAGCGGGGTGCGCTACCTGAGCCCCAACCAGAGCACGGACATCCCGCTCACCATCCCCTCCGGGGCCTGCTACCTCCGGGCCGCCATCTGGTGGGCGGAGGACTACACCACTCTGCACGACATCATGATTCTTCAACTTTATGAGGGCTCAACCAAGAGAGAAGGATCTTTGCTGCGAAACGGAAGCATATTTCAAAAAATCATCTATCCATATTCGCTCTCGGCCGGTTCCTGGACCGTAAGAATCACCTCGTATATCGGCAACCACCAGCAGAACCTCACGGTGCACTATGCCATCCACTACCGGACCAGCTGCTGATGCAAGGTGGGAAGAGGCCGGGGTTTCCGCTCAACCGAGGAGGTGCCAGGTGATCGAGATGCAACCCGATGGCGGCCCGGCGCGCCTGCCGGTTCTGCTGGTGGTGGACGACGAGAAGCTCCTCCACCGCGGTTACGCGCGCTACTTCCGCGGCCGGGTGGAGGTGCACGCGGCGCACGACTTCGAGACGGCGCTCGCGCACGAGGCGGACTCTCCCGCCGACGCCATCCTGCTCGAGGTCTCGGTGCCGGGGCCCGACGGCAAGAGCTTCGCGGCCTGGCTGGAGAATCACCGCCGGGAGTGGTTCTCGCGGCTCATCGTCACCACCGGCGGCCTGGAGATGGGGCTCGCCTTCCGCCTGGAGAACTTCCACGGCTGCCCCTTCCTCCCCAAGCCCATCGACCCCGACCTCCTGTTGGATCAAGTGCTTCGGTTTTCGAAGGCGCGAACGGCCTGAGGCCGGCGGGGCTGCCGGGCGACACGCCTCAGCCGTCGGTGACCTCGGCCGCCTGGATGGCCCCGCGCCGGTACTCTTCCAAGAACACGTCCACCGCCGCCGGGGAGAACTGGGTGCCGCGGCAGCGCGCGAACTCGGACAGGATCCACTCGGGCGCGCGCGCGGTGCGGTAGACCCGGTTGGCGGACATGGCCTCGTAGGCGTCCACCACGTGGATGATGTGGGCGGAGAGCACGATCTGATCCTGCGCCAGGCCGCGCGGGTAGCCGGTGCCGTCGTAGTTCTCGTGGTGCTGGCCCACGATGGCGGAGATGTTCCAGGGGAAGGCGATGGGCTCGACGATGGACTCGCCGATGGCCGGGTGCTGCCGGATGACCTGGAACTCCTCCTCGGTGAGCCGGCCGGGCTTGAGCAGGATGCCGTCGGAGATGCCGATCTTGCCCACGTCGTGCAAGAGCCCCCCGATGCGCAGCTCCTCGAGCTGGTGCGGCCCGAGCCGCATGGCCCGGCCCACCACCTGGGCGTAGGCGGCCACGTTCTCCGAGTGGCGCCGGGTGTAGTTGTCCCGCGCGTCCACCGCCCGGGCCAGGGAGAAGGCGGCCTTGCCGGCGTTCTCGCGGATGTCCTTCTGCAGGTCCTTGCCGCTCGTGCCCGGCGAGGCGCGCAGCTCCTCGTGGAGGCGCAAAGCCTTCTGCACCAGCTCCCGCAGGGCCCGGCTGTCCCAGGGCTTGGTGACGAAGAAGTGCACCAGCTGCCGGTTGATGACGTCCTGCGCCACCCGCATGTCTCCGCAGGCGGTCATCATGATGCACGCGGTGGCGGGCCAGTTCTGCCGGATGAGCGAGAGCAGCTCGACCCCGGTCATCACCGGCATCATGTGGTCCGAGATGACCACCGCGGCCTGGAGCTCTTGCATCATCCCCATGGCCTCCATCGGGCCGTGCGCCACGCTGAGTTCGATGCCGGGGATGCGCAGCACCCGCCGCAGGGCATCCAGGATGCCCGGATCGTCATCCACCGCCAGGACGCGGTAGGTCTTTGCCGTGGGATCTGTATGGGCGATGTCACTCATATCAGTCGGCCTCGATTCCCCCGCTCGCTGGACTGATGGGCAATTCCACCCAGAAGGTCGTCCCTTTCCCGACGATGCTGTCGGCGCCGATGCGGCCGTTGTGCCGCTTGAGGATCTTGCGCACGATCTTGAGCCCGAGGCCGGTGCCCACGCCCCGCGGCTTGGTGGTGAAGAAGGGGTCGAAGATGTGGGCCTTCACCTCGGGAGTCATGCCCCGCCCGTTGTCCTCGACCTCGACCCGCACCAGGCCACCGGCGGCGGAGGTGCGCAGCCGGATGCAGCCATCATGCTCGATGGCCTGGATCGCGTTGGACAAGAGGTTGATGAACACCTGGCCGATCTGGGAAGGAAAGCAGGTCACCACCGGCAGCGCCTGATACTCGCGCCGGATCTCGGCCTTGTACTTGATCTGGTTCCACAGGATGTTCACCGCGCCGTCCATGATCTGGTTGAGGTCGGCGTTCTCCATCAGATCGCTGTCTTCCCGGGCGAAGGAGCGCAGGTCGGAGACGATCTGCATGATGCGCCGGACGCCATCCTGGGTCTCCTTCAAGCACTGCGGCAGATCCGAGCGGAGCAGCTCCAGGTTGATCTCGGCGAGCGCCCGCCGGGCGGCCTCGAGGTCGGGGGCGCCCTCGACGGGGGAGAGCCGCTCGACGACCGTCAGCAGATCGGTGAGGTAGTCCTGGAGGGAAGTCAGGTTGCTGCTCACGAACCCCAGGGGGTTGTTGATCTCGTGGGCCAGGCCCGAGGCCATCTCGCCCAGCGTCATGAGCTTGTCCCGCCGCAACATCTCGCGCTCCTGATCGGCGTGGCTCTCGCGGGCGCGCCGGCTCTCCAGGGCCCGGCCCACCTCGCCGGAGATAAGCAACCCCAGCTCCAGGTCGTCTCGCGAGAAGACCTCCTCGCTGGTGAAGCGCGTGAGGCACACCGCGCCGATGGCCTTCTCGCGTCCGCGCATGGGCAGCACCAGCCCCACCTGGGGGGTGCGGGCGCGGGTGAGGCCCTGGAGGCGGGTGTCCTCGGGATCGGACCCCAGCACGATCTGGGGCTCGTCGTGCGCCACCACCCAGCCGGCGATCCGATCGCCCACCTCGATCTTCACCCGGCGCTGGTCGGTCTCCAGGCCCAGGCTGGCGACCATCTCCAGCGTGCGGCCGTCGGCGGCGAGCAGCAGTAGGCTCCCGGCCTCGGCGCGGGTGTAGCGGACCAGGGTCTGGAGCAGGAGGTCCAGCAGTAGCGGCGTCTCCAGGCCGCCGGCGATGGCGTGCTCCACTTCCAGGAGCGCCGCCAGCTCCGGTTTCTGGACCGCGCTGGAGAGCGTCCGGCCCAGGTCCACGCCGCGGCGCAGCACCACCTCCAGCTCGGCCAGATCGAGCGGCTTGAAGAAGAAGCTGGAGGCGCCGGCCCGGAAGGCCTCGATGACCAGGTTGTGATCGTGCATGCCGGTGACGGCCACCACCGGCAGGTGGGGGTTCATCTCACGGACCGCCTTGAGCAGGTGGATGCCGCTGAAGTCGGGCATCAGGATGTCGGCGATGACCACGTCCACGCGGTGGGAGCGCAACGCCTCCAGGCCCAGCTCGGCGCTGGCGGCGCTGATCGGTGAAAACCCTTTTCCCTGGAGCCACGATTCCATGAGCCGGCAGAACTCCGCCTGGTCGTCCACCACCAGCACCACCGGCCGGCCTTCGTCTGCTGCGGTCGGGGCTGTTGGTGGCGGCACCTCGGGCGCTGGCGGTTTGATCGAGGGGAAAGGGTACGGGGTGTGCTCGTTCTCCCATTGCTTGAGGAAGATGCCGGAGTGCCGTTGCCGTACGTGCTCCATGAGCTCGCGCAGCGACTCGGTCCGCCAGGGTTTGCGGATCAGGATCTGGACCACCCCCTGCTGGAACGCCTGGTGCAGGTGCTCGTCCATGTGGCCGCCGGTGAGCAGGACCCGCGCCACTTCGGGATACAGCTCCTGGACCTGGTGCAGCAGGGCCAGGCCGTCCATCTGGGGCATGTAGTAGTCGGAGATGAGGCACTCGGGCTGCGACTCGGAGAGGGCCTCCAGCACCTTGGCGGCGGACGGGAAGGTCTGGATCTGGTAGCCCTCCCCGCGCAGCACACGCGCCAGCGCGCGCAGCACCAGCGGCTCGTCGTCCACCAGAAAGACATTGCGGACTTGCCGCTCTACCTGGGTGGGCGTGTTCATGTGGCGCCCTCCTCGCCGCCAGGCGCGGCGCCGTTGCCGAGCCCGGCCTTCTTGAGGATACGGCGGAAGTTGCTGCGGTCCATGCCGGCCTGCTTGGCCGCCCGCGACAGGTTGCCCGCGGTTCCCGCCAGCAGCTCCCGCAGGTAGCGGCGGTCGAACTCGGCCAGGGCGATGGCCTTGGCCTTGCGGTAGCTCAGGCCGGCGAGCGAGCTTCCGGCGGGCCGGCGCGGAGTAGAAGATTCCCGCAGGCTTTCGGGCAGATCTCCGATTTCGATCTCATTGCCTCGCCCGAGCACCACCGCCCGCTCGACGACGTTCTCCAGCTCGCGCACGTTCCCGGGCCAGGCGTAACCATCGAGGAGCGTCATCACCTCGGGCCGGAACCCTTGCAAGGACTTGCCGGTGCGCGTGTTGTACTTTCGCAAGAAGTGCGTGGCCAACAGCGGGATATCCTCCGGCCGCTCGCGCAGCGGCGGGAGCTGGAGGGTGATGACATTGAGGCGGTAGAAGAGATCCTCGCGGAACTGGCCGCGCTTGCGAGCCTCCGCCAGGTCGGCGTTGGTGGCGGCGATCACCCGCACGTCCACCCGGCGGTTTTCGTTGGCGCCGACCCTCTTGATCTCGCCCTCCTGGAGCACCCGCAGCAGCTTCACCTGGGTGGGCAGCGGCACCTCGCCGACCTCGTCCAGGAAGATGGAGCCGCCGTCGGCGACCTCGAACAGCCCGCGCTTGGTGGCGGTGGCGCCCGTGAAGGCGCCGCGCTCGTGGCCGAACAATTCGCTTTCGAGCAGGGTCTCGGTGAGCGCCGAGCAGTTCACCGCCACGAAGGGCCGCTCCCGGCGCTGGCTGCGGTGATGGATGGCGCGGGCCACCAGCTCCTTGCCGGTCCCGCTCTCGCCCTGGATCAGGATGGTGGACGTGGAGTAGGCCACCGCGTCCACCATCTCGAAGATCCGCTTCATCCCCGCGCTCGAGCCGACCAACCCCTCGAAGCTGTCGCGCACCTCGATCAGGTTCTCCAGCTCGCGGTTGCGCTGGACCAGCCGCCGGTGCTGTCCCGCCTTGAGCACGGTGAGCGCCGCCGCCTCGATGTTGACGAAGGGCTTGGTCAGGTAGTCGAAGGCCCCGGCCTTGACGGCCTCCACCGCCGTTTCCACGGTGGCGTAGGCGGTCATCATCACCACCTCGACCGGCAGTCCCCGCCCCTTGATCTCCCGCAAGAGATCCAGGCCCGACATGCCGGGCATGCGGATGTCCAGCACCGCCACGTCGGGGCGGAAACGCTCGACCGCCGCCATCGCCTGGAGCGGTTCCGAGAGGGTTTCCAGCTCGCAGCCGTGAACTTCCAGGATCTTGCGCCAGGCCTGGAGCATGAAGGGCTCGTCGTCCACCACCAGGACCCGTAGGGATGTTCGCGCTGGAAGGCTTGCCGAGTTCATGGCCGCACCTCGTTCCGCGCTCCATTTTGCGGCAGCATCAGACGGAAGACCGTTCCCTGGCCGAGCCGGCTACGGACCCGGATGTCGCCGCCGTGCTCGCGGGCGATGCCGTAGCAGATCGACAACCCCAAGCCGGTGCCCTCACCGGCGGGCTTGGTGGTGAAAAAAGGCTCGAAGATGTGTGACAGCATCTCTTCCGGGATCCCAGCGCCGCGATCCTCCACCTCCAAGAAGGTGTTTTCTCCATCCGTCCCGGTGCGCAGGAACACCGGTTGATCCGGTGGGCTGGCTTGAAAGGCGTTCTGGAGCAGGTTCAGCACCACTTGCTGCAACAGGCTGTCCTGGCCCAGGACGGTAGGCGGCGCGGCCGCGAAATCCTTTTCCACCGCCCGTTCGCGGTAGCGAGCATCGAGGCGCAGCAGAGCCAGCGCGGCCTCGGCCGTCCGGTTGAGGTCCACCGGTTGGTGGTCCTGCGGCCGGGCCCTGCGGGAGAAGGAAAGCAGATGATCGACGATGGACTTGCAACGCAGGGCGCAGTCCCGGATGGTCTGCAACCCCTCCTGGATGTCCGGCCCGCTGCCGGCGAGGTCCCGCTGGAGGACCTGGGCGAAGGCCAGGATCCCGCCGAGGGGGTTGTTGATCTCGTGGGCCACCCCGCCCGCCATGCGGCCCAAGGCGGCCATCTTCTCGGCCTGGAGCAGGGCCTCGGTCCTGCGGCGCACTTGCTCTTCCAGCTCGGCGTTCAGGCGGGTGAGCTGGGTGTTGCGCGCGCTCAGCTCACGCTCGTACTCCAGGTTGGAGCGAGCCAGCCGGTATTGTTCCAGGCACTCGCGCACCGTGGCCAGGAGCTGCTGCGGGTGCCAGGGCTTGTTGAGAAAGCGGTAGATCTCGCCCTGGTTGATGGCGCGCTCCACCGCACCGGCATCGGCGTGCCCGGTCAGCATGACCCGGCGGGTCATGGGCCAGCGGCGGCGGATCTCGGCCAGCAGCTCCACCCCGTCCATGCCGGGCATGAGGTAGTCCGAGACCACCACCCAGGACGGCTGGCGGGCCATTTTTTCCAGCGCCTGGGCGCCGTCGCCGGCGGTCTCGATCGACCATGGGCCTTCGCGAAGGACCCGCTCCAGGGCGTTGAGCACGTGCGGCTCGTCATCGACCAGCAGGATCCGCGCCGGCTCCACGGACGAGAGAGGCTCTTGGCGGGCGATGTTCACGCTCGGCTCCTCTCGGTCGTGGGGGGGGTCTCGTCTCCCGCCGCCAGGCGCAGCTCGAGCCCCAGTGAGCCGTTCGCATCCCGCGAGGCGCTGAGCGCGGCGCCCAGGGAACGGGCCAGGCCTTGCGCCGCGCTGAGGCCCAACGCGCCCGGGAACGGCCCTCCGCGCGGCGCAAAGAACGGATCGAAGACGCGGGGGAGGTCTTCCTCAGAGACTTTACAGGTAGGGTCGAGGAAAAATAGCGAGACGCGCCCTTCATGAGCGCCGATCTTGACCGACACGGACTGCGAGCCTTCGCTGGCGGCGAAAAAGCCCAGAAGGTTGAGCAAGATCTGGCGCAACCGCGCCACCGGCGCCCGGACCGGAACCTTGCGGCTGAAGTCCATCGCAAATTCGCGCCTCCGGGTGCCCCTGGTGAGGTCGAGGAGCCGGTTCATCTCCTCCTCCAGGTCCACCGCGATGGGCTGATCGTTGTTCTTTCCATCCTCGGCGAAGTAGCGTAGTTGCTCGACGATGGCGGCGATACGGGTGATGCCGTGTCCCATCTCGTCCAGTAGCGGATCCATGTCGTCGCAGGCTTCGCGCAGGTGTTCCTCCTGGACGATGCGGCCCATCTCTTCGAACAGCCGGCTCAAGACGTCTGGGGAGGTTTTTGCGATGTGGCTGGCGGCGTGCATGGCGACCCCGGCCAACCGCCGCAGGGAGCGGATGTACTGTTCCAGGACCGAGAGGTTGGATTTTACGAATCCCAGCGGGTTGTTCACCTCGTGCGCCACCCCCGCGGCCAGTATGCCCAGCGCGGCCATCTTTTCCCGCTCCAAGATCAGAGATTGGGCCTGCTGAATGGCGTTGCGGGACTTCTCGAGCTCGCGCACCACCACGCGGCGCGCCTGGTCCATCTCCCGCAAGGCCTGGGTGCGCTCCTCCACCGTGCGCTCCAGCCGGCGCGACCAGTCGAGGAGCTCGGAGCGCGAGCGCTGCAAGTCGCGCAGCGCAAAGAAATTGTACACCACCGCCGCGGCCGCGGTGGATACTTCCAGGATGCGCTCTTCGTCGCGCTCGTCGAAACGGTCGGTATCGAGGCGATTGATGATCTCCAGCACCCCGATCACCTGGTTCTGCACCACGATCGGCGCGCACAGGAGGTTTCGGGTGCCGGTCCCGGTGATCTGGTCGGTGGCGGGATCGAACCGCTGATCCGAGGCGGGGTCGTTCACCCGCACCGGCTGGTTATGCTCCAGACACCACCAGGCCACGCCCTGGCCGCGCGGCAACCGTCGGCCGGCGAGCTTCTCGGCGACTCGCCCGACGCTGGTCTGGAAGACGAGCTCATCGCTCCGGACGTCCAGAAGTAGCAGGGAACCCACCTCGCTGTGCATGTAACGGCAAGCCATGCCCAGCGCATCGCTCAGGCGTTCGTCCATCGAGCGGCTGGAAGTCATCAGCATGAGGAGCTGTTGCAGTGTGGCCAAGTCGCCGAGACGGTGCTGGAGCGAGAGCGACAAACCCTGGGCGCGCTTTTCGAGATCGAGCCGCCGCAGCACTCGCTCCACGCTCATGTGGAGCATCTCTTCCGAGAACGGTTTGGGAAGATAATCGCCCGCACCCTCCCGCAGGGTGCGCAAGGCGGAGTCGAGGGAGAAGTCGGAGGTGGTGACGATCACCCGGTGGGCTTCTCCGCCGCGGACCATGTCGGAAAGCACCTCGTACCCGCTGATGTCGGGGAGCACCAGGTCCAGCAGGACCACGTCCGGCCGCGTCTCGTGGAAAGCCAGCAGGCCCTTGCGGCCGGTCTCCACCTCGCGGCTCTCGTGCCCGCGGGAGGTGAGGACGTCGTGGGTCATCTTGCGAAAGAGCGCGTCGTCGTCGATGACCAGGCACCGGGCCATTGGCACCCCCGAAGTGCTATAGGTCCTCTTCGTCCAGCACGATGGCGCCGCTCTCGTCGCGCTTCACGTCCAGGATGCCGGGGTGCTCGGACTCCAGCCGCTGGATGAAGTTCTGCTGCTTTTTCACTGTCTCCAGCAGGATCTGGTTCTCCCGCCGGAGGTCGATGAAGTCGAAGATGTTCTTCAGGGTGATCTTGAGATCCAGATCGTCCCAGGGCTTGGTGAGGAACTTGAAGACCTCCCCCTCGTTGATGGCCTGGATGGCGAGTTGGAGATCGGCATGCCCGGTGAGAATGACCCTCAACACCGATGGGTAGAGGCCCTTGACCATTTTCAGAAATGAAAGCCCGTCCATGGCCGGCATCAGGTGGTCGGACACGATGAGGTCGATGTCCTCTTCCTTGAGGATTTCCAGCGCCTCCTCCGGGCCCTGCGCAAAAAAGAAGGTGTAGGGCTCCTTGCGCAGAGACCTTCTCAGCGCGTTTAGTACGTTGGCCTCGTCGTCGACAAAGAGCACATTGAACTTTTTTTCTTTTTGTTCCATCTGCCCTCCGGGGGTTTCGATAGGCGCCGAAATTGAAAGCTAATTCTATACCAAATTGTGCTTATGTGGAGTCGATTTTTTATCCATGTTTTTCAATGAGTTATTCGTGTTATTTTTTATACTCGCCAATAAAGATACATCGGCGGGTAGTATTTTACCCGCAGATTTCAATAATCACGGCAATGAACTGGTGGTGAATTTCTACCCGTGGGTTATTATTACCCCACCATCCTGAGCTTATCTGGGTCTCAGGGAACCCTGTTTGGATGGTGGCACGATGCTCTTGTCGGCGATCTCGATCCCGTCCCGGCTGGACTCCTTGACGCGGTACATGGCCTCGTCGGCGAGGCGCAGGATGTCGTCGGGGTTCTGCGCGTCGTCGGGGAAATTCGCCAGGCCGAACGAGGCCGTCACCCGGATCTCGAGGTTCCGGTCGCGCAAAAACACCGCCTCGTTGAGCGCCAGCCGGAGCCGGCGGGTGACGTGCAGCGCCTGCTCCTTGTTCGTCTGCGGCAGGATGATGACGAACTCGTCGCCGCCGTAGCGGGTGGGGATGTCCACAGTGCGCAGGTTGGCCTTGAGCAGGTCCCCCACCTCCTTGAGCAGCCGCGAGCCGCACAGGTGGCCGTGTTCGTCGTTGACCAGCTTGAACCGGTCCAGGTCGAAGAACACCACCCCGAAGGTGAGCTGGTAGCGCTTGCTGCGCTCGAACTCCTGGTGCAGCGCCTCGTGCAAGAAGCGCGAGTTGTACAGGTTGGTCACGTCGTCCTTGACGGTGAGCTCCTGCACCCGCTGGAAGTTGCGGGCGTTCTCGATGGCGATGGCGGCGAAGTCGGCGAGCGAGTTGAGCAGGCGCAGATCCGACTCGGAGAACGAGTCCGGCCGGTTGTTGACGAGCTCGATGACTCCCAGCACCCGGTTGCGGAAGGAGAGCGGCACCGCCAGCAGCGCCTGGGTGTTGAAGTTGGAGACCTGATCCACGCTGCTGCAGAAGCGCGGATCGGCGGGCGCGTTTCGCACCAGGAGCGGCTTGCCGTCGCGGGCCACGCAGCCGGCCACGCCCTGGCCGACCTTGAGCCGGATGTCCTTGATCTTGTCGGCACCCTCGCCCACCGCGATCTCGAAGAAGAGCTCTTTCTTCTCTTCGTCGAGCAGCAAAAGCGACCAGTTGTTGGGGCGCAGCAGCTCCGAGATCTTCTGCATGATGATGCCCAGCACCTCGCGCACGTCGAGCGTCGAGGTCAGGGTCTTGCCGATCTCGTTGAAGACCCGCAGCTCCTCGACCGTGCGGGCCATCTCGCGCAGGAGTTCTTCGCGGTCCATGGCGTGTCCTCAGATGACAGCGCCATGGTACGGGCCCGTCTGGACGGAGTCAAATTCGGCGCGCCGGGACGGGGGGCTTTACAGCGCAAAGCGGCTCAAGCGATAATTGCCCGTCCTTCGTCCAAGGAGTGCGCCGATGAACGTGCGCCGCCCGTTCGCCGCATTCGGGGTTTGGTTGTGGCTCGCCGCGGGCTGCGGCCCGGAAGAACCGCCGGCGGGATCCGCCATCTCCAGGCCGCTCGGCTCCCGGGATGCCTTCGGCCTGAGCGACAACGCTCGTAAGAATCCAGAGCGCTTGCGTCTGCTCGACGTTGAAGCACCCGCACCCGAGAGCCCGGCGGACCTTGGCGGAGAAAACGGAGCGAAGGACGTCACCGGGCAGATGGTCTTTCAGGAAGGCGCCCAGCCGAGCGCCGGCTACACCATGGACGGCACCACCGCCTGGGCCTACAACCCGAACAGCACCTTCGGCACCGACATCAACCTGGGCTGCGGCCGCAACGGCGCCTTCGGCTGGCCGTACCTGCGCTTCGACCTCTCCGCGCTGCCTCAGGGAATCCAGGTGACGTCCGCCACGTTGTCTCTGTATGTCGAAGACATCTGGGCCTATTGCGTCACCGGCCAGAACGTGAGCACCCACAAAGTCTTGTCCGCCTGGAGCGAGAGCACGCTCACCTACAACAACAAGCCGCCCGACTGGAACAATGGCATCTTCGAGTCGACCACCTACATCAACGCCTACCCGCGCTTCTTCGACTTTTCCGTGACCCAGATGGTGAGCGACTGGGTGGCGAACCCGGCGAGCAACTTCGGCCTGGCGCTCATCCCCGTCGATCTCCTGTGTGACGGCGACTGGATCATCTTCTCCAGCGACGACTCCACCACCACCAGCTTCCGGCCCAAGCTCACCGTCAACTACAACCTCCCCACCCACCGGGCCAGCTTCGCCAGCCAGAGCCCGCCGCCCGCCTCCATGGTCATCGGCCAGCGGGCCCCGGTGGAGGTGCGTTTCGTCAACCAGGGCTACGACGACTGGACCCCGGGCGCCGGCTACGCGCTGGGCAGCCAGTCCCCGCCGGACAACACCACCTGGGGGTTCTCGCGCATCGCCCTGCCCGCGACGGTGGGGCACGGGGGGACGGCGGTGTTCGCCGCCCAGGTCACCGCGCCTGCATCCCCCGGGAGCTACGCCTTCCAGTGGCGCATGGTCCAAGAGGGAGTGGAATGGTTCGGGGACACCAGCCCGGCGGTCCAGGTGCAGGTCCTCTTGAAGCCGAACGGCACCGCTTGCGAAAGCAACATGGAGTGCGACAGCGCGAAATGCGTGGACGGGGTGTGCTGCGACTCGACCTGCCTCGGGACGTGCAAGAGCTGCCGGCTCTCCGGCTACGAGGGGAACTGCCGCTACATCGGCGCGGGCCAGGATCCCGACGAAGAATGCCCCGGAACGGGGATCTGCGGCGGCGCGTGCAACGGCTCGGGCGCTTGCGTCTTCCCCGCGGCCGGGAGCGCCTGCGCCCCGTGCGGAACCTGCAACGGCCAGGGGTTGTGCAACCAGTTCGCCGCACCCGGCAGCGACCCGGGCGACGCCTGCGGGCCGTGCCGGGTGTGTCCCGGCGACGGCCCGGACTGCGTGCCCGTCGCCGCGGGCGGGGATCCGTTCAACGAGTGCGCCGAGACGGCGCCCGAGAGCTGCGGCACCACGGGCGCCTGCAACGGCCAGGGCGCCTGCGCCCTTCACCCCGCCGGCACGGCCTGCGGCCCCGAGAGCTGCACCTCGGGCCTCCACCACCTGCCCGATCGCTGCGACGGCGCCGGCGCTTGCCAGAGAGGCCAGGACGTGCCCTGCTCTCCCTATGTCTGCCTGGACGCGGTGAACTGCCGCACCGATTGCTCCGACAACTCCCACTGCGTGGCCGAGAGCTTCTGCGAGGCGGGCCGCTGCCGGCCCACCCTGGCCCGCGGCGAAGCCTGCATCCACGACGGCCAGTGCCTGAGCAATCATTGCGCCGACGGGGTGTGCTGCGACACGGTGTGCGGCGGGCGCTGCGAATTCTGCGCCATGCCCTTCGACCGGGGCGGCTGCTACGCGGTGCCCGACGGCGAGGACCCGCGCGAGGTCTGCCCTGGAACCGGGCTCTGCGGCGGGGTGTGCAACGGCGCGCGCGAGTGCCGATTCCCGCCGCCATCCACCCGCTGCGACACCTGCAAGGGTTGTGACGGGGCCGGGTTCTGCGCCGTGTTGGCCGCGGCCGAGAGCGATCCCTTCGGCGACTGTGGCCTGTGCCGCGGCTGCTCGGGCGTGGACACCGCCTGCCGGCCCATCGCCGCCGGTGCCGACCCGCGCGCGGAATGCCCCGACCTGCCGGCGCAGACGTGCGGCACCAGCGGTGGTTGCGACGGCGCCGGCGCCTGCGCCTGGTACCCCAGCGGGACCGAGTGCGTCGCGGCCTCCTGCCAGGAGGGGGTGTTGCAGCCGGCCTCGACCTGCGACGGTGTCGGGCGTTGCCTGACGCCGGAGCCGGTTCCGTGCGCGCCGTTCGCCTGCGCCGCCGGCGACCGTTGCGCCACCGCCTGCGCCGACGATTCCGGGTGTCTTCCGGGATACTACTGTCAGGCGCCGGTGTGCCTGCCCATCCTGGGGCCCGGCGAGGCTTGCCAGCGCGCCGCCCAGTGCCAGACCGGGCTGTGCGTGGACGGGGTGTGCTGCCAGGGCCCCTGCGACGGCTTCTGCCAGCGCTGCGATATCCAGGGCAGCCGGGGACAGTGTGCGGCTGTCCCGCCCGGCGAGGATCCCGACAACGAATGTCCGGGCGGCGGAGCCTGCGGCGGCGCTTGCGATGGCGCCGGCGGCTGCGCCTTCCCGGGGCAGGAGAAGCCCTGCGGCGCCTGCGCCCGCTGCGACGGCGCCGGCAACTGCGGGGTGTTCCTGGCGGCGGGGACCGATCCGCTCGACGCCTGCGGCCCGTGCCGGGTGTGCGCGGGCGGGCGCGACGCCTGCGTGCCGGTCGGCGCCGGCGTGGACCCCCTCGATGAATGCACCGCCGAGGAGCCGGCCAGCTGCGGCCGGGACGGCCAGTGCGACGGGCGGGGCGCCTGCCGCCTGTGGCCGGGCGGCACGCTGTGCGGCAGCCAGTTCTGCCGCAACGGCACGCTCACCCGGGCGCCTACCTGCGACGGCGCGGGCGTGTGCCTGGACCGGGGCTCGGTCTCCTGCCAACCCTTCGCCTGCGACGGAGACGACTGCGGCGGGCCGGCCTCCCTGCACCACGTCAGCGTCGAGGACGCGCCGGGGGGACGGGGCGTTCCGGTGCTCGACCGGACGCTCACCACGGACGACGTGCTTTTTTTGTACGCGGTGGGCCGCGATGCGAACAACGTCTTCGTGGGCGACGTGCTGGTGCGCTGGCGCGTGGAAGGCGAGATCGGCACCGTTCCGCTCGGGCCGTCGACCTCGGCGGTCTTCGACCCGACGCTGCCGGGACAGGGCCGGGTGGTGGCGGACTATTACCTGGCCTCGGTCATCGACGGCCAGACCGGCCTGCTCCGGGTCGGGCCCGGCGTCCCGGCGGGCGACATCCCGGTGAGCGCCGACCCGGTCCGCATCCCTGCCGACGGGGTGTCGACGAGCGCCATCGCCGCCGGGCCGGTGCGCAACGCCGATCAGAACCCGGTGACGGACGGCACCCGCCTCACCGTGCTGGCCTCCGAGGGAGAGGTCCTCGGCGACGATCTCGATCCCGCCCGGCCCGGGCTGCAACTCGCCACCTCGGGCGGCAGCGTACACTTTGCCATCCGCGCACCCACGCGACCGGCCCGCGCCTGGATCCGGGTGTCGGCCCTGCCGCCGGGCAATGCCGATGGTCGCGGCGCGGTGTACTTCGGGGGCGAAGATCCGGTGGCCGACGCCGGCGCCGACCGCGAGGCGCACATCGGCAGCCTGGTGGTTCTGGACGGCTCCCGAAGCTACGATCCGCTGGGTCAGCAACTCGGCTTCTTCTGGACGCAGCAGCAGGGCGAGGCCGTCGAGCTCGCCGGCGCTAACACCTCGGTGCCGTCCTTCGTCGCGCCGGGCTCGGATCAGACGCTGGTGTTCGCCCTGGAGGTCAGCGCCGGCGCCCGGCGCAGCGCGCCCGACACGGTGGAGATCCGGGTGCGCGGCGCGGAGCCGCAGCGCCCCCGGGCGGTGCTGCGCCTCGATCCCGAAAGCGGCGCCGCTCCCCTGACGGTGACGCTCGACGGGAGCGAGAGCGCCGCCGCCGACGGCGAAGCGCTTCGCGCCATGTTCTTCGAGTTTGGCGACGGATCTGCGGCTTTGCCGGGCCCTGTGGCTCAGCGCACCTTCACCGAGCCCGGCGGGGTTGGCGTCACCTTGTGGGTGCTCGACGGCCAGGGCCGGTTCGATACCGCCTCCGGGCTGGTCCGGGTCGGCGACGGCGAGCGCCTTCCTCCGGCGCTTACGCTTCGCGCCGCGCCCGGGTACGGGCCGGCGCCGCTCTCGGTGCTGCTGACGGTCGAGGCGACGTGCGCGGACGGCGCCACGCCTCTCCTGGAGTGGGATCTGGGCGGCGGGTTCGTCCCCGGGCCCTGGCAGCGGCGCGAGGTGTACTCCCGAGCCGGTTATTACCCGGTCCGTGTCCGGGCCTGTGACGGGATCCCGCTTTGCAGCGAGCAGCGGCTCACCATCGCGGTGTCGGACGCGGGGGCCTATCCGCCGCGCATCCTGTCGAGCGCGCCGGCCCAGGCGGCCGTGGGCAAGCCGTACGCCTATGCCCCGGAGGTCGCCGGGACCCGGCCGCTGAATTTCTCCCTGGGAAAGACGGTGAACGGCTCGACCGTCCGCGCCCCGCGGGGTATGCGCCTGGATGCGCAGAGTGGCGCCGTGGCCTGGACGCCCGACTCATCGGCGGCGCCGGCCCAGGCGGTCACCCTGGCGGTCCAGAACGATGCCGGAGCGGACTTTCAGGACTTTGAAATCAGCGTCAGCGGAGGATCGGCAGGCGGGTGCGCGTGCGGAAACAGCACCGCGCCGGGCGGGCTTCTGGCCCTCGCTCTCCTGCTCTCGTTCCTGGCGCGCCCGCGGCGGCCGCGCCGCTAGCCGTTTTTCTCGAACAGGCTCTTGTCCGCGCCACACACCGGGCACACCCAGGAGTCGGGCAGCTCCTCGAACGGCGTGCCGGGGGCGATGCCGTTGTCCGGGTCGCCGGCGGCGGGATCGTACACATATCCACAGACGGTACAGGTGTATTTCTCGTTCTGGCTCACCGGGTCCTCCTCCCTTGGCGCGGTTCGAAAGTTTTGCGGCTGGTTGTGTTCCTCACACCAGCCAGGCCTTGCGGCTCTCGGCGCGGCTCGCGTCGAGCAGCGCCTGGAGGCTATAGCTGGACAAGGTTTCGAACAGTCGCTTCTCCGCCTCCTGAAACACTTTCTTGAGTTCGCAGTGATCGCCGCCGCGACAGCCCCGTTCCGGGCCGAGGCAGGTAAACAGCGGCTCCTCGGTCTCGATGGCGCGCACCACGTCCGAGATGGTGATCTGGTCCGGCGTCTTCGCCAGGTTGAAGCCGCCCTTCTTGCCGCGGGTGGATTTCACCAGCCCGTGCCGGGCCAGCTTCTGGAACACCTTGGCCAGGTAGGTTTCCGACACCTTCTGGGCCCGGGCCATCTCGGCGACCAGGAGCATCTTCTTCTTCTTGGTGGCGAGCTGCCACAGGCCGTGCAGGGCGAGGTCCGAGGACTTGGAGAATTTCATGCGCGCTCCCGAGATTCCGCTCCCCGGCGGATCCTGTAGCCCATGGCGCGGGAAAAGGAAACAGGAATCTCGAGCCGCCTGCCGCTAGATGCGCAGGCCGAGGTATCCCATGACGTCGAAGTCGTATCCCACCTGCCCGGTGATATAGTGCACGCCGACGTTGGCGCTCACGCCGAAGGCGAGGAAGTCCCCGGCGAAGGGGATCTCCAACCCGCCGCCGGCCCGGGCGTAGCCGCCGGCCTCCGTGGACATCTTCTCCGGGGCGTCGGGCGAGAAGGCCTTGGCGTCGGCTGCGAGCAGCATCAGGCCCACGCTGCCGCACACGTACGGGCGGATCACCGGCAGAAGGTCGGTCGAGAAGTGCACGCCCAGGCCGCCGTAGACCAGGTCGGCGCCGTCCAGGAAGTGCTGGTAGTCCAGCATGGCGGTGAGGAACAGAACCTGCAGCCGTCCCCGGGCGCCGAAGGCGAAGCCGCCGAGCTTCCCGGATTCGTCGGCCGCGCCCGGGAGCTTGAGGTTGCCCACCTGGGAGAATCCGGCCTGCCCCTGGACCTCGAAGGCGAACAGATCCGCGGCCGCCGGTTGGGCCAGACCAATCAGGAGAAGAACCAGGCTCGACGCGATGGCATGACGCATGTCAGCCTCCTTGTGGTGGCGGGGCGCTCCTGCGCCGCCGCTGCCGACTGGGACGGGCCGCCGTGCATTTTTCATCAGGCGGCCACACTCATTCTTCAGGGGATTTCGGCCGAAAGTCAACCGGGGTGTGCGACCCGCCGCGATTGGAGGCGCTATGTCTCCGCGCGCTGGAGGTTTCGCTCCACGATCTGGCGGATGAGCTCGAGCGAGGGCTCGTCGAAGTTGAGGAACTCCACCCCCATGCCGGGCACCTTCTTCTCGCTGGCGGCCTCCGGGGGGATGGAACGCACCACCCGGCCCAGGCCCTCGATGAGCTTGGCGCCGTCCCGCAGGTAGAACTGCAGGTACACGAGCGCGCCCTCCTCGCGGGGCTCGCTGGTGCGGATGAACATCCCGCCCAGGCTGATGTCGGTGGAGTACTCGGCCAAAAAGTCCTCCAGGGTGTCGAAACGGTACTGGATGAGCAGCGAAAGTGACGCACGCGGGAAACGGCGGCGCTCCTCTCCGGGCTTTCCGTCGTCGGCGGGGGTCTTCTCGTCGGGCATGGGTACCTCCCAGAACCGTACCAGGATAGTCAACCATCTCGGGCCGGTCAAGGACGGCGGCGAACGAAGCGGGCCGCTGGTGCGAGGAGAGCGCCAGCGCGTCTTTTCGCCGGGCGGATCCAAAGATTTGACTTCGGCGGTGGGCGCAAGTAACGTATCGTACTTGCTAGGGATTAGGCGCCCTCCGCGCCGCGGGAACTCCATTGAAGAAGCCGGTAAAATTCGGCAAGTACTACCTTCTCGAGCGCATCAACATCGGCGGCATGGCCGAGGTCTTCAAGGCGAAAAGCCTGGGCGTGGAGGGGTTCGAGAAGCTGCTGGCCATCAAGCGCATCCTGCCCAACATCGCCGAGGACGAAGACTTCATCACCATGTTCATCGACGAGGCCAAGATCGCGGTGCAGCTCTCCCACGCCAACATCGCCCAGATCTACGACCTCGGCAAGATCGACGACAGTTTCTTCATCGCCCTGGAGTACGTGGCCGGCAAGGACCTGCGCACCATCTGGGAGCGCCACCGCAAGCACAACCTGCTCCTGCCCATCCCGCTGTCTTGCTACGTGATGATCCGCGTGTGCGAGGGCCTGGACTACGCCCACCGCAAGAAGGACGCGGCCGGGCGCGACCTCAACATCGTGCACCGCGACGTGAGCCCGCAGAACATCCTGGTGGCCTACGAGGGCGAGGTCAAGATCATCGACTTCGGCATCGCCAAGGCGGCCAACAAGGCCAGCAAGACCCAGGCCGGCATCCTGAAGGGCAAGTTCGGCTACATGAGCCCGGAGCAGGTGCGCGGCCTGCCCATCGATCGGCGCTCGGACATCTTCTCCGCGGGCATCATCCTGTACGAACTGCTCACCGGAGAGCGGCTGTTCGTGGGAGAGAGCGACTTCTCCACCCTGGAGAAGGTGCGCAACGCCGAGATCCTGCCGCCCTCCACCTACAACCGCGCCATCCCCGAGTCGCTGGAGAAGATCGTCCTGCGCGCCCTGGCCAAGGATCCGGACGATCGCTTCGCCTCGGCCTACGACATGCAGGAGGAGCTGCAGCGCTTCCTCATCCTCAACAAGACCAACTTCGCCCGCAAGGACCTGGCCGCCTACATGAAGCGGGCCTTCAAGACCGACATCGAGCGCGAGATGGCGCGCCAGGCCGAGCACGCGGCGTTCTCCGGCGAACCGGACGACTTCGGGCCAGAGGAGAGCACCGACCGGGGGCCGTTGCGTTCGCCGGGCCGGACACCCTCGCGCAAGGAGATTCCGGCGGCCCCCGTGCCCCCCGCGCCCAAGCCGGCCCCGCGCACGCCGACCCAGGAGCGTCCTCGCGCGGCCACCCCGCGGCCGGCGCGCCCGCCCCTGCGGCCCGAGCCCGAGCCGGAACCCGAGCCGGAACCCGAGCCCGAGACCGAGGTCGAGGCCGTCGCCGCAGAGGACGACGAGGACGACGACATCGAGACGGTGATCTTCGACACCCGCTCCGGCCTCCCCGAGAACCAGCCGACCTCGCCGGGGGATCCGCCGGCGCCGCCGGCTCATCCAAAGCCCATCGTTGCGCCCCCGCGCCCGCGCCCGGCCGTGCTGGAGACGGCGTCGGAGGGCGAGACCACGCTCCCCGAGAAGATCTCCGCCAAGGCAGAGGAACCCCCCCTGGCCGGCATGACGCCGCTGCCCGCGCCCAGCCCGCCGCCGGTGGAGACCTTCTCCACCGGCGAGGCCACCCTGGCCGGCGAGCTGGAGTCGCCCCGCCGCCGGGGCTCGAAGCTGAACCTGATCATCGTGATCCTGTCGCTGGCGGCGGTGGTCATCGTGGGATTGGCGGTGTTCAAGTTCCTCCAGCAGCGGGGGTACCTGGGGGGCAAGGCCGTGCTCCACGTGCAGGTGATGCCGGCGGACGCGGAGATTCTGCTCGACGGCGAGAGCAAGGGCGCCGGCTCGATGGACATCCGGGAGGTGAAGCCCGGCCGGCACGTGCTGCGGGCGCAGCGGGAGCCGTCGCACCAGCCGTACGAGGAGACCGTCGAGCTGCGCGCGGGGGAAGAGCGCACCCTGAACATCTCCATGAGCTTCATCCCGGCGGAGGTCGAGATCCAGGTGGAGCCGCCCAACGCGCGCGTGACCCTGAACGAGCGCCTGGCGGGAGAGCGCAGCCCGGTGCGTCTCAGCGACCTGGTGCCCGGGGAGGAGCAGACCTTCGTTTTCGAGGCGTTCGGCTACAAGAGCGAGACCCGCAAGTGGACCTTCAAGCCGCGCGAGAAGCGCACGGAGAAGGTCTCGCTGGAGGAGCTGTTCTTCGACCTGACCATCGAGAGCGAGCCGGCCGGGGCCCAGGTGTTCCTCGACGGCGACCGCAAGGGCGTCACCGCCTTGCGGCTCAAGAAGCTCCCCGCCTCGGTGAGCTACCAGCTGGTCCTCAAACACCCGCGTTTTCCCGACTGGAACACCACGGTGCGCTACGATGGCAATCCGGAGCAGAAGATCCTCAAGCGCTTCGGGGTGGAGGACGGCCCGAGCGACGACAAGGACAAGGACAAGGGCAAGGGCAAGACAGTGAAGCCGGAGCAAAAGGGCGAGCCGAAACCGAAGCCCGAACCAAAGCCCGAGCCCAAGCCCAAGCCGGACAAACCCAGGCCGAAAAACGAACCCAAGCCCGAACCCAAACCGCAGGGCAAGGGCTTCTTGCGCCTCAACTCCAAGCCCTGGGGCGAGGTGATCATCGACGGAAAGAAGATCGGGGCCACCACCCCGCTGATCGACTACGAGCTTCCCGCCGGGAAACACACCATCACGGTGGAGTTCAACGGCGGCGGCGCCGAGACCATCGAGGTGGACATCGCCCCCGACGAGAAGGTCACCAAGACGCTGAAGAAGAAATAGCTACCAGTCCTCGGTCCCGTCCAGCTCGTCGAGGGGATCCCCGCCCTCCTTCTTGTGGCTGCGCTTCCGCTCCAGGTCGCCCTTGTTGTCGCGCTGGCGGCGGGCCGAATCGGCGTCCTCGTCGTCATCCTGGTCCAGCTCGTCGTCGGCGGGCTTCTTCGCGGGCGCGCTGGCCTTCTTCGGGCTCGTCGCCGCGTCGTCGCTGTCCCAGTCGTCGGCGGGCTTCTTGCGGCGGGGGGGCTCGGCGGGAGGGGGAGCGGCGCGATCTTTCTTCTTGTATTGCTGGTCGTCCGTCTCCTCGTTCCAGCTCTCGGTGCCGGAGTGGCCGGCGAGGGGATCGCCCTCCTCACGGAACCGCTTCAGCGCCTCGAGCCCGCGCTCCAGGAAGCGCTGCCCGAAGCGGCGCACATCCTCCTCCATGCCGTACTCGTCCTCCACGTCCAGCTTCTCGTCGTACACCGAACGCCCCGCGCCGAACTCGAACAGGAAGCAGTGGAGGCGCTTGGCGGGCCCGTGGTGCGAGAGGCGGCACAGCCAGGCCCAGTTGAGCCCCAGCGTCTGCCCCAGCCGCAAAACCTCGCCCCGGGTGGAGTCGCTGCCGATGGCCCGGCCGGCGGCCTCGATGAGCTGGTTGAACCCGCCCCCGGCGCGGCCGGCCTCGAGCTTGATGGTGAGCGAGAGCAGGTTGCCGGACTCGATGCGGATCACCTTGCCGTAGTTGCTGTGGCCCGGCATCTCGATGGTCAAGAGGTGGTTGCCGGCCGGGATCCCGTCCACGCTGTCGGGGGTCACGCCGCGCTGCTTGCCGTCCAGGTAGAAGGTGGCCCCGGGGGGTTGGGTCTTGATGCTGAGGCTTCCACGCGGGAGCGACTCCAGGCCCTGGCGCACGGCGTTGAAGGCCTCGATCACGAAGGACTCGTACTCCTTGCGCGACAGGTTCACGTGGGGATCGAGCAGCAAAAGATCGAGGAAGGCCTCGCGGGCCGCGTCGCTGTTGCCCTGCATGGCATTGCCGACCCCGATGAGCAGGATGCTCTCCTTGTAGCGGTCCAGCGGATCGATGTACCCCCCCATTTTCTCGAAGGCCGCGCGCGCGGCGGTGGCGTGGTCCACCACCTTGGGGTGCTCCAGCTCCTTCATGGCGGCCTTGGCCGCCACCAGCTCGCGGCGGGCGGTCTCCACCAGATCCTTGATCTTTTCCGGGGGCGGGGCCTTGAGCTTCTCCGCCAGGTTCACCACCTCGGCCCCGGGGCTGCGGGACAGCACGGCGCGTAGAACCTGGGTGAGCTCGCCGGCGGTGTGCTGCAGGTCGTCGGAGGTGGCCACCACGAACGCCTGGGTGCGGTTCTCTGAAGGGGGGCCTTTGGCGGCCACGGCAGGGCCGAGGCCCAGACACAGGCCCGCAAGCGGCAGCCACAGCGCGATTCGACGGCGGAAAGATGTTTTCATGAAGGACCTCACAGGAATTCCTAACCCGATCCGACGCATGAGCCCGCCGGATGAATCAAAACCGAAAGACCACGTCCCCGGCGCGCGGCGTTCCTCCGCCTCCCAGAGTCAGCCCGAGGACCAGCCCGGTCACCCCGGCCGCCACGGCGCCCGTCGCCGTCCAGAACCACCAGGTGGCGTACCAGGGGCGGGGAGAGCGCGGCTCGCGAGGCGGGGGGCGGGTCGCATCGTCTTGCGGATCGTGGCCCTCCGGGGGCCTCCGGGCGATGGCGCGTCCGGCCACCTCGGAGGCGAACGCCGAGAAGGAGGCCTGGAGCTGCTTCTCGTAGCCTGCCTGGTGCATCTCGCCGGTCTTTTCCGGGATTCTGAGCGTCTGTTGCGTCTCCGAGTCGTACAAGCGCCCCGCCACGCGCATGCTTGATCCGGACACACCCACCCGGAACCAGAACATGCGTTGGGCCGACCCGCGTTGCAGCAGCTCCCGGGCGGCTTCGGGGAAACTCTCCTCGGGCGCCGTGAGCAGTTTCGCCGCCTGGCTCATGACCGCGGCGGCCTCCGGCAGCGGCTCCATGGTCTGGCGGATCACCTCCTCCGCGCCGGCGACCACCTCGCGCCGCAGGCCGATGGGCCGGCAGCCGCGCCGGTACAGCCTGAGGATGTGCGGGCCCTCGGGGAGCGAGAGCCGTGCGGCGCCCGTGCCGCGGAAGGCTCCATCCACCCACACCTCGGTCCCGGCCGGGCTGGGTTGGATGTCCATGGCGCCGGTCCTCAGCCGCCGCGCGGCGCCGACGCTGTCTTCGAACGCCCGGGTGAGGTTGGGAGGGAACAGCGCGGGATCGAGCCGGGCCTCGGCATCGATGGAGAGCAGCCGCACGAAGGCCTGCCGCCCGCGCTCGTTCTCGCCGAGAAGGACGCGGGAGGCGCCGAGCAAGGTCAGGGCCTCGCGGTAGTCGGCGCCGTCGATGTTCGAGGCCGGGTTCTCGTCGATGAGGTGGAGGGCCTGCTCCAGGAAGCGGACGGCGTTCCGGAGCTCCAGCTCGTCGTAGGCCTGGCGGGCCGATGCCAGCAGGGAGCGGATCTGCGAAGGTACCGTGTCGGAAGCCTTCGCGTTCAGGTCGAACACATCTACGAACTCGAAGCCCTGGCTCTGGCGCAGCACGTCCTCGAAGACCCGGTACACCCGCGCGGCCGCGGCGTCCGAGGCGGGATCGAGGGGCAACACCAAAAGCAGCGTCCGGGGACGGGATGACGCGGCCATGGCGCTCGAGCCGAAGAGCCAGGCGCCGAGGAACACGCATGCCGCCCATGCACGCAAGGCGATGACCCCGTTCAGAACGTGAATTCGATGGAACCCCGGGAGGGCTGCAGCAGGTACCAGGTGAGCGCGGCCACGCCTCCCGCCACGGCCAGCCCGCCCCCCACGATGGTCCAGAACCACCACTTCTGGTAGAAGCGCTGCGCCGGCGGCGCGTAGGGGATGCAGCGGCCCGAGGCGGCGTCGCACACCTCGCCGGTGGTGCAGTCCGAGTCGGTGTTGCAGCGCTGGGTGGCCCCGCCCACGCTTTCGCCCCGGCGGCCGGCGACCTCGGCGGAGGGGATCTTGACCTTCCGGTACAGCGAGGTGAACAGCGCGTCCGCCTGCGCCAGGAAATTGCTGGCCACCAGGTTGAGGCTGGCCTCCTGGTACGAGAGGCGCCGGGGCGGGTCGACCTGGATCAGCGCCACCGCGCAGCTCACCTCGTCGCCCCGTTGCTTGACGGAGGCCACCACCAGGCGTGAAAGGCCCATGCCGCGGGCGAAGTTGATCACCTCGGCGGCCGGCGGGTCGTCGTCCACCTTGTCGAGCAGCTTGCGCGTGTCGGCCTTGAAGGCCTCGGCGCCGCTCACCGGCTGGAGGGATGCCTCCACGGACTCCTCGTGGGTGGCGAAGAACTCCACCTTCTGGCCCCAGGGCCGGTAGCCGTCTTTCTCGAGGCGCAGAAAGTGCTTCCCCTCGGGGATCTTGACCAGCTGCACCGGGGCGATGCCCTTGTACACTCCGTTCAGGTACACCTCGGCGCCCGGGGGGTTGCTGCGCACCAGCAACGTGCCGACCGGCGCGGTCCCCACCTCGTCCTTCACCTTGGAGAACAGCTCGATGATCGAGGGCGGGAACAGCTTGGGATCGAGCGAGCGCCGGCGGTCGTACATGGACACCAGGCGAAAGGACTCGGTGGCCCGCTCGTTGTCGCCCGACAGGATGTAGGCCGCGCCCAGGTACAGCAAGGCGTCCACGTACTCGCGCCCTTCGCCCATGCGCGGGATGGCCCGCTCGATCTCCGAGAGGACCTTCTGCAGCTCGTCCACCGCCGCGTCCAGTTCCAGGTTGTCGTACTGCTCCTTGCCCTTCTGGAGCAGCGCCTGGGCCTTCTGCAGGGCCTTCTGCGCGGCGTCGCCCGACACGTCTCCCTCGAGTTTGGCGCGCACGTTCTGCACCGCGAACTGGGGATCGCGGGCCAGGTTCTCGCGGGCCAGGTGGTTCAGGATGGCGGCGGACTTCTCCGAGAACCCGTCCACCGGGAGCACGAACACCCCGGTGGGCTGGCCGCCGTCGGCCCGGGAGGGGGGCGCTTCGAGCCAAATGCCTGCGCACAAAGAGAGGACAAGGGGCAACGTCAGGTGGTGTCGAAGGGGTGTCATGGCTCCATCCTCGCCAGCCCGTGTCAGAACTCGATGACGATCTGACTCCGGGCCGCGTCCTGGCCCCCGGCCAGCAAGATGGCCAGGAGCGTCGTCACCGCCGCGCCGGCGCCCAGCGCCGTCCAGAACCACCAGCGACGGTACAGGGGCTTCTCCGCCTCTTCGAACCGCTCTTCCCCGGACAGGCGCGGTATGGCGCCTTTGGAAGGCGGGGCGGACGAGCCGGAGTGTACCACGGGGCCCGGCCCGGGGGAAAGATTGGAAACCGCCTCGTCCACCGAACGCGGGAGATCGGCGGCGTCCGGCCGGAAACTGCCGCGCCGCTCGAAGAGCGGCATGCCAGTGGAGACGTCGTACCACACCAGCACAAAGCCGATCTCCGCGCCCGCGCGGGAGGTCCGGCCCAGCACCAGCCGGTGGAGCTTGGCCCGGCGGGCCCGCTCCAGCAGCGCGCGCGGCAGCGGCTCCCCTCCGCCCATGCGGTCGGAGGGGAACTCGCGCTGAAAGGCCGCGAGCTCCGCATAGGGTTTCAGGCGGCAGGCCACCGGGGTGTCCTCGGCCGCCCCCACCGAGACCTGCCGCCCGAAGGGGACGTGCCCGGGGGCGCGCACGGAGATCAGGTGATCGCCGGCCGGCAGGCGCTCGATGCGGACCGGCGCCAGGCCCCGGAAGCGGCCATCGACGAAGACCAGGGCCGAGTCGGGCTGGGCGCTCACCTCCACGGCGCCGCGCGGGGCGTCCTCCACCTCGCGCACCATGCGGGCGAAGGCCTCCAGCATGGCGGGCGGGAAGATGCGCGCGTCCAGGCGGAACTCCGGATCGATGACCAGCAGCCGCCGGAAGGCGTCCTGGGCCTTGTCCGCCTGGCCCGAGAGGAGCCACACCGCGCCCAGGTAGGCGAGCGCCTTGCGGTGATCCCGGCCGGCGTCGTCGAGCAACTCCGCCGGCACCGCCTCGAAGGCCCGGACCGCCTCGAACAGCTCGCGCTCCGCGCGGTCCAGCTCCAGGTTCTCGTAGGCCGACAGCCCCTCGGCCAGCTTGGCCCGTGGCGCCTCCAACGGATCGGCCGGCGCGTCCGCCACGAGCAGGCAGGCGGCGTCCTGGACCTCCACGCCGGGCGGAGCGGCGAATCGCTCCAGGGCGAACCAGTACAGCAGGCTGGCCGCCCGCCGGGAGAAGACGTCCTGGGGCTCGATCCAGACCGAGATGCGTGAAGCTTCCGCGGCCAGGGCAGCGGCGCCCTGGAGGAGCGCGGCCAGCAGCAGCACGAGCCGGGTCGTCCTGGTGGCGGTGGCGGGCATGATCGAACGGGATGTTTTCGCACCAGGGCGGGGAAGTCAAGAAAGCCCGCGCTGGCACTTGAAATCCTCCTCGCGAGTGTGATAACCCAGGCCGGTTGGAGGTCGGATAATCCAAAGGAAAAGGAGCACCCATGTCCGGGCACTCGAAATGGGCGACCATCAAACACAAGAAGGGCGCCGCCGACGCCAAGCGGGGGCGCATCTTCACCCGCCTCATCAAGGAAATCACCATCGCCGCCAGGATGGGCGGCGGGAACGTGGACTTCAATCCGCGCCTGCGCTCCGCGGTTCAGGAGGCCAAGGCCAACAACATGCCGGCGGCCAACATCGAGCGCGCCATCAAGAAGGGCACCGGCGAGCTCGAGGGCACCGTCATCGAGGAGGCCACCTACGAGGGGTACGGGCCGGGCGGGGTGGCCATCATGGTCGAGGCCATCACCGACAGCAAGAACCGCACCGCCTCCGAGTTTCGGAAGTTGTTCTCCAAGTTCGGCGGCAACATGGGCGAGGTGGGGTGTGTCGGCTGGATGTTCCAGTCCAAGGGCGCCATCCACGTGGAGAAGAAGGACGGCGTGACCGAGGACCGCATCATGGAAGTCGCCCTGGACGCCGGCATCCAGGACATCCAGGACGAGGACGAGACCTTCCTGGTGACCTGCGATCCGCCCGCGCTGGCGGCGGTGAAGGAAGCGCTGGAGAAGGCCGGCATGGCGGTGTCCTCGGCCAAGGTGGAGAAGATCCCCCAGAACACCGTCCAGGTGAAGGGCAAGGAGGCCGAGCAGGTGATCCGCCTGGCCGAGGCCCTGGAAGAACACGACGACGTCCAGAACGTCTTCGCCAACTTCGACATCGATCCCGCCGACATGCCCCCGGCGGAGCAATGAGCCGGAGGGTCTGGTGCGCGTGCTGGGCATCGATCCGGGCTCGGCGTGCACGGGCTACGGCGTCCTGCAATCCGAATCCGGGCGTTGCCGGCTGATCGAGGCGGGGGTGATCCGGGCGCCGCGGGGTGACCTGGCGGGGCGGTTGCGCCGTGTCTTCGAACGGCTGCGGACGATCATCGCCGAGCACCGGCCGGAGGCGGCGGCGCTGGAGGAGGTGTTCGCCGCGCGGAACGCCCGCTCGGCGCTGGTGTTGGGGCACGCCCGCGGCGTGGCGCTGCTGGCGGCGCGCCTGGCGGATGTGCCGGTGTTCGCCTACGCCGCCCGCACCGTGAAAAAGACCGTCGCCGGGAGCGGCGCGGCCGACAAGCGCGCGGTGCAGCGGGCGCTCCGGCTCCAGCTCCAGGATGTCCCCGAGCAGCTGGACGCCTCGGACGCGGTGGCCCTGGCGCTGTGCCACCTGGCCTGGTGCCGCGCGCCGCGGCGGGGGCAACGATGATTTCCAGGCTGCGCGGCACGCTCTCGCTGTGCGAGGGCGAGGCGGTGGAGGTGGACGTGCAGGGGGTGGGGTACCAGGTCTTCGTCTCTCAACTCACCCGGCAGCAGTTGCCGCCGCCGGGTTCGCCGGTCGAGCTGTGCATCCATACCCACGTGCGCGAGGACGCCTTGCAGCTCTACGGCTTTGTCGATCCCGTGGAGCAGCGGGTGTTCGAGGCCTTGATCGCGCTGAACGGCTTCGGGCCGCGCGCCGCCATGGCGTTGCTGTCGGGCATCGAGGCCCGCGAGTTCGCGCGGGTGGTGTGCGCGGGCGACCTGGCGCGGCTGTGCCAGGTCCCCGGGGTGGGCAAGAAGCGCGCCGAGCGCCTGGTGGTCGAGCTGAAGGAGCGGCTGCTGCCGCTGGCCGCCCCGTCCCGGGATGGCGTCTCGGGGGACCAGACGGCGGCGCTGCGCTCGGCCCTGGCCCACCTGGGCTTCCGCCCGGCGGAGATCGAGCCGGTGCTCACGCGCCTGCAGCCGCGCCTGCTCCAGGGGGCGCCGCTCGACGATCTGTTGCCCGAGGCCCTGCGCCTGTTGCGGAGGTGAGCCGTGGCCAAGCGGAAGATCGAGCGGGCCCTGTCCTCCCAGGCCACCGAGGAGGACCGCGAGCTGGAGGCCAGCCTGCGCCCGCTGCGGTTCGCCGAGTACGTGGGCCAGACGCGCATCACCGACAACCTCAAGGTGTTCGTGGAGGCGGCGCGGCGGCGCCAGGAGGCGCTGGACCACGTGCTGTTCTGCGGCCCGCCGGGGCTGGGCAAGACCACCCTGGCGCACGTCATCGCCCGCGAGCTGGGCGTGGATCTGGTGCCGGCCTCCGGTCCGGCCATCGAGCGCAAGGGAGACCTGGCCGGGATCCTCACCAACCTCAAGGACCGCGACGTGCTGTTCATCGACGAGGTGCACCGCCTGCCCACGGTGGTGGAGGAGAACCTCTACCCCGCCATGGAGGATTTCACCTTCGACTACCTGGTAGGCGAGGGCCCCGCGGCCCGCAACCTGCGGCTCAACCTGCCGCACTTCACCCTGGTGGGCGCCACCACCCGCACCGGCCTGTTGTCCTCGCCGCTGCGCGATCGCTTCGGCGTGGTGTGCCGCCTCGAGTTCTACCCGCCCGAGGACCTGGCCCGCATCGTGCAACGCTCGGCCCGCATCCTGAAGGTGGAGCTGGACCCGGAGGCCACCCTGGAGATCTCCCGGCGCGCCCGCGGCACGCCCCGGGTGGCCAACCGCTTGCTGCGGCGCTTGCGCGACTTCGCCCAGGTGCTCTCCGATGGCCGCGTCACCCTGGAGGTGGCCCGCGAGGGCCTGGCGCGGCTGGAGGTGGATCCGCTGGGGCTGGACCGCATGGATCACCGCATCCTCACGACCATCATCGACAAGTTCGACGGCGGTCCGGTGGGGATCGAGGCCATCGCCGCCGCGGTGTCCGAGGAGCGCGAGACCCTGGAGGACGTGTACGAGCCCTTCTTGCTACAGGAGGGATTGCTGCAACGCACGCCCCGGGGGAGGATGGCCACCCGGCGGGCCTTCGAGCACCTCAAGCGATCGCCGCCCCGCGGGCAGCCGCCGTTGTTGTAGCCGGCGAGGGAGAACGCCGCCGCGTCTTCGAACGCGCCCAGGAGGCGCCCATGCATCCCGCCGAATCGACCGAATCCTTCTTGCGGGACTTCTTTCTGGAGCTGGCCCGCGACTCGGAGATGCAGCAGCGTGACCTGCGCCGCTTCCGCGAGTCCTGGTTCCGCGCCCTGCCGCTCAAGCGCAAGGAGGAGGTGCTCTTCGAGCTGGAGATGTACCTGCGGGCCATCGGCTGCTTCTTCAACCTGCACAACCAGCCCGCCCGGCGCGAGGGGCCGGCCATCACCCGCGACTTCTCCGAGGAGCTGCGCGTGCTGCGCACCGCCCTGGAGCGGGCCGCGGGGCTGGCCCGGTTGCTGCTGGAGCGCTCGGCCGCCGGCAGCCTGCGCTTTCAGTCCTTCGTCGAGAACCAGCTGGCGCCGGACCTGACCCGGCTGCGTCTGATGCGCCGCACCCTCGACCAGAAGTGGCCCGACGAGAGCCTGTTCCTTTTGGAGCGTAGCCTCACCGACGCCAGGAAGATCCTGGAGCACCTGCTCAAGCGGGCCCCCTGCCCCTACGCGCTCTTCTTCCACCTCGGCCAGATGGTGTCGCGCGAGATCGGCCAGAACCGCTTCTTCAACCCCCTGCTGGTCTTCGATTTTCGGCCCGAGTACGACCGCATCCGGTCGGTGTTCTTCCTGGACGTGTTGTACCAACTGCGCGGCTCGCCCGATCACCGTCCGGTGCGCCGGGTGTTGCTGTCGCTCCTGCGCCTGCGCCACTACCTGCGCTACGTGCCGATCTCACGCCAGGAGGGTGCCCTGCGCCGCTCGCGCATGATCCTGCTTCTGTACCGCTCGGAGGGCGCGGCCCTGGCCGCGTACTTGCGCTCGGCGGCGAAAGGCGCGGTGAGCCCGGAGCTGTCGCGGGTGCTGGAGGATCTGGCCGCGCTCTTCTTCCGGCACCTTAACGAGGCCATGACCCGCCCCCCGCCGCCGGAAGCGGCCGAAGCCGTGCCGCCCAGGGAGGAAGAGGCGCAGCGGGTCGAGGCGGTGCGGCGGTCCGCCGAGGAGCTTTTGCAAGAGTGCTTCGCTCGCCTGTGGCGCCTGTACCAGCCCGAGACTGATTTTGCCATCGCGGATTCCGGGCGCGAACGGCTGGAACAGGCCTCCCGCCTGCGGCAGGACCTGTGGCTGTATCGTCGGCTGCTTCGGCAAGCGTTGGAGGAAGGCGGTTCGGACGACGCGGTGCGCATGCTGCGTGACTTCTGCATCTACTTCACGGACACCGCCGGCAACCTGTTGCGGTACGGGGACGAGGAGTGGTTCGAACGCTATCGGCACTTGCTGTTCGCCCAGGTCTCCGGCGGGCCTGCGCCCCAGCCGAGGGAGGAGTTCATCGAAGCCACGGCGCGGTTCTTCGAGCGCGCCACCGCCCTGTACGACGTGGTGTGCCGCCGCTCGGTCCTCAGAGACTACCCGCTCTCCGAAGACGATCTCGAACGCCGGCTGGCGGCCTGGATGAAACCCCTGCAGACAGCAGGACAATAAAGTCGTGCCCGGCCGGCGCCCGAGCCGGCGCGGGGTTCTGAGTCAAGCGGCCAAGCATTTATATTGACGCAAGATTCCAGCTCCCGCATAATGTCGCCGTGGATGGCATTTCTCTTGCAAAATCGGGCCACATCATGAGCCCGACCCGGTTTACCCCGAAGGATCTGGACCGGCAGACGACCCTGGCATCTTGGGTCCGGGTGCGGGGTGTCGGTTTGCACACCGGACAAGCGGTAGAGGTTGCGCTGGGCCCGGCCTGCGCCGGCGAAGGAGTGGTGTTCGAGCGCAGCGACCTTCCGGGCCGGCCCCGCATTCCGGCATGTTGCGACACGATCGCCGAGTCTCCCCGCTCGACCAGCCTCGCGCGCGACGGTGTGCGGATCGGCACGGTCGAGCACCTGCTGGCGGCCATCCGCGGCCTTTCGCTGGACAACGTCCGGGTGGTGCTGGATGGGCCGGAAGTCCCGATCCTGGACGGTAGCGCCGAGCCGTTCGTGATGCTGCTCGTGCAAGCCGGTCTGCGCCGGTTGCCCGTCGGGCGGCGCCTGCTGCGCCTCACCCGCTCCATCGAGGTGCGCGAGGGCGATCGCTTCGTGCGCTTGCTCCCGGCCCGCCAGCCGGAGGTCGAGTGCGTGCTGGATTTCGATCACCCGCTGATCGGGGTGGAACGGCACCGCCATCGCATCGAACCGGCCTGGTTCGCCACGGAGATCGCTCCCGCCCGGACCTTCGGTTTCTTGCGGGAGCTCCCCGCCATTCGCCAGGCCGGGTTGGCCCGCGGCGGCTCCCTGGAGAACGCGCTCATCCTGGACGCCTTCTCGGTCCTCAACCCCGAGGGCCTGCGGTATCCCGACGAGTTTGTGCGCCACAAGGTGTTGGATTTGCTCGGGGATCTGGCGCTGCTGGGCGCGCCGCTCGTGGCGCGGGTCCAGGCCTTCAAGTCGGGGCATACCCTCCACCGGGCCGCGGTGCGTCGGCTGATGACAGAATCGGGTTGCCTGGAGGTGGTCGTCCGGCACCCGACGAAGGAATCGTTCGAGATTGACGAACTCGAACCGCTCCCGGGCCGGGCCTCGCTCCGGGCCTGATCCCCGGGACGGCTCGCCCCCGCCAGTGTCTCAAAAATCGCGTGCGTGGTGGAGCGGCGCCGAGTCATTCCCGGCGGCCGCCAGTCCTTGCGACCGGCCGAAGATGCGCTCACGGCCCAGAGTTGCACAAGGGCGCAAAGGTGAAGAGGAGTTTCTTCACCGGTTGGTCGACACAGCCCCGATAGCGTTCGGCGGGGATGTTTCCCCACGGGAAGGACAGCGGGTATTCGATAGTTCCGTCCTCCCGCACGCGCCGGTCCAGCCAGCGGCCCAGCAGGCCCGCGAACCAGTTCTCCGGCGCGACACGCTGGCGATAGCGCGCCAGGGCGGCCGGTCCGCCGGCGACGATCAGGACGCACGGTGGATGGCCGTTGGCGCACTGCACCGCGACCAGCCGGCCCTCGAAGCGGTCCAGGAAACGATCCCCGGCCAGCCACAGGAAGGCCATCGCCACGAGCAGCAGCGGTCCGAGGACGAAAAGCAGGATGCGGCCGCGCCGCCGCCGCGCGCCGCCGCGGCTGACCGGGACGCTCATGGCGGGGGTGGGACGCCGGCTGGCCATCTCCTGGAGGTTCTGGCGCCGGTGGCGTTCCTCGACCTCGAGGTTCATGCGCGACACGGCCTCTCGCAGGCGCCAGCGGGCCACCCAGCGGCGGAAATCCTCCAGCGTCTTGAGCGGGTAGAGGGTGCCGCGATCGAACTGCCGGAGGGAGAGCCGCAGGGCGGCGCCTTCCAAGATGTCGGTACGGCGATCGGGATCCGCGGCCAGGTCCGACAGGAGGAACGCCGGCCCTAGCGACGCGACGTGTTCTTGCAGCGGCGGATGCTGCTTGAGCAGCGCCTCCCGCACCTCGCGCATGAGCTCATCCCGGCTGGATTGGAAGGAGCGGGCTTCCTCGGCGGGGTCGCCGCCGGCCTGGCCCGCCACCCGTTTGAGGTCCTCGATCAGCCCCAGCCGGTTTTCCGGATCCAGCAGCACCGCGTGCCGCAGCACGAGCAGGGCCGCGTCGAGCTTCTTGAGGTCGTCGGCCAGGATATGGGCCAGCATGGCGCAGGCCCGCACCACCGTCGCGAGCGGCGCCGAGGTGGCCTGCACCAGCAGCGTCTCCAGCGTCTTGCGGGCCAGCTCCGCGTGCCCCGCCGCCGCTTGAAACTCGGCCAGCAAGAGAAGGACGCGGTGGCTCGACAGGGGCAGGCTCACCTTCCACGGTTGATCGAGGTTCTTTAGCACCTGTTCCAGGATCCCGCTGGCCTCGCCGGGTTGGCCCTTCTTCTCCAGCAGGCGGGCGTGTTGCAGCCGGGCCCGCGGGTGCCCGGGCAGCAGCTCCTCCGCGCGGCGGCAGGCCTGGGCCGCTTCTTCCAGCCGGTCGGCGGTGACCAGGACCTCGGCCAGCTCGGCCTGCACGTCGGCGCGCAGCGGAGCCGGGGCGTCGAGTCCGGTGAGGTCGATGAGCGCGTAGGCGGCCTCCTGGATGCGCCCCAGCTCGAACAGCGCGCAGGCCCGGTAGAAGGACAAGCGCACGCTCTCGATCCCCGGCGCCAGCAGGCGCTCCGCCGCTTCCAGCGCCAGTTGGGGCTTGCCTTGCTGGAGCAGGCGGAACACCTCGTCGGTACGCAGCTCCAGCGGCGGTGTGGCCACCGCGCGCTCGCGCACCAGGTTGATGGTGTCGCAGAAGGGGCACAGGCGTGAGCCGGCGCCTGGTAGAAAAGGCACCGGGGCGGCACATTCCTGACAGCGGGCGCGGGGGCGATCGGTCATGATCTCCTCGAGGGGAGCGAGACCCATCGCCGGTTATAGATCAAAGTCGGGGATGATGCCAGGTTCGGGCGGATTCGGCCCGCCCGAGAGGCAGGCTCAGTGGGGGCGGATCTTGGGCTTCTTGTCCTTGTCGTCGGCCGGGCGGATCATGGGCCTCATCTTGGGCTGGATCACCTTCAGGCCCTTGAAGCGCTGCACCTTGCGATCCATGTCGTCCAGATCGGTGCGGATGGAGCCGAAGGAGCTGTTGTCGCGCTCCATGGTCTCCAGCTCGGCCAGGCGCGGGCTGTGGCCGCACGGGCCGCGCATGCGGGCGAGCAGGCGCGCGATCTCGGCGCTGATGCCGGCCAGCTGGCTGGCCACCTGGTTGTAGCGGTTGCGCAGATCCCGCAGCGAGTCGGACAGGCGGTTGATGTCGGTCTGGAGGCGGTTCCAGTCGGAGAAGAGCGCGGAGCAGCGATCGATGGTGGCCTGGTCGGTCTGGCCCGGCACCAGGTTGTCGCAGTTGAGCTGGCGGTAGCTGTTCTCGATGCGGTCCACCTCGCCGTTCAGGCGGGCCACCTCGGTGCTGCGGTCGCGGATGTCGTTCTGGATGGCGCGCAGGGTGTTGGCGATCCCCGCCTGGCGCTGCTTGAGCCGTTCGATCTCCTGCTCCATCTTTTCGCATTCGCGCAGGCCCGAGCAGGTGCGGTTGAGCTCGGCCTCGCGGCGGGCGATGTTCTGTAGCAGCTCGGCCTTTTCCCGCTGCTTGGCGGCGCGCCGGCCCTCGAACTCCTGCAAGCGGCGGCGGATCTTCTCGATCTTCTGATCGATGGCGCCGATCTCACCGTCCATGCCGACCGCCTGGTTCTTCATGCTGGCGATATCGGCCTTCTCCTTCTCGCAGCGCTCGAACAGCGACTGAGCGTAGGCGGGCGCCGAGAGCCCCACCACCAGCAGTCCACCCCAAAGCAACGCAATCCTCATGTCTTCCTCCTTGGGTAAAGGTCCTTTGTCGTCCGCGAGGCCGAGGCATGGTATCCACGACCCCGGCCGCCTGTCAAACCGAACGGAAGGCGGCTCGTGAGCCCCGACGGCGGCGTCCGGGGCTTTCTTCAAAACCCCCGGCGGCGGGGCTGAAAGTTTGACCTCGTGACGGGCTTGTTCCTACAATGGCGCGCAATGCCGGAGCGCGGGTGAACCATGTCCTTCTACCTCGGTGAAAACCCCTGGGGCGATGTCCTGCCGCGCTATGTCTTTCTGGAGCGCTGGCTCAAGGGCAAGTCGGTGCTGGAGATCGGATGCGGGGATGGGACCGGCTGTGACTTCTTGCGCGAGCGAGGCGCGGCCGAGGTGGTGGGATTGGAGGCGGACGAGGAGAAGCTGCGGGCGGCGCGGGCCCGGCCGGCCCGCTCGGGGGTGGCCTTCGATGCGCTCGGGCCCCGGTTGCCCTTCGCCGCCGGCCGCTTCGACCTGGTGATTTTCTTCGACCTGTGGCGGCGGCCCGAAGCCGATGCGGTGGCGGAGGCGCGCCGGGTGCTGCGGGCCGACGGGTTGCTGGTCACCGGGCTGCGGCACCCCGGCTACCACGGCTTTATCGCCGAGCCCGGCCTGCCGCCGCGCCCGCCGCCGGCCTTCGAGGAGTTTTTGGGGTTGCTCCAGGCGCACTTTCCCAAGGTGAGCGTGCTCGCGCAGACGCCCTTCTTTGGGTTCTCCATCGGTTACCTGGAGGTGGACGCCCAGGATCAGCCGTTGGAGATGGACAGCTTGTTGCTCCCCGGCGGTGGCGAGAAACCCGCTTACTTCCTCATGATCTGCGGGCGGCGTTCTCCGGCATTCGACAGCCAGTCGCTGGTCCAGCTTCCCTTCGGCCCCATCTCCCAGGAGCTGGCCGCCGCCCGGCCCCCCGCGCCGGCGCCGGCTCCAGCGCCGCCCGCCGAGGAGCCGGGCCTGGCCCAGCGCTTGCTCATCGCCGAGAGCCTGGCGCAGGAGCGGGCCCAGGCGATCGCGCGCCTGGAAGAAAAGCTGGCCGAGCTCTCGGCCGCGCTCAGCGCCGCCGAGGAGGACCGGGCCGCCGCCCGGCGCCAGGAGGATGAGCTGCGCGCGACGCTGGCGCGGCACGAGGCGGAGTTGAGCTCCGTCCAGGAGCGCGCACGACGGGCCGAGAGCGAGCGCGAGGCGCGCATCCGCGACGCCGACGCCGCCGTCGAGCGGCTGCTCTCCGAGGCGGCCGGGATGCTCTCCTTGAAGGAGGCCCTGGAGCGGGAGCTGCTGCGCGCGCGCGACTCGGTCGCCGACGAGCGGCGCCAGAACGAGCGGCTGCGCGCGGAGCTGGAGGAGAAGACCAGCTGGCTGCAGTCCCTGTCGGTGGAAACCGAGTCGTTGCGGGAGAGCCAGAAGGAGCTGAAGATCCAGTTCTCGCAGCGCCTGCAGCGCGGCCAGGCCCTGGAACAGGAACTCGTGCAGCGCGGCCGGGAGCTGGAGGCCCGCGAGGGCCAGGTGCGGGAGCTGCGAGAACGGCTCGAGGCGGCGAACCAGGGGCTGCGGCGTCTGGAGGCCCGCTTCGAGGAGCTGCGGCGCCTCTCGCGCCAGGCCGAATCGGAAAAGTTGGAGCTGGTGGCGGCGGCGCAGGAGCGCGCCGCGCTTCAGGAGGAAGCCCGGCATCGGGCGGATGTGCTGGAGCAATCGTTGCGGCGCGAGAAGGAAGAGAAGGAGCAGATCGAGGCCCGGCTCGGCTGGACCGAGGAGGCGCTCTCGGCCGCGCGCGGCGAAGCCGAGAGCCGCCTGGCGCGGTTGCAGGACCTGGAGCGGGAGCATCGCCAGCTCGAGCAGAGCCAGGAGGCGCTGCGCGCCGAGTCCGTTCAGGTGCGGGCCGAGCTGGAGCGCGCGCAGGCCGAGTGCGCCGCGCGGGAGCAGGCGCGCCTTGCGCTGCAGCGGCGGCTGACGGATGAAACCGGGCGCAGCGCCGGCCTGGAGAAGGAGCTGTCCGAGCTGCAGGAGCAGTACCGCGGCCTGGAGGCCGACCTGGCGGCCCTGTTCAACCGTATCCAGAGCGGCGAGGTGCGCGAGCAGGATCGGGCTCGCCAGGTGGAGGATCTGCAAGGCCGGTTGCAGCGCCAGGCGAATGAGCTCTCCTCGAGCCGCGAGAAGATCGACGAGCTGACCCACGAGCTGTACCACGCCCGCCAGCGGGAGGAGGAGCTGGGGGGGGCGCTGGAGCTGGTGCGCGCCTCCCTGGAAGAGAAGAACCGCGAGCGCGACGAGCTGTGGCTGCAGCTGCAAGGCCTGCAGCGCTCGGAGCAGGCGGAGGCGGAGGAGCGTCTGACCCGGCTGCGCGAAACCGAGGCGGCGCTGGCCCAGGCGCGCCGCGAGCTGTCGGAACAGGAGCGGCGGCGCGCGGGCGACGAGCGGCAGATCGTGGTGCTGCGCCAGGAGGTGGCCGCGCTGCGCGAAGAGCTCGTTCGCCTGCAGGGCCGGCTGACCGAGGCGCTGGATCGCCTGACCCAGGCGGGAGCGGCCGCGGTGCGCCTCATCGACTCGGAGCGCGAGCTCAGCTGGAACCGGGAGGAGGTCGAGCGCCTGACCAGCGAGCTTTACGCCACCCGCGAGGAGCTGGAGCGCGCCGAGCACGAGAGCGAGCGGGCGCAGCAGGAGGCGCTGGACTTCCGCGAGCAGGTCGGCACCCTGCGGGCCGAGCGCGCCGAGCGTGCCCGACGCGGGCGCGACCTGGAAGAAAGCCTACGGCGCGCGGAGGACGAGGGTGCGCGCGCGCGGCGCCAGCTCGAGGAGCTGGAGGCGCGGCTCCGTCAGGCCGAGGCGGCGCGCGACGAGGCGGCCCGGCAGGCGGAGCAGGCCCGGCGGGAGCTGGCCGAGCGTTCGGCCGAGGAAGACAAAAACGAGGAGTGGCGGCAGCGGTTGGAGGAGCGCCAGGAGCAGCTCCTGGAGGCGCAGAACCAGCTGGCGGACGCGGCGCGCCGGGAGACGGAACTCGGCGCCAGCCTGGAGCGTGCCCGGACCATCTGGAGCCAGCGCGAGCAGGAGCTGTTGAGCCGGCTCGATACCCTGGAGCGGGAGGCCCGCGCCGCCCCTGCGGCCTTGGAGCAGCTCCGCGCCCAGGCCCAACAGGCGTTGGACCAGTGGCAGCGGGCGGTGGCCGAGCGCGACCGGACGATCCACACCCTCAACCTGCAGCTCTCCGAGCAGGCCCAGCGCATCAACCGGCTGGTGGAGGAGATCGCCGTACTGCGTGCCGGTCGCAAAGAGAACCCGCCGGAGACCTGAGTCATGGAGCATCCGGACCTGTCGGCCGAGGCGCTGAATCACCTCAAGGCGCTGCTCGCCATCGACACCAGCAATCCGCCCGGCAACGAGCTCGCCGCCGCGCGCTATCTCGACGGCGTGCTGCGCGCCGAGGGCTTCGCGCCGGCGCTGGTAGAGAGCGCCCCGGGCCGCGGAAACATCGTGGCCCGGCTGAGTGGCGACGGCTCCGAGCGGCCCCTGCTGCTGCTCAGCCACCTGGACGTGGTGCCGGCCGATCCGGCGCGCTGGGAGCTGCCGCCGTTCGCCGCCCAGGAGAAGGACGGGTACCTCTACGGGCGCGGCGCCGTCGACATGAAGCACATGACCGCCATGTCGCTTGCGGTGCTGCTCGACCTGCGGCGCCGCGGCGTCCGGCTCAAGCGGGACGTGATCTTCGCCGCGGTGGCGGACGAGGAGGCCGGCGGCGCACTGGGGGCGGCCTACCTGGTAGAGAAGCACCCCGAGCTTTTGCGCGCCGAGTTCGCCCTGGGCGAGGTGGGCGGGTTCTTCGCGCGCATCGGCCGGCAACTGGTGTGCCTGGTGCAGACCGGGGAGAAGGGCTGCGCCTGGTGCCGCCTGCGCTGCCGGGGGGCGCCGGGACACGGCTCCATCCCCGATCCGGACAGCGCCGTGAACCGGTTGGCCCGCGCCCTGGTCCGGCTGCGCCGGCGCGGACTGGGCGCGCACCCCTCGGCGCTTCTGCGCCGGTTCGTCGAGCTGGCCGCCCAGGATCAACCCCTGGCCACCCGGCTGGTGCTGCGCGGCCTGCTGCGCCGCGGGCTGCGCTCCGCGTCGCTCCGGCTCATACCCCCCGCGCAGCGCCGGGTCTTCTACGCGCAGTTGCACAACACCGCCTCGCCCACGGTGCTGCGCGCCGGCGACAAGGAGAACGTCCACCCCGCCACGGCCGAGGCGGTGCTGGATGGGCGGGTGGTGCCGGGCCAGACCTTCGAGGACTTCGAGCGCGAGCTGCGCGCGGCGGTAGGCCGGGACGTGGAGATCGAACGCCTGCAATGGTTGCCGCCGCTGGAGTATAGCTGCGACACCCCGCTCTTCTACGCCATCGAGTCCGCGGTGCTGCGGCGGGTGCCCGAGTGCCGGGTGCTGCCGTACCTCACCACCGGCTACACCGACGCCAAACACCTGGAGCGGCTCGGCGTGGTGACCTATGGCTTCGCCCCCATGTTGAACGACCCCGGGGAGAACATGGCCCGGCTCACCCACGGCGACAACGAGCGCATCGGGCTTTCCGCCTTCGCCTGGGGCGTGGACGTGTTGCGCGAGGTGGTGGAGAGCTTCTGCTCGGCGGCGTCGGCCCAGGCGGCGGTAGGCACGTTGCTCGACGGGCTGGGCGGGGGTTGAGGGAGGCGTCATGCGGCGAGTGTGGCTGGCCTGGTGGGCATGGGTGGCTTTGGCGTCGGGCGGCGCGGCCTGTGGCGACGGCGGGGAGCCCCTCGCGGAGTACTTCACGGTGTCCGGGACGCTCACCTCCATCAGCCGCGACGCCAGCGGCCGCAATGCCTATCTGCGCCTGGTGTCCGGAACGCCGCCGACGACCATGAGCGAGGCGGGGGCCCGCTTCGTCGGGGCCCGCGCGGATTTCATCATGCGCCTGGTGCCCGCCGGGAGCTACACCTTGCATGCCTTCGTGGACATGGACGGGAACGCTTCCTCCACGGCCCCCGAGGCGTCGAGCGGGGATCTCGTGGCGCCCGGACGCCCGCTGTCGGTATACTCCAACGTGCGGGCCGACATCGCGGACGAGGCCTGGGGCCTCATGCCCTGAGGGAAAGAACAGGAGGTCCGGCCAGCATGACCCACGCCTTTCGCCGAGTCGGGTGGCTCCTCGTGTGGACCGCCCTCGCTCCCGCTTGCGCCAGCGTCGATCCCCACCTGCAACGCGGCGACCAGCTGCTGACGGCCGGATTGCACGAGGAAGCCCTGGCGGAGTTCGAGACGGCGCGAAAGAACAAGCCGGACGACCCGGCCATCCGGGCGAAGATCGACACGGCGCGCCGCGCGGCGGCCGAGGCTTCCTTCGAGTCGGGCCGGCTGTTCATGGAGAACGGGGACTTCGGCTCCGCGGCCGGCGCCCTGCAGAAGGCGGCGCAGCTCCTCCCGGAGGAGAAGCGGTACGCTCAGGCCCTCGATGAGGCCGCCGCCAAACAGGTGGGCAAGGCCAAGGAACTCGCCGAGAAGAACCCCGCCGAGGCCGTGCGGTTGCTCTCGGAGATCCTGGCGGCGCTGCCCCGGCACGCGCTGGCCCAGGCCGTGCGCGCGGAGATCCAGCGCAAGGAGGCGGCGACGCGCCTCGAGCAGGCCCAGCGCCTGCTGGAGCGGGGGCTGGCGGGAAACGCGCTGCTTACCGCGCTGCGCCTGGGAGAGCTCTTTCCGGAGGCGGACGTCGCCGGGTTTCAGGCGGCCGCCCGGGAGAAACTCGCCGCGCTGGCCCGCTTCAGCCTGGTGGTGCGCGCGGCGGACACCCCGCGCAAGACCAAGGAGCTGACCGATGTGCTGCTGACCCGCCTGCACGCGGTGCGGCCGCAGCGCTGTCCCACCTATGCCGCGAGCGAGGGCCAGGCCCCGCGGGCGGTGATCTGGGCGGGCGTGGAGAAGGTGACCTTCGAGCAGAAGAAGGAGCTCACCACCGGAAAGCAGACCTACCAGTCGGGCAAGCGGAAGGTGGACAACCCCCGCTACCAGGAGCTGGAACAGAAGCAGGCGGCCGAGCGGTCCCGCATCCAGGAGCTCGAGGAGAAGATCAAGGAGGGAGAGGGAGGGCTGGAGGTGGCCCGCCAGCGGTTCGCCGAGGCCGGGCCGGATGACGACGAGGCGGCGCTACGCGCCGCGGTGAAGAAGGCCGAGGCCGCGCAGCAGGCGCTGATCAAGGAGAAGACCAAGCTCGAGGACGACGTGCTGGAGCGCCAGAAGGAGCTCTCGCGCACGCCGCGCAAGCTGGACGAGCCGGTGATGGACGAGCACGTGTACGATGTTACGCGGATCACCCGCACGGCCACCGCGCTGGCCCGCATCGTGGTGACCGGCGAGGGCAAGAACGTGCTGGTGCGGCGCGAGGTCCGCGGGGTGGCCTCGGTCAGCGACGACACCCACCCGGCGCAACCGAAGTACGGCGTGGTGGCCGATCCCTTGAAACTCGAGAAGGACGACACCGAGCTGTCGGCGGAGGCGGTGGCCGACGCGGCCGCAAAGAGCGTCGAGATCGCCGACGAGGCCTGCCAGCGTTTCCGCGAGTACATCCGCGAGGGCGGCCGCCAGGCCGAGGAGTCCGCGCCCCAGGAGGCGGTGGAGGCCTACGTGCTATACCTCATGGCCAGCCCCGACCCTGCCCCCGCCGAGCTGCTGCGCTTTCTGGAAAAGAAGTTCGAGATTGGTGAAAAGGCGCTCCGGACGCTCCAACCCGCTGCCCCCAAGCCTGCCGGCAAATCCACCCCAAAGCCCGAGGCTGCGGACCCGGCCGATTGAAGGCACGCCCCCGGCCCGTCGCACGGCAGGTTTCTCAGCTCGCCGCTGGCCACGCTGGCGAGAGAAAGATCGCGCTCGGACGAATCGGCGCAGAAAGCCTCAGGCCTTCTTGGCTTCCTCGTCGGAGTCGCTTTCGGCCGCGCTGGCCGGCGCGCCTTCCTGGTTGAGGATGTCCTTGAGCTCCTTGTAGGCGCCGAACCGCACCACCCGCCGGCGCGGGATCTGGATGGACTCCCCCGTCTTGGGGTTGCGGCCGGAGCGCGCCTTGCGCACCCGCACGCGCAGCACCCCCAGGCCCGGGAACACGAACTCCCCGTCGGAGGCCAGCTTCTTCTTGGCCAGCTCCACCAGCCCCTCGTAGAAGCGGTTGATGTTGGCCTTGCTGATACCGGCGGCTCGCATGATCCCTTCCAGGATTTCGTCGCGGTTCATCGCCTTCCTCCCGGGGCCTCGCCCCTCGTTCTAGAACAAGAGCTCCCGCTGCACCGCGCAGCGGCGGTCTTCCTCGATCCAGCGCCGGCGCTCGTCGCTCACCGGCAATGGGTAGCGGCCCTCGAAGCAGGCCGCGCAGCATCCGCCGGGATGCACCCGGCGCAGGGCCTCTCCGGGCAGGTAGGTCAGCGAGTCGAGCCCCAGCCGGGCCGCCAGGTTGTGCTCCAGGCGCTGCTGCTCCGCTTCGGACAGGAAGCCCCCGGCGGCGGGCTCGACGAAGCGCGGGGCCGCCAGCTCCTCCCGCGTGGACATGTCGATGCCGTAGTAGCAAGGGTAGAGCACCGGCGGCGAGTAGATGGCCAGGTGGACCTCGCGCGGGCCCTGCTCCCGGATGAGGTGGATGGTGCGGCTCAAGGTGGTGCCGCGCACGATGGAGTCGTCCACCACCAGCACCCGCCGGTCCCGGAACTCGGAGGCGATGGGGTTGAGCTTGAGGCGTAAGGCGTTCTGGCGCTCGCCCGGGGAGGCCATGATGAAGGTGCGCCCGCTGTAGCGGTTCTTGATGAACCCCTCCCGAAACGGAATATGAAGCTCCTCGGCCACGGCCGCCGCCGAGGGCCGGGCGGTGTCCGGGATGGGGACCACCAGGTCCGCCGAAAGCTTCTTCTTGGCCCAGGCCCGCGCCAGCTCCCGGCCCAGGTCCTGGCGCATCCCGTACACGCTGCGACCGTTCATGGTGGAGTCGGGCCGGGCGAAGTAGATGAACTCGAAGATGCACGGGGCCGGCGCGCCCCGGCGCCAGGTGCGCCGGATGGGTTCCTGGTCACGGCGGAAGAAAATGGCCTCGCCCGGCGCCACGTCGCCCTCCAGGCGGGCGCCCACCGCGTCCAGGGCCACCGACTCCGAGGCCACCGTGAAGGAGCCGTTTCCCCGGCCCCACACCAGGGGCCGGATGCCGTTGGGATCGCGGACCGCCATCAGGGTGGGGACCCCGTCTAGCTTGAGCGCGACCAGGATGGAGAAGGCCCCCGCCGCCCGCGCGAAGGTGGCCTCCAGGGCCGCCAGGGCGTCCTCCAGGGTGTGATCCCGCCGCCGCCGCCGCATCATCTCGAGGGCGAACAGGCACATGGCGGGCTCCACGTCGCACTGGGACAGCAGGTGGATGGAGTCCTCCCGCAGCACCTCCTGCATCTCGCGCACGTTGATGAAGTTGCCGTTGTGGGCCATGAGCAGGCCCGGCTGGCGGTGGAAGAAGGGTTGGGCGTCGCGGAGCAGGCCGCGGCCGACGGTGGGGTAGCGCACGTGCCCGAGCGCTAGCGGCCCGGGGAGGTGCGTCATGTCCTCCGCGCCGTAGGACTGTCCCACCAGGCCCAGCTTGTGGATCAGGGGGAACTCCTCGCCGCACACGCTGCCGATGCCCGAGCTGTCCTGGCCCCGGTGCTGCAAGGCCTGCAGGGCCACGGCCACTTCCCGGGCGCAGTCCCCGGTCCCGATGATGCCGGCGATTCCGCACATGGCGAGGCGGAGCGTAGCGCTAGCCCGGCCGCGGGTCAATGCCTTCGCGGACTGACCGACCTCATTTTTTTCCCCGACACTATTCTCCTGGGCGCGGCTGCTTAACGGCGGGTCCTCCTAACTGCTCGCCGCCAAG
>CAZLNM010000006.1:0-12006 GCA_964561025.1 uncultured Myxococcales bacterium
GTCATCCATGCCGGCGGCGAAACAGCGGTCGCGCTCCTCGCTGAGGACGTGCGCCGTCATGGCCACGATGGGAACACGTTGGGCGGCGGGGCTGGCGCCCTCCGTTTGGCGAATGCGGCGGGCGGCCTCCATCCCGTCCATGCCCGGAAGCCCCACGTCCATGAGGATGAGATCCGGGCGGGCCGCCGCGACCGCCTCGACCACGGCGTTGCCGTCGCACACGCACTCGACCTGGTATCCCTTGCGCTGCAGGATGGTCTGGACCAGCATGCGCGACACCGGATCGTCCTCCGCGGCGAGGATGCGGCGGCCGGTCGAAGCCTCCGGGGCCGCCGGCAGCGGCAGGGTCACCTCGAAGGCGGCGCCACCGGCCGGGAGGTTCTCGGCGCGGATCGAGCCGCCCATGACCTGGCACAACTGCTGAGTGATGTGCAGGCCCAGGCCGCTGCCGTCCACGCCGCCGGAATCCTTGGCGCGCAGGAACGGCTCGAAAAGATGGGGCATCAGGTCCGGCGGGATCCCCGGCCCGGTGTCCTGCACGCGAAGACACAGCCCCACCGTCTCGGCCGGCCGAACGCGCACGTCCACGCGGCCGGCCGGGGTGTACTTGATGGCGTTGTCCACCAGGTTGACGACGATCTGGCGCAGGCGCAGCGTGTCCGCCAGGAGGCGGGCGGGCACGTCGCCGGAGATATCGAAGGACAGCTCGAGGCCCCTGGCCCTTGCCCGGGGCTGGAGTTCTTCGGCCACTTCCGTGAGGAGGCGCCGCGGCTCGAACGGCACCGGGTGGAGCTGGAGCTTCGAGGCGTCGATGCGGGAGACGTCCAGGAGGTCGTTCACCAGCCGCCGCAGCGCCAGCGCGCTCTGTTTCACCGCCGTCAGGTGCCGGGCGCAGGTGTCGTTGGGAACATCGGTATGCATGAGTTCGCACAGGCCCAGGATGGCGTTGAGGGGAGTTCGCAGCTCGTGGCTGGCCTTGGCCAAAAAGGCCCGGCGGGCCTCGCTCGCCTGCTCCACCTTGCTCTTCGCCTCCAAGAGCTGGATCAGGCTCAAGCGGCGGTACAGCTCGTAGTACCCCGCCACGCCGAGCAACACCACCAGCGAGAAGAAGAGGGTCAGACCCATGTCGAGCAGGCGCTGCTCGGGAAGCACCGCGTCGGGGAACTCGAATCCGGCGGCGTGCATGGCGAGGAACGCCACCAGCGCGAGCGCCGAGACACCGACCCACAGGACCCCTCCCCGCCCGAGGAGAAAGATGCCCATCAGGGCCAGGACGAAGTAGAGCACCGAGTTGGCCCGGGCCAGGCCGCCGGTCCCGAAGTTCGCCAGCACCACCCCCATGAGGAAAATGAGCAAGATCAAATGGCTGATCAACGGCGGGTGTCCGAGTTTCTTACCCAACACGAAGACGCACAGCAACACCAGCACGCCCGTGAGAAAGGCGACGGCCAGGTGCACGGCGCCGTACAGAAAGAACGACAGCGCCCACATGCTCCCCAGCACCAGGCACAGCCAGAACACCAACGAGAGCAGCCGCAGCCGCAGGGCGTTCTCCACGTGGGCAGGATCCACTTTGCCGCCTTCGCGCGGAAGGTCGAGCGAGCCGAACCAGCGGTGGAGGGGTGATGCCATGATTTCCTCGGCCGGTTCGATCCCTATACCCTGCCGGCGTTCCGGTAGCAACAGGCTCCACTTTGCCCCGGCGGTTTTCCCTTGACAGCGAGCGGTGATAGGTGTTTGCGTATTCCAGATCCCATTCCCCGGCACTGCCCGGAGGAGGCGGAATTGATCTCAGGAAGGAGCGCGAAAATGATTATGCGAATCAAGGGGTTGTGGGTCGCCTGGGTTTGCCTGGCCTGCCTGGGCCTGTACACCCGGCCGGCGCACGCGCAGGGAGAGGAGCGCACCATCCGCCTGGTGGTGGGGGAGCAGAAGAGCTTCAATTTCCCGGGGATGACCAAGGTGGTGATGGGCAACAGCAGCATCGCCGACGTGCGCGTGGTCGGCGCCGAGAACATCATCCTGTTCGCCACCGGCTCGGGCCGGACCACCATGATGGTGATGCGCCACGGCAAGCCCAACATCTCGTACACGGTGGTGGTCTCGAAGGAGGACGTGAACACCCTGATGGCCGAGGTGCGCAAGCTGCTCGGCGACCGCGAGGGCATCTCCATCCGGCCCATCGGCGATCGGGTGATCCTGGACGGTCGGGCGTTCACCAGCGAGGACTTCACCCGCGTGCAGGAGATCACCAAGCTGTACCCCCAGGTGACCTCCTTCGTGAAGATCAACCCCAACGCCCGCAAGCTGGTGGCCGACCAGCTCAACGTGGAGCTGCAGAAGGCCGGCCTCAAGGACGTGGAAGCCACCGTGGTGGGCACCAAGATCTTCCTGGAGGGCTCGGTCGAATCCAAGCAGGACCTCCAGAAGGCGGAGATGATCACCAAGGCGGTGGGTGAGGAGGTCGAGAACCTCCTGACCGTGGGCATCAAGCGCATGGTGCTGGTGGAAGTGGACTTCGTGGAGATTAAAAAGAGCGGGCAGGATCACATCGGTGTCCGCTGGCCGCTGAACTTCGAAGGAAATGCCAACTGGAACATGACCTGGAACTTCCCGCTCAAGCCCAGCGGGCCGCCCACCGGCTTCTCCGGTCTCACCATGCAGGCGGAGACGGCCTTCGGCTTCGGGTTCCTGTTCACCAACGGCTACGCCCGGGTGCTGGCCCAGCCCAAGCTGGTGTGCGCCAGCGGCGAGCCCGCCGAGTTCATGGCCGGCGGCCAGGTCCCCATCCCGATGGTGACCGCCACCTCGTTCCAGGTGGACTTCAAGCCCTTCGGCATCATCCTCAAGATCACCCCGGTGGCGGACCGGCACGGCAACATCCAGATCGACATCATGAGCGAGGTGTCCGACATCGACCGTTCGCTGGGCGTGGTGGCCAACGGCATCGACATCCCGGGTTTCGTCACCGATCGCGCCAAGACCAACGTCACCGTGCGCCACGGCCAGACCATCGTGCTGTCTGGCCTGTTCCACCACGTCGAGGAGAAGGACCTCTCCAAGGTGCCGTTGCTGGGCCACATCCCCATCATCGGTGAGGTGTTCAAGTCCCGCACCTTCCGCGAGAAGAAGGCCGAGCTGTGCGTGTTCGTCACCCCGCGCATCGTGAACCCGGAGACCCCCAAGATCCTCAAGATGATCTCGGACGTGAAGAGCCGTTACAAGCGCGCTCGCGACGAGGTGAGCTTCGGGATCTTCGACTGAGAATCGCCTGCACCGGACAGCGGAGGCACCCGCATGTTGAGCATCACCATCGCGGAAAAGGGGGGCGCCACCAAAGCCCGTGACTTCCAGCGGGACGAGATCACCATCGGCCGCATCCAGGGCAATGACATCGTGCTGCCGCGGGGCAACGTCTCGAAGAAACACGCCCGCATCGTGCAGAGGGACGGCAAGGTGGTGGTGCTGGATCTCAAGAGCACCAACGGCACCTACGTCAACGGCAAACGCATCGGGGCGCCCCAGGTGGTAAAGCCCGGCGACAAGATCCAGGTCGGGGACTTCATCATCCAGATCACCCCCCCGGCCGAGGACATCGCCGAGACGCCCTCGCGGCCCTCGCTGGGCACCACCCGCGGCGTGAAGAAACGGCTCGACGTGGAGCCCGAGGAGGAAGTGGCCGAGGCCGAGGCCGAGGAGGTGGAGGAGGACCTGGGATCCGCCGAGGAGGAGGAGGTCTCGGCCACCTCCGCCGAGGCGCAGCCGGCGCCGGCGCCTCCGCCGCCGCGGCCGCCCTCCCGCCCGGCCACCCCCAAGGCGCCCGAGAGCGCCAAGAAGCGCGAGCGCGATCCGCGCACCGAGGAGTACAGCCGCCTGCAACGCGAGGTCCACAACCGCCTGATCGACTATCTGGACCTGCGGCGTATGGAGATCGAGCGCCTGGGCGACGAGGAGCTGTGGAACCAGACCGAGCGCGCCATCCGGGACATCATGGGGCAGATGGAGAAGGACGGCGAGGTGCCCGGCTGGGTGGACGTGGAGCTGCTGGTCAAGGACGTTCTGAACGAGGCCCTGGGGCTGGGGCCGCTCGAGGAGTTCTTGGCCGATCCCAGCATCAACGAGATCATGGTCAACCACTCCAAGCAGATCTACATCGAGCGGGCCGGCAAGCTGCACCTGTCCGAGAAGACCTTCAGCTCGGATCAGGCGGTGCTGGGCGTGATCGAACGCATCGTGGCGCCGCTGGGCCGGCGCATCGACGAGAGCTCTCCCATGGTGGATGCCCGGCTGAAGGACGGCTCGCGGGTGAACGCCATCATCCCGCCGCTGGCCATCAAGGGCCCATCCATCACCATCCGCAAGTTCAAGAAGGACGTGCTCACCGTCGACCAGTTGGTGAAGTACAACACCTTGACCAAGGGGATGGCCGAGTTTTTGGAGATGTGCGTCCAGGCCCGCAAGAACATCGTCGTCTCCGGCGGCACCGGCTCCGGCAAGACCACCACCCTGAACTGCCTGTCGGCCTTCATCCCCGAGGATGAGCGCATCATCACCGTGGAGGACGCCGCCGAGCTGCAGCTACGCCAGGAGCACTGGGTGGCGCTGGAGTCCCGCCCGCCCAACATCGAGGGCAAGGGCCAGATCACCATCCGCGACCTGGTGCGCAACTGCCTGCGCATGCGCCCGGATCGCATCGTGGTGGGCGAGTGCCGCGGCGGCGAGACGCTGGACATGCTGCAGGCCATGAACACCGGCCACGACGGCTCGCTCACCACCCTGCACGCCAACACCCCGCGCGACTGCCTGTCCCGCCTCGAGACCATGGTGCTCATGTCCGGCATGGACCTGCCGGTGCGCGCCATCCGCGAACAGGTGGCCTCCGCCATCAACATGATTGTGCAGCAGACGCGCTTCTCGGACGGCAGCCGCAAGATCACCTTCATCACCGAGGTCACCGGGATGGAAGAGGACATCATCTCGCTGCAGAACATCTTCTACTTCAAGCAGGAAGGCTTCGACGCGAACAACAAGGTGATGGGTCGCTACGTGGCCACCGGCTTCATCCCCAAGTTCTACGACGACCTGCAGCGGCGCGGCATCCCCGTCAACATGGACATCTTCCGCGAGCAATAGGCTTGCGCTGACACATCGAGATGCAAAAGCTAAAGATCATCGACTCCAGCGGTCGCGAGCGCGAGGTGGACATCACCACGCAGCCGAAGGTGTTCGGGCGCGGCGAGGACAGCGACGTGGTGCTGGGCTCGCGCAGCGTGTCCCGCCACCACGTCAAGCTGTGGGAAGAGGCCGGCAAGGTGATGGTGGAGGATCTCACCAACGGCCAGGCCACCAAGCTGGCCGGGGAGCTGGTGTCGGGCTCCTTCGAGCTGCCGCCGGGGGTTCCCATGGAGGTCGGGGCCTTCGTGTTTCAGCTGCCGGCCCCGGAGCCGGTGGCCACCGAGGAGGCGCCCGCCGAACAGGCGCCGGTGCCGCTGCTGGCCGGCACCCGCGGGCCCACCAAGGACATCGAGATCGAGCTCGGCGAGGGCGACAACAGCATCGGGCGCGATCCCAACTCCACCGTGGCCATCGAGGATCCCTCCATCTCCCGCATGCACGCCCGGCTTCAGGTCCAGGCCGGTCGCTTCACCCTGATCGACATGCGCAGCAGCAACGGCACCTTCGTCAACGGCAAGCGTATCGAGCAGGTCGATCTGGTCAGCGGGGACGTGCTGCGCTTCGGCAACCTGGAGTTCCGCTTCCTGTACGGAGAGCCGGTGCGGCCGAGCGGCATGCCGCGGCGCAAGAAGCTCATGTTGATCGGCGGGGGCGCGCTGGCGCTCCTGTTCATCATCGGCATCGCCGCCAAGAGCTGCGGTACCCCCCCTCCCAAGCCGAGCGGCGGCGGTCCGGTGGAGCCGCAGGTCCCGGACGAGGTGCTGGCCGAGCAGGCGCTGATGCAGGCGCGCTCGTTCATCTCGGAGCTCAACTGGGACGAGGCGGAGAAGGCGGTGGAGACCGCGCTCAACCACTACCCCATCTCCCCCGAGGGCAAGAAACTTCAGAAGAAGATCAAGGCCGAGCGGGCCAACAAGATCATGTTCGAGGACGCCACCACCAACTACGAGGTGGGCCGGCTGGAGGAGGCCCTGGAGCAATTCCGGCGCGTTCCCAAGGACAGCATCTACTTCCAGAAGTGCAAGTACAAGATCGGCGAGCTCGAGAAGCGCCTGGGGGATTACCACCTGAAGGAGGGCATCTCCTACTTCAAGGCCAACAACTTCAAGGCCGCCCACCGGCACCTCACCAAATACATGGAGCTCTCCGACGAAACCCGCTGCGATCAGAAGACCTACCAGAACTGGGTGAAGCGCACCGAGGCCAACCTGCGGGTGGAGCGGCAGGCCTTCACCCCGTACGTGGTCCGCTGCGACAAGCCCGATGTCCAGCCGGTGGCCCCCACCGCCACGCCGGAGGAGCTGTTGCGGGCGGCCTTCCCCGAGCGCGAGCTGTACGACATCATGCTGCTGTACTACAAGGGCAAGGCCGACACCGCCCTGCTCTCCCTGCGCAAGCTCATCGCCCTGACGAACAACGGCAAGCTCCTGGAACGGGCCAAGGACATCGAACTCAGCATGAAGATCGTCAACGGCAAGTTCAAGGAGGGCACCGCCTCTCTCCAGGCCGGCGACATCAAGACCGCGCGGGAGCAGTTCCGGGTGGCGCTGGAGAACGATCAAAAGCTCATGGGCGGCGAGCTGCGTAGCTACTACCGCGAGGACGTCGGCCGCCAGCTCTCACTGCGGTTGTACAAGGAGGGCCTGGAGATCTTCAACCGGGCCGTCGACAACGGGGACGCCAAGATGTTGGAGAAGGCGTTCGTCTCCTGGAGCGAGTGCCTCAAGCTCAAGCCGGACGACACCGACTGCCTGAGCGGGATGCAGCTTCTGGAGAACGCCGCCGAGCAGCTGTTGCAGGCGGCCACGGCCTATGAGCAGCGTGACGATCCGCGGGCCATCGAGCGCTGGCGCCAGGTGGTGGCCATCACCCGGCCCGAGAGCCTGCCCTACAAGAACGCCAAGCTCAAACTGCGTGAATACAACGCGGAGTGAGCCGCGGCGACGCAAAAGTTTTTCCCGAAAATACCGGCTTCGAATGAGCGAATATCGTTCGTGCTCAGGCGCGGGGCCCATCCATTGAGCCGCACCGATAACTTGCGTTCTGGGAGCGTCTGACGCCGATGCCGTCAGAGCCGACGCCGTCTGGCACGATCGATTGATGTGCCGGGAGAAGGCGGTGCCTACATTCTTCGCGTTCTTTGTCCGAGCGATACCTGGAATCACGATTGCGAGCGAGGACGCGGAGGCAAGGCATCGCAAGGTTTTTGGGGATGCCCGTCGACTGGTGGCAGGGGCGCGAGGGGGGAGCGGCGGATCCGGCTACTGGATCTTGGTGTCCTTTTCGGAGATCTTGCCCGCCTTGACCTCGTCGAGCTTCTTCTTCATGGCCGTCACCAGCGCCGCGTAGGACTCCTTCTTGATCTTGCGGTTGAACTCGCCGCGGTAGTGGCGCACCAGGCTCACGTCGCCGAACTCCACGTCGTAGATCATCCAGCGATCACCCTGTAGGAACAGGTGGAACACCAGGTCCTCGCTGACCGTCTTCTTCTTCTTGGTCTGGGCGCTGGCTACCGCGCTGACCGACGCGGTGGCCCCGTCCTCGGAGAACTGCTCCTCGTCGATGCGCAGGGTGAACTCCACGTTCTGGCGGATGGCGTTGGTGTAGGCGGCCTCGATGAGGTCGCGAAGGAGTTTCACGAACTCGGTCCGCTCCTGCGCGGTGCGCGGTTCCCAGTGAGCGCCCAGGGCTCGCTTGGCGAGCTCCGAAAAGTCCAGAAAGCCGTCCACCACCTTCTGTAGGCGCGCCTTCTGCTCCTGCTCCTCCTTGGAGCCCTTGGCGGTCTTTTGGCGCAGTACGCTCTTGACGCTCTCGGCGCTGGCCTCGATGACCTGCCGCGGTGGCTGCCCGGCGTGGAGGGGCTGCGGAAGGATCCACAAGGTCATGAAACCGATCATGAGATTTCGCATGGTGTTTCTCCTCGAAAATCGAATTTCATCTCGCTCAACGTCCATTTCGACGGCGCCGCCGAAGTTCGGATTCACCCGTGAATCTGGTGCGGCAGGGCCGCACCATGCGCGCGCGCCCGCTCGCGCTGGCTGTATCGGCTCCACGGTCGGTCGCGCTCAATCACACCTGTCTCCCGTGCGTGCATCTTGCGTTCAGAGAATCTAGGGCGCGCTGCACAGATCGTCGCCCGCGGCGGAGCGCAGCGCGTCGTAGGCCACCCGTTGATCGTGGATGGCCTTCTCCCGGTCCATGCGGGCCTTGGCGAACGCGGCCAGCGAGTCCAGCAGATCGCGGGTGTTGGTGAGGCCCACGCCGTAGTCCATCATGTTGGCGCGCATCCAGGCCTTGGCGGCGCGTTCTCCGCGCGAGAGGTGCTCGAGCTGCTCGGCGCCGGTCCGCAGGTCGAGGAGCTTCTGCTCGAGCTGCAATCGCACCGCGGCCTCGGCCTGGGAGAGCTGGGCGGTGACACGCGCCAGATCGGCCCGGGCGCGGTCCAGCCGGGCCAGTTTCTGGGGGATGTCCAGGGTGACCTGCAGGCCCAGCGCCACGCCGCCGTCGTAGGCGGTGAGCGAGGACTGCAGCAGCGGGTTGCGGATGAAATCCTGCACCGGCGAGTACGAACCCTTGAGGTAGCCGGCCACGAAGAAGTCCGGGAAGAACGCCGCTCGCTGGACGTCCGCCAGGGCCGCCGTGGCGTCCCGGGCGGCCCGCAGCTGGGCCAGGTCGGCTCGTTGGGCCAGGGCGCGCTGGGTGAACGCCTGGAGCGGTTCGGCCGGCAGCGGCGGCGGTTCCAAGGGCTCGCTTCGAAGGGGCGTCTTCTCGCCCAGGTCGTCCTGCCCGGTGAGGAAGCGCAAGGCGGCCACGGCCAGCTCGCGGCCCTGGCGCGCCTGGAGAACCATGCCCTCCACCTGCGCGGCATAGTAGCGCAGCTTGAACTGATCGCGATCCGACACGTCCTCGTTCCCCTCGTCGAGCATCTTCTTGAGCTTGGCCTCGGCCTCCTTGAGCTTGGCCCGTCCGTCCGACAAGATCTCGCAGGCGGCGTCGGCGAGCAGCCAGCCGTAGTAGGCGCGCCGCACCTCGAGCGCGATCTCCTGCCGGGCGCGCTTCAGCCCGGCCTCGCCCGCCCGCACGCCGCTGTGGGCCGCGCGCCGCGCGGCGTCCAGCTTGCCGAATGTGAACAGCGGCAGCACCGCCTCGATCTTTCCTCCAAAGGCCACTCCCAGCTCGCCAAAGTCGAGGTTGCCTCGCTCCGAGGCATGGCTGACCTTGAGGCACTCGTCGACGGGGATGGCACCGCAAGCCGCCCTGTCGATGCGACGTTCGCTCACCGGCCCGCCCGCCAGGGCCTCGAAGCGGATGACCGGAAACCAGGTCCGGCGGGCCTCGGCGTAGCGCGCCCGGTAGGAGTCCAGCTCGGCGTCGGCGGCCAGCACCCGCCCGTCGTGGGCCAGGGCCAGGCGCAGGAGCTCGGGCAGACCCAGGCCGCCGGCCTTCTCTTCCTCCGGCGCCTCGACCTCAGGGGCAGCGGAGGTCGTGGGGGCATCGGCGGGAGATTCAGCCACGAGGATGGCACCGGCCAACAATGCGAGCGCGAACATGGGGTTCCTTTCGATACGCCGCCGAGACTAGGCGGCGCATCTCGGCCTGTCAAGCGCCAGCGGGGCGGCGAGTTGAGAAAATTGGAACCGGATGGCAATACTTCTCTGTCGCCGGAGGTCATCATGTCGGGATGCGCATGTCGGTTCGCCGCCTGGTTGCTCATGCAGGCGAATGCCGCGCAAGCGGAGCCCGCGCTCCCCGAGCCGGCCGCGGTGCTGGCCGAGCTCAACCGGCTGCGGCAGGATCCCCGCAGCTTCGCGCCCGGCCTGGAGGAATGGCTCTCCTGGTTCGACGGCCCGCTGCTGCGCCGTCCTGGGGAGATCGCGCTTCGCACCCGAGAAGGAAAGGTGGCGGTGGAGGAAGCCCTGGCGTTCCTCGAAGAGGTCAAGGCCGCACCACCGCTCCGCCTCTCTCCAGGAATGAGCCGGGCCGCGCTGGAACACGCCACGGATCTCGGAAAGAGCGGAGAGACGGGTCATACGGGCAGCGATGGCAGCAACCCGTCCCAGCGCTTGCGGCGTCATGGGACGTGGCGGGGGAAGGTCGGCGAGAACCTGGCCTTCGGGGAGTCCTCTGCCCTGCGGGTCATTCAACTCTTGCTCGTCGACGACGGAGTGCCGGATCGCGCCCACCGCAAGAGCCTGCTGGACGGGAGGTTCCGCTGGGCCGGGATCGCCTGCGCGCCCCATCCGGTGTATCGGGTCGTGTGCGTGATCGACCTCGCGGCAAAATACGAGGAGAAGAAGCAGCCGGCTGGTGAAATGACCGGAGAAAAATAGCCATGAAGCACTCCATCGCAGTCCTGTGCCTGCTCGGGATGACGGCAGACGTGGCCGCCGCGCCGAACTGGAACGATCTCCAACCCGGCCGCTGGGTGGTGGTTTCGGACAACACCATCCGCGATCTCGACCCTTGCCCGCAGCGAGATTGCAGCTACAGCGCTGTGGAGGGTCTGGCCGGTCTCATCAACGACTGGTGTGGCGGGGCCTTCGCCGCGGGGTACGGCCGGTTCGGCGGGCTGGTGGCGTGGGGCGGTGGCCACAACGGCTACTTCGGAAGCGAACTCTATGTCTTCGACCTGGATTCGGGGCGTTGGGCCCGCGTCACCGAACCGTACGACGACGGCTCGTCATCGGTGGCCGTCCGCTGCAACGACGACGGCGTCTACCCCGATGGCTCGGCCTGTCCGACCCATACCTACGATCAGGTGGATTACCACCCCGCCACGAACCGCTTCGTGATCATCGGCGGCACGCCCGATCCGGTGTGCGGCGGTTGCGTCGATGACCGCATCCACCTGTTCGATTTCGACGATGGCACCTGGCACCTGGGCGCGCGCAAGCCCTCGGCGCTCATGTACGCCGGGGCCACGGGGCACGATCCGACCCGCGACGTGTTCTGGTTGCTTTCGGCCTACACCCGGGTGTTCTCGAAGTACGATCCTACCGCCGACGCCTGGACCGAGTACGGCGCGGTGGACAACTCTTTCGAGATCGACGGCGCCGGAGTGGTGGATCCGGTGCGGGACCTCTTTTTGTTCCTCGACTCGCGCGGCTCGGGAAAGCTTTACGCCATACCGCTATCGGATCCCACGAGCGATCTCGTCGAGCTCGCGACCGAGGGGGATCGCGAGATCCAATCGGCCGGCGCGGCCCTGGGGTTTGAACGGGTCCCGCAGGAGGACTGCCTGGTGGCCTGGCACGATGGCGCGGAGGTGCACGTGCTCAGGCCTCCCGAGGGCGACTGGCGGACCGGCACTTGGCGCTGGACCCGGGTGGCGCCCGATCCGGCCAACACGGTGGTGCCGCGGCGCAACCCCAACGGGACGTACGGCCGGTTTCGCTACGCCGCGAGCGTCAACGCCTTCGTGCTGGTCTCCGCCTACGATGGGCCGGTGTGGGCCTACCGGTTGACTCCCGGCGCCGGCACGGGCCCCAACCCGGACGGTGGTTCGGACGGAGCGGATGGCGGGCGCGACGCCGGCGTCGACGCGGAGGACGGCGCAGGGGCCGACGGGGGACAGGATGGGGCAGGGGATGCCGGGCCGGACGGTGCGGACACGCCGGCGGACGCCGGGGGAGACAGGTTGGGCAAACCCGTCGGTGGCTGTGGGGGGTGCGACACGGCCGAGGGTGCGGCGTCGTTCTTCGGGGTGGCGGTGGGCGGGGTGGCGAGCCTGTTGTGGCGAAGATCTCGGCGGTGCCGCGCGGTGAACTAGGGCTGCCGTTCTTTCCCGCACGGGCAAGGCTGGCCGTCGTTGCCACAGGCGCACTTGCCGTC
>CAZLNM010000006.1:12106-73728 GCA_964561025.1 uncultured Myxococcales bacterium
CTTCATGCAGGGGCAGTTGCCGCTGCCGTCCTTGCCGCAGGCGCACTTGCCGTCCTTCATGCAGGGGCAGTTGCCGCTGCCGTCCTTGCCGCAGGCGCACTTGCCGTCCCCACCTTTCTGGCACGGGCAATCGCCGCGGGCCACGGCGGGATCGGCCGGCGCGGCCTGGTCAGCGGCCTTCATGTGAGGACAGCCGCCCGCGCCTTGCATGTGGGGACAACCTCCGCCCATGCCCTGGGCGTGAGGGCAACCGGGGTGAGGGCTCGCCGTCGCGCCCGGGGCTTGCTGGCTCAGCGTGTCGATGGCCTGGGCAGTGGCGGCGGAAGCCTGGGGTGCCTGCGAGTCTGGGCCGGACCCCGAACAGGCGGCGCAAAGACCCAAGAGCAATGTCATCGAAAGAGAGAGCGCGTACAGTTTCATGAATTCCTCCTGGCCGACGAACCGGTCGGCCGCGGTCAGTGGCACGAGCCGGTGCAGCCCATGCAGCCGCAACCGCCCACGCCGGTGAGTTGTCGGACCATCTTTCGGTACTCCTCCCGCTGCTCGGGCGAGAGCAGGTCGAGTTTTTCCCTCAGGTTTTCGGTGAGCCGCCGCTGGAGAGAGAGCTGCTCATTGCTCATGGCGAGGAGTCTATCCTCGCAGGAGGCTGGCCTGCTCTCCGGCGCGAGGATGCAGTCGAGGAGCTCCGTGCGCAGTGAGCGCAGGCGCTGCTGAACCTGATCGCGCAGAGCGTAAAAATCTCGATCCAGTCGCGCGAACCCCGCCTCCTGCTCGGGGGTGAGCCCCAGGGCCTCTTGACTCACCGGGGCGGGGGTCATCCCCGGACAGCCGGTGTGGGGGCGCGGGCGCAGCGCCGTGACCAGGATCGCCGCGTTCGCCGCCAGCGAAAATGCGAGCAGTAGGAGCAAGACCTTCCACTTCATGGCCGCCTCCCGTCAGGGCCCATGGCCGGATGTTCCAACCCTCCGATGGGTGTGGCATCGAACAACTCCGCGTAGGCGACTTCCGGTGGCCCGAGGTGTGTCGCAGGCGGAGCGCTCGTTGACAGGGCGTTTCCGAGCCAGGCACCGTACACGATCCCCGCGGCCAGCGCGACTGCGCCGGCCATTCCGAGGACCAACCTGCGAAGCCGGAATGCCGGTCGCGGTCGCGTGTGCTCGAAGATGCGCCCGGCCAGCCCCGCGGGCGTTTCGGGCTCGCGAATGGCGCCCAGGGCCTGCCAGGTGGCTGCATCCCGCTCCATCCAGCGGCGGCAATCCGGACAGGTGGCCAGGTGCGCCGCGACTCCGGGCGAATGCGCCCCGGCCGGCGGGCTCGCGGAGAGCTCGGTGCGGCAGTGCAGGCAGGTATCCTTCATCGATCTACCTCCCGGAAAGGCTCGTGGCGCCTTGCAGCAGTTCGGCCAGGCGGCTGCGGGCCCGGTACAGCAACGAATGCACGGCGGCCGGTGAACGATCGAGGATCCGGGCGATCTCCTCGCCGCTCACTTCTTCATAGCGCAGCAAGATGAGCGCCAGCCGCTGGTCGGCGGGCAGTTCGCCGAGCGCGCCGCGGATGGCGGCTTCTCGCTCTTTCTGCCACAGGACTTCTTCGGGGCTCGTGGCGGTGGAGGGAGCCGGGCTCGCCTCGAGGGCCGCCGGGGCGAGCGACTCGGTGCGGCTCCGGTCGTGCCTCCGCTTGCGGTTGAGGCACAGCCTCGCCGCGATGGTGAAGAGGTAGGTGCGCAAGGGGCGCTCGGGCCGGTAGCGGCGGGCGGCTTCGAAGAGCCGTTGAAACGTGTCCTGGGTGACGTCCTCGGCGTCCGCGACGGAGCCGAGGTGGCGGTAGGCCAGGCGGAAGATAGCGCGATGGTGGCGCTCGACCAGCATGCGAAAGGCCTCGTCGTCGCCGGCGGCGGTGCGGGCCACCAGAGTTGCGTCTTCAGGTTGCCGTTCGGACATGTTCAATGGCCCGGTCCTCTGGCCAACTGGCCCCGACAACATCTATTAACCCGCCAGCGCGCTCGAACTGACGGCCCATCGAGGAAAACCCACGAGGACACGACGTGGCCTGTCTCCGGCAATTGCAAGAATCCGTATAATTTTCAGCGAGTATGCAGGGGTCGGATCGCGTCGCTCGCGTCGGGGCCGTCAGCGCCGGCTGGACTTTTTACGCTTGCGCTTCGATGATGACTTTGGTTCTTTCTTGTCGCGCAGCGTCTCGGCGTCCTCGTCCGCCCACAGCCCCGCCTTCCCCTCGACCGCCTTTTGGAACAGCTCGTCGTACGCGTCGAGGCGCGGGTGGGGAAAGCGCCGGTAGGGGTAGGCGAAGCCGTCGCGGAGCATGCGGCCGCCCAGATCCTCACCATCGCCGTCGACGTAGGCCAAAAAACGCCCGTAGCGGTCGCGCCGCTCGTGATGCGCCGGGAACACCAGGGCGAGCTTGCGGCCCTTGACCAGCTCCTGCATGTGACGGGAGGCCCGGCGCCCGAGTGCGATCATGGCCGCGCGGTCCTTGCCGGTGCGCTCGAGATCCCGATCCAGCTTCTTCGAGGACCACTTCTCGGGCGAGTCGATGCCGATGACGCGCACGTGTTCTTTCTTGCCGTCCAGGCGCACCTGGAGCGTGTCCCCGTCCACCACCTTGATGAGCTCGACCTCGACCCGCGTGTCGCCTTCCTCGGCGCGCGCCGCCGGGACCCAGGCGAGCGAGACGAGCAACGCCGCCCAGGCGATCCTCCCCCGTCGAGAGAGTGCGACATGGGGCATCCGGGAGCCGTGTGGCCTGGCGGTCATGGACCGAGGCCCCGTCCCGTCAGTCCAGATCGATCACGTTGCAGGTGATGGTGCGGATGACGCCTTCGATCATCTGGATCTTGGAGTAGCTCACCTTGCCGACGGAGTTGACGTCGTCGGCCTCGACCAGGGCGATGATGTCGTACTGCCCGGTCACGGCGTGGGCGGTCTTCACGCCCTCGATGGTGGCCAGGCGCTTGAGGATACCGGGCACCGTGCCCGCCGCTCCCTCGATCAGGATGTACGCTTGCGATGGCATGGGTCACCTCTCTTTTGGGGCCTCGCCGGCCGCTTTCGCTCGGTGTCGTTTGTACCCCGTCCGGCGGGCGAATGCAAGCGGCGTTCACTGGGCAACGACTTCGCCGATTCTCTTGACAGGGCAGGCCGCTACGCGTACGAAGAAGCGTCTCTTCAATCCGGAGGCGCGTATGCCCCGCGGCAGCCCAAGCCACGATCGGATCGCGGTCATCGATTTCGGCGGCCAGTACGCCCACCTCATCGCCACCAAGGTGCGCCGGCTCGGGGTGTACTCCGAGATCCGCCAGCCGGAGGATCCCATCGAGCGCTTCCGGGGCTGCCGCGGCATCATCGTCTCCGGCAGCCCCTCGCTCTCCTCCCACGGCGAGGACAGCGACTACACCCGCGCCATCTACGACCTGCCCGTGCCCATCCTGGGCCTGTGCTTCGGCCACCAGGAGATCGCCAAGCACTACGGCGGCGAGGTGGTCCACGGCGGCCGGGAGTGGGGCCGGGCCCAGTTCCACCGGTTGCGCGAGCACCCGCTGTTCGCCGACCTCTCGCCGGTCGAGCAGGTGTGGATGAGCCACTTCGACTCGGTCACCCGCGTGGGCCCGGGGTTCGAGGAGCTCGGCTACACGGTGGACGCCGCCGGCAAGGAGCACCGCTTCGCCGCCCTGGGCTCGGACGAGAAGAAACGCTACGGCTTCCAGTTCCACGCCGAGGTGGACGACACGGTCCACGGCGAGAAGATGCTGGAGAACTTCGTCCTCGGCATCTGCGGCTGCCGGCCCACCTGGAACATGAAGCAGTACCTGGAGGACGCGCTGCGCGCGCTCCAGCAGCGGCTGGCCAAGCAGAGCGTCTTCCTGCTCGCCTCGGGGGGGGTGGACTCCACCGTGGCGGCGGTGCTGCTGGGGCGGGCGGTGGGCCCCGAGCGGCTGCACCTCCTGCACGTGGACAACGGGCTCATGCGCAAGGACGAGAGCCGCCGGGTGATGGAGACCTTCCAGCGCCTGGGGCTCGAGCGCAACCTGCACTTCGTGGACGCCGGAGGGCAATTCCTGTCCGCCCTGGAAGGAGTGATCGAGCCGGAACAGAAACGCCGCATCATCGGCGACACCTTCGTGCGGGTGTTCACCGAGCAGGCCGAACGCCTGGGCATCCGCGATCACCTGCTGGCCCAGGGCACCATCTACCCCGACACCATCGAGACCGGCGGCACGCGCCGGGCCGACGTGATCAAGACCCACCACAACCGGGTGCCGGTGATCGAGGAGATGATCCGGGCCGGCAAGGTGATCGAGCCGCTGGCCGACCTCTACAAGGTCGAGGTGCGCGAGCTGGGCCGCGAGCTCGGGCTCCCGCGCGAGGTGGTGAACCGCCACCCCTTCCCCGGGCCGGGGCTGGGCGTGCGCCTGCTGTGCAGCGACGGCCGTGAGGACCGCTCTCACTTCTCCGAGATAGAGCCGGCCCTGCCCGCGCTGGCGCAGCGTTTCTCGCTCCAGGCCCTGGCGCTGCCCATCCGCTCGGTGGGGGTCAAGGCCGACCTGCGCGCCTACGAGCACCCGGTGCTGCTCTCGGGCGCGGCCGAGTGGAGCCGCTTGCAGCAGGCCATGAACGCCATCACCGCAGAGGTCCCTCACGTCAACCGCTGCGTGTGGAACCTCTCGCCCATCGCCCCCAAGGCGGCGCAGCCGGTGGCCGGCACGGTGAACCGCGAGCGGCTTTCGGTGCTGCGCGAGGCGGACGCGCTGGTGATGGAGGGCCTGCGGCGGCACGGGGTGTACGACGCCATCTGGCAGTGCCCCACGGTGCTGGTGCCGCTGTCGCTGGGGCCGCGGCCCGGCGAGCTGGTGGTCATCCGGCCGGTGCTCTCCGAGCGGGCCATGACCGCCGCCGCCGCCGAGCTGCCGCCGCGCCTTCTCGAGGAGCTGCGCGATTCGCTGCTTTCGCTGCGCGGGGTGTCGGCGGTGGCGCTGGACATCACCTCCAAGCCGCCCGGGACCATCGAGTGGGAGTGAGCCGGAGAGCGCTACGGGGCGCGCGGGTGTTGCGTTGGTGTTGGTGGTGGCAGGGTTTCGTTCCCGAGGCGGTGGAACCACGGGGGTGGGCGCGCGTCAGCGGTGTGTCAGAGTTTCTCTCAGCAGGACGGACAGCCGGTTGAAGTCGAACGGCTTCTGCAAAAATGGGATTTCGTCCGGCAAGGTGCCGCGCTCGGTGATGGCCTCCTCGGTGTAGCCCGAAATGAAGATGATCTTGAGGTTCGGCAGCGTTCTTTTCAGCCGCTGCGCCAGCACCCAGCCGTTCATGCCCGGCATGACCAGGTCGCTGAGCAGCAAGGCCGGCTCGAGCTTTTCATCTTCCACCTTGAGCAGTGCCACCCCGCCGTTCTCGGCCACGACCACCCGGTAGCCCAGGGATTCAAGCATGCGGGCCAGCAAGTTGCGGAGCGGTGCCTCGTCCTCCACCACCAGGATGAGTTCGCTGTGTCCCGCGACCCGCGCAGGGGCGAGTGAGGTGCGGGACTCTTGCTCGTACTCCGCGGCCAGAGCGGGGAAGAAGATGCGGAAGGTAGTGCCCGTGCCCTTGCGCGACTCGACCGAGATCTCCCCGCCGGACTGCTTGACGATGCCGAAGACAGTGGACAGGCCCAGGCCGGTGCCCCGGGCCTTGGTGGTGAAGAACGGTTCGAAGATCTTTTGCAGTATATCGTGCGACATGCCGCAGCCCGTGTCCGCGACCTCGATGGTGACGATCTTCCCATCCGGGCGCCCGAGACGGACTTCGCCGGGCAGATCGCCGGGGCTGCCCGAGCGAGTGGCGATGGAGAGTCGGCCGCCATCCGGCATGGCGTCGCGCGCGTTCACCGCCAGGTTCACGATCACCTGCTCGAGCTGCGACGGGTCGATACGGATCGGCGGCAGGTCGTCCACCAGATCGAACCGGAGGTCGATGTCTTCGCCCAGCAACCGGCCGAGCATCTTCTGCATGCGACGAAGGAGGGTGTTCGGGTCCACTGTCTCCAGACGCATGGGTTGTCGTCGTGAGAAGGCCAGAAGTTGTCGGGTGATGTCGGCGGTGCGCCGGCCCGCCTCGCGGATCTCCAAGGCTGCCTCGCGTAGCGGGTCGGCAGCGGGTAGTTCTTCCAGCATCTGCTCGGCGTAGCCCAGCACCACCGTCAGCAGGTTGTTGAAGTCGTGGGCCACCCCGGCCGCCAGCCGCCCGATGGCTTCCATCTTTTGTGCGTGACGCAGTTGCTCCTCGATGGCGGATCGCTCGCGTTGAGCGCGCACTTCGTCGGTGGCGTCCTCGAACGAGGCCACCATGCCGTCGAAGGCGCCCGCCGCGTCGAACAGGGGGGCGGCGTTGATGGAGAGCAGCACACGCCGGCCGTCCGGCCACTCGATGGCGTGGCGCACGCCGAACACTGGCTGACGGGTGGCCTTCACTCGCGAAAAGGGCAGTTCCTCGTCCGGGAACGTCTCTCCATCCCAGTCAGTGATCCGCCAGGCCGGGGCGTTGTAGCGGCGCTGCACGATCTCGGACTGCCTGACGCCGAGCAACTGCTCGGCGCGCGGGTTGGCGAAGGTGATGTGCCCGTCCCGGTCCACGAAACAGATGGACACCGGGCTCGTCTCCATGAGCCGGGAGAGGAGTGCCTCCTGCTTGGAGAGTTTCTCCAGCGCTGCGCGAAGCTCCTGCTCCCGTGACAGCAGGTCGGCGGTGCGCTCTTGCACGAGCTCTTCAAGCCCCCGATTGAGATCCTGGAGCGAGCGCTGGAACCGATCGTGCTCGATGCGAATGGCCGCCTGGTTGGCTAGGTTGGAGACGAGCTGGGGGAGCACGGAGGGCGGCGAGCCGTTGGTCGAGAAGATGATGTGCCCGTACCAGCGCTCGCCGGTCCGGATGGTGGCGCGCTGAAAGTCGGGGTCGGTGAAGCGATGGCACCGCTCCTGACACGGCGCTTCCGACCTCTCGCCCGGCCAGCCCGCACATGCCTCTGGTGCTGTTCGGCCCGGAAGGAAAACGCTTCCCTCGATGCAAGCGGCCACCTGTCGCACGCCAGGGAGATTGGCCAGGCCGTGCAGCAACATCTCGAACAGGTGCCGCTCGTCAGGGGCCGCCGGGGTGGCGGACTGTAGCAGCAGCATCCTCTCCAGTAGTTCGCGACCGGTGTCGGCGGCACTGCTCATGCCGGTCCCTCACCATTTTTCGACAGCAGGCGAGCCAGAAAGACCTCGGGCTTCACGAAAAAGGGGTTTCTCACCAGCTGGCCGTTGACGATGGTCAAGGGGTGGACCTGGAGCACGTCCAGGATCACGTCTCCCGGAAACCGCCGTGTGTCGTACTGGCAGCAGGCGGTGTAAGGGTACTCGACCAGGAGCTGGTTGAGTCGTGCCTCGTATTCCATGAGCTTTATACAATCCGCGCCGTTGTCGAGACACCAGCTCATCTCGCCGGTGCCGCGGGCGCCCGGGTGCCCTTCTTTCTCGACCGCCTGGATGTAGAAGTCGCGTACGATGGAGAGCATCTCGTCCGGATCGAAGGCTCCCGACGGGCAGTACGACTCGCGCGCCTCTGCCACGGTTATGGTCCCGGGTGATTCGCCCACCTCGAGCCCCAGACGCTCAAGCTCGGCCAACATCTCGGATGGGGACAGGGTGTCGGCGAGGTACAAAAGCTTCTCGCCTTCCCGGCGGCCGCTCTCGAGGTAGCGCGCCAATACCCCCAGGCGCTCGCGGTCGTCGGCGAAGAGGTAGCAGATGTGCTGCCCCTCCTCGAACCGCCCCTCGTCGAATCCCAGGGATATCATCCGCTTCTTTTTGGGCTGGCACATCGTTCCCTCCCTTCCCGGCCGGCGGCGGCCGAGTCCGTCTCACCGCGACGTCAGCGCTTGCCCACGAACTTGCCGTAGCTGAACACGCCCTCCTGGCGCTTGCCGTCCTTCATGACGAGCACGCCGTCGCCGTGGGGCTTGCCGTCCATCCAGTCGCCCTCGTAGGTCCACTGCGGGGTGACCGCCTTCCCCTTTCCGTAGCGCTGGTCGTTCTTCCACTCCCCCTCGTAGCGCGAGCCGTCCTTGAGGACCTCGACGCCCTTGCCCTGGCGCTTGCCCTGCACGAAGTCCCCCTCGTACATGCTGCCGTCGGGCTGGGTGAGCTTGCCCTTGCCGTGCATCTTTCCGTCCTGCCACTCGCCCTCGTAGCACATGCCGGCCTTGGTGGTGAGCATGCCGCGCCCGTGGGTCTTGCCGTTCTTCCACTCGCCCACGTAGCGCGTGCCGTCCTTGGAGGAGAGCGTTCCCTTGCCCGAGCGCACGCCGCGCTCGAACGTCCCCTCGTACACCACGCCGCGCGCCGAGACTTCTTTTCCTTCGCCGTGGCGCTCGCCGCCCTGGAAGGCGCCGCTGTACACCGTCCCGTCCGCGAGCGTCTCCTTACCCTGGCCGTGTCGAACTCCGTTCTCGAATTGTCCCTCGTAGCGGCTGCCGTCTTTTCGCACCTCGCTGCCCGGCCCGGTGAGGCGGTCGTCCTTCCAGGTGCCGGTGCGCTGGGTGCCGTCGGCCAGCGTCTCCTTGCCCGGTCCCTGGCGCAGGCCCTTCTCGAACACGCCCTCGAAGCGCTCGCCGCGGGGGGTGGTCAGCACGCCCTTGCCGTGCCGCTCGCCGGCCTTCCACTCGCCGGTGTAGCTCGTGCCGTCGGGCAGCGTCTCGCTGCCCTGGCCCTCCCGTTCGTCGTCTTTCCACTGGCCCTGGTACTTGAGCCCGGTCGGGGTGGTCAGCGTCCCCTGGCCGTGGTGCCGGTCGCGCTCCCACTGGCCGGTGTAGGTGGTCCCGGTGGAGGAGACCTCGCTGCCCTGGCCGTGGCGCAGGCCGGCTTTCCACTGCCCGGTGTAGCGGCTGCCGTCGGCCGACTTCAGCGTGCCCTCGCCCTCGGGGAGCCCGTTTGTGAAGCCACCCTCGTACTCCTCGCCCTGCGGCCCCTTGGCCTTGCCCGGGCCGGCGGCCAGGCCGTTCTGGCAACTGCCTTCCAGGTGCGTCCAACCCTTCATGGACTGGTGCAGCTTGCAGGCGGGCTCGGCGGCCGAGGCCGCGAGCGGAAATGAGAGCAAGAACGCGATCGAGATCCTCATGGCATTCCCCCATTGGCGAGGCGGATCCCCCAGATGGGACAGCGCGAGAGGGGAAGGTGGCAGGACCGCTCGCACCCCGGGCAACGTTGGCCAGCGCGCTCGAGTAGCCACAGCACGCCCGCGCCGCCGAGGCCGAGCCCGATCAAGAGACGAAACAGCTCGCGCCGGCCGATCCGTTTGTCGTCTGCGGTGGCTTGGGGTTTTGGAAAGTGCACGGTCACCCCTCCGCCGGGAATCTACTCGATCGCGGGCCGGATGGGAAGTGAAACGCTTGCGGCGGCTGGTCGGGGCGGATATGGTTGCCCACCGAAACAACCCAAGGGAGAGAGCCATGCCAAGACCCATCTTCGACCCCGACGTCGTCCACCAGTGCGCGCTTCGCGCCATCGGCAAGCCGAAGCCCGCCATGTTCGAGGCCTTCGCCGACGCCATGGAGGAGCATTACCCCGGCGTGCTCGACCGCGGCCAGCCCTGGATCTACTCCATCGCCGGCGGGGCCATGATCCAGATGAAGCTCTATTATGCCTCGCTGTACGAATACATCATGATCTGGGGCACGCCCATCGGCTCCGAGGGGCACTCGGGGCGGCACTTCTGCGGCTTCTGGGACACGGTGATCGACGGCGAGACCTGGTACTACGGCGAGGGGCAGTTCGAGAAGACCGTGTACCGGCCGGGCGACCGCATCTACGTGGGGCCGGGCCAGGCCCGGGCCATGAACTTCACCAACGGGGTGTGGGCGGTGGAGTACGAGCGCGGCCCGCTGCCCTTGTCGATGCCGTTCGGGCTGGCCGACGAGGTTTTCTCCTGCCTCGACTTCTGCACCGCGGCCCAGACGGTGAGCCTGTACACCGACCTGGTGTGCCGGCACTTCGGGCGCACCTTGGGGGCGGTGCCGGGCGCCGGGGGGCTGGTGCGGACCGTCACCGGCGCGGTGGGTGGCCTGGCGCGCAAGATCACCTTCGCCTTGCAGCCGCCGCCCGAGGTGGAGGCCATCCCCAAGGAGAACATCCGCTGGTTGTGCCGGTAGGAGGAGAGACTTTTTCTTCGCGCGGCCGCGGGTCGCGTGAGGAGAGGAGGGAGCGGGATCATGAAACGCGCGCTGGTGTGGACCCTGGGTGTGCTATTTTCGGCGAGCGCCGCGGCCGACGAGGGCATGTGGCTGCTCAACGACTTCCCCGCGACGCTGGTGAAGAAGCGCTACAACTTCCTCCCCGACCAGAAGTGGCTCGACCACGTGCGGCTGTCCTCGGTGCGGCTGGCCCAGGGCTGCTCGGGGAGCTTCGTCTCGCCGGACGGGCTGATCCTCACCAACCACCACTGCGCCCACTCGTGCGTGGAGCAGCTCTCCAGCGCCGAGAAGGACTTCGTGCGCGACGGCTTCTACGCCGCCACGCTCGCCGATGAGAAGAAGTGCCCCGAGCTCGAGGCCAACGTGCTCGAGGAGATCCGGGACGTGACGAAGCGCGTGCTGGACGCGGGCGGCAAGAAGAGCGGCGCCGCCTGGAACGACGCCACCCGGGCCGAGATGGCCCGCATCGAGAAGGAGTGCGCCTCGGGGACGGAGGTGCGCTGCGACGTGGTGACGCTGTACAACGGCGGGCGCTACCACCTGTACCGCTACCGGCGCTACCAGGACCTGCGGCTGGTGTTCGTGCCGGAGTTCGCGATCGCTTTCTTCGGCGGCGATCCCGACAACTTCACCTACCCCCGCTACGATCTCGACATGGCCTTCGTGCGGGCCTACCACAACGGCCAGCCGGCGAAGGTGGAGCACTTCCTGCGCTGGTCGCAGGCCGGCGCGGCCGAGGGCGAGCTGACCTTCGTCACCGGTCACCCCGGCGCCACCCAGCGCCGCCTCACGATGGCCGAGCTCGAGGTGCAGCGCGACGTGGCGCTGCCGCTGGTGTTGCACTACCTGCTCGAGCTGCGCGGAGTGCTGTCGCAGTTCAATCGTTCCTCGGAGGAGCACAAGCGCATCTCCACCGCCAACCTGTTCTACGTGGAGAACGGCGTCAAGGCCCGCCGCGGCATGTGGCAGGCGCTGCTCGAGCCGGGCTTTCTTTCGCAGAAGCTGGCCGCCGAGGAGAAATTGCGCCAGGCCATCCGCCGCCGCCCCGCGCTGGCCCGCCGGGTGGGCCGGGCCTTCGAGGAGATCGCCGAGTCTCAGAAGATCCTGCGCGCGCTCCTGCCGCGGGCCGCCTTCCTGGAATACGATCCCAAGGTCCCGCTGCTCAGGGGACTCGGCAACCGGGAGGACCTGCTGCGCATCGCCCTCCAGCTGGTGCGGCTCGCGGACGAGCGCGAGAAACCCAACGAGGAGCGCCTGAGCGAGTTCAGCGACGCCAACCTGCCGGCCCTGGAGCAGGAGGTCCTCATCGCGGCGCCCTTCTACGACGACATGCAGGAGGTGCTGCTCGCCTACTCGCTTTCGAAGCTGCGCGAGGCGCTGGGGCCGGACGACCCGGCGGTGAAGGCCATCCTGGGAGCGGAGTCGCCCGAGGAGCTGGCCCGGCGGGCCATCCGCGAGACGAAACTCAAGGATCTCTCCTTCCGCCGTGAGCTGTTTACCGGCGGGCGGGCGGCGCTGGCCGCGTGCCGTGACCCGCTCATCGAGCTGGCGCGGCGCTTCGACGGGCCGGGCCGGGAGGCGCGCAAGCAGATCTGGGAGCGGGTGGTGGCGCCGGTGCGCCGGGCCAGCGAGGCCATCGCCGCGGCGCGCTTCGCCCTGGAAGGAACGGCCGCCTACCCCGACGCCACCTTCACCCTGCGCATCAGCTACGGGGCGGTGCAGGGGTACCGCGAGTTCGAGCGCGACATCCGCCCGCACACCGATTTTCGGGGGGCCTTCGCGCGCCACACCGGGCGGGAGCCGTACGCGCTGCCGGCCTCCTGGCTGGCCGCCAAGGAGCGGCTCGAGCTGGACACGCCGTTCAACTTCTGCACCACCAACGACATCATCGGCGGCAACTCCGGCTCGCCGGTGATCAACAAGAACGCCGAGATGGTGGGGCTGGTCTTCGACGGCAACCTCCAGAGCCTGGGCGGGGATTTCTACTACGACGGCAGCCAGAACCGCACCGTGGCGGTCAGTTCGCGGGGCGTGCTTCATGCCCTGGAGCGCATCTACCGCGCGGAGCGGATCCTCGAGGAGATCACGCCCAAGAAGTGACATGGTTTCGGCGCGACCGTCGCGCGACTTGGCCCAGACCGGAATCTTCGCTATCATGCCGTCATGGGAAGACTGACTCATGGGTTGGCAAGTTGTGGGCTGGCGCTGTGGTGCGGGGCCTGTTCGACCGAGACCACCGGCCCCAACCGGACCCCGGTCGCCGAGGCCGGGCCGGACCACGCGGTCAAGGTCGGCCAGACGCTGCTCCTCGACGGGAGCGAAAGCCGCGATCCGGACGGGGACGCGCTCTCGGGCGCCTGGCGCCTGCTGGTGGCGCCGGACGGCGCCCAGGCCGTGCCCGTCCCTGTGGGCGCCGACTCGCTTCGCGCCCAGCTCACCCCCGACCGGGCCGGGCTGTGGGTCGCGGGGCTGCGGGTGTGGGATCGGGCCGGCCTTTCGGCCGTGGACGCGCTGGTGATCCGGGTCGAGCCGCCGCAGGCCTGCCAGAAAGACGAGGACTGCGAGGACCTCGACTACTGCAACGGGCTCGACACCTGCGACCCGCAGGGGATGTGCCGCCACTCGGGCAACCCGTGCCCCGCGAACACCATCTGCGACAGCCCCAAGAAGCGCTGCGTCGACTGCCTGCGCGACGAGCACTGCCCGCCGGCGGGCGTGGCCTGCCGGACGGCGCGCTGCGATAGCGAGGCCGGCCTGTGCCGAACAGCGAACGACGACGGCGCCGCCTGCGACGACGGGGACTTCTGCAACGGCCAGGACAGTTGCCGTGACGGCGCCTGCTCGGTCCACGGCGACCCCCCCGAGTGCCCCTTCGGCTGCAACACGTCCGCCAACCGCTGCAACGAGTGCCAGGACAACGGCGCCTGCGACGATGGCAACGCCTGCACCGATGATCGCTGCGAGAACCAGGCCTGCATCCACCCCTGTCTGGACTCCCGCTGCACCCACCTCGAGCCGCGGCCCGGCTCGGAGCCAGGCACCGCGAGCTTCGACATCGACACCTGCCCCGGCGCGGTGCCGCCCGGGAGCGTGCTGTGCCAGTCGAGCCGCAACCAGTCCGCGCTGCTCATCGACGAGAACCTCGACGAGGGCTTCGGCAAGTTCGATACCGTGAGCAGCGAGGTCACCCTGGAGAGCGCGGCCCAGAACCCGCGCCGGCCGGGGCAAAAGGGCGCCCGCATCTGCATGAACATGTCCGTGGTGTCCACCTCGCTCGACACCCGCGGGCTCGCCGATGTGCTGGTGGCCTTCTCGGCGGCCAACGAGTCGCTGGGGACGGATCAGATGTTCGTGCTCGACTACACCACCAACGGCAGCGACTGGGTGAGCCTGTTCATGTTCGGCGAGGGCAAGCCGCAGGCCTACCGGGACTTCTTCGTGTTTCTGCCCGCCGAAGCGGAGAACCAGGATGCCGTCACCATCAGCTTCTTTCTCCTGGGCAACAACATCGGCGCAAACGATTGTGCCCGGCTCGACGACGTGCGCGTGTTTGCGCTGCTGCCGGCGGCGCGCACGAACGATCTGCTCTTTGCAGACTTCGAGGACTCTGCCTGTACGCTTGGGAACTTCACCGTCACCGGAAACGCCGGCGACGTGACACCCATGCTGGAAAGCGGAAGCTGCCGGGTGCGCCTGAAGGAGAACCGCAACGGCGCGCTGGTGTCGCCGCTCATCGATACCAGCGCGGTACCGCGCGAGAACCTGCTGCGCCTGAGCTGGGATTGGAAGGCCGCCGGCGACGTGCGGGAGAACCGCTACTGGCTGGTCGAGTTCTCGGTCGACAACGGCGGGACCTGGCTGCCGCTGGCCGCCACCGGCCACGACGAGCCGCCGACGAACTACTCGCGCTTCTCGGTGCTGCTCCCGTGCGAGGCCTACGGCACGCAGTCGCTGCGCATCCGCTTCATCGCCCCGGATACCGCCAGCTCGGGCGCGTCTGAGCTGGTCTACATCGACAACGTGCGGCTCGCCGAGATCGAGCCGGAGTGGGTGGACGCATTTTCTCCCATCGAGGATCTGGGCGGCGGAGTGCTGGGCGGCCGCATCAGCTCGAGCCAGGGCGGCACGGCGCGGGTCGAGTGCCGCATCAACTGCGGTCCGTCCCTGCTGTGGACCTCCCGCGAGAACATCAGCATTCAGCAATAGCGGTGGTGCGAGGTGTCAGCCTTCAGACACCCAGGGGACCAGGTCGAGGCCGAAGACCAGCCCCAGACAGCCGGTGATCACGATCCCGAAACACAGCGCCGCCTGCAGCGGGGAGGGGCGCAGCCGCTGGAACAGCAGGCTGCCGCCCAGCAGGCCGCCGAGCGCCAGCAGCGGGCCTCCCACGCTCCAGGCCACCTCGGCCAGCCGCGCCGAGGCGCTGGCGCGGTGCAGCAGCGCGGCCAGCAGAAGGGCCAGCGTGGTTCCCGCCACCAGGCCGCATATCCCGCCCACCCAGGCGAACGACGGGATCGCCGGCTCGCCGCTCTCGGCCGGTCCGGGCGGTGGCTGGTTTTGTGGTTCGGTGGTCATGGTGGTGGCTCCCCTTGCGGAGGAATTCCCAGGCACGCCCAGAAACGGTACTGCCGGGCCCGCCAGGGCGCCTCGGGGCCGTCCTTGAGGAGGAGAAAGCGCTCCGCGGCCCCTTGGCAGATGGCGGGCGGCCGCAAGGCGTCCGAGGCGGGTTGCAGCACCAGCAAGCGGGGGGGGCGGGTGCGCGGCGGCAGCTCCTCCTCCCAGAGGTCGTACTGAGAACGCCGGCCCGGCGCGGGCAGGTAGTGGACGCTGTGCCCGGTGTAGTAGGAGAGCGCGCTGGTGGTGGCATACCCTTCGGCCGCCAGCGCGGCGCCCAGGGCGTCGGCGTCATCCGCGGCCTCTCGCGCCAGCTCCCACCAGCCCCGCAGGCGCGCCGTGGCGTCGCGTTCCAGAGAGATGGGGAGAAAAGGCACCAGCGCCTGGAGGTGGATGAGCACCGAGAAGACCCCGGCGATCCCCACGGCCAAGGCGGTCCACAGGCCGCGCCGGTGCACAAACCACCGGCCGCCGGAGATCATCCACGGCAGCGCCGGCAAGGCCGCCGTCCAGGCCGCCGCCGGCCAGTTGGCCTCGACCTTGTGGAACAGCGATAGCCCGGCGCACAGCAGCGCGAGCGGCGCCGCCAGGCACCAGCACAGGAAGATCTGCGGCCGGGTGGCGACGCGCCGGGAGAAGCCGACGGCCAGAAACATGGCCAGGGCCACCGCCGCCACCGGGCCCAGCACGCCCAGTTGCCCGCCGACGAACTGCGCGAGGTGCAGGGGCGCGAAGGAAGCGTCGGCGAAGGCGTGGTGGGCCTGGAAGGCCAGCGAGCCGCCCCGGTGCATGGCGTTCCAGGCCAGGTGCGGGACGAGCAGCCCCAGCGCCACGGCGCCCGCCAGGGCGCTGTGGGGTGAGAGCAGCGCCTCGCGGCCGGTGCGCGACGCCGCGGCGTACAAGAGCAGGCCCAGCACCGCGAGAAAACCGGTGTTCTTCGAGAGCACGCACAACGCGAGCGATAGGCCCAGCCCCACCCACGCCGAGCGCCGGTCGGCGCGAAGCCGCAGGGCGAAGAACAGGGTCCACGACCAGCCAAAGGCCAGGGCGGTTTCCGGGGTGCTGATCAGGGAGCCCACCGACAGGATCGGCGTCGCGCTTCCCAGGACGGCGATCCACAGGGCCTGGCGCGGGCTGGCGGAGAGCGCCAGCGCGTTCTGGAACAGGAGCCAGGAGGTCGCCGCGCCCAGCAGGATGGCCGGCAGGCGCACCGCGAGCTCGGATTCTCCCATGAACCAGCAGGACAGGTGGATGAGCCAGGCCAGGAGCGGCGGGTGGTCGAAGTAGCCCCAGGCCGGCTGGCGCGACCAGGCCAGGTAGTAGGCCTCGTCCGGAGAAAGCTCGAGCCGGCCCGCCAGGAACAGGCGCAGGCCGCTCAGCAACACCAGGAAGATCCCCAGCGCGAGCGCGGAGTTTCGTTCCTCTCGGTTCGCGAAGATCATGTCACCTCACTCGCTCCGCCGGACGATGCGGCACCCGCCAGAACGGACTTGACGATCTCGGCGACCCGTGGCGCGGGCAGCCGCGCTCCCAGCTGGACGCGGACGTCCCGGTAGCCGTCCAGCACCGCCGCGCGCGCCGGGCCATCCTCGAGCAAGCGCTCAGCGGCCGCCGCCACCGCCTCGGGACGGGCGCTCCCCTGGAGGAGTTCAGGCACCACCGGGTGGCCGGCCAGGATGTTCACGATGCACACGTGGCGCAGCCGAAAGATCGGCCGCACCAGCGCGTAGGTCGTCCATGACACCCGGTACAACACCACCGCCGGGACCTCGAGCAGGGCGGCCTCCAGGGTCGCGGTTCCCGAGGCGCACAGCGCGAGCCGGGCGCCCCGTAGCGCCTCCTGTCCTCCGGCCGCGGGCTCGGCGTGAACACCCGCGGAGCGCAGCCGCTCTTGCATCTTTGCGCCATCCATCCCCGGCGCCACCGCCAGCACGAACCGCAGGGTAGGGCGCCGATCCTGAAGTTGCCGGGCCGCGTTGGCGATCACGGGCAGCAGCCGCTCGACCTCGCGCGGCCGGCTCCCCGGCAGCAGGGCGACCCGCGGCGGTTCGGTCGGCGGGACCGGCTCCAGGCGGGCCAGTGGGTGCCCCACGTATTCCGTGTTCACTCCGTGGCGCCGGAAGAATTCTTCCTCGAATGGGAAGATCACGCACAGGCGCGCAACCAGGCGCCTGAGCTGCCGCACCCGGGAGCGGCGCCAGGCCCAGGCCTGCGGCGCGATGTAGTAGACCACGGGAACCTTGAGGTGGCGCAAGCGCCGGGCCAGGCGCAGGTTGAAATCGGGAAGATCCAGGAGCAGCGCCGCGTCCGGGCGGGTTCGTTCGGCCTCCGCGCGCACGGCCCGAAACACCCGGCGGATGGCCGGGAGCCGCCGCAGCGCCTCGCTCACCCCCACCACGTTGAGGGCCTGCGCGTCCGCCACTCGGCGCAAGCCGGCGCGGGAAAGGCGCTCACCGCCGAGGCCGAAGCACTCCACATCCGGCACCTCGCGCCGGAGCACCTCCAGCACTGCGGCGCCGTGGCTGTCGGCCGAGGCCTCGCCGGCCACCAGCAGCAGTCGGGGCGGGCGGCTCACCGGCTCCCCCTCGCGGCGCGCCGGACTTGGTCGGCCAACCGCACCGCGCGCAGGCCCGCCTCGCCGTCCACCGGGACCGGCCCGCGGCCGGCCAGCGCCTCCAGGAAGGCGCGGTCCTGAGCGAGCAGGGCATCCTCTCCCACGGCCGCGGAGAAGGCGGTCTGGCCGTCGGCCGCCCCGTGGACGATCCGGACCGAACGGGAGAGCAGGTCCGCCTCTCCCAGCGCTCCCTCGGCGAAGGCCTGGATCGTCCGGGCCGGCGCGGCGGCGAGCCGGGTGGCGCAGAACTCGGCGACGAGCCCATGTTCGAAAATGAGGCGCGCCGAGGCCGCGTCGGCGAGGGCCGGTGGCGGCGGCCAGGCCTGGGCCTCGATGGATGCGGCCGGGCCGGTGGCGAGCAGCAGCGCCAGATCGAGATCGTGGATCATGAGGTCGAGCAAAACGTCCACGTCGGTGCCGCGCCCGGTGTACACGCTGCGCCGCTCGAAACGGAGGTAGCGCGGGCGGGGGATAAACTTCCGTAAGGCCCCGAAGGCCGGGTTGAAGCGCTCGACGTGACCCACCTGGAGCAGGCAGCCGTGCTGCCGCGCCAGGGAGCACAGCTCGTGCGCTGATTCAGGCTCCGGCGCCAGGGGCTTCTCCACCAGCAGGTGAACGCCGGCGCGAAGCAGCCCGGAGGCCACGGCGTGGTGCTCCGAGGCCGGGACGGTGACCACCGCGGCGGATACCGTGCCCGGCAGGCCGTCGCAGCTTGCGCTGGCCTCGCCTTTCACCTCGGCCGCCAGCGCACGGGCGCGCGCGAGGTCGCGGTCGACGACGCGGGCGACCTTCACGCCGGGCAAGCCGGCCAGGAGGCGGGCGTGCTTTGCGCCCATGGCGCCGGCGCCGACGATGGCGAAGGAAAGGAGCGCAGCCATGCCTCTCCCGGGTGCGGCCGTCGGCCGCAAACCAGAACCCGATCCGACGGCTACACTATCGCGGTCTGCGGTCGCGACTCAAATTCTGGTTTTTCTGTGGGAACAAGCCGGTTCCTCCGTTGGACCTACAGCAGACCGGGCAGGATGGCGCGCCGCTCGGGCGGGTAGTCCGGGAAGGTCGTGCGGTACCAGCGGTGGTGGGCGAGCGCGCGGGGAACCAGGTTGCAGGCGGTCCAGGCGAAGAACACCCAGGCGGCGGGCGAGGCCGAGGCCAGCGCGAAGCCGAGCCATTCCACCAGCTCTCCCAGGTAGTTGGGTGAGGACACCCAGCGGTACAACCCACCATGGGGAATGCGGTAGCCGCTCTCGCCCGGTCCGCGCAGGCGCCGCAACACCGCGTCGCTGTGCTGGTTGATGGCGAAACCCGCGGCGAAGATCAGCGCGCCGGCGATGAAATTCGGGCTCGTCAGCCAGGTGTCGGGCAGGATCGGGCCGAAGGCGAACAGGTAGCGGCCGTTGAGGTAGCCGTTGAACAGGTTGAAGACGAAGCCGAAGGCGGCGATGGCGAGCGGCATGGGTTTGCTGGCCGGAGAGAGGCGGAACGGGAAGATGAAGGTCCGGTTGAGGTAGTGCACCAGCCACAAGGAGAGCAGCACCACGGCCGGCAGGTTGCCGTGCCGATCGCCCAGGATGAACAACGCGACCATCAGGGCCGGGGAGGGGATCTCCATGAGCACCCAGCCGAAGCGCGCCGGCAGGAGCGGCCCCCAATTCTTCCGAAGGTGGCGGCCGTAGGGTGCGGTGATGAACAGCAGGGAAAAAAAGATGATCCCCCCGCTGCAAAGAAACCCCCACAGGATGAAATCGAAGATCTGGCGTTCGCTCATGGCTCGTCCTTCAGCATCCCTGCTCGCGGAACCAGGCCACCGTGTCGCGGATGGTCTCCGCAAGCGGCCGGGCAGAGTAGCCCAGCTCGCGCTCGGCCTTTTTGCCGCTGATGCGCCGGTTGCTGTGGCGCAGCACGTCCAGGGATTCGAGGGTGTAGATGGGGCGCCGCTTTCGCAGCCGGCACCAGGCGGTGACGAAGGGCGCGCCGACGCCGGCCAGCCACAGGGGCGCCGCGCGCCGCGGCACCTTCACCCCGCCGAATTCGGCGACCCAGCGGGCCAGCTCCGCGAATGGCGCCCAGCGACCGGGCAGCAGGTAGCGCTCTCCGCGCCGGCCCTTCTCCTCGGCGGCTATAGCTCCGGCCACCACGTCGCGCACGTCCACCCAGTCGAAGCCGCCGTCCACCAGCATGGGGAACTTGCCGCGCAGCAGGCCCAGGATGGCCTCGCCCATGGGAGAGGGCTTGAAGTCCAGCGGTCCGATCACCGAGGTGGGATTGACGATCACCGCGTCCAGCCCCTGCCGCACGCCGGCCATCACCTCGGCCTCGCCGGCCACCTTGGAGCAGTCGTAGGGCAGGCCCTCGCCGGGCGCGACGCACTCGCGCGCCTCGTCGAGGATTTCGTCGCGCGGCTCCTGGCGGAAGGCGTGGATGGAAGAGAAGTGCACCAGGCGTCGCACCTTGTTTCTCAAGCAGGCGGCGACCACGTTACGGGTGCCTTCGCGGTTGATGCGGTCGATCATCCCGCCCAGGTTGCCGGACACCCAGATCTTGGCCGCCAGGTGGTACACCACCTCGGCGCCCTCGAGGGCGCGTTCGATGGATGCCGGTTCGAGCACGTCGGCCCGGACCACCTCCAGAGCGAGGCCGTCCACCGCCCGGGTGTCGGAGTGGACGATGGCGCGGACCTTCCGGCCGCGCGCAAGCAACGCCCGCACCAGGTTGCCGCCCACGTGTCCCGAGGCGCCAGTCACCGCGACCGACATGGGATCTCCTTTCGCCGCCGACGCGCCTTGGTAGGGCAATCCGGCGGGGCTGTCAAGTGAGGCCTGGGCAGGCGCCGTTCAGGAGTGGATGTCGATGAGCTCCAGGACCGGGCCCTCGGGCTCGGTGACGGCGGACGGATCGGCCGTGGCCTCGATCACCCAGTCGCCGGCGCCCTCCGGATCCAGGATGCGCTGGCGCAGGTGAACCGTGCCGTCGGGGCGGCGCTCGATGAAGGTGTACTCGCCGAGCCGCGAACGCGCCGAGACGTCGATGGACCCGTGTTCTTCGAAGTACGGGCCGAGCGCCCGCTCGAGATCCGCGGCGCTCCAGGGGTGGGCCTCGCTCTGGCGCACCAGCTCGAGCGCGCCCTCGAAGTCTCGCCGTGCCAGGGCCTTGAGCAGGGCGTGCAGCTCGCAGCGCAGCTCGGCGTCCTGGGTGCGCGGGTTCTCGCGGAAGGCGCGCAAACGAGCGGCGGCCGGGGCCTCGCGCTCGATCCGCGGGCCTTCCTGCGGGAGCTGCTGCATGCCCTCCCACTCGGAAAGCAGGCTGGCGTCGGTGCGCCGCACCACCCCGTGCAGGAAGGCGAGCGTCTCCTCGAACTCGTCGTTCCAGCGCTCCTCGGGGACGTTTTGCAGCGCCGTCTTGTAGACCTGGGACAGGTGGCGCAGTAGCACGCCCTCGCTGCGGGCGAGCCCATACTCCTGCACGTACTCGTTGAAGGTCATGAAGCGCTCGACCATCTCGCGCGCGATCGACTTCGGCCGGATACGATCCCGCGCCAGCCAGGGGTGGGCCCGCGCGAACTCCTCGAAGGCCTGGTAGAGAAGCTCCGCCAGCGGCTTGGGGTGTTCCACCCGCTCCAGCCGTTCCATGCGCTCGGCGTACTCGACGCCCTCGGCCTTGAGTTTGGCGATGAGCTCGGTCTTCAGCCGATCCACCTGCTTGTAGAGCACCGCGCCGGGGTCCTCCAGGATGGCCTCCACCAGCGAGAGCAGATCCAGCGCGTACGTCTCCGATTCGGGATCGAGCAGGTCGATGGCCGCGATGAGGAACAGCGACAAGGTGTGGTGCAGCGAGAAGTCGAGCTGCAAACCCGCGCGGATGACGGCGCGCCGGCCCCGGCCGTTCGCGAGGGGCGCGAGCTCCACGATGCCGGCCTGGACCAGGGAGCGGAACAGCATGGCCGCCTGCCGGCGCAAGAAACGCTTCTCGTTGTCCGGCTGGTGGGAGCGTTCGATGAGCTCCAGCAACCGGCGGTACCCGCCCCCCGGCGTCTGGTCGTCCTGAGATTGCAAGAGATCGACCAGCATGCCGTGCGTCACGCCGAAACGCGGCGAGAGCGGTTCCGGCAACGTCCGTTGCAGCCGCTCGAACACATCCCTGCTCCAACCCGGCGCGCCCGGCGGGGGTTTTTTCTTTACCAGTTTCTTCTTCAGCGCCGGGTTTTCCGCGATGCGGGCCTCGATGCGCTGGTTCTCCACCTGCCAGGGAGGGGCCAGGGCCACCACGTTGCCGTGATCGTCGAAGCCGCGACGGCCGGCGCGGCCGCCGATCTGGTGGAAGTCGCGCGCCGAGAGGATGGCCGTCTTCTGCCCGTCGTACTTGTAGAGCTGGGTGAACAGCACGCTGCGGATGGGGATGTTCACGCCCACCCCCAGCGTGTCCGTGCCCGAGATCACCTTGAGGTGCCCGGTCTGGGCCAAACGCTCGACGATGCGGCGGTAGCGCGGCAGCAGGCCGGCGTGGTGGACCCCGATTCCCTGGCGCAGCAGGCGGCTGAACTCCTTGCCGAAGGGCGTGTGCAGCCGCTCCTTCGACAGAGATTCGGCGATGGCCTGCCGATCCTCGCGCGAGCAAACGCTGAGCGAGGCGAGATCGGAAGCCATCTCCACCGCCGCGCGCTGGGTGAAGTTCACCAGGTACACCGGGGTCTCGCCGGCGCGTGTAAGCTCAACCACCGCGTCCTGCAGCAGCGCATCCAGGTAGGAAAAGCGCAGCGGCACCGGGCGCTCGCCGCTGGCGATGATCCGCACGGCGCGGTGGGTGGCGGCCTCCAGGTGTTGCTGGATGGCCCGCGGGTCGCCCAGCGTCGCCGACATGAGCAAAAAGATGCAGTCGGGCATGGTGAGCAGCGGCACCTGCCAGGCGACGCCGCGCTCGGGGTCGGCGTAGTAGTGGAACTCGTCCATCACCACGTAATCGACGTCGGCCGCGTCGTTGCGCAGGGCCAAATTGGCGAGCACCTCGGCGGTGGCGCAGATGACCGGCGCCCCGGCGTTGACGCTGCCGTCGCCGGTGAGCAGCCCCACCCGCTCGGGGCCGAGGGCCTTGCACAGGTCGAAGAACTTCTCGTTCACCAGGGCCTTGGTGGGGGCGGTGTACCAGGAGAGCCGGCCCTCGGCCAGCGCCTGGAAGTGCAGCGCCTCGGCCACCAGCGACTTTCCCGAGCCGGTGGGGGTGGCCAGGATGACGTGCTTTCCGGCGAGGAGCTCGAGGATGGCCTCCTCCTGGGCGGGGTACAGCGAAAGGCCGCGCTCGGCCACGTACGAGACGAACTCGTCGAGGATGGCATCGGGCGCGGGCTCGGTCACACCCGAGAAACGCTGGAGGCGCCTGCCGAGTGGGGGGAGGCCCGTCATCGGGTATATCGTTCCGCCTCACGTTCCGCGAGGTGGCCGGGAGTCCGAGGATGGAATGATGTGATCGAAATCAGGTGCCGGCGGCGCAGTCGGCCGCCATCTGCTGCGCGGCGGCCTGGCAATCCGAGCCGTCGCAGTCCCACTTACGGGTGCCGGACTCGTACCAGCACTGGATGTTGGACTGGTTGGTCCCCTCGCAGCAGGCGGTGATGTTGGTGCAGGTGCCGATGTCCGTGCCCGTGGGCTCGCACTGTTTGTTGCCGCCGTCGTCGCCGCAGGCAGAGAAAACGAACGCCATCGCCGAGAGCACCAGGATTGCCAGCAAGATCTTTTTCACGGTTCTTTCTCCTTTCGAAAGATATCGGACGACAGGTTTTCCCCCGCAACGAGATTTCTACTAGAATTACGGTTTATAAGCAAAGGGTTTCTTGGTGGATTCACATTCCAAACGTAGCAGGAAGCGCTTGCGCGCCGGCCCGGCGCCATAGCCGCCCAGGCTGCCGTCACCCTGGATGACGCGGTGGCAGGGGACCAGGATGGCGATGCGGTTTTGGCCGTTGGCGTTCCCGGCGGCGCGGCAGGCGCGCGGGGCGCCGGCGGAGCGCGCCAGCTCTGCGTAGGAGCGCGTCTGGCCATAGGGGATGCGCAGCAACGCCCGCCATACCCGGACCTGGAAGGCGGTACCCTCGAGGGCCAGCGGGACGGTGAAGGTCTTGCGCCGGCCGGAGAAATACTCGCCGAGCTCTCGCCGCAGGCGCGCGAGCAGGCGCCGGGCCCCGGCGGGGGCGCGGCCGCCTTGTCGCGTGGAGGAGGCCGGGCCCCGCGCGAACTCGAGGCGCAGGATCGCCGCCGGGCTGGCCTCGGCCTCCATGCGGCCGAGCGGCGTAGCGATGACGGAGCGCGCCGTGGGACCGGGGGACACTGGCGATGGGTTCCGAGGAATGACTCGTTTTTTCATGGCGGCCTCCCAGGACAACCGACTGCCGGTATTTGACATCTTTGGCGCGCAGGATCAAATCGCCGGCGCCGCTATCGGGCTCCCCTTTGACAGCGGCAGGCAGCGGGCGTAGTGTCCGCCGCCGGCGAGGGATGGAGTTCGCATGATCTTCGAAGACCCGAGACAGCGGCGTTGGCGCTACTCGCTGCTCCTGTTTTCGGCGCTGCTGGCCACGGCGCTGCTCATCGGCGCCCTGGTGGTGTCGGGCCTGCTGGTGCCGCCCCCCATCCCGGACACCTTCTCGCAGCACAAGCTGATCTCCGCCGCCGCCATCCGCGAGGACATGGAGCGGCGCATCAAACCCCGCTTCACCCCCGAACAACTCGCCCGGCTGGCCCGCATGCGGGCCAAGAACCGCTGGCGCCTGGACCGGTTGGTGAAGGGCGCTATCGAGGGCGCCATGCCCTTCGCCGAGGGTACAGTGGTGGCCTTCGTGCTGGACGACGATCCGTTGTCGATCGCCTCGCTGGAGCGCCACCTGCCGCAGCTCGACGTGGTGGTGCCGGACTGGTTCGAGCTGCCCGGCGCTGGCTGCGATGTGGTCGAGCGCAGCAGCGATAAATTACGCCGCTTGCTCGCGCGCGCCGATGTGCTGGTGTTGCCGCGGTTGGCCAACCTGTTCGAGGGCAAGTGGCGTGGCGCCGAGACCGGCGAGTTCTTGCGCAACGACGAGGCCCGCCAGTGCGTGGCGAAAAAACTGTGCGCCCGGTTGTGGCAGCTCTCGGCCGACGGGCTCAACGTGGACCTGGAGGATCTGGCCCCCGAGGACTCCGAGAACTTCCTCGAGTTCCTGGTCGATCTGCGCAAGGAGCTGCGCCAGTACGGCATGCGGTTGACCGTGGACGTGCCGTTCCAGGATCCGGCCTTCGACTACGAGTATATCGCCAAGGTCTCCGACGCGGTCATGGTCATGGCCTACGACGAGCACTTCCCCTCGTCGCTGCCCGGTCCCATCGCATCGAAGGAGTGGCTCGACCAGTCGCTCGACTACGTGCTGCCGCGCTTGCTCCCCGATCGCACCGTGCTCGTGCTGGGGGCCTACGGCTACGACTGGAACGTCGAGCGCCGGGAGGAGCTCGCCGAGGGCATCACCTTCACCAACGCGGTGAACCTGGCCCGCGCCGCGGGCAGCTTGCCCCATTTCGTGGAGGGCATCGAGAACAGCCACTTCGCCTACCACGACGAGGACGATACCGTCCACGAGGTGTGGTTCCAGGATTCTTTGGCCATGTGGAATCAGGTCCGGCGCGCCGGCCAGCGCAAGGTCTCGCGTTTCGGCATCTGGCGCCTGGGGACCGAGGACGAGACGCTGTGGCACTTCCTGGGGCAAGACCGTCCGCCGGAGCGGCCGGATCTTTTGGAGGAGGTGCCCGCCGCCAAGACAGTGGAGTTCTACGGCGAGGGGGAGGTGCTCACGGTGCGCACCCGCCCGCAACCCGGCCGGCGGGAGTTCGCGGTGGACGAGCAAGGGTTCGTGCGCGAGGGGGTGTACTCCCTGGTCCCGACCGGGTACCTGGTCGAACGGCGCTGCGGAGAGGGCCGCCAGGTGGTTCTCTCCTTCGACGACGGCCCGTCGGAGGAGTGGACCCCGGCCATTCTCGAGGTACTGGAGCGATTTCGCGCGCCGGCGGTGTTCTTCATGGTGGGCGAGCAGGTGCTGCGCTTCCCCGATCTGGTGGAGGCGGTCTCCGAGGCCGGGCACTTCGTCGGCAACCATTCCTTCTCCCACCCCCATCTGGAGGACATCACGCCGGCGGAGGCGCGGGTGCAGCTCAACTCCACCCAGCGCCTCATCGAAGGCCTCACCGGAAAGCGCTCGCCGCTGTTCCGCGCCCCCTACACCGCGGACATGATCATCGACGACGAGGCCGGGCTCGCGCCCATGCGCATCGGCCTCGAGGAAGGCTACGTGGTGGTGGGGGCCAACGTGGACAGCCAGGACTGGAAGCTACAGCAACCCGAGGCCATCGCCGACCACGTGCTCACGGAGCTTTTGCGCGGGGCGGGGCAGATCGTGCTGTTCCACGACGGCGGCGGCGACCGGCGCGCCACGGTGGAGGCCCTGCGCCTGCTCATCCCCCGGCTGCGGGCCCTGGGCTTCCAGATCGTGTCCCTGGACGAGCTGCTGGGGATCCCCCGCCGCGAGATCGAACAGCGCCTGCCGCTGGGCGAGCGCTTCATCTCCTGGAGCAGCGCCGCCACCGCCTGGCTGCGCTCGTGGGGGTTCGCCATCATCGGCGGGCTGTTCTTCGTGTGCACCGTGCTGGCCGCGTTACGCATCCTGCTGCTCGGCGGCGTGACGCTGTTCGACCGCTACTGGCAACGGCGCCGCCGCTCGAACGGCCAGGGCGGCGCCGCAGCCGACTTCCAACCCATGGTCTCGGTGCTCATCCCGGCCTTCAACGAGGAGAAGGTCATCGCCTCGACCCTGGCCTCGTTGCGCGCCACGGCCTGGCCCAGGGTGGAGTTCGTGGTCATCGACGACGGCTCCAAGGACCGCACCGCAGAGGTGGTGCAGGCCATCGCCGCCAAAGATCCGCGGGTACGCTTGCTGCGCCAGGAGAACGCCGGCAAGGCGGCCGCGGCCAACCACGGCCTGCGCGAGGCGCGCGGCGAGATCGTGGTGGCGGTGGACGCGGACACCATCGTCTCGGCCGAGGCCATCCCGCGCCTGGTGCGGCACTTCGTCGATCCCGAGGTGACGGCGGTGTGCGGCAACGTGGAGGTGGGCAACGTCAACTCCTGGCTCACCGCCTTCCAGGCGGTGGAGTACGTCACCAGCCAGAACTTCGATCGGCGGGCCTTCTCGGCGCTCAACTGCATCTCGGTCGTGCCCGGGGCCCTGGGCGCCTGGCGCCGCCAGGCGGTGCTCGACGCGGGCGGCTACAGCAAGGACACCCTCACCGAGGACGCCGATCTGACGCTCTCCGTGCTGCGCGCCGGTGGCCGGGTGATCTACGAGCCGGAGGCCATCGGGCGCACCGAGGCGCCGGAGTCGCTGGGGGCCTTCCTCAAGCAGCGTTTCCGCTGGACCTACGGCACCTACCAGTGCCTGTGGAAGCACAAGCGCGCCTTCTTCCGCGGCACCCTGGGCTGGATCGGCCTGCCCAACATGGTCCTGTTCCAGATCCTGTTCCCGGCGCTGAGCCCCATCGGCGACCTGGTGATGGTGGCCTCCATCGTGCGCGGGGATTGGTCGGCTTTCTTGGCCGGCTACCTGGCCTTCCTGTTCATGGACGTGTGCGCCTCGCTGCTCGCCTTCTGGCTCGACCGCAAACCCAAGTGGTGGCTGCTGCTCTTGCTCGTCCAGCGTTTCAGCTACCGGCAGATCATGTACTACGTGTCGATCAAGTCCATGCTGGCCGCGTTGCGCGGCCTGCGTCACGGTTGGCGCAAGCTGGATCGCAAGGGGACGGTGTCGCTGGGAGCGGCGCAAGGCGGGGAGGCGAGGACGTCATGAGCCCGCCGGGCAGCCGCCGTCTCGCCTTCACCCTGATGGCCTGCCTGCTGCTGCTCCCGCTCAAGCTGATCCGCGGGTGGAACGCGGAGCCGGCGCTCTCGCTGCTCTCCGCCTGGCTGTTGGACGCCTGCTTCCTGCTCGGGCTGTGCCTGCTGTCGATCGTCGCCGGCGGGAAGACGCCGCGGCGGCGGCTCGCCCTGGGCGGCGGCGTGTTTCTGCTGCTGGAGATCCCGGCGCTGCTCTTGATCGCCGCGCACAGCTTCTACCTGGAGGAGGCCACCGCCAGGCAGTTTTCGCTGTTGGACTCGTCCCTTGGCGCGGTCGCATTTTTCGTCACCGAGATCGTTCCTCCGGTGGTGCTGGCCGTGACGGGCCTGCTCCTTGCCGGGTTGAGCGTGGCCGCCGGGTTCCTGGCCCGCAGGCTGTGGCTGCCTCGCCCACGTTGGGTGGCGCTTTCCGCGGCGGGGCTTGGCCTAATCCCGCTCGTCCACCAGGCCACCGTGACCTTCTATCCCTCGGTCCTGTGGGAGATGGGCCGCGACGTGGCCGAGGCGCTGTCGCATCCCGTCATCGCCCCCGGGGGCGAGACGGCGGAACTCGCGGACGCCGCGCGGGGGCGTGCGGTGCCGGAGGCAGAGCCGCGCTTCGACCGGGTGCTGGTCTTCGTGATGGAGAGCGTCCCCTCGCGCATCCTGGAGCAGGACGCCGCAGCGCTCCCGGCCGGTCATTTTTTCAATCTTCACCGGGCGCAGGCCCACCGCTACAGCGCCTATTTCACCACCAACCAGGATAGCCGCACCGGTCTTTTGGCCATGCTCTTCGGCCGGCTCATCCCCTTCGAGGCCTATAGCGAGCGCGACGCGCGGCAGTACCTGTTCCTGCGGCAGCGGCCCTCGCTGGTCGAGCGCATGGAGCGGGCGGGTTTTCATACCGCGGTGGCCGCGGCCCAGACCGACGTAGAGCTGGTGGTGTTCGAGCTGCCCTGGCAGACGCGGATCATCCTGTCGCAAGCGGAGTTCGAGAACCACGGCGACTTTTTGTGCTTCAACCCCTACCATTTCGAGCACGACTGCGAGGATCGCATCCTGCTGCCGCGCCTCTTCGATCTCTTCGACCAGCGGCCGCGCCTGTTTCTATTGCAGGAAGCGGTGTTCGGCCACATCGGCGAATACGAGCAGAGCAGCGGCAAGACCCCGGTGGAATACTACGGCGACTACTTGCAGGCCGTGTGGGAGCGCCTGGCCGAGCGCGGCCTGCTCGACACGACGCTATTGGTGGTGACCTCCGACCACGGCATCCGGGACTGGGACTACCGCACCCGCCGTTGGGCCCTGCGCCTGCCGCTGTGGTTCATCAACCCCCGCTTCCAGGGACAAGCCGTGGACGGGCTCTACAACCAGAGCGACTTTCCCGCGCTGCTCTTGTCCGAGCTCGCGGATGTGCCACCCCCCGCGCCGCGCCAGGTGAGCGCCTACGTCGGCTGCACCAATTCCTCGCTGGTGGGGGCAGTGAGCGCCGAGGGGGATCTGCTGGTGGTGAAGGACCGGCGATATCGAAAGTACGTGCTCGCCGACGGCTTCTGCCCCGACGACGATCGTCCCACGGCCCCGCCGCGCCGCGCCGTTCCGGCCGGTGCGCTGGTCGAGTTCTTCCGCAACACGCGGGAGCGCTTCGAGGAATCCTTTCAGGGGCCGGCCGAGGTCGCCGCGGATTGACGCGCGGCCAGGGATCGGGCAGAGTCTTCGCCGAAAGCATTCCCATCACCCTTACGAGGAGGAAAACGATGCGCTCCATGACAAGCTTGTTGGTCATCCTGGCGATCGCCGGCTGCGGCGGTGACGGCAAGCAGAAGTGCGATGACGGCACGACCCAGTGCAACGGCGACTGGGTCCAGACCTGCACAAACGATGTCTGGTCCAACACCACCGACTGCGCCGCGCAGGGCAAGACCTGCCAGAACGGCGCCTGCGTGGGGGGCGGTTGCACCACCGGGCAGACGCAGTGCAACGGCAACGTCATCCAGACCTGCGCGAGCGGCCAGTGGGTGAACGGCACCGATTGCGCCGCCTCGGGCAAGACCTGTCAGAACGGCGCCTGCGTCGGCGGCGGCAACACCATGCCCAAGGCCGGGGTGTGGAGCTACAGCCAGTTCCAGTACGGCACCAACACCTGCAAGTTCGAGGCGCTGGGGACGGGCCAGGGCGGCTTCGGCATCAGCAACGTCGCCGACCCCAACTTTCACGTGACCCCGGGTGACGGCTCCCAGGAGTTCGACTGCGCCGTGAGCGGATCGAACTACACCTGCCACCGCGGCGACGTCACCCAGACCGTGCCCAACTACGACGTCACCTTGCACGGCGCGGTCGATGTGAGCGGGAGCTTCACCGATGCCGAGCACACCAGCGGCACGCAGAACGGCACCGTCTCTTGCACCGGCACCCAGTGCGCCGCCGCGGCCACCTACCTCAAGATCTCCTTCCCCTGCCAGGTGGTGGTGAACTACTCCGGCAAGTGGGAGCGGTAGTACGTGGTTGAAGACGCCGTCAGAATCGAATCTGGCGGCGTTCGATCTCATCGGCCAGCGCCTCGGTGAAGGCGAGGGCCTCCGGCCGGGCCAGGTGCGAGCCGTCGTAGCAGGGGAGTCTGGCCATGGCGGGAACATCCAAGAAATGAATCGCCGGCGCCCCGACGCGCTCCGTCAGCCGATCCCAGAAGCGCGCGCGGGGATAGCGCTCCTCGTCGAGCCGCCAGTGCTCGCCGCAGGTGGGCAGGCGCAATAGCACCACCCGGGCGCCGCGCTGTTGCAGGCGGTCAATGACGGAACGCAAGCGCTCGCCGAGCGTGAAATACGCGGCCTCGTTCACCGGGCCCGCCGCGGCGTAGAGCTGCCGCAGGCGAGCGAGGCGCCACTCGGTGAGCCGCGCAAAGTCGATCCGCTCCGGGTCCACCGCGCGGGAGCGGTCCGGGAACGTGTGCAACCAGAGCGGTGGCGGCAGGCGCCCCTCGCCGAGCAGGAACTGGAGCACGCGCAGAAAGCTCGCGTTGGGATTGGCGCTGGCGAGCAGCCGCTGGCGCTCGGTGGCGATTTTCCGGTGGACCCGGCGGTCGAACGACCACTGGTGGTGGTAATGCGCCACGTACTCGGCCTGGCCGGGCCAGTCCTTCTCGGTGAGGGTGGACTCGACCAGCGAAAGAAGGATCAGGCCCCGGAACTCCTCGTCGTTCGCCAGGTCTTCCAGCGCGGCGAACGGGGCGGCACCGTCCACGGCCAGCTGGATCACCCTGCGCCCGTGCAGGCGCTCGGAAAGCCGCGCCGGGACGATGCCGAGCTGGATGCGGGAGCTTCCCAGCAGCACCACCACATCCTCTCCGGTCGCCTGCTCGCGCCACTCGCTCCACAGGTCGGCGTCGTCCACCAGCTCGGGCGTGTGGCCTCGCTCGCGCAGGAACGCCTCCCAGCCGGTGAGCATCGCTCCGGCCAAAATCAGCGCAAGAAGCCAGGCGCGGCCCCAGCGGGAACCGCCGCAGGAATCAGAACTGGAAGTAAATGAACGCACGGTCCCTTCCCGGCATGGTGCAGATGAAAAAAACGAGAACCGAGAGCACCAGCGCCCGCGCCCACCACGGTGCGCGCTCGCAAACATCCGCCAGTCTCCGGCGGCGCAACCAGACGTGGCAGGCCACCAGGCCGAGCATGCAGGCCAACGCCGCCACCACATCGGCCGGGGCGGGGGTGCCGGTCCCGTCGGCATCGCCGGCGCCCACCATGGCTCCGGCGATTTCCAGCGCCCGCGGCAGGGTGCGGGCCCGGAAGAACACCCAGGTCCAACACACCGCCGCCAGCGTGCCCAGCCCGAGCAGCAGGCGCACCGCCGGACGCCGCCACACCGTGCAGCCGCCCGCGATGCGTACGAGGGCGCGCTCGATGATCAACCACGCTCCGTGCAGGCCGCCCCAGAGCACGTAGGTCCAGTTGGCGCCGTGCCACAGGCCGCCGAGCAGCATGGTCATCATGCGGTTGGCGTGCGCGCGCAGCTCGCCGCGGCGGTTCCCGCCCAGCGGGATGTACAGGTAATCGCGAAGCCACGAGGAGAGCGAGGTGTGCCAGCGGCGCCAGAAGTCGGAGAAGCCGATGGCCGCGTAGGGCGCGCGGAAGTTCTCGGGCAAATGGAATCCCAGGCAGGCGGCCGCGCCCAGGGCGATGGCCGAGTAGCCGGCGAAGTCGCAGTAGATCTGGCCGGCGAAGGCGATGGCGCCCACCCAGGCGGTGGCCGGGCTCACCGTCCCGCCGTCGAAGACGGCCTCGGCCACCGGCGCCATCACCCCGTCGGCGAGCACGGACTTCAGAAAAACCCCGAGCGTGATGAGGGCCAGGCCGAAACCCAGCGCCTGGTCGGACGGCTTCTTCGGCTCGGCGAGCTGGGGCAAGAACTCCGCCGCCCGCACGATGGGCCCGGCCACGAGCTGGGGAAAGAAGGCCACGTACAGGGCGTAGTCCAGGACCGAGCGGGCGGGCGCGAGCCGGCCCCGGTAGATGTCGATGGTGTAGGAGAGGGTCTGGAAGGTATAGAAGGAGATGCCCACCGGCAGCACCGCGGACAGCGGCTCGGCGGAGAACGGCACCCCGAGCTGCCCGAACAGGCGCGAGAGGTTTTCGAAGAGGAACCCCGAGTACTTGAAGGCGCCGAGCAGCCCGAGGTTGAACACCAGGCTCGTAGAGAGCAGCAAGCGGCGGCGCGGCACAGAGGTCTGGGCGGCGATCCAGCGGCCGAGGAACCAGTCGGCGGCGGTCGAGGCGAACAGCAGCGAGAGGTACTGCCACTTCCAGGCGGCGTAGAAGCCGTACGAGGCGACCAGGAAGAAGGCCTTGCGCGCCGTCCAGGGCAGCGGCAGCCGCTGGAACGCCCACACCACAGCGAAGAACAGAGCGAAGGTGAAGGAGGTAAACGTCATGCCGCGCCCCGTTCGGATATCATTCTCACCCTGGAAAGACAACTAACGGCCGGCAATTCCAGACCCCGAGAATCCCAGCGCCAATTCCGGGGAATTCCGGGGGCCTGTCCCCAAGGTATCCCCAATGTTTGTTCTTTTGTTTCATCGAGTTACCTGCTGGTTGTGATGGGCCGGAAGACGTGCTAGAGGCATGGCCCATGATCGAGGAACGCCCGAGCAGGTTGGGCCGGCTGGCCGAGCGCTTCGTAAGTTTTGCCGAACGCTGGGTCCCCGACGCCTTCGTGTTCGCCCTGGTGGCCACGGTGCTGGTCTTTTTGCTGGGCGTGACCGCGGGCGGGGCGGGGCTGACCCAGATGGTGCAGAGCTGGGGCAAGGGCTTCTGGGAGCTCATCCCCTTCACCATGCAGATGGCGCTCATCATCATCACCGGCTACGTGCTGGCGAGCTCGCGGCCGGTCTTCCGGCTCATCGCCTGGCTGGCCGGCCGGCCCCGGAGCGCGAAAAGCGCCACGGTCATGGTGGCGGTCTTCGCCATGCTCTCGAGCTGGCTGAACTGGGGATTCTCGCTCATCTTCTCGGCCATCCTGGCCCGCGAGGTGGCGCGCCGCGTGCAAGGCACCGACTACCGCCTGCTGGCCGCCTCGAGCTTCCTCGGCCTCGGCAGCATCTGGGCCCAGGGGCTCTCGGGCTCGGCCGCGCTCCAGATGACCACCCCCGGCGCGCTCCAACCGGCCATCCGCGACATCGTGGCCGCGGGCGGTCTCGTCCCCGGCGGCATGATCCCGCTTCGGCACACCATCTTCCTGTGGCAGAGCCTGGTGTCGGTCGCGGTGGAGGTGCTCGTCGTGGCCGTGGTCATCTGGCTGATCGTGCCGCGCCCCGAGCGAGCCCGGAGCGCCGAGAGCCTGGGCGTTACGCTCGGCCCGCCGCCGGGGAGCGAACCGGCGCCGCACCCGGCCCCCCAGCCGGGCGAATGGCTGGAGCGCACGCCGTACCTTACGCTGCTCGTCGTGGCGCTGGGGTTTTCCTACCTCGTCGGGGTGTTCGCCTCGACCGACGACGTGCTGGGCGCCATCAACCTGAACACCATCAACCTGGCCTTCCTCATGCTGGGGTTCTTGCTCCACTGGACCCCGGCCCGCCTGATGCGGGCGGTGCGCGAGGCCACCGGCGCGGGGTGGGGGGTGCTGCTGCAGTTCCCGTTCTACGCCGGCATCGTGGGCATGATCGTGTACACCGGGCTCAACCACAAGATCGCCGAGTTCTTCGTCTCGGTCTCCGACCCGGTGACGTACCCGCCGCTGGTCTCGCTGTACTCGACCGTGCTCGGGGTGTTCGTCCCCTCGGGCGGCTCCAAGTGGGTGATCGAGGCGCCCTACGTCATGCAGGCGGCGCACTCGCTCCAGGTCCACCTGGGCTGGATGGTGGCGGTGTACGACCTCGGCGAGGCCCTGGCCAACCTGGTCCAGCCCTTCTGGATGCTGCCGGTGCTGTCGATCTTCGGCCTGCGCGCCCGGGACGTCATGGGGTTCACCTTCGTGGTGTTCCTGGTCTTGCTGCCGGTGGTGTTGCTCCTGGTCACCGTGCTCTCGCTGACGTTGCCGTACCCGCTGTAGGGCGGCCGCCGGGGGCCGAGATTCCTCTTGACAGTTTTGAACATATGCTCATAATAGGCGCTGGAGGTCGGAGCCATGCCCAGACCCTTTTGCTACCGCCGCGTCGGTCAGACCCCGGCCGCGAGCATCTTCAAACCCATCGGCATCCCGGTGGTGGAGCTGGAGGAGGTGGTCATGACGCTGGACGAGTTCGAGGCGCTGCGCCTGTCCGACCTGGACGGGTTGTACCAGGAGCAGGTGGCCGAGCGCATGCAGGTGTCGCGGCCCACCGTGGGGCGCATCCTGGAGTCGGCCCGCCGCAAGGTGGCGGAGGCGCTGGTGCACGGCAAGGCGCTGCGCATCGAGGGCGGCCCGGTGCGCATCCCGGAGAAGGGCAGGGGACGGGGCCGCTGCTGCCGGCGCGGCCGGCGAGGACCGATGGAAAAGGCGAAAAACCCAAGAGAGGAGAATCCCCAATGAAGATCTGTATTCCGGTGGAAGGCGATCAGGGGCTCGATAGCGTATTATGCGCGCACTTCGGCTCGGCGCCGCTGTTTCTCATCGTGGACACCGAGAGCTCGGCCTGCCGCGCGGTGAAGAATCGCAACCAGCACCACGGCCACGGCATGTGCATGCCGCTCGCGTCGCTCCAGGGAGAAGAGCTGGACGCCATCGCGGTGGGCGGCATCGGCATGGGCGCGCTGAACAAGCTCAGGGCGGCGGGGATCCGGGTGTACCTGGCCGAGCAGGACACCGCCGGCGAGGTGGTGAAGGCCCTTTCGGCGGGGACGCTCAAGGAGGTGGATCCCGGCCAGGCCTGCGCCCACCACCGGCACGGGCAGTGCTGACGGTTGTCTCCGGGCGGGTTTGCTGATATGGGCAACTCATCAAACCCCTCCGGAGGCAGAGCATGTACGAGCAGAAACCCTGGTTGAAGTTCTACGGGCACGTCCCCGAGCACATCGACTACCCCCGCGTCACGCTCTACCAGGCGCTCCGCGCCACCGCCGAGAAGAACCCGGCCGCCATCGCCACCGACTTCTTCGGCCGCACCGCGACCTACGGGGAGCTGATCGCCAGCATCGACCAGTGCGCCCGGGCCCTGCATGCGCTGGGGCTGCGCGCGGGCGATAGGATCACCATCTCCATGCCCACCTCGCCGCAGGGGATCGTGTGCTTCTACGCCGTAAACAAGCTGGGGGCGATCTCCAGCATGATCCACCCCCTGTCCCCGGCCAAGGAGGTGGCCTTCTACCTCAAGGTGAGCAAGAGCCGCATGGCGCTCACCCTGGACGCCTTCTACCCGGTGTTCGCCGAGGCCATGCGCGAGCAGCAGATCGAGACGCTGATCCTGGCGCGCATCCCCGACGAGCTGCCCTTTCCCATGAACCTGCTCTTCTCGCTCACCAAGGGCCGCAAGATCAAGAAGGTCCCGCCCGATGCGCGGGTGCGCTGGTGGAAGCCGCTCATGGCCGGCGCCTATTCCGAGCCGCCGCCAAACGACATGAAGACCGACGACCTGGCCGCCATCCTCTACAGCGGCGGCACCACCGGCACCCCCAAGGGCATCATGCTCTCCAACATGAACTTCATCTCCCAGGGCATGATGTCCGCCGCCTGGGGCAAGATCGGCGACGCCGACTCGATGCTGGCCATCCTGCCCATCTTCCACGGCTTCGGCCTGGGGGTGTGCATCAACGCGGTGCTCATGGGCGGGGGTAAGTCCATCCTGGTGCCGACCTTCACCGCCGAGACGGTGGCGAAGCTCATCCGCAAGAAGAGGCCCTCGTTCATCGTCGGTGTGCCGACTCTCTACGAGGCGCTCACCCGCAACCCGGACTTCCTTGGGGCCGATCTGCGCTGCCTGCGGGGCGCCTTCTGCGGCGCGGACCGGCTGCCGCGCGCGGTGAAGGAGGCCTTCGAGGAGATCTGCCGCCGCTCGGGCGCGGACATCAAGCTCCTCGAGGGCTACGGACTCACCGAGGCGGTCACCGCCATCATGTGCATGCCCGTCACCGGCTACCGCGAGGGGAGCATCGGCATCCCGTTCTCCGACATGCTGGCCAAGGTGGTGAAGATCGGCACCACCGAAGAAGCCGCGCTCGGCGAGGAGGGCGAGATCTGCATAAGCGGCCCGGCCGTCATGCTGGGGTACCTCGACCAGCCCGAGGAGACCGCGGCCACCTTGAAGCGCCACGCCGACGGGCGGGTGTGGCTGCACACCGGGGACATCGCCACCATGGACGCCGACGGGTACTTCTACTTTCGGCTGCGCCTGAAGAGGATGATCAAGAGCTCCGGCATGAACGTGTACCCCTCCCAGGTCGAGGAGGTGCTGTGCCGCCACCCGGAGGTGCAGCAGGCGTGCGTGATCGGCGTCCCCGACCAGGCCCAGGTGGAGCGGGTGAAGGCCTTCGTGGTGCTGCGCGATCCGGCCGCCGCCGGGCCCGAGATGCAGGAGAAGCTCATCGCCCACTGCCGCGAGCACCTCATCAAGTGGAGCTGCCCGCGCGAGATCGAGTTCCGCTGCGAGCTTCCCTGCACCCGCATCGGAAAGATCGACTTTAAGAAGCTCACCGACGAGGAGATTTCCAAGATCAAGGCTTGCAAGGAGAAGCAGGCCTAGATCCGCATAGGGATCAGGGCATGAACCCCGGCGCCGCAGATTGAACCGCCGCGCGAACGCGGGGCCGAAGGAATCACGGAATCACGGGGCCTGTCCCCAATGTTTTCCCAATGTTTTATTGCAAAAACAGGGTCTTGGAATGATCGAGGTGAAGACTGACCAACCGCTGCGCGCGCACAACACCTTCGGGCTGGACGCCCGGGCGGAGCGGTTCTGCAAGGTGTCGAGCGAAGAGGAGCTCGCCGAGGTGCTGCGGCGGGCCGACCTCTACCGGCATGGCCTGTACGTGCTCGGCGCCGGCTCGAACGTCCTTCTGGCGGGGGATCTTCCGGGGCTCACCCTGGCCGTCGCCGTCCCCGGGATCGAGGTCGTCTCGGAGAGCGAAGCAGATTGCCTGGTCCGGGTCGGGGCGGGTGTCGCCTGGCACGACCTCGTCTCCTGGTCGGTGGCGAGAGGGCTTTCGGGCCTCGAGGCGCTCGCGCTCATCCCCGGCAGCGCGGGCGCGGCGCCCGTACAGAACGTCGGCGCCTATGGCTCCGAGGCCGCCGATGTCCTCGAGTCCGTCGAGGGTCTTTCCGTCCCCGGCGGCAACGCCATCCGGCTCTCTCGCGCCGAGTGCCGCCTCGGCTACCGCGACAGCGTCTTCAAGCACGAGCTCGCGAACAAAATCATCATCTGCCGCGTGCACTTGCGCCTGAAAAAGCACGGGCCTGTCCCCGTGACGCACAGGGCTCTTTCGGACGAGCTCGCCGCCGCGGGGATCTCGAATCCTACCGGAGAGGACGTCTTCGAGGCCGTGATTCGCATCCGGCGGCGGAAGCTGCCCGATCCGGCGGTGGTCGGCAATGCCGGAAGCTTCTTCAAGAATCCACTCATCTCATCGGACCAGGCAAGAAGGCTCATGGACGAAGAACCGAAACTCCCGGCCTATCCGGAGAAGGACGCTCGGGTGAAAGTCCCGGCCGGTTGGCTCATCGAGCGGGCGGGATTTTTGGGCGCGCGGCGGGGACGCTGCGGCGTCTTCGAGAAGAACGCTCTGGTCATCGTGAACCTCGGCGGCGCCACGGCGGGCGAGATCCTCGAACTCGCCTCGGAGATCCAGGAGCGGGTGCGCGCGCTGTTCGGGGTTGCGCTCGAGCGCGAGGTCGTCGTTCTGCCCTGATGAAGTTTGCGGCCGGCTCATCATCCGACAAACTCTGCCGAAATCCGGACAGGCTGTCCGGATTTTTTCTTTGCCGCAACTTTGGAAGTTTTTGCTGATCGATAATCGCAAACAAATCAGCCAGATACTCGAATCAGCCGGCACGGCCCGCTTTTTGCAAAAAATTGGAGCAGAGGAGGGAGGAAACATGCTCGCGCGAGTCATCTCTGCGACGGTCCTCGGCGTGGACGCCCTGCGCGTCGACGTCGAGGTGGACATGGCCATGGGGCTTCCGAATTTTTCCGTGGTGGGGCTTCCCGAGGGCGCGGTCAAGGAGGCCCGCGTGCGGGTGGAGTCGGCCATCAAGAACTCGGACGCCGACTTTCCGCAACGGCGCATCACCGTGAACCTGGCGCCGGCGGATCTTCGCAAGGGCGGCACGGCCTTCGACCTGCCCATCGCCCTGGGGTTGCTCTCGGCCTCCGAACCGCTCGACCGCGCCACCCTCGACCGGACGCTGGTCTTCGGGGAACTCGGGCTCGACGGCGACGTGCGGCCCGTCCCCGGCGCCCTCTCCATGGCGGTGATGGCCCGCGCCGAGAACCTCGGGAGCATCGTGTGCCCGGAGGCCTGCGCCGCGGAGGCGGCCGTGGTGGGCGGGCTGGAGGTCTTCGGGGTGCGGAAGCTGCGCGAGGTGGTGGAGCACTTCACCGCGCGCGCGGCGCTCACCCCCATCCAGGTGGATCCGGCGCAGGCGCTGTCACAGGCTGGTGCCGAGGCGGTGGACTTCTCGGACGTGCGCGGCCAGGAGCACGTGAAGCGCGCCCTGGAGGTCGCCGCCGCCGGGGGCCACAACCTGCTCATGGTGGGTCCGCCGGGCTCGGGAAAGACCATGCTGGCGCGCCGCCTCCCGGGCATCCTGCCCCCGCCGGCCTTCGAGGAGGCGGTCGAGACCACCAAGATCTACTCCATCATGGGCCTGCTGCGACCGGGCGCGGCGCTGATCGGGCACCGGCCGTTCCGCGCGCCGCACCACACCGTCTCGGACGCCGGCCTGGTGGGCGGGGGCACCACGCCGCACCCCGGCGAGGTGAGCCTGGCGCACAACGGGGTGCTGTTCCTCGACGAGCTGCCCGAGTTCCGCAAGAACGTGCTCGAGGTGCTGCGCCAGCCGGTCGAGGACGGTTGTGTCACCATCTCGCGGGCCTCGATGGCGGTGACCTTCCCGGCGCGCTTCATGCTGGTGGCGGCCATGAACCCCTGTCCCTGCGGCTACCTCACCGATCCGACGCACCTGTGCCTGTGCTCGGCGGCGGCCATCCAGCGCTACCGCGCGCAGGTCTCCGGGCCGCTCATGGACCGCATCGACATCCAGGTGGAGGTGCCGGCGGTGCCCTACCGCGACCTGGTGCACCACAGCCCGGGCGAGACCTCGGCGGCGGTGCGGGAGCGAGTGGTGCGCGCGCGCGCGGTGCAGGCGAAGCGCTTCGCCGCGCTGCCCGGGGTGCGCTGCAACGCCCACATGGCCGCCGCCCAGGTGCAGCGCTTCTGCCGGCTGGGCCCGGCGGAGGCGGCGCTCCTCGAGCAGGCGGTGCGGCGGCTGGGATTTTCGGCGCGGGCCTTCGAGCGCATCCTCAAGGTGACCCGCACCATCGCCGACCTGGCCGGGAGCGAATCGCTCACCACCGAGCACCTGGCCGAGGCCATCCAGTACCGCTCGCTGGACCGGGCGCTGGGCAGCCCCGCCGCGGCGGCGTGAGGGACGGCGTCAACCGTCCTCGGGGTCCTTCTCGTAGCGCACGCGGCGGATGCCGTGCTGCTTCATCTTGTGGGCCAGGGTGCGCAGCGGCAAGCCCAGCTCGGCCGCCGCCCGCTCGCGGTTGAAGTCGCACCGCCTGAGCGCCTCCAGGATGAGCTGGGCCTCACGCCGGTCGAGCTCCTCGCGCAGGCGCAGCGGGCCCGCGGAGGCCGGCGGCGCGGCCGCGGCGGGGGGCGGAAGCGAGTGGGTGCCGCGGATGCGCTCGGGGAGATCCGACGGCTGGATGGTGTCCTGCTCGGCGATGAGGACGGCGCGCTCGATGGCGTTTCTAAGCTCGCGCACGTTCCCCGGCCAGTGCCAGCGTACGAGTAGCGCCAGCGCCTCGGGGTGGATGGCGCGGACGATCCGGGCGGCTCCGCGCCCGGCCTCGGCGAGGAAGTGCAACGCCAGCGGCTCGATGTCCTCCGGGTGCTCTCGAAGCGGCGGGACCTGCAGCGGCATCACGTTGAGCCGGTAGAGGAGATCCTCGCGGAAGCGTCCCTCGCGGCACATGGCCTCCAGGTCGCGGTGGGTGGCGGCCAGCACCCGCACGTCCACCTCGATCTCCTGGGTGGAGCCGACCCGGCAAAAGCGCCGGTTCTCGAGAACCCTTAGCAGCGCGGCCTGGGCGGGGAGCGGGAGTTCGCCGATCTCGTCGAGGAGCACGCTCCCGCCGTCGGCCGCCTCGAACACCCCGGCGGCGGAGCCGGCGGCCCCGGTGAAGGCGCCCTTGACGTGGCCGAAGAGCGTGCTCTCCACGAGCTGCGCGGGGATGCCGCCGCAATTGACGCACACCAGCGGTTTTTCCCGGCGCGGGCCCTCGCCGTGGATGAACCGCGCCAGGACCTCCTTGCCGGTGCCGGTCTCGCCCTGAATCAAGACTGGTAGCGGCGAGGCGGCCAACCGGCGCGCCTCGAGGTACAGCGCCCGCATGGCCTGCGAGCGCAGCTCCGTCTGTCCCGGCTCCGCCGGCCGGGCCGGGTCCCGCTCGGTCACCACGGGCCGGGCGGGCCCCGCCTGCCGCAGGGCGCCCTGAGTGACGGACAGGAGCTCCTCGGCCGAGCGGGCCTGAGCGGGGAAGGCGCCGATGGCGCAGCACAGCGACTGGCTGCCCGCCAGGATGCGGCGGGCGACCTCGAGCGCCTGGCCGGCGTCGCACTCGGGCAGCAATATCTCCAGCGTCTCGGGCCCGTAGAGCGCGAGCTGGTCGAACGGCCGCAGCAACGAGCGCACCAGCGGGAACCAGTGGGAGACGCAGCACTCCCCGCCCGCGCAGCTCCTGACCATCAAGAGGCACAGCGGCCGTGAGAATCCCTTGGCGCGGGCGATCTCGGCCTCGAGCTGGGAGACGAAGCGGTCGTGGTTGATGAAACCGGCGCGGGCGGGATCGAAGGTCCGCGCCGAGTGCAGCGCCGCGGGCACGGCCCCCAGCAGGACCTCGGCCCCCGTCTCGAGCCGCTCTTTCTGGATGCGCCTTCCCGAAAGCCAGGTCCCGTTGGTGGAATTCAGGTCCTCGATCCACACCGCGCCGGCCTCGATGCTCAAGGCGGCGTGCTGGCGCGACAGGGAGGGGTCGCGAAGGACCACGTCCGCCGGCATGTCCCGGCCGATGATCACCCGGCGGCCCGGGAGCAGCGGCAGCACCTCGATGCCGTCCCGGTGGAAGATCACGAACGAGTACGACTCCGCCTGGGGCCGGGCTCGGGCGGCCGCCTCCTGTACCTGGCGTAGCTCGTCGGCGGAGAGCCGGCCAGTCTGCTGCGTGCGGTCGGCGTCCTTTTCTCTGGTGGGCACATGCCCGTTATCGGCCTTTTCGGCAGTTTTGGCAATTTTTTGCACTCGAACGCAACAACGGGCCGGCAACTTGCTGATTCCGCGGAAGAAACATTGGGGACAGGCCCCGAGGTTTTTGGGATAAAGTCATTATCTTCTGCGTACTTGCCGGTGTCTGGCCGGTTGTGGCACGCATGCTGCAATTCAAACCTTCCGGTATTTGCGGTGCGAAGAACGGTGCCGGTTTTGTAACCGACCTGGAGGTGGAAGATGATGACGCGAATCGGAAAGCTCCTCATGGCCGTCGCATTGCTCGTCACGCTGGCCGCCGCCGTGCTGGTGTGGGCCGGGCCGAACCGCCTCCCCAGCGTCCAGGCCGAGCCGCTCCAGTGCGTGCCCGCGGGCCCGGTGCTGGTATGCTTCGACAGCGATCCACAAGCGTCGATAGGGTGCGAGATGCTGGACGGCTCCACCCTGCTGTGCCGCGGCTTGTAGCCGGCGCCAGGCACCCCTCTTCGGCTCGACAAGGACAAGGTCGTGGCGCGGGCCGACCCCATGCTCATGCCGCTCGCCGGCTCCGCCTCCGGAGCCAATCCGGTTGATCGCCCAGGGCGATCGTGGTCTACTCGTGCCGCCGGAGAGCGGGAGTTCTCCGGGGAGGATGCAGACCGCGTGGACGCGCAGGCCCGGCAGAACCTGGTGGGCGTCGTGCTGGACGGCCGCTACCAGATCCTGGAGGCGATCGGAGACGGCGCCGCCGGCGCGGTGTTTCGCGCCCGCCAGCTGAACGTGGATCGCGACGTGGCGGTCAAGGTGCTGGCGCTCGACGACGTTCCCAAAGAGATGCTGCCCGAGGTGATGTCGCGCTTCGAGAACGAGGCCCGCGTCATCTCCCGCCTGCGCCACCCGCACACCATCCGGCTCTACGACTTCGGCCGCACCCCGGACGGCCGGTTGTTCCTGGTCATGGAGCTTCTGCGCGGCACGCCGCTGGACCGGCTGCTCTCGCAAGGCCCGCTCGACGAGCGCCGCACCCTGCGCATCCTGCGCCAGGTTTCCGAGGCCCTGGTGGAGGCCCACCAGGAGGGCATCATCCACCGGGACCTGAAACCCCAGAACATCTTCCTCGAGCAGGTGGGGGGGCAGGAGGAGTGCAAGATCCTCGACTTCGGCATCGCCCGCGGGCCCGCCCAGTCGCTGCGCACCCAGCAGGGCACGGTGATCGGCACCCCGGCCTTCATGTCTCCCGAGCAGGCCCAGGGACAATCGCTGGATGCCCGCTCGGATCTCTACAGCCTGGGCGTGGTGGCCTACCAGTGCCTGTCGGGCCGGTTGCCCTTCTCCGCCGACACGCCGGTGGGCGTGCTGGTGAAACACGTGACCGAGCCGCCGCCGCCCCTGTCGTCGCTCGATCCGCCCATCAAGATCTCGGAGGGCCTGGAGCGCCTGATCATGCGGCTCCTGGCCAAGAACCCCGCCGAGCGCCCGGCCGACGCCCGCGAGGTGCGCGAGGCGGTGCGGCTCCTCGAACACCGCTCGGACGAGCAGGGGTTGGCCCCGGTCGGCGCCCCCGCGTTGCTCGAGAAAACCAGGCTCGAGCCCGGCCGCGCCCGCGGCCTCTTCTGGTTGGCCACCGGGGGCGTGGCGCTGCTTGCGGCGCTGGTCTTCTTGTTGTTCGCCCTGGGGATCCTCGGACGCCCGGCGCACACCCCGGCCACCCACTTCGCCCTGGCCCAGCTCACCGACAGCCGCCAGTGGGAGATCCAACCCGCCTTCTCGCCGGACGGCAAGTTCCTGGCCTACGTGCAGGTGGTCGAAAAGGAGGAGGGAGGAAAATCGGCCCGCCTCATGCTGCATCGGCTCGGCGGAGACCGCCCCATCGAGCTCACCAGCCCCTCGCAGGGCATGAGCTTCTCACCGGCCTTCTCGCCCGACGGTGGCCACATCGCCTTCGTCTCGGATAGGGAAGGAAAGCCGGCGCTGTTCATCATGGGCGCCATGGGCGAGTCGCCGCGGCGGCTCACCGAGCAGGGGTTCCACCCCGCCTGGTCGCCGGACGGAAGAGAGATCTTCTACAGCACCGCCGGTTTCGAGGACCCGCTGGACCGGGCCGCGGACTCGGAGATCTGGGCCTTCGCTCCCGCCACCGGAGCCAAGAGGAAGATCGCCGGCGTGGATGCCATCCAGCCGAGCGTGTCGCCCCGGGGCCGCCGGGTCGCGTACTGGTCCTCGAAGGGCGGGCAGCGGGACATCTGGACCGTGGGCGCCGATGGCCAGGGAGCGCTGGCGGTGACCCAGGACGCGGCCACCGACTACAACCCCATCTGGTCCCGGGACGGCAGGTGGCTGCTCTTTCTCAGCGATCGCTCGGGGGTGATGGGCCTGTGGCGCGTCCCCATCGACGAGGATTCGGGGCGGGTGCTCGGTCCCCCGGAGTCGATCTCGGTCGGCGCCACGCCGCTCCGCGATCTGGCGCTGGCGCCCGACGGGCGGCTGGCCTTCGCCCAGGTGAACACCGAGTGGCGCGCCACCCGGTTGCGCCTGGATCCCCAGACCGGCGCGCTGTCAGGAGACCCGGAATCCCTCTTTCGCAGCTCCCGGCCGCAAGGCGAGGCCGATCTCTCGCCCGACGGAAAATGGCTCGCCACCTCGACCTTCTCCGGCACCGAGGATATCCTGCTCATGGCGCCGGACGGGGCCGGCCGGCGCATGCTGACCGACGATCCCGCCCGCGACCGGCGGCCGCGTTTCTCGCCGGACGGCAAGGCGCTCGCCTTCTACTCCAACCGCAGCGGCCAGTACCAGATCTGGACCGTCGGCACGGACGGGACCGGCCTGGTCACTCTCGGGCCCGACACCGAGCGCATGATTTATCCAGTCTGGTCGCCGCGGGGCGACGCGCTGGTCGCGGCCCGGCTAGATTGCAAGCAGCCGCTGTGGCTCATCCGGCTGAGCGATCCGGGAAAGGGCGTCACCGCCCTGCCGTTCTCGGGCGAGCGCCCCGAGGGCTTCCTGCTCCCGACCGACTGGTCGCCCGACGGGCAGAAGGTCGCCGGGATGCTGATCGCGCACGGCGGGCCGAACCGGGTGTTCGTCCTCGATCTTAGGCGCAATGCCATCCAGACCCTGGGCCTCGAAGCCCAGTCTCTCTACTGGCTCGCCGACAGCCGGCACCTGCTCGGGGTCGGGGAGAAGAAGCTCCTGCTCATCGACAGCGAATCGGGCGAACACCGCTCCTTGCGCGAGCTGGACGGCGACGCTGACGGCGGCACCCTGGCGTTCTCCCGAAAAACCGGCGAGCTGGTGTTGTTCTCCTTCAAGGGTTCGGCCGACCTGTGGTTGATGACCCCGACGGAGACGTAGCCAGGCCCGCTCCGGCTGGATGCAAAAAACCGGACACGCCGTCCGGATTTTTTCATCCGGGCCGAACCTGAAACCATCCGCGAGAAAAAATAACAGATATTCAGAGGCGTTGTGCGGGGAGCGGCTCGTGGCGCGATCCTTGCAATTGGCCAGCCTGTCGGGACCACACAATGAAAGGAGCGACCCATGAAAGAACTCGTTACCGATATCAAGGAACGTCTCAAGGCGGTGGCCGCGGCCATCGCGACCGTTGAAAAGCAGTTCGGCAAGGGGACCATCATGCGCCTCGGAGACCGCGAGGCGGTCGAGGCGCTCCCCGTCATTCCCACCGGCTCGGTGGGGCTGGACCGGGCGCTGGGGGTGGGCGGGTTCCCGCGCGGGCGGGTGGTCGAGATCTTCGGGCCGGAGAGCTCCGGCAAGACCACGCTGGCCCTGCACGCCATCGCCGAGGCCCAGCGCGCCGGCGGGGTGGCGGCCTTCATCGACGCCGAGCACGCCCTGGACGTGCGCTACGCCGCGCGCCTGGGGGTCAAGGTCGACGATCTGCTCGTCTCCCAGCCCGACAGCGGGGAGCAGGCGCTGGAGATCGTCGAGACTCTGGTGAAGAGCGGCGGGGTGGACCTTGTGGTGGTGGACTCGGTGGCGGCGCTGGTGCCGCGCGCCGAGATCGAGGGCGAGATGGGCGACGCCCACATGGGCCTGCAGGCCCGGCTCATGTCCCAGGCCATGCGCAAGCTCACCGCCCTGATGTCGCGCCATTTGGCCACGGTCATCTTCATCAACCAGATCCGCCAGAAGATCGGCGTCATGTTCGGCAACCCCGAGACCACCACCGGCGGCAACGCGCTCAAGTTCTACGCCTCGGTGCGCCTCGACATCCGGGCGGCCGGCGCCATCAAGAAGGGCGAGGAGATCGTCGGCTCCCGCGCCCGCGTCAAGGTGGTGAAGAACAAATTGGCCCCGCCCTTCCGCGTGGCCGAGTTCGAGATCCACTATGGCACCGGCATCTGCCGGGCGGCGGAGATTCTGGACCTCGCCTGCCAGAGCGGCGTCGTCGAGCAGAGCGGGAGCTGGTTCTCGTTCGCCGGCGAGCGGTTGGGCCAGGGCCGCGACGGCGTGCGGGACGCCCTGGCCGGCAACCCCGAGCTCCTGGAGCGCGTCCGCCAGGGCCTGCCCACCCAGATGGCGGCGGGGGAGGCCTGATGGACCTCACCTCTCGGGTGCGGCCCGATCCGGAAGCCGTCACCGAGCGCGTGCCGTGCCTGGTGGTGCTGCGCGGCGAGGACGAGGGGCGCGTGATCCCGCTGGGCAAGGATCCTTGCACGGTGGGGCGGGGGGAGGGGGCCAAGGTGCGGCTCGAGGACCCGGGCGTCTCCCGCGCCCACGCCAGGGTGCAGGTCGAGGCGGAGCGGTTGCGGGTCGAGGACCTGGGGAGCACCAACGGGGTGATCTACCGCGGCCGGCGCATCCGGCAGGCCCTGCTGGGCGACGGCGACTGCCTGCAACTGGGAAAGTGCCTGCTCGCCTTCCGGCGCAACCACCCCGACGAGGGGCGGCTGCTGCGCCGGCTCTACCACCGCGCAACCCGCGATCTACTCACCGGCCTTTCCAACCGGCACAGCTTCGAGGACCGCTTGGAGCGGGAGGTGGAGCGCGCGCGGCGCTACCGGAGATTGCTTTCGCTTCTCTTTCTCGACCTCGACCACTTCAAGCGCGTAAACGATTTGCACGGCCACCGCGCCGGCGACCGGGTGCTGGCCGCGGTGGCGCGCACGGTGCGCGACGCCTTGCGCAGCACCGACTTCGCCGCGCGCATCGGGGGCGAGGAGATCGTCGCGCTGCTTCCGGAGTGCGCCCGCGACAAGGCCGCCGAGGTGGCCGAGAAGATCCGCGCCCAGGTCGAAGCGCTAGAGATCCCGCACGATGGGGTGACCTTGCGCGTCACCGCCTCGCTGGGTGTGGCCAGCCTCGACCGGCCCGAAGAGACCGCCGCCATGCTTCTCGCCGAGGCCGACGCCGCCTGCTACCGGGCGAAGCGCGAGGGCCGCAACCGGGTCATGACCGCCGAACACCCCGCCTGACCTGCCGCTCGTACGCCACACGATCAGTCATCGTTCCCGCGGTCTCGGGGCACGACGAACTTCCGGGCGATGGGTTGGCTTACGCTATGGAATGGCTGTGGCCATGGGCGCAGTAAAATGTTTTCGTTCTGAGGCACTGAATGTTCCCCAGCATTTTACCGTGCCAGAAGTCAGTCGGGCGCAATTGTAGACTTCGGCAGCCGTCATGGTCATCACGGGCTCATCAAGACCTTCGACAGCCGTTGGTCGGCTACGGTATTTTACTTTTTCGTAGCATCCATCGCCCAGCTCGCCATATTCATTGCTGCCCCAGCACTCGACCCGGCCATCCGCCAGAAGCGCGCAGCTATGTTGTCCGCCTAGAAAAATGCCCACGGCCGGACCGGATAGTCCGAGCACTTCGGTTGGCGTCAGAACGTTTGAGTCTCCTGAGTCGTTTTCTATAAAGCCGTTTCCAATTTGTCCCTTATCGTTTATTCCCCAGCAAAAAACCCGACCGGTTTCCAAAACGGCACAGGTGTGGTTGTAGCCAGCCGAGACGGAAAATACCCCACCCGGAAGACCGTTGACCAGAACCGGCTTGTTTCTCCGAAGCGTAGTGGTTCCATCGCCCAGTTGTCCAAATTGGTTGAATCCCCAACAAGCCAACCTCTTGTCGGCGAGCAAGGCGCAAGTGTGCCAGCGTCCTGCCGTTACGGCGATTGCACTGCTCGGCAGGTCCACGACCAGGGTGGGTGGTTCCTCTTCAATTTTATCAGAGAGTTTTGTAGGTGCTTGCGATTCTTTTCCAATTCCTAGCTGGCCCCAGAGGTTTTGGCCCCGGCATTGTATCCGGCCGTCGGTTAGGAGAGCGCAAAGATTTCGCTCGCCGGCGGCAATTGCGGCGACGTTGGGCAGAAAACCCGGCACCTCGGCCGACCTGACCTGATAGCTTGGGTGATGAGGTGCTGAATATGTTCGCGCATGGCTGGGTATTATTTTACGCTCCAAGAAAGACATTTCGTTCCAGCATAGAATTTTTTTCTCTCTAGTCAGCGCGCACGTGTAGTCTATTCCGGAAGTGATCTGAACGATCCCCTGGGGAATGACCACCTTGGGCTTTCCAGATATTTTCCCGAAGCAAACCACACTGCCGTCGTCTTCTAAAAGACAAGTCTGGTATCGTTCAGCCGCGAGCTTACCTGGCCAAACCGCTTCCAAAAAACCAGGACCCTCGTTGATGCGGGTTGTGACTGCATCAAAAACAACTGCGCCTGCGTCAGGCACTGGAGTATCTGGTATTGCTTGGGGGGCTTGTTTTTCTGGTTGACAGTGGGAAAGCGACATCAAGCACATTCCAAGCAAGAGAGAGTAGCTTGAGCGGCGCATGGCAGGTAAGTTGGCGTTTGCTGGCATTTCTCTAAAGCAATTTTTTTCTTCTGAAAATTGGTATGATGGTTTGGACCGCATGGTCAAGAAGAATGATCGTCAAGGAGAAGAAAATCATTTGCCTGCCCGCTTTGGCATCTTGACCCGGGCCAACTCCCAGCGGAGGTACTGCATGCACCGACTTTGTAATGACGCAAGACGAACCACCTGCCACCCGTGGTTCTGGCCTGTCGGGCTCGTACTGTGCTTGCTGCTGTCTGTATCATGCGGAGACGGAAGCGGAGGTCGCCAGACCGATGGCGGGAACGACGGAACGGACGGAAGTCCCCCCGGAGACAGCGGGAACACCGACGACGGAGGAGGAACCGACGCGAGTGGTCCGGGCCCCTGCGACACCCCACTGAGGACAGCCATAGACGGCCGTCTCTCCGATGGAGTGAATCTGCTTGCGGTCGAAGGTTCGAGCACGATCTACGCCGCTGTCCTCATCGACACACGCAACACCCTGCTCGCTATCGACGTCGTCTCGGGCGCAGTCCGCCTCGTCTACCAGGGAGCGGCCGGCGCCCCGTACTGGTTCCAGAGCTACGTTGCCATGGTGGCAGCCGAGGGCTTCGTCTACCTTGCGGGAAGTCCGGGTGTCGTTCGCATCAATACCGCGACGGGCCAACTCGAAACGGTGATATCAGAGCAGGTGGGCGATCTCCTGTTTGCTGGCACGCGTGGCTACCTCACCAACACCAACGGCGAGATCCGCACGTTCGATCTCGCTGCGGGCTTGCCGGCCACGAGCACCCTGTTTGCCAAACAAGCGCTCGAGTACCAAAATGGGCTCTTGGCTGCCGGGGCCCAGAAGCTCGTCATCCTCGGCAACCAGGGAGGGGGCCATGCGATCTTCTCGCTCCCGCTGGCTGGAGGAAATCGCACGGTGGTTTTGCCCGGAACGTCGGCAGAGTATCTCAGCGGCCTCGCTGCCGACTCGAGCCACGCCTATTTTTACGGGACTCATTTCTCCGGAGGCACCCACGAGGGAGTGGGCCGGCTCGCTCTCGACGGAAGCTCGTCCGCCACAATCGAGTGGTTGACTTCGAGCAACGCCATCCCGACCATCGGTGCCAGCTTCGCGCTGAACAGGGTGCCGCTCACCTCGGACAGTCTCATCGTGTCGGTTCTCGATTCGGCCCCGGGAAATGCCCAACTCAGACGCATCCGGAAGACCACTCTGGAATCGTGTGTCCTGGGCACGTTCCCGACAGCGGAGGCGCCTGCGGTCCTGACGGGCGCTGGCCCGAACCTCTTTGCGTTCTATGGCCGAGACAAGGCCCTGCACTGGTATGTGTTGCCGCCGTGGCCGTGATGGCGCCCCTGAAACCGCAAGAAACCGGGGGCCAAACCGGGGTGCCTGGCACCACGCTTTGGAACATCTATCTAGCCGAAAAAATTGATTTTTTCTTGGGGACAGGCCCCGGGAAGAGCAAGGTGCGGCTATAGCTCTATCCAGGCGACCTCTGGGATATCGGCGACGGTGTCGCCTTGCACGGTGATTTCGCCGCCATGCGCTGTCGCGTAATCTCCGGTGTCGGGCATGGAGGTGGCATCGCCAGCAGCGTTGCCGTTCATGTCTATGAAGGCCCAGCCGGTGTAAGACCCGTCCTTTACACCCGACACGGAGTAGGTTGCCTTCCCCAAAGCGAACGGCGCGGAGGACGTGAAGTACAAAGCCGGCGCCGTCGAACTCTGCCCGCGCGCGACGAGCTTCAGGTAGGCGCGTGTCCCATCGGGAACGCCGCTCTTTGTCAGCGTTCCAGAGAGTGTCGAGCCAGAGGTGCCGCTGTCGCCACAGGCCGAAAGAACGACCGCAGAAAGGATCCACAGCAGCATCGAGGCGGTGAATGTCATCGTTCTCTTCATTTCTTTCCTCCTTGGATGGTTGTTTCTGCAAAGTTCGGTCAGGCGGGTAAGCAAATATCACGCCACCCCGAGTGTTAGATAATTTCGAATCGAATCAGATAGTTGTTTTTAGTAGTACAAGTCGAGGTTCCTGCGATCCAGACATGGATGTCACAAGAAGGGGTTGGCCGCGACCGAGAAAGTGAAGGAGGCTCTTTTACAAGGCGGGGCAAGACTGGCGACTTTTTGGCGACCTCGCCGCCCGCAGATTTTTTCATGCCGGCTGTCGGCGGTGAAACCGTATTGCTTCAATTGAGAGAGCGCGCTGGAATTTTTTCGAAAAAAGTGTTTTTGATCTAGCCGCTTGGAGGCAGGCGCCTTCTGGTACGCTTCGTGCTTCCGAGCCCGGCTGAAAGCAGGGTCGGAGTCGAGATGGCGCGGAGCCGGAAAGGAGACAAGGTATGAGAAAACTCCCGTCGGTGGTCATGGTCTCGCTCATGATTGCGAGCCTCGGTTGCTCGGGCGGCTCGGCCACGAAGGACGATGGCGGCTTCGACGGCGCGTCCGACGGGGCGGCGGACGGCGACGGCCAGGCGTGCGTACCGAGCCAGGAGGTGTGCGACGGGGTGGACAACGACTGCGACGGCCTCACCGACGAGGGAGCGTGCCAGGCCTGCCGCTGCGACTACTGGGGGGTGGCGCAGGCGCAAGCCACCATCCCCATGCCCAACCACTTCGGCATGAGCCCGGTGCGGTACCGCGTCTTCGAGGTGGCCTTCGACGGCGAGAGCACGCTGGCCTTCATCACCGGCGACGACGGGGCGCGCAAGACCGCGCCGGTGTGGTTCGCGCGCCGGGCGCTCGACGGGAGCGTGGTGGGCCAGGACCGGGAACTGGCGCCGGTCGGGAGCGGCATCATCGACGTGGAATGGACGGGGAAGCGCTGGCTGGTCGCCTGGCGTCCACCCGTGCCCGAGGGAGGCGGCGTCCCCGAGTTCTATCTCGCCGCCCTGGCCGCCGACGGCGGCACCTCGGCCGGCCCGGTCAAGGTGGCCGGGGCCATCGCTTTGGCCGCGCCGGCCGACGACGACATCTACGTGGTCTACCAGGCGGATTACGCGAGCGGCGGCGGGGTGCGCATCCAGCGCTTCGACGGAAGACTCGCTCCGGTGGGGGAGCCGCTGGCGCTCTCGTCCATGAAGAACGCCTTCGAGGCCCGGGCGCTGGGCGGTGCGCTGGCCGTCACCGGCGCGGGCGAGCCCGGCACCACCAAGTACCTGGCCCTGGTGCGGGCCGGCCAGCTCGTGCGCGAGACCGCCCTGATGCAGACGGCGAGCAACTACAGCGCGCCCACCCTGGGCGACTCGTTCTCCGCCGTGGACGAGGACGGCATCCTGGCGTGTTTTCGCTGGAGCGGCGGCATCTGGTGCCGCTATCTCGACCCCGGAAGCGGCGCGGCGCGGGGGCCGGCTTTCGCGGTTTCGCTGGACGACACCCTGGCCTGGGACGTGGCGCGGGCCTCCTGCTCCATGGCGCTGCTCGCCGGCATGCAGACCGGCTCGGGGTCGCAGGGCCGCTTCGTCATGAATCATTTCGGATCTGCCGGCGAGATAGACACCACGACCGTCGATCGCCAGTGGATCCAGCCGCGCCAGACGCTGCGGCTCTTTACCGCCAAGGACGGCCGGCTGATCCGGGTGCTGGAGGCGAGCGGAACCGTCACCGACGAGTGTGGCATCGTCATTTCCACCTTGCGTTGCCGCGAACCACCCGCGCCGGTCACCGACTGCGCGGCGCTCAACGCCACGGCCTGCGGTTTCGCCTGCGGCTCGCTGTGCACCCATCCCGGCACCGAGTGCGGCGTGATGCGCGGCGACGGGTCGGGCAGGGGCTTTGCGGCCAGCCAGTGCAACCTCATCGACTGCGCCATCATGGACGCCCCCCGATGTAAGGAGCGGCTCTCCGATCCGCAGCAGTGCAGCGGCGGGGTCATGGATTACTGGCTCATCCCCGCCGACTGCGCCCTGCCCAGGTAGATGCGTAGAACCTGTCGCTTGGATTGAGGATAGCTATTTACAGGCTTCTTTTATCCCGCCGTCGCAGGCCTTGCGATAAAGCTCGGAGGCCCTGGCCTTGTCGGTGGTGCCGATGGTTCCAGAGTAGTACATATTGCCCAGGCTGAAGCAGCCCCACATCTCGCCGCCGTCACAGGCCTTTTGATAAAGCTCGGAGGCCTTGCGCCGGTCCTGGCCGACGACCTCACCGCTGAAATACATGTTGCCGAGCGAGTTGCACCCACTGAAGTTGCCCCCGTCGCAGGCCTTGCGATAAAGCTCGGAGGCCCTGGCTTTATCGGTGGTGCCGATGGTTCCTGAGTAATACATCTCGGCCAGGTTGAAGCAGCCCCACATCTCGCCTCCGTCACACGCCAGGCGGTAAAGGTCTGCCGCCTTTTCTTTCTCCTGAGGTACTCCATTGCCGGTAAGATACATGTTCCCAAGGAGGTTACAGGCGTACATGACGCGGGCGTCGCAGCTTTTTCTGGCTATCTCGGCTGCCTTGGACGGATCCTTCTGCGTTCCGGCTCCCTCCAGGTACGACTGGGCCACTAAAGTGCATCCATAAAGGTTTCCCGAATCACAAGCCTTGCGAAAGAATTCAAAACTCTTGGCATCGTTTTGGGTGACCCCTTTTCCTTTCTTGTATAGCAGTCCGACATCCTTGCAGGCGGTTGAGCTTCCCAGGGAGCAGGCCCTTGAGAAAAGCGAGAATGCCTTTTCGTATTGTTTTGTGTAATCCAAAAAATCAGCCAGCGTGAGGCAGGCGGAACTGTCCCCGCGTGTGCAGGCGCCATCGAGCAGACGTTCCATGTCCGCCTGGTTGGAGATGTACCGTTTGCTCAGATTAAGTAGCTGGATATCCGCTTCTGTCTGGGTATTCCAATCTTTTTGGTTCACGGCGCGGCTGTAGGCCATACCGGCAAACAGAATTGCCTGGTTGTATTTCCCTTGGTTTTCCATTTCTCTGGAAAGCTCCAGACAGCGCGCCGGGTTGTTCGGCGGGCAGGCAGGCGGCCAGCGCAGCTCGGCGGCGAAAGCTGGAACGACCGGCGCCGGTGCCAATTTTTCTGCTGGCGTGGCCACGTCCGAGATGGGTTCCGCCGACATCGTCCCGGTGATCCGATCCACAGCGGCGCGGATCAACTTCATGATGTCATCCTCGCCGCAGCCGCCCTCGGTGGTCTCTCCGATATCGGTAGCCGCCCGCCCGAGATCATAGAGGGTCATGGTGACGACGCACTTTTTTCCCACTTTCAGGACCTGGGCCGACAGAGCTTTGTTGGCCGCCAGCTCTTTGCCGATTTCTATCTGGCAGGATTGGTCGTAGCAGGTCTTGTAGGAATCCTTCTTCCTCTCGGTGAGGCGCTCGCGTATCTGGTCCCGCGGGACGACCTGATACAGGCCGCTGGCCGCGACACGGGCGACCAGGTAATCGGTCAGCCCCGAGACTACGTCGGCCTTCAGAGAAAGCGATTTTACTTGGATATCGAATATGACGACGATGGGCCGGTCATCGGCTGAGGCATGAAAAGACCAGGCCAGCAAGAGAAAGAGAAGAATCCTTTTCAAGCGCACATCCTCCTTTGTTGAGCCTGATAGATAACAAAACCTTCATTCATTCACAAGCTTGCGTGGTGAATTCCGCGGGTACATGTGAAAATTCTTCTTGTCTTTTCTGGTTGACACGCAAGTCAACCTGTGTTTAGCCTTCTGCGTCAAAGGCGGTCTTTCAATCCCCAAGGAGGGTTCATGACGCGCAAGATAGAGAAAGTGGCGGTACTCGGCGCCGGGATCATGGGCACCGGCATCGCGGCCCACCTGGCCAACTGCCGGATCCCCTGTTACCTCCTCGACATCGTGCCCAAGGAACTCACCGAGGAGGACAAGAAGGCCGGGCTCACCATGGACTCGCCGGCCTTCCGAAACAAGTTCTCGCAGGGTGGCGTCGCGAACGCCCTCAAGAACAAAAAACCCATCCCGGCCTTCTACCACGACTCGTTCGCCTCGCTCGTCACCTGCGGAAACTTCGAAGACAACATGGAGTGGCTCAAGGAGTGCGACTGGGTGGTGGAGGTGGTGGTCGAGAACCTCGACATCAAGCGCAAGCTCTTTGAAAAGGTCGAGAAGAACCTCAAGAAGGGCGCCATCGTCTCCTCCAACACCTCGGGCCTGCCCATCAAGGCCATGGTGGAGGGGCGCTCGGCGGACTTCCGCAAGAACTTTCTGGTCACGCACTTCTTCAACCCGGTGCGCTTCATGCGCCTCTTGGAGGTCATCGGCGGCGCCGACACCGACCCCGAGGTGGTGAAGTTCATGGCCGACTTCGGCCAGAACGTGCTGGGCAAGGGCATCGTGTACGGCTACGACTCGCCCAACTTCGTGGCCAACCGCATCGGCGTGTACGGCATGGTGCGGACCTTCAAGGAGATGATGGACAAGGGCTACAGCGTGGAGGAGGTGGACGCCATCCTGGGCGAGCCCATGGGCCGGCCCAAGACCGCGGCCTTCCGCACCATCGACATGGTGGGCCTGGACACGGTGGTGCACATCATCGACAACTGCTACCAGAGCCTCACCGACGACGACGAGCGCGAGCTCTTCAAGGTGCCCGACTTCGTGCGCAAGATGGCCGAGAAGAAGTGGCTCGGCAACAAGACCAAGGGCGGCTTCTACAAGAAGCAGAAGGGCGGCGGCGAGGGCGACGAGGGCGAGATGCTGGTGATCGACCCGCAGACCGCCGACTACCGCCCCAAGCAGAAGGTGCGCATCGACTCGCTGGGCGCCGCCAAGAACACCGAGGACCTGCGCGAGCGGGTGAAGAATTTGCTCGCCGCCGACGACCGCGCCGGGCAGTTCGCCTGGGCGGTGTTCCGCGACACGCTCATCTACTCGGGCAAGATGCTGGGCAAGATCTGCGACGACGTGGTGCAGATCGATAACGGCATGAAGTGGGGCTACAACTGGAGCCAGGGCCCGTTCGAGGCCTGGGACGCGGTCGGCTTCGACGACGTGTGCCAGCGCATGGAAAAGGACGGAAAGTCGCTCCCGCCCATCGCCGCCGCCATCCGCAAGGCAAAGGGGCCGGGCTTCTACAAGCGCGAGAAGGGCAAGACCTACTACTTCGATCTCAAGAGCAAGAAGTACAAGCCCGTCGCCGCCGACCCGCTGGCCATCCGGCTCCCCGACGTGCGCGACGTGCGCGGCGAGGTGGCCGCCAACGCCGGGGCCACCCTGTACGATCTCGGCGACGGCGTCTTGTGCTGCGAGTTCCACACCAAGATGAACTCCATCGACGCCGACGTGCTGGGCATGATGAACCAGGGCATCGACCTCCTGGAGAAGGACGACCGCTGGATCGGCATGGTGATCGGCAACCACGGCGAGAACTTCTGCGTGGGCGCCAACCTGATGCTGGTGTTCATGGTGATCCAGCAGGCCAACTCCGCCGAGAGCGACTCCGACAAGCGCGCCATCTGGGCCCAGCTCGAGGCGGTGGTGAAGCAGATGCAGGACACCTGCCAGCGCCTCAAGTACAGCGCAAAGCCCACCGTGGCCGCGCCCTTCGGCATGACGCTGGGCGGCGGCATGGAGATCTCCATGGGCGCCGACCGCATCTGCGCCCACGCCGATCTGTTCATGGGCCAGGTGGAGCTGGGGGTGGGGCTCATCCCCGGCGGCGGCGGCACCAAGGAGCTCCTGGTGCGCAACATGGAAGGGCTGCCGGAGAACATCGAGGGCGTCAACCTGATCCACTTCGTGCGCCAGGCCTTCGAGGCCATCGGCATGGCCAAGGTGAGCATGAGCGCGCACGAGGCCCAGGCGCTCAAGTTCCTGCGCCCCACCGATAAGATCGTGACCAACAAGGACCAGCTCCTCGGCGCCGCCAAGCGCATGGTGCAGGCCATGGCCCTGGAGGGCTACCAGCAGCCGCTGCCGCGCACCCTGCGCCTGCCGGGCGAGATGGGGTACGCCACCTTCAAGATGGTCATCGACTCCATGTGCAAGCAGCACCAGATCACCCCGCACGAGCAGGTCATGGCCGAGAAACTGGCCTGGGTGCTGTGCGGCGGCAAGACCTCGCCCAGCGTGCCGGTCAGCGAGCAGTACGTCCTGGATCTCGAGCGCGAGGCCTTCCTGTCGCTGTGCGGCCATCCCAAGAGCCAGGAGCGCATGCAGCACTTCCTGCTGAAGGGCAAGCCCCTCCGGAACTAGCCGGCGGGCCACTGGAACGAAGGAGAATGCCATGACTCGTGAAGCCGTCATCGTCAGCGCGGTCCGCTCGCCCATCGCCCGCTACCGCCGCGGCAAGTTCAAGGACACCCACCCGGTGTACTACGGCGGGCTGGTGTTCCGGGAGGCGGTGAAGCGCGCCCAAGGGCTGAAACCCGAGGACATCGACGACGTCATCGTGGGCTGCGCCATGCCCGAGGCCGAGCTGGGCATGAACCTGGCCCGGCTGGTGTCGTTCTCGGCCAAGATCCCGTACACCGCCTCGGCCGTCACCGTGAACCGCTTCTGCGCCTCGGGCCTGCAGAGCATCGCCCAGGCCGCCGAGCGCATCATGCTCGACGAGGCTGACGTCATCGTGGCCGGCGGGGTCGAGGACATGAGCCACGTGCCCATGGGCGGCAACAAGCCGGTGGCCGAGCTCAACCTGGTGAACGAGTGGGTGGAGGCCTACACCCCCATGGGGCTCACCGCCGACAACGTGGCCCGCAAGTTCAACATCTCGCGCGAGCGGCAGGACAAGTTCGCCCTGCGCTCTCACCAGAACGCCATCCGGGCCATCGACGAGGGGCGCTTCAAGACGCAGATCCTGCCCATCACCACCGAGGTCATCGAGCCGGGCCCCGATGGGCGTCCCAAGGCAAAACAGGTGACCGTGGACACCGACGAGGGGCCGCGGCGCGACACCTCGCTGGAGGGGCTGGCCAAGCTCCGGCCGGCCTTCGACCCCAAGGAGGGCACGGTCACCGCCGGCAACTCCTCCCAGATGAACGACGGCGCCGCGGCGGTGGTGGTGATGAGCCGCGAGAAGGCCCGCTCGCTCGGCCTCAGGCCCCTGGCGGTGTACCGCCGCTTCCAGGTGGCGGGGACTCCGCCCGAGATCATGGGCGTGGGCCCGGCCTACGCCATCCCCAAGCTGCTCGAGAAGGCCGGCATGAAGAAGGAGCAGATCGACCTGTGGGAGGTCAACGAGGCCTTCGCCTCGCAGGCCCTGTACTGCTGCGAGGACGTGCTGCACCTCGACATGGACAAGGTCAACGTGAACGGCGGCGCCATCGCGCTGGGCCACCCGCTGGGCTGCACCGGGGCCTTCCTCACCTGCAAGCTGCTCTACGAGATGGAGCGCTCGAAGCTGCGCTGGGGCGTGGTGAGCATGTGCATCGGCGGCGGCATGGGCGCGGCCGGGCTGTTCGAGCGCGAGGCATAGAGCCGGCCCGCTCCCTCAGGCCATCTCGACCCGAAGCACCTCGGACCCCGCCAGGATCTCGTCGCCGTTCAGCAGCGGCTGCGGCCCGTTCAGCCGCACGAACACCCCCGAGCCCGCGCTCTTGTCCTCGAGCTGCACCCCCGCGGCGCGGATGTGGAGCTCCAGGTGGCGCGGCGATAGCAAAGCGTCCTCGGGGAAGTTGATGGCGCAGCCGCGCTGGCCGAGGGACACCACCGGGCCGCAGCGCAGGATGACCATGCCCTGACGCCCCCGCCCGTCGGGGCCCCGGTGGAGCTGGCGCAGCGCCACGAAGAGCTGCCGCGGCACCGGGCCGCCGTAGGCCCGGGTGTCCGAGGAGGGCGGGGTGCGCACGTCGCTGGTGGGGCCGCCCAGCCCGATCAGGCGAAAGCGCTGCGTGCCGCAGATGAACTCGGTGCCCTGCCTAAGATCGGCGCGCTCGCGCACGCGCAGGAAGGTGCCGTTCCGGCTCTGCATGTCCTCCAGCACCGGCCGGCCGTCCTGCCAGCGCACCGCCAGGTGGGGCGAGGAGAGGCAGGCGTCCTGCGGGATGGAGATGGTGCTCCCCTCGCGGCCCAGGGTCAGCCCCACCGGCCCGATGGGGAAGGTGGCGTCCTCCCGGCCGTAGCCCCGCAGCAGGCGCAGCCGCACCGAGACGTCGGCCGCGGGCTGGGGCGCCGGGGTGGCTGCCGTGAGGCGCCGGCCGCACACCGGGCAGCCGCTGGCGGCCGGAGGGAGGCGCGCCCCGCAGTACGGACACCCCACGCCGGCCGGCCCGGCCCCGGCGGCCGCCGCCAGGGGGGCGGTGGCGCTGCGGGGCTTCAGCAGCATCGGCTCGGCGGGCTCGCTCACGGCCGGCATGGAGGGGAGCGTGCTGGCCGGAAGCTCGGGACGGGTGCGCGGCGTGGATGACGTCTCCACCGCGGTGATCTCGGAGCGGCCGGGATCGGCGGCCGCGCTCAGACGCAAAAAGCCGGTGAGCCCGGCCAGATCCTGGCCGCAGCCGGTGCAGACCTTGGCGTCGGGCTCGTTGTAGGTCTCGCAGGCCGGGCACACCACCCCGGTGGCCGAGAGATCGACCGCGTCCGCGGTGAGCGGGGCGCCGCACTCGGAGCAGGTGGTGGCCGCGGGCAGGTTGGCGCGCAGGCATTTCGGGCAGGTCGCCATCGAGCCGGAGTGTGCCAGAAATCCGGCCCAAGATCCACAATCCGCGCAGGCTCGCTGGCTCACAAGGTTGGGCGCGCACGATTCAGTATTTTCGTCTGGCCGCGCTTGCTCTTGCGGCATCGCGGCCAGACGCCCAAATGTCTCGAAGCGAAGGAGATCGCGTAAAGGGTTTTCTGATAGCGCGGATTTTTGGGGAGGTGTGTCCTTCAGGGCGGTGTCGGGGTGGCGTCGATCTGGCGTCCGAGCTCCTCGATGAGCGCGTGGGTGCGCTCGAAGCCTGCGAAGCGGCCGAGGATCTCTCTCGCGGTGTCGGCCCGCCCGGCGCGAAGCTCGGAGAGCGCCAGCAGCGCGCCCGCCTCGCCGAAGTCGCTCACGGTCTCGATGCCGCGCATCAGGATGGCGCGGGCCTTGAGCGGATCGGTGCTGGAGGTCGCGTTGGCCCACAGCAGGATCTCGGCCCGGTAGAAGCCGCGCAGGCGCTCCGAGCCCGGCGCTTGCGCCAGGCCCTCCTCCAGGCGCCGCGCGCGCTCCTCGAAGTCCCGTCCGGCGCGTAGCATCCCGAGCGCGAACAGGGTGTCCCGCGCCGTGCGGGCCTCCCTGAACACCTCGGCCTCGTCGCCGGAGGCGGCGTAGCGGGCGGGATCCTCCAGGCGCGGTGCGAGGGCCGCGGTGATCTCGCCCGCCAGATCGCGGCCGATCACCCGCGCGGCCCAGAACTCGAGAAACGGCCGGTCGTCCTCCACCAGAGGAGCCCCGGCGCTCCAGGCCCGCAGCGCCTCGTCGCCCATGAGGAAGAGCGAGAAAAGGTCGGCGGTCCGGACCAGGTGGTTCTGGCGCAGGTCCGGCCCCACCCCCCGCGCGCGCACGCGCCGGCGCAAGGTCTCGGGGTCCAGGCGCAGCGGCTGCGCTGACAGCAGCAGGATGCCCTCGAACTGATCCTGCCACAGCATGGCGTGGGGGAACTCAGAGAGCGCGGTCGCCACCATGGCGCGCAGGCTCTCCACGGTCTGCCCGTACAGCGGGATCATCTGCGCCATCACCCCGCCCGGGGCGAGCCGCGCGCGGGCGTCGCGGTAGAACTCGCGGGTGTACAGCGTGGTCATGCCGGCGGCCCAGGTCTGGCTGGGCTCGAGCACGATCATGTCGACCGGCCGCAGCAGCGCGCGCAAGAAGGCGCGCCCGTCGGCGTGGTGCAGCCGCACCCGGGGATCGGAGAAGAAGCCGCCGGTGACCTCGTTGAAGTACTTGCTGGCGAGCCGGAGGATGTTCTCGTCGATCTCCACCGCGTCGAAGCGCTCCGGCCCGTGGCGCAGCGCCGCGGCGAAGGTCTGCCCCGAGCCCATGGCGATGCCCAGCATGCGCTGCGGGTTCTCGCAGAACAGGGCGGGGAGGTGGCCCAGCAGCCGGTGCCGCGCGCCCAGGGTGGTCGAGTGCCAGGAGGAGTTGATCCACAGGCGAAGCTGGCCCTCGTTGGTGCGGGTGACCATGGCGTCGCTGCCCACACCCTCGCGAAGCTCCAGGATGCGCTCTCCGGGCGGCAGCCACAGCTCCATGATCCGGCGCGGGATCTCGAAGGCGAGGAGCGGTAGCACAAGCAGCACGCCGGCGCCCAGGATGGCCAGGCGGTGGCGCAGGCCGGGAGCGGCGGGGAGGACCAGCAGGGCCACCAGCGGGCAACACAAGGCGAGCACGGTGAGCGTCGCGTGCGACCCCAGCAGGGGGAGCAGCACGAAACCCGCGAGCAGGCTGCCCAGGATGCCGCCGGCGGTGTTGATCCCGTACAGGCGCCCGAAGGCCCGCGAGCCGTCGGGCGCGCCGGAGGCCGCCGCCAGCAGCGGCAGCACCGCCGCGTTCAGCGCGGCCGGAGGGACCAGCAGGCCCATCAGCGCCAAAAACTCAAAGGAGAATTCGCCCCGGGCGATGGTCAACATCTGGGAGCCCGAGGCGACCAGAGCGAGCAGCAGCAGCGGCACCGCGGCCGCCAGCAACCCCGCCGCAAGTTGCATCCAAGACAGGGTGAGCCGCAGCCGGCCCGGCTCCGGTTGCCGCCGCGCCAGGTACCCCCCGAGCAGGCCGCCCAGGGCGACGCCCAGGAGCACCGCGGCCAGCACCAGGGTGAAGGCGTGGACGGTGTTGACCATGACCACCGAGAGCAGCCGGGTCCACACCACCTCGCAGCCCAGGCCGACCAGGCCGCCCAGCGCCGCGGCCAGGACCACCCGACGTCCCAGCGGCGGGTCGCTCCCCGCGGGCGCCATGGCCGTCGGGGGAGAAGAAGCCGCGGCTTGGGAGCGCCGGGCGAACTGCACCCCCAGGGCGAGCAAGCCGGCCAGCAGGGCCAGCGCGGCGCCCAGGAGCGCGGTCAGCCGCAACCCCAGGCTCTCCACCCCGATGAAACCGGCGAAGAGGGTCCCCGCCACCGCCCCCGCGGTGTTGATGCCGTAGAGCCATCCCATCCAGGCCCCGCGCCGCGCTCCGGTCCCGGTGCAGCGCTGCACGTGGGCCAGCAGAAGCGGCAGCGAGGCTCCCAGCAAAATGGTGGGGAGCAAGAAGTACAGGCCGGCGAGCAGTAGCTGCAAGAACAGCGGGTCGGCCAGCTCGGCCTCGGGGCCGGCGCTGGCGCCGAGGTGCGAGAGCTTCACGATGAGCGGCAGCCCGAGGACGGCCAGTATCGCGGCGCAGGCCTCCGCCACGGCGTAGCCGGCCAGCGGGAAACGCAGCCGGCGAGAGAGCTGGCCCGCCAGCGCCGAGCCGATCCCCAGCCCGGCCATGAACACCGAGAGCACCACCGACTGGGCGGTGGCCGTGGCGCTGGTGAGGGCGCACAGGGCCCGCGTCCAGGCCACCTGGTACATGAGCGAGGCCGCGCCCGAGGCGGCCAGGGCCAGGCACAACACCACGCCGCCGCGCACGCGCGCGCCTAAGTCGGCGCAGGTTGGATCGGGCGCAGTCACCAGGCCGACGGTATCGCCTCGCCCGGCCTCAGTCAAAGTCTTCGATCGCTGGCCGTACCTGACTTTTTCCTCGACTGATTCTCGCTTCGGCGCGGCTGCTTTGCG
>CAZLNM010000006.1:73738-84415 GCA_964561025.1 uncultured Myxococcales bacterium
CCGCCGCGGCCGCTCCGCTGCATGGAGGACCCACCTGGCGCGCCGCGCCACAAGGTTCGGTAAGCTCGCACTGTTCTTGACGGATCAAGGGGCATCCGGCAGACTGTGGCAGGGACTGGAGGACGGTCCCGGAGACAGACATGGTTCGCATCGAGGCATGTTGGATGGCGCTTTGGCTGGGGGCGGCGCTCGGGGCCTGCGCCCACGACGAGGTGCCCCTGCTGTGCCAGGTGGCGCGCACAGGCGATCTGGCCATCAGCGAGATCCGCGGCAAGCAGTCCGACACCGACACCTGGGGCGAGTGGGTGGAGTTCTACAACGCCTCCTCCCGAGAGCTTCCCTTGCGCGGGATCGACCTGCGCATGGCGAAACTCGACGGCAGCAGCGAGTACCACCTGGTGGTGCGCTCGCCGCATACCCTCGCCCCCGGCGGCTACTTCGTGTTCGGGCGCTTTCCCGAGTCCGATCTCCCCGCCCACGTGGACGCCGGGTTCCTGGTCGACTTCGACTCGGACCTCTACAAGGAAGGGGTCTACGACCTCCTGTGCGGCACGGCGGAGCAGCTGGTGGACCGGGTGGTGCTGAACGGCAACCTCCCCTCCCAGGGGACCCTGTCGCTCGACGGCCGCCTCACCCCCAGCGCCGCCGCCAACGACGATTCGCAAAACTGGTGCCCCGACGCCACCAGCACGTCGGACGGCGGGTCGCAGCTGGGTCTGCCGGGGACCCCCGGCCGGGAGAACCGCCCATGCGGCTGAGGTGCAACCCGACTGTTGTGATCGTCGCGCTTTCGGGCGCGCTGCTGCTCTCCTCGCTCGCCTGTTTCGGCGGTTCCAAGCGGGCCCGGCGCTATCAGAAGACCGAGTTGCAGGAGGCGCTGAGCCGGCTCGAGACCCCGGGGCTTCTCATCGGAGAGTTCACCCTGGCCAAGAACGCCGTGGTGGACGGCGACACCGTCAAGGTCGCCGGGCTCGACTCCTCGCTGCGCCTCTCCAACCTCGACACCGAGGAGACCTTCAAGAACGAGGCCGACCGGCGCCTCTTCGAGAGCGGCTGGGAGAACTACCTCACCACCAAGCAGAGCCAGACCAACCGGCCCATCAAGGCGGCCACCCCCATGGGCGAGGCGGCCAAGGAGTTCGCCAAGAAGTTCTTCGAGGGCGTGGACGTGGTGCGTCTGGAGCGCGATCACCCCAAGGAGATCCGCGACCGCTACAACCGCTACCTGGCCTACGTGTTCACGCGCAAGAACGGCGAGTGGGTCAACTACAACGTCGAGGCGGTGCGCGCTGGCATGAGCCCGTATTTCACCAAGTACGGATACTCGCGGCGCTTCCACGACCTGTTCGTGCAGGCCCAGCGCGAGGCCCAACAGAAGGAGCTCGGCATCTGGAACCCGAACACCATGCACTACCGCGACTACGTGTTGCGGCTGGAGTGGTGGGACGCGCGGGCCGACTTCCTCATGGAGTTCGAGACCGAGGCCGCCGGCAAGGAGAACTACATCGACCTCAGCCACTGGGACGCCATGCGGCGGCTCGAGAAGTTCGAGGGCCGGGAGGTGGTGGTGCTGGGCTCCATCGAGGAGATCATCCTGGGCGACAAGGGCCCGACCCGCGTCAAGCTCAGCCGGCGCCTGGGCGGCTCGTTCCCGCTGATCTTCTTCGACAAGGACGTCTTCGGCTCCTCGCACATCGCCCGCTTCCAGGGCGAGTACGTGCGGGTGAAGGGGACGGTGACCCGCTACCGCAACCGCTTCGGGCGTGAGGAGCTGCAGATCGTGGTGAACTTCCCGGGCCAGGTGCGCGGCTCGGAGCGGGTGCCCAACTTCAGCGGGGTCAACCCCGAGGGCACGGGGCGGGGGAACGACGAAGACGGCGAGGACTTCGAGCCCGCGCCGGCCGAGGAAAAGAAGGAGGAAGCACATGCGCCGTAGCCGACAGGTTTTCGCCGGGCTGCTCGTGCTGCCGCTGCTCGCCTGGTGCGGGGCCGGCTGCGGCGGGTCCTCGGGGTCGAGCTGCCAGGGGCTCATGCCCGGCGACCTGGTCATCAGCGAACTCTTCGCCAACCCCAAGGGCACCGACGACGGCAAGGAGTGGTTCGAGATCTACAACGCCACCACCCGCCCCATCGAGCTTGCGAACCTGGAGCTGGTCTCGGCGCGGGCCGACGGCACCGGCGAGACCGTGCACCGCATGGCCCAGGCCACCATCCCCGCGGCGGCGTATTTCGTGCTGGGCAGCATGCTTTCGAGCATCAAGCCCGAGTGGGTGGACTACACCTACCAGAATGCTCTCGGAGGGCTTCGCAACGACTCGGGCTCGCTCGCTTTACGCTGCGGCGGGGTGGTGATCGACCGGGTGATCTACGAAAACTCCGCCGAGGGCGCCTCCAAGCAGTTCGACGGGGCCCAGGTGCCGGACGCGGTGGCCAACGACACCCTCACCCGCTGGTGCGACGCCACCGTGCCCTACGAGACCGACTCGCTGGGCACCCCGGGCGCCCCCAACGAGAACTGCGCCGGCATCTCGCCCACCTCCTGCAAGGAGAACGGCCAGATCCGCGACGCGGTGAAGCCCGTCCTGGGCGACCTGGTGATCGCCGAGTTCATGCCCGATCCCTCCAAGGTGAGCGACACCGCCGGCGAGTGGTTCGAGATCGCGGTGAAGCGGGACGTGGACCTCAACGGCGTGGAGGTCGGCAACACGCCGGGGACGGTCAAGTTCCGGGTGGCCTCGCTGGACTGCGTCAAGGCCCGCGCCGGGGACTTCCTGCTGTTCGCGCGCTCGGGCGATACCACCCTGAACGGCGGCCTGCCCACGCCCAAGTTCGTCGCCAACGTGAGCCAGGCGAACTCCGCCGGCAGCTTGTTCGTCTCCCACAACGGTATGCTACTGGACCAGGTGAGCTGGACCTCGGCCAAGGCCGGCAAGTCCCGCGCGCTCGATCCCGGCAGCCTCGACCCCGCGGCCAACGACGACCCGGAGGTGTGGTGCGACGGCAAGGACGCCTACGGCGCCGGCGACCTCGGCACCCCGGGAGCGGTCAACCCCTCCTGCGGCATCGTGCCGCCCGGCAAGTGCCTGGTAGGCGGCGCCCCGCGCGACAAGGTGGCCCCCGCCGCCGGCGACCTGGTGATCTCCGAGCTCATGCCCAACCCGGCCGCGGTGGACGACACCGCCGGGGAGTGGTTCGAGATCGCGGTGAAGCGGGACGTGGACCTCAACGGCCTGCAGCTCGGCCGGGACATCGCGAGCCCGACCCAGACGCTGCCGGAGGGCGAGTGCCTGCGGGTGACGGCGGGATCCTTCGTGGTCTTCGCTCGAGGCACCGATCCCAGCACGAACGGCGGCCTGCCCCGGGTGGACTTCGTGACCACCTTGAGCCTGGTCAACACGACCGGCACGTTGGCCGTCGGCATCGGCGGCGCGCTCCTGGATGGGGTGAGCTGGGCGAGCTCTACCAGCGGCGCCAGCAAGAGCCTGTCGGCGAACCACCTCGACCCGACCGAGAACGATACTCCGAGCTTCTGGTGCGACGGCCAGGTGGCCTACGGCGCCGGGGACAAGGGCAGCCCCGGCGCGGCCAACCCGGCCTGCCCATGAGGCGCCGGGCGAAACTTTGAACCGCACGCCCGACCGCGACGGTTCTTTCAAGTCCGCGGTCGAGTGTGAAACGAAGCCCATGTGGAACATGTCGCTCATCCCGAGGAGCATACTCGCATGCTCCTCATATTCGCGAAAACGGCCGAAGCCCGACCGCTGTCAAGGGCGAGCGCAGCGAGTCGCGAAGCGATCGGAGACCCTTGACAGCAAAGGTCGGGCGAAGGCTATGTCTGACAAGACTTGCGACCAAGAGAAAGCCGCTACCGAAAGGGGGATTTTCTCTGAACGCAAGCTGCACGCATTTGACGCAGATGTTTATTGGCGCGACCGACCGCGGGGCCTATACAGCCAGCGCGCGCACGTTGCGATGCAGCCGTGCTTGGGGGGTGAGGTAAACCACGGGTGAACCGGATGCGAGCATGCCTGCTCTTTTTGGCGATCGTCTGCTGCGCCGGCGGGATTTTAGCCTGCGGTGGCGGTGGGGGAAGCTCGTGCGGGCCGACCTCGGCCCAGGTGACGCGGGTCATCGACGGGGACACGGTGGAGATCGCCGGCGGAGAGAAGGTGCGTTACCTGATGGTCAACGCCCAGGAGATCACCTCCGGCAAGAACGAGTGCTACGGCGCCGAGGCCCGCGACTACAACGCGCAGATGGTGCAGGGCCGCACCGTGAAACTCGCGTACGACAAGCAGTGCCGCGACATCTACAACCGCCTGCTGGCCTGGGTGGAGGTGGACGGCCGCGACCTCAACCTCACCATGGTCGAGCGCGGCTACGCCTGCGTGCTGTACATCCCGCCCAACGGCGAGGCGCGCCAGTCGGAGTTCCGCCAGGCGGAGGCCGAGGCCCAGCTCGCCCACCGCGGCCTGTGGGGCGCCTGCCAGCCGGAGGAGATCTTCTGTGAGTGACTATTTCCCGGCACGGTCTTCAATCGTCACCCCAACGCGCGGCCGACCGCGCTGGCGGTGTGGGCCCCGCCTCCGGTCGCGCCCTGACCCGCGCCGCGGGTGGCTCGTCCTGCTGGGCTCGCTCCTCCTCGCCGCGGCCCCGCCCGCGCGCGGTGCGGACTACGGCGTGTTCGTGGAGGCCGAGACGGAGGAGGACCTGCTCGAGCTCCTGCGCGCCGACGAGATCGACCAGGACAGCTACGAGACGCTGACCGAACTCCTCAACGACGGGGTGGACCTCAACAGCGCCAGTCGCGAGGAGCTGTACACGCTGCCCAACCTGAGCTACGCCGACGTGGACGCCATCTTGGCCTTCCGCAAGGAGAACGGCGAGATCCGCGACCCGGTCGAGCTCGTCTCCTCCGGCACGCTCACCAAGGAACTGCTCCTCTCCATCGCGCCGTTCCTTGTCGTGAGCGAGCCCGGCGAGCCGGCCACGGTGTCCACCCGGGCCCGCATCCGCTACCGCACCACCTTCGTGGCCGGGGACGAGACGGTGCCGCCCATGATGCTGGCGGGCAACCTCTCCACCCTGCGCCACCTGGACGCCGGCGTCATCGGCGTGCTCACCCGCAACACGCTCGGCGAGGTGCGGGCCGAACCCAACTCCTTCCGCGACGGCCTGTCGGCGGCGCCGCCCGGGGTCAAGCTGCAACCGGCCAAGTACTTCGCGCAGTGGAAGGACAGCCACCTGCACCTGGTGGCCGGCACCTACCGCATCGGCTTCGGGCAGCGGCTGGTGTTCGACAACACCGGCCGCTACGTCCCGCACGGGATCCGCGTCGACGACACCATCTACTACTCGCAGGACCTGAGCCTGGCCTGCCGCGAGAGCGCCGGGGAACTCACCCAGAGCCCGTGCAGCGGAGACCTGCTCTACTCCTACCAGGCCCCCGACTACCGCTGGACCGATCGCCTGCGCGGGTTCGCCGCCGGCTACCGCACCGGCGACACCTTCGGGCAGGGTTTTTCGGTCCACGCCTTCGGCTCGTGGGTGAGCCGCGGTGTGTACCAGTACGAGCTGTTCCGCCCCGACCGCTGCGACGACCCCGAGCGCGACGACGATCCCGCCTGCAAGGCGCCGCCGGTGTACAAGCGCCAGGACGACCCGGCCGCGGCCGCGCCCACCTTCAAGTACGTGACGCTGCCGGACCTCGCCGACGACCTCCTGGCGGGCGGCAACTTCACCTACTTCTTCGACCGGCGCACCCACCTCGGCGTCACCGGCTACGGCGACGTGCTGCGCTGGAAGGTCGAGGGCATGGAGCTCGACTTCCAGGAGTACTCCCGCTACCCCTACGGCGGGCCGTTCGGCGCGGTGGGGCTCGACGCGGCCTGGGGCGCGGGCAACATGGACGTGGCGTTGGAGGTGGCCCGCTCCTTCGACGGCACCCCGACCGGCGGTGGTTTCGCCGGCATCCTGCGCGGCACCGCCAACTGGAAGAAGCAGGAGATCGAGGGCGTGCTGCGCGCCTACGCCGGGGGCTACAAGAACCCCTACGCCCGCCCCATCGCCGAGCCCGACGAGTACGGCGGACTGCGCTCGGCCGACGAGCTGGGCCTGCGCCTCAAGTACCGCGCCATCATCGACGACTTGCGGCTCAACTCCATGCTGGACTTCTGGGCGCCGCCCTCGAGCTGGACGCCCAAGATGGCCGCGCGCGTGCGCGCCGACTACGAGGTCGAGACCTGGTTCCGGCCGGGGCTGTGGGTGGAGTACCAGGACAAGGACCTGGGGCCTGCCGAGGCGGGCGTGGACGAGTGCTTCGATTATTCATCCCAGACCATCGCCGGCGAGGTGAGCCCGTGCGCCGGAAAGAAGCTCAAGTTCGGCGGCCAGGCCGCCTTCCTGCCCAGAAAGAGCCTCTCGTTCGTGGGCCGGACGGAGCTTCGGCTGGTGTCCGATCCGGCGGTGGCCACGCGGGGCGAGGGTTTTCGCAAGGACCTGGTGGCCTACCTGTGGGTCACCGTCCGGCCGGTGGAGAGCCTGCGGCTGCGGCTGCGCGTGCGCTACCTCAACGAGGACCTCGGCGTCTCGGAGTCTGGCGAGGACTCGCTGTGGTGGTTTGTCGAGGCGGCCTGGGGGTTCGAGAAGACCTTCCGCGCCAAGTTCCGCGCCGAGCTTTATACCCTGCTCGACGACCGGGACAGCACGCAGCAGCGGCAGGCCTCGTTCCGCCTGGGCGGGCACCCGAGCGACCTGTGGCTCAGGCTCGAGCTCGAGTACCGGTTCTGAGATAAAAAGACGTTCGCGGCGGGCAATTCACCCTAAGGCTTTTTTCCTACCTCACCCCCTGGCCCCTTCTCCACAGTGGAGAGGGGGAATTTGCAACCAAGGGATCGATTTTTAGGGGTGAGGTGACCAAGGAGAGGAAGGATTGGGTAACAATGGGTATTACTTCGTGGGCGAGGTGAGCACGCGCCGCACCCGCTCGAACACCGCCGGGTGCAGCAGGTAGCTGTAGTGCGTGGCGGGGGTGAGATCGATGTTCTCGCTCCCCGGCAGGATGGCTGACTCGGCCGGCAGCACGAAGAGATCGTTTTTGCTCCACAGGCACACCACCCGGATCCGCGCGGGCAGCGGCTTTTCGGCGAGGCGCGAAAGCAGCTCGCTCCCCGGGCGCAGGTCGCGCAGGAGCTGTGTGTTTCCGTAGCGGGCGGGGTAGGTGCCCTGGTGCGGGCTTCCCAGCGTGACGAGCGTTCGCAGCGACGGGCCCAGGCGGTGCTCGGCGATGGCCAGCCGCGCCACGATCCCGCCCAAAGAGTGGGCCACCATGTCCACCTTCTTCTCGCCGGTGACCCTGCGCACCTTCCGCACCAGGCTGGCGAGGTGCATGGCCCGCTCGCGCATCCCCATGCCGGACTCAAAGTGGGCGGGGTAGCAGCGCCTAAAGCCATGCAGCCGAAAGTATAAACGCATGAGGCGGAAGGCCGCCGGGACGAAGACGATCGGCGCGTGCGCGTCGGCCGGCGCGGGTCGGACCTCCTCGCCGCGGGTAAAGAGCGAAAACGACAGCGCCGGGAGCTGGGCCAGGTGGCGTTTTACGTCGGGATCGATGGCGCGGTAGGCATCCGCGGTCTTCTCCCCGATGAATTTCGCGGCCTTGACGATGGCCGACCCCGTGGCCTGGAACGCGCGCCTCGCCTTGTTCTTCCACTTTGTCAGCAAAACCTCCCGGTCGCCGGCAGTGTAGGCTTTGCGACACAATGCGTCAACAAGCAAGTTCAGCCCGGGCAGATATCTGCCCGGGCTGCTAATAAGTTGTTTTTATTGTGTATTATTGTGTCTTAAAGATTTTTGGCCCCAAATGGGGGGTTGGAGCCCTCTATAGGGTAGAAAGGAAATCGTTGCTTGTGGTACACCGAACAAAGAGTGGAACTGGCGAGCAGGGGACCTTTCATGTTCGACATCACCGGCGGGAGAAATGCGGGGCAGGGGGAACAGAGAGAAATGGAGGATTGAGAATGCGGCAAATTACATTTTTCTTACTTGCGCTGATATTGGTATCCTGCGGGAGTCGAAAGAAGGATTGTCCGCAGGGTTTATACTTGTGCGCGGATGCCTGCGTCGATCTTGCGACCGATCCTTTGCACTGTGGCTCATGCAACAACGCTTGTTCCAGCGGCCAGACTTGCCTGAACAATCAATGCCAGACGGGTTGTTCACCGCCGCTGGTTCGTTGTAACGGCAGGTGTATCGATCCGAATAGCAACCGTCTGTATTGCGGCGCATCAAGCACCTGCACCGGACCGGAGGCGGGTACGGCATGCGACCTACGCGAGGAATGCATCGAAGGCGCTTGCCGACTCTCGTGTGTTGTCGGAGAGGTCCGGTGCGAAGGAGCCTGTGTCGATCCTCGCACCAACCGAGGACACTGTGGAGCATCTGACGGCTGTTCTGGCGCGAACAGCGGCATTGCTTGCGATGCCGGACAAGACTGTGTCTCGGGTGAATGCGTGGCAACATGCGGGTCAGGTATGCTGCGTTGCAATGGTGTTTGCGTCGATCCACAGAACGATTCCAATCACTGTGGAGAATGCGGAGTGGTTTGTGGCCCGGGAGGAAACTGCCTGCTGGGACGTTGCCAGTACGATTCCTGCCAAGGTCACCTGGGTTTTCCCAATCTGGAAGCGATACAGTGCTCGCTGACCATCGAACGTTGGTTGGACGGGGATTTCGATGGAGATGGCTGGAGAGACTTTGCCCTGCGCTTTTCCGGTGGCGATTGGGTTGTCTACTGGAATCTTGGCCAAAACCGTTTCGAGCCACGGCTGTTCGAGCCAGCGCCTGAAAGCAGCGCGGAACTTTCTTTCGGCGACCTGGAAGGAGATGGTATTGGTGAATTGGTCGCTGCGTTCATGTCCAATGAACAGGTGTCGGTCGAAGCGTATTTCCTTGGACCGGGACGGACCTTCGGGGTGGTGGAACTGGCGCGGTTTGCCTCGCCTGCTTCGCCGACTGCCATGACAGTCGCGGATCTGGACGGGGATGGGCGCTCGGATATCCTCGTATGCTCCGGCTATGCCTATTGGTTGAGGGGGCTGGGCGAAAATCGGTTCGAGGCGCCGGTGAACACCGTCGGTGGCTCTTGCGACCGGCTGCTCGTGCTGGATTTCAACCTGGATGGGCTCAATGATATCGTGAGCGCGACGTTCGGCGACCGTGGAACTGTACAGGTGGCTCTTGCCGATGGCCACGGTGGCTTCACCGGTCTAACCATGCCGAAGGTATCCAATATTCAAGACTTCACGGTGGTGGATTTTGATCGCAACGGATTCTGGGACATCGCTTATGTCTCATTGGATCCGAACCGGGTCGGTGCAATCCTGCAGTTTGCAGACGAGGAGTTTTTAGAGGTGCAGGTGGAGATGCAGATGTCGCGGCCCACCACGCTAGCCGTCGCGGATTTCCAGGGAGATGGGTGGCTCGACATCGCCGTGACCAATGAATGGACGTCCTTTGTGGCGGTCCTTTTCGGGGATGGTCAGGGAGGGCTCTTGGAGCCCGGGTTCTATCCGGTGGGACCCATTTTGCAATTTGTAAGAGCATTTTCGAACCCCATGGGAGGGCTACCCGACCTCCTGGTATGTTCCAGGTACTGGACAACACTCATGAAAAACCGCGGGAACGGAACTTATAATACCCCGCTCGCCTACGGGGCGGGTCGCGACCCCCGCGCCGTGGTGACAGAAGATTTTGATGGAGACGGAGAGCTGGATGTCGCGGTGGCCTCGCAAGAGGACAGCACGCTCGCGATCCTGCGAAATCTCGGCGCAGGAAATTTCGGCCAAGCGCAAACACTGGAGACTGCCCCCCGTCCTTCTCACATCGTTGTTACCGATCTAAATGGGGATGGAAGCCTCGATCTCGCCGTCGCGGGTCTCGATGGTGTCGTGGCGGTTCATCTCAACTCGCAAGATGGTACCTTCTCCGATATGTCTTTCTATCCATGCCAGACGTACGTATCAGAGATGATCGCCGCCGATCTCAATGGAGATGGAGCGCCCGATTTGATCGCGGTGCATTACTATTCCAACTTGCTTACCATCCTGGAAAACGACGGCACCGGGAGATTCTTGGCAGCTCGCGAAATTGCCGTTCCCCCGTCTCCGGTGGACGTCGTTGCCGTGGATGTCAATAGTGACGGCGGACCGGATCTGGTCGTTGAGTTCATGGGCGCTTCCGAGCTGAAGGTGTATCGCAACCACAAAGATGGTTCTTTCGAGGAGCCATACTCGATCGAGGCGGGGATTGGGACCGAGATCATGACCGCTGGTGATTTCAATGGGGACGGGATGATGGATATTGTTGTCTCGGAGGGCACCGCCGTCTCCGTCCTGTTGGGCGATGGCGCGGGCGGCTTTTCTCGTCGGGAGTTCGGTTTCACCGGCTGGCGTATTTCCAACATCATCCTGGAGGATGTCGATGGCGATGACTGGCAGGATTTGGTGGTGACCGACCAGATGATGAACGCCATCGTTGTTCGCAAAAACCTCTTGGGGACCGGTCTATCCGACAACCAATTCTTCGCTACGGGGGAACGGCCGACGGGTATTGCGGTGGGCGACTGGGGTGGACCCCAAAATCAAGACAAAAAATAGCAGTAGTCAGAGGATCTTTTTG